>NZ_JCAFRH010000020.1:0-2696 GCF_059367875.1 Stenotrophomonas sp. YJH_SMC_16 | reverse complement strand
GACTGTCTGCCCCTCCACAACCACAAGGCGAACCGCCTCGTCCCTCATGCCCTGAGTGATCTGCTTTGCCATGGGTCTACCTCGATGCTTGAAATTGATCCTATCGAGTGTCCAAGTTGATTAGACCACCACAACCCATCCCTGGGGGCTTGGCCGCGGCATCCATGCCGCGGACACCCCTGCGCAGCCCACCCTCCCGGCCACGGAAAATTTCCGTGCGCGTCCACCCCGGATTGAAGAAAGAAGAGCAAGAGCAAGAGCCGCGTTGCTTCCGGGGTCAGATCCGTTTTCCGCAGGAAAACGGATCTGACCCCTCTTTCCACTTGGAAACCCAACGCTCTTGCCGTCCGACGCCTGGATATCGAATGGGCCGGGCCAGGGTGGGTTGGCGGGGGTGTCCGCGGCATGGATGCCGCGGCCAAGCCCCCAGGGACGGGTTTACGGCGTCCCCCGCCAACCCATCCTGGCCCGGCCCTTCTCGCAACCCCTGACCACCGACCAAGGGCCGTTGCTGTTGCTGTTGCTGTTGCTGTTGCTTCAAAACCAGCCTGCCGCAGGCAGCGCCGCAGCCGCCGCTGCAAGGAAACCTGAATACGTTCGGACACTGCGCCTCAATCCCCCGCCCCATCGGCCGATAACGGGGTTGTCACGGCTTGTCCCGCCGCTGACCGGCTCGGCGCCGCCCGCCCGCTTCGACCTGGTCCTGCTCGATGAATCTCCTGCATCGCTGGCAACACTACTTCAGCAACCTCTCCGTCCGGCGCAAGCTCAACCTGCTGACGCTGCTCATCGCGCTCGGCGTGATCGCGCTCTCGGTGATCGCCGCCCGCATGCAGTACCTGGACCTCACCGAGACCCGCAAGACCGCGCTGAAGACCCAGGTCGAACTCAGCTACGGCATCCTCCAGCATTATCACCGGCTGGCCGGTACCGGCGAGCTCAGCGAGGACGCTGCCAAGAGCGCGGCATTGCAGGCGCTGGAAGTGATGCGCGCCGAGAGCGATGCCTACTACTTCAACATCTACGACACCGGCTACCGCCTGCTGATGCACCCGTTCCGCAAGGATCTGGTCGGCAAGGACATGAAGGACTTCCGCACCGACGACGGCGTGCGCATCTACTACGACCAGGTTGAAGCAGCCAAGGCCGGTGGCGGCTTCGTCAACTACCGCTGGGCCAAGCCCGGCAGCAAGGGCGAGGTCGAGAAGGTGGCCTACGCCGGCCTGTTCGCGCCCTGGAACTGGGTGGTCAGCAGCGGCGTCTACATGGACGACGTGCAGAAGCAGGCGCTGGTGTTCACCGCCATCATGGCCGTCTCCGGTGGCGTGCTGGTACTGATCGTGCTGGCCCTGAGCTGGCTCATCGGCAACCGCATCGCCGTGCCGCTGAAGCAGGCAACGGCCGTCGCCGAGGGTATCGCCCGCGGCAAGCTGGACAGCCACATCGGTCCGCAGGCGCATGACGAACCCGGTCGCCTGCTGGACGCCATGTCCGGCATGCAGCAGCAGCTGCACGCAGTGATCGGCGGCCAGCGCGAAATGGCCCGCCGCCACGATGCCGGCGAACTGAGCTATCGCATCGACGCCAGTGCCTTCCCCGGCGAGTACGGGCTGATGGTGCAGGAAACCAACGCCCTGGTAGGCGGCCACGTGCAGACCCTGCATGACGTGCTGGACGTGGTACAGCAGTACGCGGTCGGCGACCTGAGCCGCGACATCGCCCGCTACCCCGGCGAAAAGGCGGCGATGACCACCACCGTCGACACCGTCAAGGCCAATCTCGGCCGCATCAACGCCGAAATCAAGCAGCTGGCCAGTGCCGCCGCTGCCGGCGACTTCAGCCGCCGTGGCGATGCGCAGCGCTTCGATCACGATTTCCGCCTGATGCTGGAAAACCTCAACGCGATGATGGCGGTCAGCGATGACAACCTCGGCAAGCTCTCGCAGCTGCTGTCGGCCATCGCCGAAGGTGATCTGACCGCGCGCATGCAGGGTGACTACCAGGGCGTGTTCGCCCGCATGCGTGACGACGCCAACACAACCGTCGCGCAGCTGACCCAGATCGTCGGCCAGATCCAGGCCAGTGCCTCCAGCATCACCCTGGCCGCCGGTGAGATTGCTTCGGGAAACAGCGATCTGTCGCGCCGTACCGAGCAGCAGGCTGCGAACCTGGAAGAAACCGCCGCGTCGATGGAGGAGCTGACCTCCACCGTACGCCAGAACGCCGAGCATGCCCGCCAAGCCAACCAGCTCGCGATCGGCGCGCAGGGTGTTGCCTCTCAAGGCGGCAGCGTGGTTGGCCAGGTGGTCAACACCATGTCGGCCATCGAAGCCTCGTCGAAGAAGATCGCCGAGATCATCAGCGTCATCGACGGCATTGCGTTCCAGACCAACATCCTGGCGCTGAACGCTGCAGTGGAAGCCGCTCGTGCCGGTGAACAGGGCCGCGGCTTCGCCGTGGTCGCCAGCGAGGTGCGCACCCTCGCCCAGCGCTCGGCCGCCGCCGCCAAGGAGATCAAGGGCCTGATCGATGATTCGGTCGGCAAGGTTGCCGAAGGCTCCAGCCTGGTCCACCAGGCCGGCAGCACCATGGGCGAGATCGTCGCCTCGGTGCAGCGCGTGACCGACATCATGGCCGAGATTTCCGCTGCTTCGCAGGAACAGTCGGCCGGCATTGAGCAGGTCAACCAGACCGTG
>NZ_JCAFRH010000019.1:0-4266 GCF_059367875.1 Stenotrophomonas sp. YJH_SMC_16 | reverse complement strand
GACGTTAAGGTGCGGGATGGGGATCGCTCGGCTCGTCTGTCGGCTGGTACCCGCAGATATCATGTTGACGGTCCCTCCACCCTGGCTCCTACATACCTCGTAGGAGCCGGGAGGAACATACAAGCCCATGCTCGGCTGCCTTGCGCGTGGAAAGGAGCAGCCGAGCATGGGCTCGGCTCTACAGAAGCGCGTCGAGAGCGCTTAGAGCGCTTCCAGCTGCTTGCGCAGCGCGGCCAGCTGCGCGCGCAGGGTGTCGTTCTCGCGGGTCAGCGCGACCACGCGACGGCGCAGGGCCGGTGCATCCTCGCCCAGCTGTTCCAGTGCCGACAGAACCTCGGCATCGCGGCTGGCCACCTCGTCCTCGCTGGGTTCTTCGAAATCCATCTCGGCTGGTTCAGGCTTCGGTGCGCGCGGCTTGCGCTTGGACTCGCGCACGCGCTTGGCGGCCTGCTTCAGCTCGTCCTTGCCACCGGCGGCGGCGGCGCGCTGCTCGTCTTCCGGCAGGTCGGCCACGGCCGCAGCGGCGCTGATCGAGATCACGCCGGCCTTCACCGCTTCCACCACCTCGGCCGCGGCCTGGGCGTGGATGCGCTCGATCATGCCGACCTGGCTTGTGCTCAGCTTGGCCTCGCGGGCCAGCTCGGCGCGGCTGATCTTCGGCGCCGGTTCCCACGGCGGGCTGTCCTCACCCGCGTCTACGACGACGTCGGCGGTGCCGTCGCTCTCGCGCTGCAGCTGGGCCTGCTCGACCTGCTTGCGGGCGGCCAGGATGTCGCGCTTGCGCAGCGCCAGCACACCGCGCTGGAAATCGGACACGCTGCGGCGGCCCAGGTGCTGCTCGATCATCCACAGGTGCACGTCTTCCATGCTCTGGAAGCGGGTGTTCTGCACGGTGTTGAAGGGCAGTCCGTGCTTCTGGCAGATGCCGAAACGGTTGTGGCCATCGACCAGCACATCACCCCACAGCACCAGCGCATCGCGGCAGCCTTCGGCCAGGATGCTGCGCTCCAGCGCGTCATGTTCGTCCGCGGTCAGCGGGTCGATATAGGCCTTGAGTTCTTCTTTGACGACGATATCCATGGGCACGGCAGCGAGCAGGAGCGGAACCGCCCATTGTACCCGCTCGCCACCGCCGGCCCGGGCTCAGGCGGTGGCCCGGATCATCTCGCCCAGGGTGCCGGTGATCTGGTCGATCTGTGCCTTGTCCACGATCAGTGGCGGCGACAGCGCGATGATGTCGCCGGTGCAGCGCACCAGCAACCGGCCGTCATGGAAGCAGCGCCGGAACACCTCGTAGCCACGGCTGCCGGGAGCATCGCGGCGCGGTGCCAGCTCGACCGCGCCGACCAGCCCGAAGTTGCGGATGTCGATCACGTTGGGCAGGCCCTGCAGCGCATGCAGCCGTTCCTGCCAGTACTCGCCCAGCTCGATGGCGCGCTCGAACAGGCGCTCCTCGGCGTAGACGTCCAGCGTCGCCAGCGCTGCGGCGCAGGCCAGCGGGTGGCCGGAATGGGTATAGCCATGGAACAGCTCGATGGCCTGCGGCGGTGCCTGCATCAGCGTGGTATGCACGGCGTCGCTGGCCAGCACGCCACCCAGAGGCACCGCGCCGTTGCTGACCGCCTTGGCAAAGGTCAGCAGGTCCGGGGTGACCCCGAAGCGTTGCGCGGCGAACGGCATGCCAACCCGGCCGAAGCCGGTGATGACCTCATCGAACACCAGCAGGATGCCGTGGTGGTCGCACAGCTCGCGCAGGCGCTGCAGGTAGCCGGGTGCGGGCAGGATCACCCCGGCGGAGCCGGCGATGGGCTCGACGAAGACGGCGGCAATGGTGGAGGCGTCGTGCAGCGTGATCAGTCTTTCCAGGTCGTCGGCCAGTTCCGCGCCCTGGCGCGGCAGGCCTTTGCTGAACGCATTGCGCGGCAGGTCCAGGGTGTGGCGCAGGTAGTCCACGCCACCCAGTTGCAGGCCGAACGCCCTGCGGTTGTTGGGCAGCCCCCCCAGTGCCATGCCGCCGAAACCGACGCCGTGATAGGCCTTCTCGCGGCTGATGAAGCGCGTGCGCTGGCCCTCGCCACGCTGGCGGTGGTAGGCCAGCACGATCTTCATCGCGGTATCCACCGCCTCGGAGCCGGAGCTGGTGAAGAACACGTGGTTGAGCGGGCCCGGCGCCAGTGCAGCCAGCCGCTGCGCCAGCGCGAAGGCCGGCGGCGAGCCCATCTGGAAGGCCGGCGAATAGTCGAGGGTGCGTGCCTGCTCGACGATAGCCTCGACAATGCGTGGGCGGGCATGGCCGGCGTTGCAGCACCACAGGCCGGCAGTGCCATCGAGGATCTGGCGGCCGTCGACATCCTCATAGTGCATGCCTTCGGCGCGTACCAGCATGCGCGGCGCGGCCTTGTACTGGCGGTTGGCGGTGAACGGCATCCAGTACGCGTCCAGTGACTCGGGGCGCTGGGTGGCCAGGTCGTGCAGGTCGCTTTCGGGACGCTTCATGCCAGCTCCGTCGGGTCCGATGCGACGAATGTAGCGCAGCCGCGTCACGGCGGAGTCGCGGCGGTCCCGGTATAACCAAGGCTCGTTGAATGTTGGAGCTTCCCATGGCTGATTTCCCCGACCGTAGCCATTGGCAGGCGCTGGCCCTCCAGCTGTCGATGCCGGGCCAGGCCTTCATCGACGGCCGCTATGTCGATGCCGCCAGTGGCGCCCGCTTCGACTGCATCAGCCCGATCGACGGTCGCGTGCTGGTTGCGGTTGCCGACTGCGACGCGCAGGATGTCGAGCGCGCGGTCCTGGCCGCGCGACGCAGCTTCGAGGCGGGCCACTGGTCGCAGGCCACTCCGGCCCATCGCAAGCGCGTGCTGCTGGCGCTGGCGGCATTGGTGGACGCGCACGCCGATGAACTGGCCCTGCTGGAAACCCTGGACATGGGCAAGCCGGTGCGTGACGCGCGCCGTATCGACCTGCCCGGCGTGGTGCGCTGCCTGCGCTGGACCGCTGAAGCGGTGGACAAGCTGTACGGCGAGGTCGCGCCCACCGGCCCGCATGAACTGGGGCTGGTCACGCGCGAGCCCGCTGGCGTAGTGGCGGCCATCGTGCCGTGGAACTTCCCGCTGTTGATGGCGTGCTGGAAGATCGCACCGGCCTTGGCCATGGGCAACTCGGTGGTGCTCAAGCCTTCCGAGCGGTCACCGCTGAGTGCGCTGCGGCTGGCCGCACTGGCCGCCGAGGCGGGCCTGCCGGAGGGCGTACTGAACGTGTTGCCCGGCCACGGTGCGCGCGTCGGTGAACCGTTGGCCCTGCACATGGATGTGGACGTGCTGGCCTTCACCGGTTCCAGTGCCACCGGCGCGAAGCTGCTGGAGCATTCCGGGCGATCCAACCTCAAGCGGGTCTGGCTGGAATGCGGTGGCAAGAGCCCGCATGTGGTGTTCGCCGACGCCCCCGATCTGGACGTCGTCGCCAAGGCGGTGGCACAGGGCATCTTCTTCAACCAGGGCGAAGTCTGTACTGCCGGCTCCCGGCTGCTGGTCCAGCGCTCGATCCGCGAGGATTTCGTGCATCAGGTGATCGCCCATGGCCAGCACATGCAGCCGCAGCATCCGCTGGAGGCCGATGCACCGATGGGCGCGCTGGTGGATGCCGCGCATCTGCACAAGGTGATGGACGATATCGCACGCGCAGAAGGCGAGGGCGCGCGGCTGCTGCTGGGTGGGCGACGGGCCGAGGTCGAGGCCGGCGGCAGCTATGTGCAGCCGACAGTGTTCGACCAGGTGCGCCCGGAGCAGGCCTTGGCGCGTGAGGAAGTATTCGGGCCGGTGCTGGCCGTACTCGGCTTCGACGACGAGGCCGAAGCGGTGCGCCTGGCCAATGACAGTCGCTACGGCCTGGCCGCGGGCCTGTGGACGCGTGATCTCAGCCGCGCCCATCGGGTCGCGCGGCAGTTGCGCGCGGGTAGTGTCTGGGTGAACGGCTGGGATGGTGGCGACATGACCGCCCCGTTTGGTGGTTACAAGCAGTCCGGCAATGGGCGGGACAAGTCACTGCATGCGTTCGACAAGTACAGCGAGATCAAGGCTACCTGGATCCAGTTGTAACGACGCGATTGCTGGACGGCTGTTCGCTCTTTGTAGAGTCGAGATCCTATGTTCGTGGTCAAGCCTGCTGGAAGCAGGCTTGACCGACCTTCAGCATGGCCGGATCGAAGTCTCGGCCGCTTTTGAACACGCCCCAGGCGATCCTGGCCAGCTTCCTTGCCAGAATGTT
>NZ_JCAFRH010000018.1:0-5232 GCF_059367875.1 Stenotrophomonas sp. YJH_SMC_16 | reverse complement strand
GAGCAATTCGTGGACTGGTACAACCACCGTCGGCCGCACAGTGCCAACGGCCTTGTGCCACCTGCGCTTTGTGAAGAGCAGGTGGCCTGAACTCCCTTTGGGAGTGTCCAAAAATACTTGACCACCACAGGTTTACGGCGTCCCCTGCGCAGCCCACCCTCCCGGCCAGCCCTCAGTAGCCAAGCGCTCTCCGCGACCACCCCGAGGGGCTTCGCCGTTGGCTGGATATCCAGATACCCCGTAAACGAAAACGCCCCGGCGCAGGGCCAGGGCGTCTTCGTGGATCAGGTCAGGCTGGAATCAGAACTCCTGCCAGTCCCCGTCGGCCAGTTCCGTGGCCATCGGGCGACCACCCGCGGTGCGCCGGGCCGGCGGTGCGACCGGTGCCGGAGCGACCGGCGCCGTGGCGCGCGGGGCAGGGGCAGCGACGACGCGCGGGGCGGCCACGACCTCGGCTTCGTCCACCACGAAGATCGACACGGCCTCGCTGAGGTGGCCGGCCTGTTCTTCCATCGCGCGGGCGGCGGCGGTGGCTTCTTCCACCAGTGCAGCGTTCTGCTGGGTGGTCTCGTCCATCTGCACCACGGTCTGGTTGACCTGCTCGATGCCGGCGCTCTGTTCCTGCGAAGCCGCAGAGATCTCGGCCATGATGTCGGTCACGCGCTGCACTGAGGCGACGATCTCGCCCATGGTTGCGCCGGCCTTGTGTACCAGGGCCGAGCCGTCGTTGACCTTGCCAACGGAGTCGTCGATCAGGCCCTTGATCTCCTTGGCGGCAGCGGCCGAGCGCTGGGCGAGGGTGCGTACTTCGCTGGCGACCACGGCGAAACCACGACCCTGTTCACCGGCACGTGCGGCTTCCACCGCGGCGTTCAGCGCCAGGATGTTGGTCTGGAACGCGATGCCGTCGATGACCGAGATGATCTCGGCGATCTTCTTCGACGAGGCTTCGATGGCCGACATGGTGGTGACCACCTGGCCGACCACTTCACCGCCCTGCGAGGCGACGCCATGCGCGCCGATCGCGAGCTGGTTGGCCTGGCGGGCGTGTTCGGCGTTCTGGCGCACGGTGGAGGTCAGTTCCTCCATCGAGGCAGCGGTTTCTTCCAGGTTGGCAGCCTGCTGTTCGGTACGGCGCGACAGGTCGCTGTTGCCCGAGGCGATTTCGCCGGCGGCCGAGCTGATCGCACGGCTGGACTGCTTGATGCGGGTGACGATCTCGCTCAGCTGCGCGGCCGTGGCGTTGGCGTCGTCGCGCATGCGGGCGAACACGCCCTGGTAGTCGCCCTGCATGCGCACGGTCAGGTCACCCTGCGACAGTGCGGCGAGCAGGCCGGAGATCTGTTCGATGCTGCCGGCATTGGCGTCCAGCAGGCCGTTGATCTGCTGGGCCAGCTGCAGGAAGAAGCCTTCCTTGTCGCTGGAATCGATGCGGCCGGACAGGTCGCCGGCGGCTGCCTGGGCGATCACGCGCGCCACTTCGGCTTCCACCTGCGCTTCCTGGGTACGGTCGCGCCATTCCACCACGTAGCCGACGGTGTCGCCGCCTTCATTGCGGATGGTCGAGACCACCTGGGCGAACTGGGCATCGCCGTACTGCATCGGGCGACGGGCCACGCCGTGTGCCTTCAGGTTACCCAGCAGGGTCTGGTCCATTTCACCGCGGTGTTCAAGCACCGTGACCGGCTTGCCGATCAGCGAGGCCTGGGCGTCGAAGTCCGGCAGGTCACGGCGCACTTCGTCCTGGTACTGGCTCAGGGTCTGCTGCAGGGCGCGGTTGCTGTAGACGATGGTGTTGCTGGTGTCGGTCAGGTACACGCCGGTCGAGCTGTAATCCAGCGCGGTACGGATGCGCAGGTTCTCGCGCGCCACAGCCTGGTCGGTTTCGATGCGCTCGCGCAGGTCGCGCTGCATGCGCTGCATGGCCTGCATCAGTTCGCCCACTTCATCCTGGCGGCTGACGTCGATGTGGCCATCGAGCTTGCCGCCGGCCACGTCGTTGGCAACCGACACGGCGCCGCGCACGCTGCCGACCAGGGCGCGGGCGAACAGCCAGACCAGCACCAGGCCGAGCGCGGCGCCGCCCAGCAGGGCGATCACGGTCAGCACGGCCGAGGCGGAATACGTGGAGGCGGCCTGTTCGCGCGACGCGCGGGCGAGGCGGTTGTCTTCGGCGATCAGCGCTTCCAGCGCCGAGGCGGCCTTGCGGTGCTTGGTGCGGGTTTCGCCGACGAAGGTATCGATGGCGTCGTCCGGCAGGTCCAGTTCCAGCATCTCGGTGACGCTGTCATAGGAGGCCAGGGCGTCCTTCCACTCCTTGGCGAAGGTGTCGAACAGCTTCTTCTGCTGCGCGTTGTCGACCAGGGTCGGATACTCCTTGATCGACTTGTCCATGCTCGCGCGCAGCTCGACGCCCTGCTTGCGTGCATCCGCCTTGACGTCGTCGCTGGCGCGGATCAGCTGCTGGTAGGCGGCGTTGCGGTATTCACCCAGCATGCCGCGCATCTCGCCGGCCATGCGGATGCTCTCCATGCGAGAACCCGCCAGCTCGGTGGTGACATTGTTCAGCGAATGCAGGCCACGATAGGCGACGATGCCCTGCAGCAACATCACCAGCAGGAGGACGCCGAAGGTCAGCAGCAGCTTCGGCATCAGTTTGAGGTTGTTGATCCACGGCATGGGCGTTGCGATCTCCTAAGGCAGACGCGTCCGGGCGTCGGGCCCGGTTGCAGCAGAAACCACGCCGGCACCAGGTCCGGCGTGGTTCGACGGACAGCGGATTACTTGATGTTGGCCAGCTTCAGGCCGGCCGGCGAGCTGACTTCGATTTCCGCGCGCGAGGCGTCGCGCTGGATCTTGCCGATCACGCAGACGGTCTTGCCTTCCAGGGTTTCCAGCGGGAAGGAGAACTTGCCGCGGTTCTCGCCGGCGATGCGCGCCGAGAAGGTGTGGCGCGGGAAGGCGCCGCCCATGTACAGGAAGGTCGGCTGGCCTTCGGAACCTTCTGCGTAGCGGGCCTTCTCGACCTTGCCGCAGACCATGCCGTCCTTGCCGACCGAGCGCGGTGCCAGTTCCGGCGGGATCATGTCGGCCGACTGGGCAAACGCGGCGGAAGCGGTGGTGGCCAGGACAGCGGCCGAAACGAATGCAAGCAGGGACTTCATCGAGGTGTATCTCCGGGGATGGTGATGGTCGTTCCGGTTCTGCGCGCTCCTGCGCGACCGGCTTCTGTCCCCCTATCGGCACTGCCGGAGGGAACTGAAGGGTTGTGTGACCAGAACGTGAAGCAGGTCCGCTTGATCAGGCGGCGGCGTCTTCAACGACGTTGGCCTGGCCCATGTCGGCGCTGTCCAGCAGGGTCTCGATGTCGAGCAGGATCAGCATGCGGTCGTCCTGCGTGCCGATGCCGGAGATGAAGCGGGTATCGACGGCGGCGCCGAATTCCGGGGTTGGGCGGATCTGCTCGGCCGACAGCGGGATCACGTCCGAGACGCTGTCGACCACGATGCCGACCACTCGGTCGTCGACGTTCAGCACGATCATCACGGTGAAGGCGTCGTAGCGGGCGTCGTCCAGGCGCAGCTTCAGGCGCAGGTCGATGACCGGGACGATGGTGCCGCGCAGGTTGATCACGCCCTTGATGTAGTCCGGTGCATCCGGCACCCGGGTGACCGCGTCATAGCCGCGGATTTCCTGCACCTTGAGGATGTCCACGCCGTAGTGCTCGGCACCGAGGGTGAAGCTGAGGAATTCGCCACCGGCGCTGGCGGTGGAGCTGGTCTTGTCGTTCATCGAGGGGTCCTGGTTCTGCCGGAAGTCCCGGTGTCAGGCTCGATATCGGCCCCTCGTCGGGGGACTTTAGGTTTGGGCCCCGCGTTGTCGCGAGGTTGCCGGCCAGCGGCCGGCACTACCGGTTGGACGAGCCCTACAGCTCGCCGTTGCGGCGCGCCTTGCGCTGGCGGTCGATGCGGAAGATATAGCGTTGGATGGCGCTGTCGGCGCCACGTGGCAGGATGTCGAAGCGCATGCCCACGCGCTTGATCTCGATGCCGTTGGGTTGGCGCTGCGGCAGCAGGTTGCAGACGACCAGCTCGATCTCCAGGTCCGGGCCGTCGGGCAGCGACAGCACCGCCGGGTAGCGCTTCTGCAGGCTGAACACCGCGCAGTCGGTAGGCACGGCCACCGCCAGGCCGCCACCACTGATGTCCACCACCCGCATCGACAGCGCTTCGGCGCGGCTCTCGCCGGCGGGGACCAGCAGCTGGGGCGAATCGGTGACGGGCGTCTCCAGCCGGTACATCTCACGTCGTTGCAGATGGACCAGCTCGTCCGGCAGAGGGGCGCGGAAGGCGACGTGGCCGTCATTGTCCACACGCTGCAGTGCCTGCAGGCGGAACCGCACCAGCACGCGTTCGAGCTGGGCGAAGCACAGCAGATGATCGGCCTGTTCGGCGGCGCGGTTGGACGCCTCCTGCGGGCTGCCATCGAGCAGCAGGGTGTCTTCGTCCTCGTCGAGCTCAAGCAGCGCGGTCGGGAACGAGCGGTCGCGGCCGTCGATATGCGCATTGATCAGTGATCGCTGGTCGATCAGCGATCGCAGCAGCTGCCGCAGCTGGCGCGGATTACGGACCAGGAAACGTTCGTCAGCGGCGTCAGCCGCGTGGACATCATGCACTGCAGTGTCGTTGCCGTCGGACATGGAATCTACGGTCAGGGGCGGGCGCCAGCACGCGTTGGCGCGAGGCTCGATGGGGATATCGGCCACTGTGCCGGATTATGAAGTGAGAATTGCATCACTTTCCATGCGTCCGGGGTCGGATCCCCTTCCCGAAGGAAAGGGATCCGACCCCGGTACATCAGAACTCCTGCCAGTCGCCGTCTGCGGCCAGCGCCGGCTGGGCTGTCGCGGTGCGCAGCGTACGCGCCGGGACCGGCTTTGCGGCCGGTGCGGCGGCTGCAACCTGGCGCGGTACCGGTGCCGCCAGCGGGCGTGCCGGGATGGCCGTCGTGCCCTGTGATGCCAGCCGGAAGCGGGCTACGGCTTCACCCAGCTGCACGGCCTGGTCTTCCATTGCACGCGCGGCGGCGGTGGCTTCCTCCACCAGCGCGGCGTTCTGCTGGGTGGTCTCGTCCATCTGCACCACGGTCTGGTTGACCTGCTCAATGCCGGCCGACTGTTCCTGCGAAGCAGCGGAAATCTCGGCCATGATGTCGGTCACGCGCTGCACCGAG
>NZ_JCAFRH010000017.1:0-26268 GCF_059367875.1 Stenotrophomonas sp. YJH_SMC_16 | reverse complement strand
TTAACATCCTGGCCAGAAAGCTGGCCAGGATCGCCTGGGGGGTCTTCAAAAGCGGGCGGGACTTTGACCCCGCCATGCTGAAAGTGGGTCAAGCCTGCTTCCAGCAGGCTTGACCGCGAACATAGGATCTCGGCTCTACAGCTCCGCAGCGCTAATGCGCGAAGTAGTGCATGCCGCCATCCACCGGAATCACCGCACCGGTGATGTAGCCGGCCAGCGGCGAAGCCAGGAAGGCCACCAGCGGCGCCACTTCGTCCGGCTCGCCGAAGCGCCCGATCGGAATGTTGCGTGCAATGAACTCGCGCCGGCTTTCCTCGGTGGGATGCAGGCGATCAAGAATCTGCGGGCTGTTGATGCGCCCCGGTGCAATCGCATTCACCGTAATCCCCTGCCCGGCCACCTCCGACGACAACCCCTTGCTCCACAGATGCAGCGCCGCCTTCGCCGCGGTGGCGGCATTCACCGAACGTGGCTCCATCGAACCGCTGAAATTGATCACCCGCCCCCATGCCTGCGCCTGCATGCCGGGCAACAGCGCCTGGGTCAGCCGTCGTGCGGCGGAGAAGTTCAGGGCGATCGCTTCCTCCCAGACCTTGTCATCGGCATCCGCCGTGGTCGGCCGGGAGCCCCCTGCGGCATTGACCAGGATGTCCACGCGCTGCAATGCCTCCCGGGATGCCTCCGCGATGGACCGGACGTCGTCGGCGACGGTGACATCGCCGACCACGATGACCGGTGCCGCGCCGCCTTCGGCTTCGATCCGCGCCGCCAGCGCCTGCAGGGGCGCGCGCTGCCGCGACGTGATGGCGACGCGCACGCCCTGGGCCGCCAGATGCCTGGCGACGGCGGCACCGATGCCACTGCCCGCCCCCGTGACCAATGCGGTACGGCCTGCAAGATTCAAGTCCATGGTGTTCTCCTGTCCACGTGGCCGGCCAATCCAGCCCTTGCACGACATGCTGTTTGATCACCCCTGATTGATAAACTCCGCGCAGGTTTCAGCATTCAACACCCGGAGTGTCAGATGAACCTGCTGGAAAGCATGCAGGTCTACGTGCTGATCGTGGACAAGGGCAGCCTCAGTGCAGCGGCGGCGGCGATGGATATCTCCGCGACGATGGTCGGCAAGCATCTGCGCGCATTGGAGGCACGGTTGGGCATGCAGTTGTTGAGCCGTACCACCCGGCGCCAGCATATGACGCCCTTCGGCGAGGACTACTACACCCGCTGCCGGGAGATCCTGCGCCTGGTGGAAGAAACCGATGCGCAGGCGCAGCACCAGCAGCTGGCACCGGCGGGTACGCTGCGCATCAGTGCGCCGGTGATCTTCGGCACGCATGCGCTGGTACCGGCACTGGCCGAGTACATGGCGCGCCATCCGGAGGTCCGGGTCGAAGCCACGCTGACCGACCGCGTGGTCGACCTCGCCGAGGAGGGTTTCGAAGCGGCGCTGCGCATCGGCACGCTGGCCGACAGCAGCATGCTGGTGGCGCGTGCGCTGGCACCGTATCGCTTGATGATGTGCGCATCGCCCGGATACCTCGCCCGGCACGGTACGCCCTCCGACCTGCAGGCGCTTGCCCGGCACCAATGCCTGTCCTTCGAACCCAGCGCACTGGCGCAGTGGCTGCAGGTCGATGCTGGCGGGCTTGAGCGTGTGCCCGACGGCCGGCTGCAGATCAACAACGGCGAAGCACTGCGCACGGCGGCGCTGCATGGGCTGGGCATCGTGCTGCAGTCGGCACTGCTGCTGGCTGCCGACGTCGACGCCGGACGCCTGGTGCAGCTGTTCCCGGAGCATGGCCAGACCGGTCGGCCGATGCACGTGGTCTACGCCCACGATCGCTACCACTCGACCCGCCTGCGCAGCTTCCTGGACTTCCTGGTGGAGCGCTTTCCACCGGCGCCGCACCGCTAGCGTCGACCGTCAGAAAAGCCGTCGGGCATGGCCCGACGCTACAAACCGCTCCATAAAAAAACCCCCTCCCCGCTGGGCAGCCAGGGAAGGGGGTTTCAGGATGCGGCTATCGGGAAGTACTTAGATCAGCGGCGCCGGGGTTGCCGGCAGAGCGACCGGAGCGGCCTTCTTCTTGCGGGCGGCCGGCTTGCGCTTGGCAACCTTCTTCGCTGCCTTCTTCGGGGCAGCCTTCTTGGTGGCCTTCTTCGCGGTCTTCTTTACTGCCTTCTTGGCGGTCTTCTTGACGGCCTTCTTGGCAGTCGCCTTCTTCGCGACCTTCTTGGCCGGCTTGCGGGCCGTTGCCTTCTTGGCAGTCTTCTTGGTGGCCTTCTTGGCTACCTTCTTGACGGCCTTCTTGGCGGTCTTCTTGACGGCCTTCTTGGCAGTGGACTTCTTGGCTACCTTCTTCGCCGCCTTCTTCACTGCCTTCTTCGCAGTGGCCTTCTTGGCGACCTTCTTCGCAGCCTTCTTCACTGCCTTCTTGGCGGTCGCCTTCTTCGCGACCTTCTTCACTGCCTTCTTGGCAGCAGCCTTCTTCGCGACCTTCTTCACCGCTTTCTTGGCGGCGGGCTTCTTCTTCGCAGCTTTCTTGGTTGCCATGGGATGGCTCCTCGTCAGTGATAGGGAGTTGAAACGCCCAGTTGGATCAAACCCGCGGATGCTGCGTGCGGGGACCGCCGGCGCGTCAGGCGCGCCGTTACGGATGCGGCAATGCCCGCCTCGATCGGCGGAGCGGACATCGGAACGGGAGTTGCCTTGCATTTCTCCGGGGGAAGCGGGGCCATGTCCACCGTCATCAGGGTCGCGGTGGTCTTGAAGGGGCTGCTTCGCATCGGACGATTGATTCTGCGCACTCGGTTGGGCAGGCAAGGTCTGCTGAGGCGAAACCTAATCACGGTTTTTTTTACTGTCAACAACCCCCGCGAAAAATTTTCACATCCGCGCCAGCCCGGACGCCGCCCGCGCCACCGCCGTGCGCGCCCTGCAACGACCATTGAAGCGGCGCGCACGCGCGTCGCATGCGACGACGTCGATGCGCTCTCTGAACAAAAAACACTTGAAATAAGCACTCTGCGCAGATAGGCACATGTTCTGGACAACAGCGCACGTGCATCGCCGATGGTCACCGGCACCGTCGCCAACGCCAGCACAACGGGGCCGCAACGGGGGGCGAAAAGTTTTCACATCTGATCGCTTCGGCGCAGGGCGGAAACGCGGATTTGCGCAAAACTGCGCACGCCGATCGGCACCGTTCGTCTGTCGGCTGATGCCACGCCGAGGGTGCAGAGCGAACCCGCCGTCATGAGTCCGACGCACTCGCCAAAACAAAAACGGCCACCCGAAGGTGGCCGTTCCAGAACCCGGAAGTGACGACTCAGTGGTCGTCGTTTTCCAGGGCTTCGGCATACGCGTCCGGATCCAGCAGTTCGTTGAGCTCTTCGGCGTTGGTCAGTTCGACCACGAACATCCAGCCTTCGCCGTAGGCATCTTCATTGATGGTTTCCGGCTTGTCGGACAGCGCCGAGTTGACCTCGACGACCTTGCCGCTGATCGGGCTGTAGACGTCCGAGGCGGCCTTCACCGACTCGACAACGGCGATCTGCTCGCCAGCCTTTGCGTCGGCACCGACTTCCGGCAGTTCGACGTAGACCAGGTCACCCAGCAGGCCCTGGGCGTGGTCGGAAATACCGACGGTGACACGGCCATTGCCTTCGACACGGGCCCACTCATGGGACTTGAGGAACTTGAGGTCGCCGGGGATCTCGCTCATGGGACTGCTCCAGAGATATGCAGGGGTGGAAAAAACGGGGCTAGTGTAACCAACCGGCCGCCACTGCTGTCAGTGACGATCGGCAGTTTCGGATCAGGCGTCGGCGAGCACGCCGGGCTGGGCCTGGCCTTCGCGCACGAACGGGAACTTGACCACGCGTACCGGTACCTGCCGGCCGCGGATGTCGACGGTGACCTCGCCGAGTTCACCGGCCGGTACGCGGGCGAAGGCGATGCCCTTGGCCAGGGTCGGCGAGAAGGTGCCGGACAGGATCTCGCCCTGGCCGCCCGCGGTGGTCACCGCCTGGCCGTGGCGCAGCACGCCCTTCTCGTCCATCACCAGGCCGATCATCTGGCGTGCGGTGCCGGCGGCCTTCTGCGCTTCCAGCACGTCGCGGCCGATGAAGTCGCGGCCTTCGTCCAGCGACACGGTCCAGGCCAGCGCCGCTTCGTACGGGCTGATCTCTTCGTCCATGTCCTGGCCGTACAGGTTCATGCCGGCTTCCAGGCGCAGCGTGTCGCGTGCGCCGAGGCCGGCCGGCTTCACGCCCGCCGCCAGCAGGCGGTTCCAGAACGCGACCACGGCGTCCTGCGGCAGCAGGATCTCGAAACCGTCTTCGCCGGTGTAACCGGTACGGGCGACGAACAGTTCGACGCCGTCATCGGACTGCACCTGCAGGGCGGCGAAACGGCCCAGCTTGGTCAGCGCCTGACGGTCCGCATCACGCGCCAGGCCGATCACGATGTCGCGCGCCTGCGGTCCCTGCACGGCCAGGATGGCCAGGTCCGGGCGCTGCTCGACGGTGACGCCGAACGGCGCAGCCTGCTCGCGCAGCCAGGCCAGGTCCTTCTCGCGGGTGGAGGCATTGACCACCATGCGGAAGAAATCGTCGCCCAGGTAGTAGACGATCAGGTCGTCGATGACGCCGCCGCGCGGGTTCAGCATGCACGAGTACAGCGCCTTGCCGGTCACCTTCAGCTTGTCGACCGAGTTGGCCAGCAGGCGGCGCAGGAACGGCTTGACCTGCTCACCGCGCAGGTCGACCACCGTCATGTGGCTGACGTCGAACACACCGGACTCGCGACGCACCTGGTGGTGCTCGTCCAGCTGCGAGCCGTAGTGGATGGGCATGTCCCAACCCCCGAAATCGACCATCTTGGCCCCAAGGGCGCGGTGGGTATCGTTGAGCAGCGTCTTCTGGGTCATGACCGGGTCCGGCAGCAGAGGAAACAAGAATCCCCATTATCCCAGATCGGTCGCCCGCAGGCGTGCCGCAGCGCAGCGCCGGCGCTGTAGAGCCGAGCCCATGCCCGGCTGCTCTTCGTGTGGGAGCCGAGCGTGGGCTCGGCTCTACAGGGGGCGGCCTGCGTCCTCGACCACCAGCACCGTGCCCTGCACGCTGCGCACCCGCACCCACGTACCCGCAGGCAGCTCCGGACCGCTCACCTGCCAGGACGCATCGTCAATGCTGACCCGTCCCTGGCCACCGACGATGCCCTGCTGCAGTACCACCTCCCGGCCGACCAGCTGCTCGGCGCGGCGGTTGAGCAACGGCGCATCGCTGGGCCGTGCCCGCGGCCGCCCCCAGCGCCGGTAGCACTGGATCGAGACCACACTCAGCAGGACGAAAGCGATCACCTGCCACAGCAGCGGAATGTCGCTGAACACCGCGACCAGTACGAACACCGCCGCCGCGCCAATGCCGATCCACAGCATGAACGCACCCGGCGCCAGCGCTTCGGCCGCGAACAGCAGCAGCGCCAACGCGCCCCAACCGACGACTTCCCAACGCATGTCAGCCTCCAAGCGGCGGCGGCCGCTTGCCGGCGGCCTTGTTGTCCTGGCTGGCCAGCGCCTGCTTCGCCAGTTCGGCCACGCCCGCGATCGAACCGATCACGCCACTGGCCTCCATCGGCATCAGCACCAGCTTCTGGTTCGGCGAACTGGCCAGTTCCTTGAACGCTTCCACGTACTTCTGCGCAACAAAGTAGTTGATCGCCTGCACGTCACCCTCGGCAATCGCCGCCGACACCACCTTGGTCGCCATCGCTTCGGCCTCGGCCAGGCGCTCGCGCGCCTCGGCATCGCGGAATGCAGCTTCGCGACGGCCTTCGGCCTCCAGCACGGTCGCCTGCTTTTCGCCATCGGCGCGCAGGATCTCCGACTGGCGTGAACCCTCTGCCTCGAGGATCTGCGCGCGCTTTTCGCGCTCGGCCTTCATCTGCCGCGCCATCGCGTCCAGCAGATCGCGCGGCGGCTGGATGTCGCGGATCTCGATGCGGTTGACCTTCACGCCCCAGGGATTGGTGGCATGGTCGACCACGCTCAGCAGCTGGGCATTGATCACCTCGCGCTGGCTGAGCGATTCGTCCAGGTCCATCGAACCGATCACGGTACGGATGTTGGTCTGCACCAGGGCGATCATCGCCACTTCCAGGTTGGCCACCTCATAGGCGGCCTTGGCAGCATCCAGTACCTGGAAGAACACCACGCCGTCCACGCGCACGGCGGCGTTGTCCTTGGTGATCACTTCCTGGCTGGGCACATCCAGCACCTGCTCCATCATGTTCACCTTGCGCCCCACCCCGTACACGATCGGGATCAGGAAATGCAGGCCGGGGGTCATGGTGTGCGTGTAGCGCCCGAAGCGCTCGACGGTCCACTCGTAGCCCTGGGGCACCATCCGTACGGCCTTGAACAGGATCACCACGGCCACGAAGGCCAGTACCACGGTAAAGAACATGGTCGGGAACATCTTGCTTTCCTTATCGATGACGTCCAGGCCCCAGCATAGCGCGTGAAGGCCGCATTCACAGCGGCGCTACCAGGGCACGCGCCCGCGCAGGATGTCGGCGAACATCACCCAGTCGCCCATGAACGAGTACAGCGGGTGCTGGAAGGTGGCCGGGCGGTTCTTCTCGAAAAAGAAATGGCCGACCCAGGCGCAGCTGTAACCGCAGAACAGGGCGGCCAGCAGCAGCATCGGTTGCCCACGCAGGATCGCTGCCGCGACCAGCAGCAGTACGCCGCAGCTGCCGATGAAGTGCAGCCGGCGCGATACCGGGTGGCGGTGCTCGCTGAGATAGAACGGATAGAACTCGCGGAAGCTGGCGAAGCGGGACATGCGCATGCTCCGGGGGCCGTGGTCAGGCCCATCATGCGCCTTTCGGGGGGCGCTGCGCTGCCTTGCAGCACCGAACCATGCTCGGCTTGCGCGTGCCAGCGCGGTCGGAAAGAAGAGCAGCCGAGCGTGGGCTCGGCTCTACAGAACCGCCTTGCCCGGACCTACACCGATGAGGTGCGCGGCCCGAACATGATCACCGCCATGCCGGCCAGGCACAGCGCGGCGCCGAACAGGTCCCAGCGGCTGGGACGGATACCATCGACCAGCCACAGCCAGAACAGCGCGGTGCCGATGTAGACGCCACCGTAGGCGGCATAGACCCGACCACTGGCGGTCGGATGCAGGGTCAACAGCCAGGCGAACAGGGCCAGGCTGGCGGCCGCCGGCAGCAGCAGCCAGATGCTGCCGCCCTTGCGCAGCCACAACCACGGCAGGTAGCAGCCGACGATCTCGGCAAGCGCCGTCAGCAGGAACAGGCCGAGTGTCTTCACGCCTTCTCCGCCGCCTTGGCGTGCTGCCAGAGCGCTTCCTGCGCCTCCAGGTCCATCGCAGCCAGCGCCCCACCCTGCGCATCGGCCTGCGCTTCCATCGCACGGAAGCGGCGTTCGAACTTGTGGTTGGCCCCGCGCAGCGCCGCACCCAGATCGATATCGGCGTGGCGCGCCAGGTTGGCGCAGACGAACAGCAGGTCGCCCAGTTCTTCCTGCAGGCGCGCCTTGTTGCCGGCGATATCGCCGCGCTCGAACTCCTCGCGCAGCTCCTGCAGTTCCTCGGCCGCCTTGTCCAGCACCGGCAACGGGCCCGGCCAGTCGAAGCCGACCTTGGCCGCGCGCGACTGCAGCTTCACTGCCCGCTGCCATTCCGGCAGGCCGCGCGAGATGCCAGCCAGCGCGGAGGTGTCCTGCTCGCCCTTGGCGGCGCGCTCGGCCCGTTTGATCGCCTCCCAGTTACGCATTACCCCGTCGGCATCATCGACACTGACCTCGGCGAACACGTGCGGGTGGCGGCGCTGCATCTTGTCGCTGATCGCGCGGGCCACGTCTGCGAAGGCGAAGCTGCCCTGCTCTTCGGCCATGCGCGCATGGAACACCACCTGCAACAACAGGTCGCCCAGCTCGTCGCACAGGTCGTCGAGGTCGCCGCGGTCGATCGCATCGGCCACCTCGTAGGCTTCCTCGATGGTGTACGGCGCGATGGTCGCGAAGTTCTGCTCCAGGTCCCACGGGCAGCCGCCCTGCGGATCGCGCAGGCGCGCCATGATCGCCAGCAGGCGCTCCAGTTCGTTGCTTGCGGCGCTGCCGGTGGTGGGGGTGTCGTGCGCGCTCATGCGGCCTCCAGGGTCAATCGGACAACCAGTCACGCCACGGCAGGCTGGTATCACCAAGGGCAATGAAATCGCCGTTCAACAGGGTCTCGCGGCGGTTGTAGCGGAACGGCTTGCCGGTCGCGGCCGACAGTACCGCACCACCGGCGGCGTGCAGCACGCACTGGCCGGCAGCGGTATCCCATTCGGAGGTCGGACCCAGCCGCGGATAGACATCCAGGCCACCTTCGGCGATCCGGCAGAATTTCAGCGACGAGCCCTGCGCGATGGTCTCGATGCGGCCCATCCTCGCCAGCAGCGCCTCGGTCTCCGGTGAGCGGTGCGAACGGCTGGCGGCGACCCGCAACGGTGCGGTGGCCGGTGTACGGGTGCGCAGCACGGTGTCGTGCAGGCCCTGCCGGCGATAGGCCAACTCGCCGCGCATGGCATGCCAGACGATGCCGGTGACCGGGGCCAGCACCACGCCGAAAGCCGGTGCGCCCTGGTAGATCAACGCGATGTTGACGCTGAACTCGCCGTTGCGCTTGACGAACTCGCGGGTGCCGTCGAGCGGGTCGACCAGCCAGTAGGCCCCCCAGTGGCGGCGCTGCTCCCAGCCCACCTGCGCCGATTCCTCGGACAGGATCGGCAGGTCCGGGGTCAGCTGCTGCAGGCCCTGTTCAATGACCTGGTTGGCCGCCAGGTCGGCACTGGTGACCGGGCTGTTGTCGTCCTTGATCTGCACCTCGAAGCCATCGGCATAGACCTGCATGATGGCCTGTCCGGCTTCCTGGGCGATGGCGATGGCGGTCTCGCGCAGGTCCGTGGTCAGTTTGATCATCGCAATCCCTGCAGCCACTGGCGGGCGATGAACAGCGCCGCCAGCGAGCGTCCCTCGGAGAAGTCCTCACGCAGCATCAGCTGGTCCAGCTCGGCCAGCTTCCACGGGACAACTTCCAGTTCTTCCGGCTCGTCGCCGGCCAGCTTTTCCGGGTACAGGTCGCGCGCCACCACCAGCCACGACTGGTGGCTCATATAGGTCGGGGCAAGGGTCATTGCGCGCAGCACGTCGACCCGGCGCGCACCGTAACCGGCCTCTTCCTTCAGTTCGCGGTCCGCAGCCTGCTCGGGAGTCTCGCCGGCATCGATCCGGCCCTTGACCAGGCCCAGTTCGTAGCGGTGCATGCCTGCGGCGTATTCACGTACCAGCAGCACGGTCTCGTCGTCGAGCATCGGCACCACCACCACCGCACCATGGCCACGGCTGACCAGGCGCTCGAAGCGGCGGCGTTCGCCGTTGGAGAACTCCAGGTCCAGGTGCTGGCGCTGGAAGGGACCGTTCTCCTCATCGGTGATCCGATGGATGATCGGCAAGCGACGGCCGGCACGGTCATCGTTCATGCGGAATCTCCGCGGCGGCCGGCGCCTGCGCCGGGGCCGATAGAATGTGCAGGCAGCAACATGTTCATGAGCCCGAAATGCTAGCAGACCCAACCCCCTCCCCGCTGGCCCACCATTGGCGGCAGCGCGACCTGCAGGTGCTGTGGCATCCCTGCACGCAGATGCGCGAGCATCCGGACACCCTGCCGCTGGTGCCGATCGCCCGTGGCGAAGGTGCCTGGCTGATCGACCACGATGGCAACCGCTATCTGGATGCGGTCAGCAGCTGGTGGACCAACCTGTTCGGCCATGCCGAACCGCGCATCGGTGGCGCCATCGCCGCCCAGGCGACGCAGCTGGAACAGGTGATGCTGGCCGGCTTCGGCCATGAGCCGGCCATTACCCTGGCCGAGCGCCTGCTGGCGCTGGCGCCACGCCAGCCCGGCCGCGCGCCGTTGGCCAAGGTGTTCTACGCCGACAACGGCTCGGCCGGCGTGGAAGTCGCGCTGAAGATGGCCTTCCAGTATTTCCAGAACCGTGGCGAACCCCGGCGCACCCGCTTCGTCGCGCTGGAGAACGGCTACCACGGCGAGACCCTGGGTGCGCTGGCGATGGCGGACATCCCGTTGTACCGCCGCGTCTACGCACCGCTGCTGGCCGAGGGCCTGTTCGCACCCTCGCCCGATGCCTACCTGGCCGAGCCCGGCCAGAGCGCGGCCGACCGCGCGCGGCAGGCTGCCGACGGCCTGGCCACCCTGTTCGACCAGCATCCGGGCGAGATCTGCGCGGTGATCCTGGAACCGCGCCTGCAGTGTGCCGGCGGCATGCGCATGCATGACCCGGTCTATCTTCAGCGCGTGCGCGAACTGTGCGATGCCCATGGCGCGTTCATGATCGCCGACGAGATCGCCACCGGCTTCGGCCGCACCGGCACCCTGTTCGCCTGCGAGCAGGCAGGGGTGATGCCGGACCTGATGTGCCTGTCCAAGGGCCTGACCGGCGGCTTCCTGCCGCTGGCCGCGGTGCTGGCCACGCAGGCGCTGTACGACGCCTTCCTTGACGACTCGCGCGAGCGCGCGTTCCTGCACTCGCACAGCTACACCGGCAACCCGCTGGCCTGCGCGGCCGCGCTGGCGACGCTGGACATCTTCCGCGACGACGATGTGATCGCCCGCAACCGCAGCATCGCTTCCGTGATGGGTACGCTGGCGGCACCGTTCAACGACCATCCGCACGTGGCCGACGTGCGCCAGGCCGGCATGGTGGTGGCCTTCGAGCTGTCGCGCGACGGTAACAAGCGCACGCCGTTCGACCCGGCCATGCGGCTGGGCCTGCACGCCTACAAGGCCGCCTTGAAGCGCGGCGTGGTGCTGCGCCCGCTGGGCGACGTGCTGTACTGGATGCCACCCTACTGCGTGGACGACGAACAACTGGAGCTGCTGGCACATACCACACTGGCAGCGATTGACGAGGCGATTGCATGCGCGTGACCCGCTGCCCCATCGACCTGGCGCTGCACAGCGGCCAGACCGTGACCCTGCCGGAAGAGACGGCCAACCACCTGGTGCGGGTGATGCGCCTGCGCGAAGGCGATACCTGCGTCCTGTTCAACGGCGATGGCCACGACTACAGCGCGACGCTGACGGTGGCCGGCAAACGCGAGGTGCAGGTACGCATCGACGCCGTGCAGGCCATCAAGAATGAATCGCCACTGGCGATCACCCTGCTGCAGGGCATCGCGCGCGGCGAGAAGATGGACCTGATCCTGCAGAAGGCCACCGAACTGGGCGTGGCGGCGATCATTCCGGTCAACGCCGAGCGCACTGAGGTGAAGCTTGATGCAGCTCGGGCGGAGAAGCGCGTGGCGCACTGGAACAACGTGGTGACCTCGGCCTGCGGCCAGTCCGGGCGCGCGCGCATTCCGCAGGTGGGCTCGCCACTGTCGCTGGCGCAGGCCGCGGCGGCACTACCAGTGGATACGCTGCGGTTGACGCTGGACCCGCAGGGCGCACATCGCCTGTCGACGCTGGCGGCCGCTCCGGCAGGCGGCATCGTGATCGCGATCGGCCCGGAAGGCGGCTGGTCGCCGCGCGACCGCGATCAACTGGCGGCGGCAGGCTTCCAGGGGCTGCAGCTGGGCCCGCGCATCCTGCGCACGGAAACCGCGGGGCTGGCCGCGATCGCGGTACTGCAGGCGCGGTTGGGCGATCTGGGATAAGGCTGATTCGTTGTAGTGCCGGCCGCTGGCCGGCATCCACGGGATCATGAGGTTGCCGGCCAGCGGCCGGCACTACCGCGACGAGCGCGTCCAGGGCAGCAGCCGAGCGTAGGCTCGGCTCTACAGGGCCCGCGCCAGATTGCAGTTTCCTTGTAGAGCCGAGCCATGCTCGGCTCGGTGCCGGTCGGCAGCCGGCACTACCGTTTGGTAGATCAGGCCGCCAGTGAATCCAGGGCGGCTTCCAGTGCGTCCAGGTTCGGCAACAGCGCGCTCTGCTCACCCAGCAGCACGCGCATGTGCACGATCTGCGGCAGGGTTTCTTCGGAGGCGTCGGCCAGCAGGCCGTCGCGCGGCACCGAGATCAGCTGCGGGAAATTCTGCGTCAGCAGCGCATAGTAGGGGCGCTGCGCGTTGCCGCTCAGGGCCTTCAGCACCACCACTTTGTTGTGGCCGGCCACCGCCTCTTCGCCCAGCCCCGAAAGGCGTGCGAACGACACCAGCGGCACCTGCCAGCCGTGCCAGCCGATTTCGCCAACCAGCCAGCGCGGCGCATCGGAGACCGGCTGCACCGGCACGCGCGACATCATTTCGGCCACGGTGGCATTGGGCAGCAGTACGCGCTCGTTGCCGGCCTGGATCAGGACGCCGCGGATTTCGTCATTGCTGGCGTAGCTCATGGTGCCTCTCCGTTATCGTCTTCCGAGCCCCAGCGCGAGGCGATGGCCTGCGCCAGTTCCTGTGGCTCACCCGCCACCATGCCAGCGGCGACCACCGCCGTGGCTGCGGCAGGGTCATAGCAGCCCTCGCCGACCTGCCCGGCCACCCAGGCGCCGGCGGCGGCCAGATCCAGCGCCGGACCAACATGTGCAAGATCGGCGCCGCTGAGCAGGACCAGCGCAGTGTGGTCAGCCGGCAGCGCGGCAATCGAAATGCCCTGCGCGTCGCTGACGAAATGCAGGCCGTCACTGGCTGCCTGCACGCCAATGTCATCGGCCAGCACGTGCACTTCACCGGGTGTTGCACGCTGGCCAGCTTCGGCCAGCTGCACCGGCAACGGCGACACGCGTGCCATCTGCTTGACCAGGTTGCCGTAGCGTCCGCCATCCAGGCGCATGTGCACCAGGACCGGCACGCTCAGCGAAGACGGCAGCGCGCCGAGCAGGCGACGCAACGCGTCCGGGCCACCGATGCCGGCCAGCACCAGCAGCGATCCGGCGCGTGCGCCCACGGGCGCTGCGGCATCCAGGTCGACCAGGCTCAGATGACCGGTATCGAAGGAAGGCAGCGATGCCTCCACTGCAGCGTGGTGCGGAGCGGCGGCCGGGGCATCGGCCCCGTCTTCGACCAGGGACCAGGCGGTGTGGTCGAAGGAGACCGGCGGCAGGGGCGCTGCTGCGGGCGCGGTATCTGCCAGCGACGGCAGTACGGGCGGCTCCAGCGGCTCGGGCACGACCGGCTGCAACGCCGCCAGCGCCTGTTCCAGCGCGATCGGTTCGTGCAGCTGCGCGGGCGGCGAGTACAGGCTGTCAGCAGGGACCTCGTCGGCCCAGCTCAATGCCTGGTCCAGGTGCGGCTGCAACGCTTCTTCCTGCGGCGCCGGCGGTGGTGCCGGGTGGCCCGGCTCCAGCTGCAGGCCGGGTTCTTCTTCGGCCCCCGGCGGCAACACGTGCTGGTGGCCATGCAGCTTGGCGGCCAGATGACGGCCCCAGCGCTGAGCCTCCCAGCCATCACGACGTGCGGCCAGCTCGGCCTCGTCGAAGACCAGGGTCAGGCCCGGTGCGGACAGCACCGCTTCCAGGCGCTCCAATGCATCCTCAATGGCGGCCTCCAGCGCGATCACCACGAACTGCGGGCGCGCCTCCTGCAGGACCCGCACCTCCAGCGTATTGGGATCATCTTCCAGCACCAGCTGTACATCGGCGTGCGACAACGCCTCGCGCAGGCGCTCACGCGCCGCGCCGGGGCGGGCCAGCAGGGCAACGGCCGGAGCCGTTTGGGTTTCACTCACGGGCACGGGCGATCCCCAGCAGGTCGTACACGTTACGCATCAGGTCCAGTTCCTGGTACGGCTTGCCCAGATAGCGCTGGACACCAATCTCGAAGGCGCGCTGGCGGTGCTTGTCGCCGCTGCGCGAGGTGATCATCACGATCGGCACATCCTTGTAGCGCGGGTCGGCGCGCATCGCGGTGGCCAGCTCGTAGCCATCCATGCGCGGCATCTCGATATCCAGCAGCATCAGGTCCGGCACGCGCTCTTCCAGGCGTTCCAGCGCCTCCACGCCGTCGCGGGCAACGCTGACCTCGAAATTGTGGCGTTCGAGGATGCGGCCGGTGACCTTGCGCATGGTCAGGGAGTCGTCCACCACCATCACCAGCGGCACCTGGCGCTCCTGGCGCGGCGCATTGGCCAGTACCGGCAGTGTCGGATTGGCGAGGAAGCGGCGCACCAGCGGCGCCACGTCCAGGATCACCACCACACGGCCATCGCCGGTGATGGTCGCGCCGTAGATGCCCGGCACCGATGCGATCTGCAGGCCGACCGGCTTGACCACGATTTCGCGGTTGCCCAGCACCTGGTCGATTGCCACGGCGGCACGCAGGTCGCCGGCGCGGACCAGCAGCAGCGGCACCTGGTCCTGGCCGTCGGCACGCGCCGGAGCCTGCCCGACCAGGCTGCCGAGGTCGTACAGCGGATAGTCCTCGCCGCTGTAGCGATAGCTGCTGTCGGCCGCTTCGAAACGCTCACGCGACAGGCGGCCGATGCCACTGACCGAGGCGACCGGCACCGCAAAGGTGGTTTCGCCGATCTGCACGAACACCGCCTGGGTGACGGCCAGCGTCTGCGGCAGGCGCAGGGTGAAGCGCACGCCCTGGCCCCGCACCGACTGGATGTCGACCGAACCGCCGAGCTGGCGCACTTCGTTGCGCACCACGTCCATGCCCACGCCGCGGCCGGCCAGCTGGCTGACCTGATCGGCGGTGGTGAAGCCGGACGCGAAGATCAGGTTGTCCAGCTCCTGCTCGTTCGGCTGCGCATCGGCGGCCAGCAGGCCGCGGTCGATGGCGCGACGGCGGATCGCTTCGCGGTCCAGGCCAGCGCCGTCGTCGGCCACTTCCAGCACGATTTCCGAACCTTCGCGGTGCAGGCGGATGGCGATCTCGCCCTCCTCCGGCTTGCCGGCGGCGCGGCGCTGCTCCGGCGCCTCCAGGCCATGGGCCACGGAGTTGCGCAGCATGTGTTCCAGCGGCGCGACCATGCGGTCGAGGACGTTGCGGTCCAGTTCGCCGTGGGTACCTTCCAGGGTCAGGTGGACCTGCTTGCCGGTATCCATGCCGGACTGGCGGACCACGCGGCGCAGGCGCGGCACCAGGCCGTCGAACGGCACCATGCGCGCGCGCATCAGGCCATCCTGCAGCTCGGAGCTGACGCGCGATTGCTGCTGCAGCAGCGAATCGTACTGGCGCGACAGATCGTCAAGCACGCCCTGCAGGCCCCCCAGGTCGGCCGCCGACTCGTTCAGCGCACGGCTGAGCTGCTGCAGGGTGGAGAAGCGGTCCAGTTCCAGCGGATCGAATTTCTGGTCGGCCTGGTCCTGTTCGCGCTGGTAGCGGGCGACGATCTGCGCCTCGGTTTCCAGGTCGAGTCGGCGCAGCTGGTCGCGCAGTCGCGCATTGGTGCGCTCCAGTTCGCCCATGGCACCACGGAAGGCACCGAGCTGCTGTTCAAGCCGCGAGCGGTAGATCGCCACTTCACCGGCATGGTTGACCAAGCGGTCGAGCAGGTCGGCGCGCACGCGCACCTGCTCCTGCTGCGGACGCGCCAGCGGATCTTCATCGACCACGCCTTCTGCCGGCAGCGGTGCCGACAACGGCGCATCGAGCAGTGCCGGAGCCGGGCTGGCGACCGCTGCCGAGGCGGTTTCTGCGACGCTCGCCACGTTGGCCGCCGCTGCCGCCGCGATATCGGTGGTGGTACGCACTTCGAACGCGTCGACCAGGTCCCGCGCCGGTTCCACCACGCGATGATCACCGGTGCGGGTAAGCAGCTGGTGCAGGCGATCGAAGCCACGCTCCAGCAGCTGCACATCACGGCGCTCGATCTCGGTGCGACCGGCGGCGACGGCTTCCAGCAGCGATTCGATGCTGTGGCCGAGATCGCCGATGGCGTTGATGCCGGCCATGCGCGCGCCCCCCTTGAGGGTGTGCAGATCACGCTGCAGGCCGGCCAGCACCTCGCGATCCTGCGGTGCATCGCGCAGTTCGCTGATCAGGCCATCACAGTGGTCGAGCAGGTCCTTGCCTTCATCGACAAAGATATCGACCAGCTCGCGGTCGTACACGCTGAAGTCAAGTGCGTCGGCGCCGTCTTCGGCATCGGCCGCATCAGGCGCCTGCTCGAGGTGCGGCGCACGGGGCGTGACGTCGGCCTCTGCAATCTCGGCATCGGCGTCGGCATCGGCTTCGACCATGCCCTGGCCCGGCGCCTCTTCCATCTCGAAGAAGCGCACCGCAGCAGCGCTGCCCTGCGGGGACTCCGCGGTGATCTCCTCAATCACCGTCGCCGGGGACGGCTGATCGGCGCTCTCTCCTTCACCGACCGCCGCCTCCCCGCCGACGTCCGCATCCTCGGCAAAGGCATCTGCCTCGCCCGGCGCGAGTTCGCTGGCCTGGAGGCCGATCACGGGCCATTGCCCGTCGTCGTCCAGGGTCTGCTCTTCCTCGATCACGTGCAGGCCGGCCTCGAGCGCGGCTGCCAGTGTGACCGGTTCTGCAAAACCCGGCACAGCCATTTCATCCTGCAGGCTCGACAGCTCGCTGTCGAGTGGCAGTGCAGCAGCGTCGTCAATGACGCGGTCATCGCCACGGCCCGAATCAAATGACAGCGACGTATTCAGGTCGATCGCGTCAACATCCGCAGACACCGGCAGCTCTTCCGCGTCACGGTCATCCACCGGCAGCGCACTGGCGTCGAGGTACGGCGACAGATCGTCGGCCATGGTCAGATCAGCGTCTTCGACCGTCGCGATCGTGGGCACGGCATCTACGTCGGCCACTTCGACAACAGGCGCACTCTCGACCGGCTGGATCGATTCAATCGTGCCGATGTCCGCCACGGCAGGTTCATCTTCGCCTGGCGCCGACGCCCAGCCGGCGTCGAAGTAACGCGAAAGATCGTCGCTGGCGGTCAGCTCGCCCACGTCCAGGCCGCTGTCGGCCGCGACATCCAGCGGCTGCGGCTCGGCTGCAGCTGGAACCGGTTCCAGCGCATCTTCGGCAAGCAGTTGCGGCTCGGCAATGAGATCGGGCTCCGCATCGAAAGCGGACGGCATGCTGGTTTCGTCCAGCGCGTCCAGCCCAGCCAGCGGCGCTTCGGCTTCGGATGCCGGCTCGACATCAGCCGCCAGCTCGACGCCCTCCTCATCCTCGTCTTCCAGCGCGAACAGCGGCCAGCGTGCTTCCGGCAGCTCGCCGGCCAACGCCTGCAGCCGCTGCACCAACGCGCCCTGCGGAACAATGCGCGGCTGTTCGGCCTGCAGCGCCTCCATGGTCGCGGTGATCGCCTGCGCAGTCGCATCCAGTGCGGCAACGCCTTCGTCGCCAGGCACCACGTCGGCGGCCAGCGCGCGCTTGATGTAGGACTCGGCACCGCCGGTAACCGCCGTGATTTCCGGCACTTCGGTCATCGCGAAGGCGCCGTTCATGGTGTGCACTGCGCGCAGCAGCGCGTCGCTGACCGGCTGCGGTGCCTGCTGCGCCGAGCGCAGCCAATCCTGCAGGGTGGCCTGGTGGACTTCCACTTCGGCTTCGAGGATCTCGCGCAGCACGCTGTCGATGTTGGCTGGCGTGCCCACGGCCTCGGGCACCGGCTCGGCTTCGTCCTGCACCGACGCGATGGCTTCGGCCGCCAGGATGCGGCTGATCTCGTCCTCGCCTTCGGCCTCGGCCACCGGTGCGGCCGCTACCGGCAGCGGCACGTAATAGGTTTCCTCACCGGCGCCGACACGATCGGCGATGGCCTGCATCGCCTGCAGGTCCACGCTGATGCGCTGGCCATGGCGCAGCGCGGCGTTCAGCTGCGGCAGCGCGGCATGTGCGTTATCGACCATCGCCAGCACGGCCGGAGTGGCCGGGCGGCTGCCATCAAGCACGCGGTTGAGCATGCCTTCGATCTTCCAGGCGAACTCACCCAGGGTGCGTGCACCGACCAGTCGGCCACTGCCCTTGAGGGTGTGGAAGATGCGCCGGATCGGCCGCAGCCGGTCCATGTTGTCCAGCTGCACACGCCATGCCGGCAGCAGCGTGCCAAGGTTGGTCAGCTCGTCGTCGAACTCTTCCAGGAACACCTCGCGGATGTCCTCGTCGATGTTCTCGGCATCGTCGTCGAAGCCGGCCTCGAAGCCGGCCTCGGTCCCAGCCACGACCGGGATGTCCGCAGCGGGCGGAGCCGCCATGGCCTGCGGATTGAAGTCGGCCGCCGCGGCGCTCAGCTCGGCAAAGAACTGCGCGTCGGCTTCGCTGAAATCGATGGGTGCGATGGTGTCGATATCAATCACCGAAACCGCCGGTGCCGGTGCATCGGAGGCCGGCGCCAGCATCTCGGCCATCGGCGCGGGCACGTCCTCCGACACACCCGCCGGAACGGCGTCCACTCCGGCAACCACAGGGCTTTCGTCTACCCGCAGGGGCGTGGCGGCATCGACGATCTCCAGCGACGGATGCAATCCGGCGTCGTCGTCCAGCGACAGCGTCTCCATCGCGTGCAGCGACAGCACGTCGTCGGCATTGTCCAGCGCATCGGCGTCGAAGCGGAATACCACGTCCTCGCCGGCGGCAACCGCATCGTGCTCTGCAGCGACCGGGTCGAACACCGGCGCGGCAAAGTCAGCGGTGTCGAAGGGCACCGACGCGTCGACGTCGCCCTCGACGGCCATCACGGCCGCATCGGCCACTGCCGGCGGCGTTGCCTCCGACAGTGTCCACTGCGGCGCCGATCCCACTCCGGTTTCGACCCGTTCGAAACTGACCGGCTCGAAGCTGGCGAAGGTCGGACTGCGCTCATCTTCGGCACTCGCGGCCGGATCGGAGTCGGAATGGAACGGTGCGAGATCCCATTGCGGCACGTCGGGTGCAGGCGCGCTGGAGGCGGCGAAGACCAAGGGCGCATCTGCGTCGTCCTGCAGCGACAGCGGTGCGGATGCAACGGTCCCCAGCGCACCGAACATCAGGCTGTTGTCCACCACCTCCGGTGCAGGCGTGGCCGGTGGCGGATCAAAGGTAAAGTCCGGCAGCGGCACCGGCACAGTGCCGGCGGCGGGCGCGGCCGGCTGCACCGGAATCTCGATGCGCTCCGGCTGCAACGGCTCGGCCTGCAGCGCGACCGGCTCGCGTTCGATCAGCAGCGATGCGAACGGAATCGGCGCGGCGGCAACAGGTTCCACCGTGTTGCGATCCGGCAACGGCCAGTAGCGCAGCGCTTCAAGGCTGCTGCGGGTGATGTCGAGAATGTCCTCGCGGCCCGGGCGGCGGTCGCGCAGTGCTTCGAGGTAGTACTCCAGGCTGGCCATGGCATCGGCCAGGGTGTCCAGCTGACGGCCACTGGGCACGCGCTGGCGACCGATCAGCTCCGCTTCGATGTACTGCTGCACACCGCGCAGGTAATCGGCAGCCGTGCCCAGATCCAGCATGCGCAGCGCGCCGGAGACATCCCCCAGCAGGCGCGGCACGTCCTGCAGCTCGGCATGGTTCCAGCTGGTTTCAATGAACGCGACGAAGTGCTCGCGCGCGGCGGCGAAGTTGGCGATGGCCTCATGCGCCAGCACTTCTACCGTGCGCCGGTTCTCCACCGCACTCGGATCGTCCTCGCCACTGCCGCCGGCGCCCAGATGAGCAACCTGGTCATCCAGCGAGGCATCCACGTACAGCAGTGCCCCGGCGATATCCAGCAACAGGTTCTCGTCGATCTGCTGGCGCCCTTCGACCACGCCACGCAGTGCATCACGCTGCTGCACGACCACGCCGCGGGCAACGCCCAGGCCCATCATGCCCAGCGTATCGGCCACCGCACCGAGCTCGTTGGCCTGGGTCTGCAGCTGTTCGGGCGCGCCGCCGGTACGCAGGTGCAGGTCCAGCGCATCCTTGATGCGCAGCAGTTCTTCCTTCACCGCACTGCCGACGGTGTCGAGCAGTTCGCGATTGCGTCCACTCAGGCTGCCACGGGCATGGTCCAGTTCGGCCTCGGTGGCGGTGACGCTGTCCGGTGCGAATGCCAACAGCACGCTGTCATGCACCCCTTCTTCGCCACGCGCGGCACGGATTTCGTTGAGCAGTGGCATCAGCACGATCGGGATGTCGCGATGCCCGTTCTGCAGGCGCTCCAAGTAGTCGGGCAGCAGCACGCTGCCACGCATCAGGGTCGCGCAGGCTTCATCCCGATCTGCCACACCACCGGCGCCGATGGCATTGGCCAGCTGTTCAAGCTCCTCGGCCACCATCGCCGGGGCATACAGTTCGACCATGCGCAGGGTGCCCTGCACCTGGTGCAGGTAGCCGGCGCAGATGCGCATGCGGCTGGCATCGGCCGGGTCTTCTGCGTAGTACTCGACCTCGTTGCGCACCTGGCGCAGGGTCTCGTCCAGCTCAGGCTTGACCCAACCCAGCGCTGCGTGGCTCATCGCATCGCGCAGACTGCTCATGGACGCGCTCCGTTCGCCGCCGCGCGGAAGCCGCGCGAGTTCTGGCGTGGGGAATGGAAATGCTTCATCGACTGGTTCCTTGCTCGCCGCCCTGCCCGCGTCACGCCGGCAGCTTGAAGTCGGCGACCGAACGACGCAGGTCGGCCGCCAGCTGCGCGAGGTGGCCGATCGATTCGGCGGTCTGCCCGGCACCCTGCGAGGTCTGGCCGGTGATCTGCCGGATCACGCCCATGGTGCGGGTGATGTCCGAGGCCGCGGCCGACTGCTGCTGGGCGGCGATGGAGATGTTCTTGATGAGGGTGTTCAGTGCATTGGACACGCGCTCGATTTCGGTCAGCGCGGTGCCGGCGTCCTCGGCCAGGCGTGCACCGGACACCACCTCGGCGGTGGTCTGTTCCATCGACGTGACCGCTTCATTGGTGTCGGCCTGGATGGCCTGCACCAGGTTCTCGATGCGTCGGGTCGCGCCGGAGGTACGTTCTGCCAGGCGCTGCACTTCGTCCGCCACGACCGCGAAACCACGGCCGGCTTCACCGGCCGAGGCCGCCTGCACCGCCGCGTTCAACGCCAGGATGTTGGTCTGCTCGGAAATGTCGTTGATCAGTTCCACGATCGAGCCGATTTCCTGCGACGACTCGCCCAGGCGCTTGATACGCTTGGAGGTTTCCTGGATCTGGTCGCGGATCTGGTCCATGCCCTGGATGGTCTCGCGCACCACGCCGGCACCCTCGGCGGCGATCACCACCGAGCGCTGTGCCACGTCGGCCGACTCAGCCGAGTTGCGCGACACCTGTTCGATGCTCGCCGCGATTTCGCCGATGCGGTCCGACGCCGAAGTGATCTGGTTGGCCTGGTGGCCCGCCGCCTCTGCCAGCTGCATGGCGGTGGCCTGGGTTTCCTGGGTGGACAGCGCGACCTTGGCCGAGGTGTCGTTGATGGTGGTCACCAGGTGGCGCAGCTCGTCGACGGCGTAGTTGATCGCGTCGGCGATGGCGCCGGTCATGTCCTCGGTCACCGAGGCCTTCACTGTCAGGTCGCCCTCACCCAGCGAGGAAATTTCGTCCAGCAGCCGCATGATCGCCTGCTGGTTGCGGCTGTTGAACTCCACCTGGGTCTGGTAGCGCAGTTCCTGCTCGCGCGAGCGGCTGCGCACGTTGGTGGAGACGAAACCGATGATCGCGATCAGCGACAGCGCGCCGGACACCACGCCAATCCAGAAATTCGGGAACAGGCGGGTATCGGACACCGAACCGAACGAGGAGAACGCCTCGAACAGCTTGCGGCTGTCGTCCAGCATGTGCGCAGAACCCTGGCCCAGTGCGGTGGCCGCCGACTGCGCGGCGAACAGCTGGCGCGAGCTGGCCAGGATCGCGTCGGCGTCCTGCTTCATCGCTTCCCACTTCTGCTGCGACTGCTCCAGCGCGGCCACGGCGGCAGCACCGCGCACGGCGGTGATGCCCAGTTCCTCGTTGCCGTTGCGCAGGCCGTCGAGCACCTGCGAGAACACGGTGATGTCGCGGGCCAGTGCATCGCCCGAGGTGGCAGCGGCGCTGCCACCGGCACGCATTTCCGTCACGCGGCGGGCCATGGAGCCGGCCACCACCACCTGCTGCAGGGCGCTGTACACCTGCGACGACGGGGCGCCGGAAGCGGACATCGCACGCACCAGCTCGTTCAGCTGGGCCTGTAGCCCCGGCACGGCGCCGGTGAAGTTGTTGGCGTTGCCGGCCAGGGCCAGCACCGCCGGTTCACTGGCGACCAGCTGCCCGGCCTGCTTGCCCAGCGGCGCCCAGGTTTCGCCCAGGGTGGCGATCGCACCGGACACGCCCGGTTCCTTGCCGTAGCGCCCCTGCAGGGTCGACACGTTCTGTTCGATCGCGTTGCGGGTGGCCTTGAAGGCGGTGAACGCCTGCGCGTTGCCGCCCACCGCGTCACGGCCCTGGTTGGCCAGCTGCTGTGACAGCACCTGCAGGTCGGCCGCCTTGGAACCGGCATCGGCCAGGCGACTGCCCTGCCAGGTGGCGACGCCGGTGTTGACGCCGAACAGGATCATCGATGCCAGCAGCAGGAACAGCCAGAGGTTGCTGCCGCCCAGCCGCAGCTTGCCGGTCTTGGTGGCGTCCGAAGCAGTACTCATCGTTCAACCTCGATCTTCAATGCAGGGGGCGTTGCCCGGCCTCAGGCCGCGGCTTGCCGGAATTCAGGGGTACGCGACAGCAGCGACAGCGAGAACACGCCCCAGTCGTGGCCGTCGGCGTGGAAGGCGCGATCGACGAAGTGGCCGTAACGCCCTTCGGCCAGCGTGCCGGCTTCGATCTGCTGGTCCAGTTCGAAACTGCGCTGGCCGAACAGCTCATCGATGGTCAGCGCGACGTCGCCGCCGGCCTGGCGCATGATCAGCACGCGCTGGCCTTCCTGCTGCACGGTACGCGTGCCTTCCAGGAAGTACTTCAGGTCGACCACCGGGAACAGGTTGCCGCGCAGGTTGCCCACGCCCAGCAGCCACGGCTGTGCGCACGGCACCGGGGTGACCGGCGGCATCGGCACGATTTCCACCACTTCGCGGAAATCGGACACCAGCCGACGCTGGCCGACGCGGTAACCCACGCCACGCCAGAGGTCCTGCGCGAACTGCCGCTCGGGCAGCTGCACCGCGTGGGCCAGGCTTCGCCGTTCGTAGGCTTCGAGGATGTCGAAGGGCGAGCGCATCAGGCCACCAGCTCGTTGATCCGCGCGATCAGTTCATCCTCGCGCGGCGGCTTGACGATGTAATCGGCCGCGCCCTGGCGCAGGCCCCATGCCTTGTCGGTTTCCATCGCCTTGGTGCTGACGATGATCACCGGGATGTGCTTGATCGCCGCATCACGGGCCATCGCACGGGTGGCCTGGAAGCCGCTCATGCCGGGCAGGACCACGTCCATCAGCACCAGCTGCGGCACCTGGTCGCGGACCAGCTGCAGTCCATCCTCGGCGTTGTCCGCTTCCAGCACCTCATGGCCGGCACGGCGCAGCCACTGGGTGAACACCGCGCGGTCGGTCGGTGAATCCTCGATCAGAACGATACGAGCCATTGTGCCTTTCCCCCCTGGTCAGGCGTTGACGTATGTGCGGATGGCACCCAGCAGTTCTTCACGCGTGAAAGGCTTCGTCAGGTATTGCTCCGAGCCGACGATGCGTCCCCGCGCCTTGTCGAACAGGCCATCCTTGGACGAGAGCATGATGACCGGGGTCGCCTTGAACAGCTGGTTGCCCTTGATCAGCGCACAGGTCTGGTACCCGTCCAGGCGCGGCATCATGATGTCGACGAAGATGATCTGCGGTTGCTGGTCTGCGATCTTGGCAAGCGCTTCGAAGCCGTCGGTGGCGGTGACCACCTCGCAGCCTTCGCGCTTGAGCAGCGTTTCCGCAGTCCTGCGGATGGTCTTCGAATCATCGATGACCATCACCCGGAGTCCTGCGAGTTCCCCGCCCGCAGTCGTGTTTTCAGTCATTGCCTATCCCCAAGCGCACGGCCCGATCTCTGGCGGGGGCCGCTACGAAAGCGTATCTATATCGCACTTTCCGCGCCCGCTTCAAGGCCGCCCCATGGCGCGGGGCATGGCACCCTCCTGAACGTGACGGGTTTCGCAATGCGTGCGCGAGCGCCGGGCGGACGCTGCGTTGCAGTACGGCGGGGAGGCGCGCGGGCGGCGTTGCCGCTACCATCAACGCCTTGCCTGACAGGTGCGCCCATGCCGTTGAACGTCATCGTGGTGATGGATCCCATCGCCCACATCAAGATCGCCAAGGACACCACCTTCGCCATGCTGCTGGAAGCCCAGCGCCGCGGCCATGCCCTGCACTATGTGCGCCCGGGCGGCCTGGCCCTGGAGGGTGGCGTAGCGGTGGCCCAGACCGCACCATTGCAGGTGCGCGACGACCCGGCCGGCTGGTATGAGCTGGGCGCATTCAGCCGCACCGCATTCGGCCCCGGCCAGATCGTGCTGATGCGCAAGGATCCGCCGGTCGACGCCGAATACATCTACGACACCCAGGTGCTGGACGTGGCCGCAGCGGCCGGCGCCTGCGTGGTCAACAACCCGCAGGGCCTGCGCGACTACAACGAGAAGCTGGCCGCGCTGCTGTTCCCGCAGTGCTGCCCGCCGACCCTGGTCAGCCGCGACGCCAAGGCGTTGAAGGCCTTCGCGCTGGAGCATGGCCAGGCCGTGCTGAAGCCGCTGGACGGCATGGGCGGCCGCTCGATCTTCCGCAGCGGCCAGGGCGATCCGAACCTGAACGTGATTCTGGAAACGCTGACCGACGGCGGCCACAGGATGGCGCTGGCGCAGAAGTTCATTCCCGACATCACCGCCGGCGACAAGCGCATCCTGCTGGTCGATGGCGAACCGGTCGACTACTGCCTGGCGCGCATCCCGCAGGGCGACGAATTCCGCGGCAACCTCGCCGCCGGCGGCCGCGGTGAAGGCCGCCCGCTGAGCGAGCGCGACCGCTGGATCGCCGCCCAGGTGGGCCCGGAGATGAAGCGTCGCGGCATGCGCTTCGTCGGCCTGGACGTGATCGGTGATTACCTCACCGAGGTCAACGTGACCAGCCCGACCTGCGTGCGCGAACTGGACGCGCAGTACGGCCTGAACATTGCCGGCACCCTGTTCGACGCACTCGAGGCCGGCCTGCGCTGATGCCGTCCGCACCTGCCGTCCTGCCCCCGCCGCCGCGCGAAGCGCAACGGCTGGGGGCGACCATCGCGCTGTCTGTGCTGGTCCACGCCCTGCTGATCCTGGGCGTGGGCTTTGCCGTGAAGGGCGATGCACCGCTGGTGCCGACGCTGGAAGTGATCTTCAGCCAGACCCGTACCGCGCTGACGCCGAAGCAGGCTGATTTCCTGGCCGCGGCCAACCAGGAAGGCGGTGGCGAACACGACCGCGCACAGCGTCCACGCGACAACCAGGCCGGCATCGTCCCACAGGCCCAGTCCGGGCTGAGCCCGGTGCCGCAGCAGCAGCAATCGGCCGCGCCGGTTCCGCCGCCGCAGGCACGGGTGGTCAGCAGCCGCAATGGCGAAGAGGTGGTGGCGCAGGCACAGTCCCGCCCCACGCCGGATCAGCCCGAACCGGACGCACCGCTGAGCGCGCGCGAGCAGCGCGATGTGGAGATGGCGCGGTTGGCTGCCGAAGTGCATCTGCGCTCGGCGCAGTACGCCAAGCGCCCGAACCGCAAGTTCGTGTCGGCCAGCACGCGCGAATATGCCTATGCCAATTACCTGCGTGCCTGGGTCGACCGCGCCGAGCGCGTAGGCAATCTGAATTACCCGGACGAGGCCCGGCAGCGCCGCCTCGGTGGCCAAGTGGTGATCAGCGTGGGGGTGCGCCGCGATGGCAGCGTGGAGAGCAGCCGGATCCTGCGTTCGAGCGGGACGCCGTTGCTGGATGAGGCGGCACTGCGGGTGGTGAAACTGGCCCAGCCGTTCCCGCCGTTGCCGAAGACCGAAGACGAGATCGACATCCTGCAGGTCACCCGCACGTGGGTGTTCCTGCCGGGCGGCACCCTGCACGACGACCGGTAGGGGTTTGCTGCCCGGGCCTGCGGCCCGGGACCCGCAGAGGCAACGGCCACAGCCGAAGCAACGGCAGAAGCGGCGGCGGGGATGCTGGACCTGGCGGGGCGGTGTGGGCTTGCAGGACACGCCGTAAACCTGTGGTGGTCAAGTATTTTTGGACACTCCCAAAGGGAGTTCAGGCCACCTGCTCTTCACAAAGCGCAGGTGGCACAAGGCCGTTGGCACTGTGCGGCCGACGGTGGTTGTACCAGTCCACGAATTGCTC
>NZ_JCAFRH010000016.1:0-35168 GCF_059367875.1 Stenotrophomonas sp. YJH_SMC_16 | reverse complement strand
TCGACGTTAAGGTGCGGGATGGGGATCGCTCGGCTCGTCTGTCGGCTGGTACCCGCAGATATCATGTTGACGGTCCCTCCACCCTGGCTCCTACATACCTCGTAGGAGCCGGGAGGAACATACAAGCCCATGCTCGGCTGCTTTTCGCGGATTGACGAGGCGCGCTGCGTGCGTCAGCCGAGCATGGGCTCGGCTCTACAGATCTCGATCTGGGCGACCGCCGCGACGTGCGCGGCAATGTGGCAAGGCGCATGGGATGCTGCGGGGTGCGGCCATCATCGATTCCGGCAGCCGCGCCTGCCCCGTGATGCTTGCCCAGACCAGGGTGGTACCCAATGCTCCTGCCAGGTACGCCACCGACACCGCCCCGGTCACCAGGCCTGCGGCATGCTCCAGCCACGGAAGGAGTCGGCAATACCTCCGTGCCCAGCGCAGATGGCTGCCGAGCCATGCCATCAGCAGGCCGAGCGACAGCGCGACGCCGCTCAGGCCGGCCACGTAAGCGGTCTTGGTGCCAGTGTCGGCAACGAGGCCGGTAAGCAGGGCAGCCACCGCGAACTGCAGCATCCAGTTGCTGGTGCTGGCGAGCGCCAACAGGCATCCAGCCTCGGCGTGCGGCCAACGGGAGCGGGCGCTCAGGCCCCAGGGCATCTGCAGGGAAAGCGGAGAGAGGGTGGTCAGCCCGGCATCGCGCAGGCACATGCCCGCCAGGCGCAACAGCAGGAGGCAGCCCGTGCACTGCATCGCCAGCGTCCACAGGCCGCAGTTTCCCAGCATGGCCGCTGCAACGAAAGCCGTGGCGCAGATGACGCCCGTACCGATGGCGATACCGAACGACGCGGCCATGGCGGCGTGCCCGCCTGCGCCCATTGCGGTGCGCAGGATCTTCGCGTGATTGGAAGCAGGCAGGAGCATGGCGAAGCCGTACAGCACCGAGACGATGAAGAACTGCTGCACGTAAACCTGCCACCGACCTACAGAAAGTGCCGAGTGTGGGCTGGTGCGGACGCGCCGTATTGAACGCTATTGCGACAGGCGCGAATCGCCGGCATCAGCCCACCCACAGCGACACGACGATCCATAGCGCCAGCGCAATCATCAGGAGCCCTGCGGCGCGCTCCAGCCAGGGCAGGGCGCGTGCGAATCGGCCCAGCACCCACGGGTGGCCGACCAGCGCGGCTACCAGCAGATCCCATAGCAGGACGATGCCGAACATCCACGCGCCATAGAAGAACTTCGTTGCGGTGCTGGCCTGCGGACCGTTGAGCATTGCCGCCAACGTTGCGTAGAACAGCGCATTCTTCGGGTTCAGCAGCGCAGACAGGGCGCCCAGCCCTGCCGCCTTCCACCATCCGTGGGCACCGTCCGCTCGCGATCCGGCGGCAGTGTCAGATGCCTGCAGCGTCGTCGAACCCGCATGGCGCAGGAACAGCGTGCCGAGGTACAGCAGGAACCCGCAGCCCGCCAACTGCACCGCAATGAACCCTGCGCTACCTGCGCGCAGCATGGCCATTCCGGTGAAGGCGGCCACGATGAAGACGCCATTTCCGAGGGCGATGCCTGCACAGGCGCCACTGGCGGTGCGCCAGCCAGAGGTGATCGCAGTGCGCGCAACAAGGAAGAAGTCGGGGCCGGGTGAGAGCAGGGCGAGAAAATGTACGGTGGCGATGACCAGGAACTGTTCCATCGGGTCCGGCGGCGGCTGGCGGGGGCGCCAGTGTGGGGATGCGCCGCGCGATGGTATTGAACGTTATTGCAGGCTCAGCGCCGGTACTGGCCCGGGGTCGCACCGGCGTGGGCCTTGAAGACCCGCTGGAAATGGCTCTGGTCGGCGAACCCCAATGCATGGGCGACCACGGCCAGTGCCTGCCCTTCGCACAGCCGCCGCCGGGCCTCCTGGATGCGCTGGTCGATCTGCCAGGCGTGCGGGGTCAGGCCCGTGGCACGCCGGAAGGCGCGGATCAGCTGGTAGCGGCTCATGCCTGCCAGCGATGCCAGCTCCTGCAGGGCCGGGGTGTGTTCGAGCCGCTGGCGCAGAACGTCCATCACCGGCTGCAGCCGCTGCTGTAATGCGGCATCTTCAGGCGGGCCAGCCACGGCTACACCATCGTGTTCATCCAGATCGCCGACGAACGCGATCAGGGCAGCTTCCTTGACGCTGACCGGATCGTCGGAGAACAGCGTCTGGTTGAGCTGGCAGTACTGCTGGTAGCGCGCGCGATGGTTGGAAATCCGGATCGGTTCCTGCTGCCAGTCGGGTTCGGGCAGGTCGTCATACTCAGCGCGGACCTCGGCCATCCAGCGCGCGTCCAGATGCAGCATCTGGTAGCTCCAGACCTGGCCGGGCAGGGGGTTGCAGGCGTGCACGCGGCCTACAGGTACGCCGACCAGGCTGCCAGGCTGCAGCAGGCGCGGTCCCTCCACAGCACCGGTGAACAGGCTGCTGCCGGCGTCCACGGCGCCGATCGAGAAGGTGTCATGGCTGTGCGGGCGATGGCAGGCGCGGCTGTCGCACGCCCGTCGGCTTTCGACGAAGGGCATGCGCGGGTCACGCCAGAATTCGGTGGCAGAGCGCATGCAGCGGTTCCGGGATGCAGGGGGGCAACGCCCGCATGGTGCCATGTTCGGGGCAAGGCGCGGCGAAGGTGTCTGCGCGATAATGCGGCCATGAGCATCCAAGAGCTTTCCCCCGCGCGGGCACGCGAGCGCCTGGCCCACGGCGCGGTGCTGATCGATGTGCGTGAGGCGCACGAACGGGCCGGCGGGATGGCCGAGGGCGCGCGCGGCGTGGCCAAGCGCGAACTGCATGCCGACCCGGCCGCGCATCTGCCGCGGCACGACCAGGAGATCCTGCTGATCTGCCAGAGCGGCAAGCGCTCGGCCGATGCCGCGCAGTTCCTGCTGGAGGCCGGCTACACAAACGTCGCTTCCGTGACGGGCGGCACCGTGGCCTGGCGCGAGCAGTCGCTGCCGCTGGTGCAGCCGCTGGCCAGTGCTGCCGACCGCGACTTCTACGACCGTTATTCGCGGCACCTGCTGTTGCCACAGGTAGGCGAGGCCGGCCAGCGCCGGTTGCAGCAGTCGCGCGTGCTGGTGCTGGGCGCGGGCGGGCTGGGTGCCCCGGCCGGCTTCTACCTGGCCGCCGCGGGGGTAGGGCGCCTGCGCTTCGCCGACCACGACCGCGTGGAGCGCAGCAACCTGCATCGGCAGATCGTGCATACCGAAGCCAGCGTCGGCCAGCTCAAGGTCGATTCCGCGCGCGAGCGCCTGCTGGCACTGAACCCGTCGATCGAGGTCGAGGCCCTGCCCGAGCGGGTCACCTCCGAGAACGTGGATGCGCTGCTGGACGGCGTGGACGTGGTGCTGGACGGCTCGGACAACTTCCCGCTGCGCTACCTGCTCAACGACGCCTGCATCAAGCATGCCAAGCCGTTGGTGTATGCCGCCATTGAGCGCTTTGATGGCCAGGTCAGCGTGTTTGATGCCGGTCGCCAGCGTGGCGTGGCACCGTGCTATCGCTGCCTGTTCCCGGAACCGCCGCCGCCGGAGTTCGCGCCGAACTGTTCGGAGGCTGGCGTGCTGGGTGTGCTGCCCGGCCTGGCCGGGGTGCTGCAGGCCACCGAGGTGCTGAAGCTGCTGCTGGGCATCGGCGAACCGCTGGTGGGGCGGCTGCTGCGCTTCGATGCGCTGGGCATGCGCTTCCGCGAGACCGGCATCCGGCCGGACCCGCATTGCCCGGTGTGTGCGCCGGGCGTGCCGTTCCCGGGATATATCGATTACGCCGCGTTCTGCCGGGGTGGGTGAGGCTGGCCGGGGATTCATCCACGCATGGCGTGGATCTACCGGGGCGCGGCGGCTGTGCGTCATCCACGCATGGCGTGGATCTACTGTAGAGCCGAGCCCATGCTCGGCTGCTTCTGGCCTCGGCACGAAGAGCAGCCGAGCGTGGGCTCGGCTCTACAGGTCATGGCACCACTGAAGCATGTGCATGGTTTCGGGATGATGTCGGGGGTCATTCCCTGCATCGTTCCACCTCCAAGACAATCCGGCGCAACATGCGTGCTATTGCCGTCATCGGCATTGCTCTATTGTTGAACCCGATTCTGGATCTTGGGGAAAACACCGCATGGCGGTAGAAGCAGCGACCAGCGAGCTGGTCAAGGTCGTCGCCCTGTTGGGCGCGGCGGTGGTGATGGTGCCCCTGTTCCGCCGGGCCGGTCTGGGCTCGGTGCTGGGCTACTTCGCCGCTGGCCTGGCGATCGGACCGTTCGGGCTGGGCTGGTTCTCCGACCCGCAGGCCATCCTGCATACCGCCGAACTCGGCGTGGTGATGTTCCTGTTCGTGATCGGCCTGGAAATGCGGCCCTCGCACCTGTGGAGCCTGCGCAAGGAAATCTTCGGGCTGGGCACGCTGCAGATCGTCACCTGTGCGCTGGTGCTGACCAGCATCGCCAAGCTGTTCGGCCTGCCGTGGCAGGTGGCCTTCATCGGCGCCACCGGCTTCGTGCTCACCTCCACCGCGGTGGTGATGCAGCTGCTGGCCGAGCGCGGTGACATCGCGCTGCCGTCGGGGCAGAAGATCGTCTCCATCCTGCTGTTCGAAGACCTGCTGATCGTGCCGTTGCTGGCGCTGGTGGCCTGGATGGGCCCCAGTGCGGGCAGTGCCGATGGCGAGGGTTCGCGCTGGCTGTCGGTGGCGATCGGCGTCGGTGCCATCGTCGGCCTGGTGCTGGTCGGCCGCTTCCTGCTCAACCCGTTGTTCCGCGTGCTGGCCGAATCGAAGGCGCGCGAGGTGATGACCGCCGCCGCGCTGCTGGTGGTGCTGGGTGCGGCGCTGCTGATGCAGCTGTCCGGCCTGTCGATGGCGATGGGCGCGTTCCTGGCCGGCGTGCTGCTGAGCGAATCGACCTTCCGCCACCAGATCGAAGCGGACATCGAACCGTTCCGCGGCATCCTGCTCGGCCTGTTCTTCCTCAGCGTGGGCATGGCGCTGGACTTGGGCGTGGTGGCGGGCAACTGGCAGCTGATCCTCGGCCTGGTGCTGGCGCTGATGGCAGCCAAGGCGCTGTGCATCTACGTGGTCGCACGCATCATGGGCAGCGACCACGCGCAGGCGCTGGACCGTGGCGTGCTGATGGCGCAGGGCGGCGAGTTCGCTTTCGTGCTGTTCTCCGCCGCGGCATCGGCCGGCGTGATCAACCTGGAGATCAATGCCAACTTCACTGCCGTGGTGGTGCTGTCGATGGCGCTGACGCCGCTGGTGGTGCTGCTCTACAAGCGCATCGCGCCGAAGCCGACGGTAAACATGGACGGCGTGGACGAGGCCGAGGGCCTGTCCGGCAGCGTGCTGCTGATCGGCTTCGGCCGCTTTGGCCAGGTTGCCAGCCAGTCGCTGCTGGCGCGCGACGTGGACGTGACCATCATCGACAACGATGTGGAGATGATCCAGAGCGCCGCGCGGTTCGGCTTCAAGATCTATTACGGCGACGGCACGCGGTTGGATGTGCTGCACGCTTCGGGCGCGGCCACCGCACGTGCGATTGCGGTGTGCGTGGACAAGGCCGAGGCCGCCGACCGCATCGTCGAACTGGTGTCGCACGAGTTCCCGCAGGCCAAGCTGATGGTGCGCTCGTTCGACCGCGAGCATTCGCTGCGGCTGATCCATGCCGGTGTCGATTTCCAGATCCGCGAGACGTTCGAGTCGGCGGTGCTGTTCGGCCAGGCCGCGCTGGTGGAGCTGGGTGCGGACGAAGACGATGCGGTGGAGATTGCCGAGCAGATCCGTCGCCGCGATGCCGAGCGCTTTGAGCTGGAAATTGCCGGTGGTGGTCTGAATGCCGGCGCGCGGATGATCTACGGCAACAGCCCGCAGGGCGTACCGACGCCAACGCCGTTCACCGCGCCGAAGCGGGCAAGCAAGACGTTGAACCCGCAGGACGTGCCGGAAGAGGAAGAATGAGGTGCCGCGCACCGCGCTCGCCGGGCGTGGCCCGGCGCTACCGTGGTGCGCACGGGTGGGGTAGCGCCGGGCCATGCCCGGCGAGCGCAGCGGCCGCCCGGATTGGCGGTGGGCGAGGGGGCCTGAATCGGGGACAATAGCGTCCCCGCCGCCCCACGCCTGCCTCCGATGACCGATTCCGCCCCCCAGCATCCTGCCCGCATCCTTGATGGCCGCCGTATCGCCGAGGACCTGCTCGACAGCCTGAAGGTGCGCGTCGACGCCCGCGTGGCCGCCGGCGGCAGCCGTCCGGGCCTGGCCGTGGTGCTGGTGGGCGGCGACCCGGCCTCGACCGTATACGTGCGCAACAAGCGCCGTGCCGCCGAAAAGGTCGGCATCGAGGCGCATGACTACGATCTGCCGGCCGGTACCACCGAGGCCGAGCTGCTCGACCTGATCGACCAGCTCAACGCCGATCCGAAGATCAACGGCATCCTGATCCAGCTGCCGTTGCCGGGCATCCCCGACGCGCGCCGGCTGATCCAGCGCATCGACCCGCGCAAGGACGTGGACGGCTTCCACCCGGAAAACGTCGGCCACCTGGCCCTGCGCGAGTTCGGCCTGCGCCCGTGCACCCCGCGTGGCATCACCACGCTGCTGGGCCACACCGACCAGCCGGTGCGTGGCCGCAATGCCACCATCGTCGGCGTGAGCAACCACGTGGGCCGCCCGATGGGCCTGGAGCTGCTGATCGCCGGCTGCACCGTGACCAGCTGCCACAAGTTCACCCCCAAGGACGTGCTGGAACAGGCCGTGCGCAACGCCGACATCCTGGTGGTGGCGGTAGGCCGCCCGGGCATCGTGCCGGGCGAGTGGGTGAAGCCGGGCGCGGTGGTGATCGATGTGGGTATCAACCGGCTGGATGACGGCCGGCTGGTGGGCGATGTCGGGTTTGAAGCGGCGGCCCAGCGGGCCAGCTGGATTACCCCGGTGCCGGGTGGCGTGGGCCCGATGACCGTGGCCACGTTGATGCAGAACACCCTGGAAGCGGCGGAAGCCTCCTGAGGGTAGCGCCGGGCCATGCCCGGCGGATGTTTGCGGCGCCGCTGCGCTCGCCGGGCATGGCCCGGCGCTACCGGGGTTGCATTGATGCCCCGCGATTCCCGCCGACCCGCTCCTGGTAGGTGCCAACCAAGGTTGGCACCCACCCAAGCCCTCCTGAACCAATCGCCGCCCGCGCGACGCTGCGGCACCGCTTGGTGGTACCGGGCCTCGGGCCTCCTGTAGAGCCGAGCCCATGCTCGGCTCATCGCGGTCTGGCGGAAAGCAGCCGAGCATGGGCTCGGCTCTACAGGTGAGCGGGTGCGACACTGTGTCGCGCGAAGTTCCAATTCTGGCTACCAAAAATGCTGTTCTTGGCTCCTGAAAAGGGGTAAAATGTCGCGCTTCCCCACATCTCGGGTATGCCGATGCTGCGCATCCAGGCTGAAGCACTCACTTACGACGACGTCTCGCTCGTCCCCGCCCACTCGACCATCCTGCCCAAGGACGTCAACCTCGAAACGCGGTTGACCCGAGACCTGAAGCTGAAGCTTCCGATCCTGTCCGCCGCGATGGATACCGTCACCGAAGCCCGCCTGGCCATCGCCATGGCCCAGCTCGGCGGCATGGGCATCATCCACAAGAATCTCAGCCTGGAACAGCAGGCCGCGGAAGTGGCCAAGGTCAAGAAGTTCGAGGCCGGTGTCATCCGCGACCCGATCACCGTCGGCCCGGAAACCACCATCCGCGACGTGCTGGCCCTGACCCAGGCGCACAACATCTCCGGCGTGCCGGTGGTGGGCAGCGACGGCCAGCTGGCCGGCATCGTGACCCATCGCGACATGCGCTTCGAGACCGAGCTGGACGATCCGGTCCGCCACATCATGACCAAGAAGGATCGCCTGATCACGGTCAAGGAAGGCGCCGCCTCTGACGAAGTGCTGCAGCTGCTGCACCGCAACCGCATCGAAAAGGTGCTGGTGGTCAACGATTCGTTCGAACTGCGTGGCCTGATCACCGTCAAGGACATCCAGAAGAACACCGACTTCCCGAACGCTGCCAAGGATCTGTCGACCCGCCTGCTGGTCGGCGCTGCCGTCGGCGTGGGTGGCGATACCGATCGCCGCGTGGAAGCGCTGGTCGCCGCCGGCGTGGACGTGATCGTGGTTGATACCGCGCACGGCCACTCGCAGGGCGTGCTGGACCGCGTCAGCTGGGTCAAGAAGAACTTCCCGAACGTGCAGGTCATCGGTGGCAACATCTGCACCGGCGAAGCCGCACTGGCGCTGCTGGACAGCGGCGCGGACGCAGTGAAGGTCGGCATCGGCCCGGGCTCGATCTGCACCACCCGCGTCGTCGCCGGCGTCGGCGTGCCGCAGGTCACCGCCATCGACCTGGTGGCCGAAGCGCTGCAGGACCGCATCCCGCTGATCGCCGACGGTGGCATCCGCTACTCGGGCGACATCGGCAAGGCGCTGGCCGCCGGTGCCTCGACCATCATGGTCGGTGGCCTGCTGGCCGGTACCGAGGAATCGCCGGGCGAGACCGAGCTGTACCAGGGCCGTTCGTACAAGAGCTACCGCGGCATGGGTTCGCTGGCTGCCATGGAGAAGGGGTCGAAGGACCGCTACTTCCAGGACGCCGCCACCGCCGACAAGCTGGTGCCGGAAGGCATCGAAGGCCGCGTGCCGTACCGCGGCCCGGTGGGCGGCATCATCCACCAGCTGATGGGCGGCCTGCGCGCCACCATGGGCTACGTAGGCTGTGCCACCATCGAAGACATGCGCAGCAAGCCCAAGTTCGTGAAGATCAGCGGCGCCGGCCAGCGTGAGAGCCACGTCCACGACGTGACCATCACCAAAGAGCCGCCGAACTACCGCGCCTGATGCGCTTGCGAACTGCTCTTGCGATTACGGGCAGCCTGCTGATGGCAGGCTGTTCGGTGTCCGAACCGCCGCCGCGCTCCGGGTCTCCGGGCGCGGCGGTTTCGCAAGTGAAGGACGTGCAGGCGTGCCAGAACGCGTTCTCGCTGCCGAAGGGCTGGCAGGTGCAGGCCGCTGGCGAACAGCGCTGGCTGCTGAAAGGCACTGGCGAGCGTCCGCTGCAGGTGATCCTGCGGTGCGTTACCGATCTGGGTGACAGGCTTGAAGATCCTGTGGTCACCGCCGAGCTGGGGCCGCTGGAGCCGAAGCGGATGAGCGTGCAGTCCGCGTTCTGGGGCAACGCCATGGATTCCGGTTACCCGATGCACACGCTGCAACGGCGCATCGTGCCCGGCACCGAAGTGCAGGAAATCGCCGAGCTGCCGCGCGCCGACCGCTCCAACCCCAACGCACCGCATGGCTTGCTGATGCTGCGTTGGGACGAGGAAGACACCTCACATATTCAACAACGCGAGGCGTTCATCGCCACGCTGACGCAGAGCCTTGAAGCGCCGGGCGCTGCGAAAAACACCACTGGAACGGCACCATGACCAACATCCATAACGACAAGATCCTCATCCTCGATTTCGGCGCGCAGTACACGCAGCTGATCGCCCGCCGCATCCGCGAGCTGGGCGTCTACTGCGAAATCTGGGCGTGGGACCACAACCCGGCCGAGATCGCCGCGTTTGGCGCCAAGGGCATCATCCTGTCCGGTGGCCCGGAATCGACCACGCTGCCGGGTGCCCCGGCCGCGCCGCAGGAAGTGTTCGACAGCGGCCTGCCGATCTTCGGCATCTGCTACGGCATGCAGACCCTGGCCGCGCAGTTGGGCGGTGCCACCGAAGCCGCTGACCAGCGCGAATTCGGCCATGCCGAAGTGAACGTGATCAACCCCGACGCGCTGTTCAAGGGCCTGAGCGACCACGGCGGCGAGCCGAAGCTGAATGTCTGGATGAGCCACGGCGACCACGTCTCCGTTGCGCCGCCGGGCTTCACCATCACCGCCACCACCGACCGCATTCCGGTGGCCGCCATGGCCAACGAAGAAAAGCGCTGGTACGGCGTGCAGTTCCACCCGGAAGTGACCCACACCCTGCAGGGCCAGGCGCTGCTGCGCCGCTTCGTGGTGGACGTGTGCGGCTGCCAGACCCTGTGGACCGCCGCCAACATCATCGACGACCAGATTGCCCGCGTAAGAGATCAAGTGGGCGATGACGAAGTGATCCTGGGCCTGTCCGGCGGCGTCGATTCGTCCGTGGTGGCCGCGCTGCTGCACAAGGCCATCGGCGAAAAGCTGACCTGCGTGTTCGTGGATACCGGCCTGCTGCGCTGGCAGGAAGGCGACCAGGTGATGGCGATGTTCGCCGAGCATATGGGCGTGAAGGTGGTGCGCGTGAATGCCGCCGACCGTTACTTCGCCGCGCTGGAAGGCGTGAGCGACCCGGAAGCCAAGCGCAAGATCATCGGCAACCTGTTCGTTGAGATCTTCGACGAAGAGTCGAACAAGCTGAAGAACGCCAAGTGGCTGGCGCAGGGCACCATCTACCCGGATGTGATCGAGTCGGCCGGCAGCAAGACCGGCAAGGCGCATGTGATCAAGAGCCACCACAACGTGGGCGGCCTGCCGGAGCACATGAAGCTGGGTCTGGTGGAGCCGCTGCGCGAGCTGTTCAAGGACGAAGTGCGCCGCCTGGGCGTTGAGCTGGGCCTGCCGCGCACCATGGTCTATCGCCATCCGTTCCCGGGCCCGGGCCTGGGCGTGCGTATCCTGGGCGAAGTAAAGCGCGAGTACGCCGAACTGCTGGCCAAGGCCGATGCCATCTTCATTGATGAGCTGCGCAAGGCGGATCTGTACGACAAGACCAGCCAGGCGTTTGCCGTGTTCCTGCCGGTGAAGTCGGTGGGCGTGGTGGGCGATGCGCGGGCTTATGAGTGGGTGATTGCACTGCGTGCGGTGGAGACGATTGATTTCATGACGGCGCATTGGGCGCACCTGCCGTATGAGTTCCTGGGGACGGTGAGCAACCGGATCATCAATGAGTTGCGGGGGGTGTCGAGGGTGGTTTATGACATCTCGGGGAAGCCGCCGGCGACCATTGAGTGGGAATGAGTTGAAAGGATGAGGGCGCCGAGAGGCGCCCTTTTTTGTACGCGGAGCTTACTCAGACGTTCCCATTGCGAGCGTTTGGATAGCCTGTATCAGGAAGCGGGACTGCAGGTGCGTCGCAGGACCAAAACGCTTACATTGAGTCCTTCAAAGGGCGGCTACGCGATTTATTTCCGAACGAGCATTGGTTCCCAGCGTTGCTCCATGCCAGGACCAGTGTCCAAAGCTGGCGGCGTGACTACAAAGAAGAAAGGCCTAAACGAGCACTTGACGGGCTGACCCCCGCCAGTAGTCTGCGCAGTTGATTGGCAGGATAGATAGCATCAGCACTGGACTCTAAACCCGCCCACTACTCAGGGGGGGGGGGGGCGGCGTCGCATTGAGCGACTAATACATCAAACAAGATATACGTAGGTACATCCAAGAATTTCGGCAGCGGAGCCTGAGCGCAGTTGAATGTGAAATTTGAGCTATCTTTAAGCTAAGAGAACAGGGGTGATAGGCCATGGACGATAAAGAAGCCAAGCTGGATCAGCTCGCGTGGCTGTGTCTGACAAAACCCGAGTCTATAAAGCTAGACGATATAGGGCTGACGCCAGAGGATATGGTCAGTGAGTGCCAGATGATGGACGGTACGCCATTCTTTGTTGACCCTGAGAGAGCCAAGGCTCGCGCGTTACAGTACCTCCAGGTAGTTGTCATTGAGCCAAAGCTACAAGCACCCGCCGAGTTGTTCGAAGGCCTTTTTCTGTGTCAGGCGGCCTCGGGCGCGGGACGCGGCGACAAACTTCCTGCCGTTGCGCTTGCGCGGCTCCACAACAACGGCATCGTTGATGTGGCGCAGCTTGCAATCGACGCCGTGGGTGACGGCAATGGACATCCGTACAGAATCGGCAGGGTCGTTGCAGACGTCATCCCGTTGTTGGATGCACTCGACATTCCCAATGTCTTGATGATGGTACTCCTCCTAGAAGCAAGGGGATTCTTGGCGCCTGCGATAGAAGATTGGATGAAGCGTCACCCGGCGGAAATCGAGCACGTGCTCGAGGGATGCCTTGCGGCGCCTCATTTGACGTTGGCGCCGCTGTTGCGTACCAGTTTTATTGTCGGGGTCCAGAATGACAGGGAGTCGTGGCTGGCACGTGTGCACGCCTTGGTGGGTACGCCGGATCCTTTGGTCGCACTACCGGCGTTAGAAGCGTTGGGTTTCATTGATTGGAGCGACATCGATGCGACCGAGATTGATCGTGCGGTGGGGGTGATTCGGGACAAGCTGCAGGCTGGCGACGGCGCTTTGCGTAACACGGCTGCGCGAGCGGGCCTCTACTTGGTGGGCACCGCACCCGATCGGCACACACTGATCGACGAAATAGCAGCGCTGGAGGGTATCGATGTTGTACAGATAATCGGAGACCATCTCGCTTATGGCCCGAATGAGCTCAGAGCGCAGTCTTGGTGTCTGGACAAGATAGATCTACTTGCGGCTAAGGGAGTGCAAGAGAGTGGTGCGGGACATGGAATCGACCACATCCTGGCCAAGGAGTACAGCTCAAGGAACAAATCCAGAGTGCTAGCTTGGCTGGAGACATGGGCTCGCACCAATGCAGAACGAGCGCCGTCAGTGCCTGGAGAGTTCCCTCAACTGTTCGCGCAGATCGTAAGTGACGGCGAAGCGCTGGGAGACCTGCTGGTCGCATGGCTGATGGCCGACGCCATCGGTTACCAAAGGATGGCTCGGAAGATTTTAGATGAGCTGAGCCTGAGTGAGGTACGGGGTACCGCTTTCTCGGTATCCGCTCTGGATACGCTCAGCGCGGGCGGCTTGCTGCATCTGGCGCGGCGAACTTTGGCAAATGTCGTGCGTGATCATCAACGAGTCTCACTGGCTTGGTCGATGACACGCACGCGCGATGCCGAGGCAAGAGTGTTTGCGCTTGTCTTTGAAGTCATGTCCCGGCACATAGGATACGACTATCCCGTCGCGACGAGGGAACATCTGGAGCCGTTGGTAGCGACGGGCGCGGAGGATGCGCAGACTCGATTGGCTCAGCAGATCCTTGAAGCGATGAGCGCATACTACGAACCGCTGAAGGCACTGCCACTGGTTGAAGAGCTGAGGCCTTCATCCGAGCAAAAGATTCGGTTTGAGAAGGAGCGGGCGCGATTGATGAATGAGGCCTTCGAAGAAGCAAGTAAGGATTCTTTCTTCCGAAAGGTCGCCACGTCTATTCCGCTTAAAGCCGGACGTTCCATGTTCTTCATGCGAGATGGCGAGGTGGGAGGTACGACGCCGATGATGTCGGCATCGCACTCAGTTGCGGTGCCACGTAGCGAGTCGATTGATAAAGTCGGCAGCGATATGCAGCGCCGCCAGTTCATCTTGGGCAAGCTGAAGGATGGCCAGGCATGAAGCTCATCATTAAGGAGTTCCTGAGCCAGCTTCGCGAATCGGGGGAGCTGGACCGACTGCTTCCGGATCTGCTCGCACGCATGAAGCTCATTCCGATTAGTCGCGCACAGGTGGGTGTGCGCCAGAATGGAGTGGACATAGCGGCCGTCGGCAAGGACAAGAACGGCATCAAGACGCTCTATCTGTTCGTGCTTAAGGTTGGCGATCTGGGACGTCGGGACTGGGATGGCGGTGTCAATGCGGTTCGTGCAACGTTGAATCAGATTCAGGACTCCTATCTACACACCTCGGTGCGCGAGGAGCATCAAACACTGCCGGTCAGGGTAGTTATCTGCTCCACCGGCGAGCTTAAGCAGGAAGTACAGCAGGACTACACGGGTTACATCAACGGACACACCACCTCGAACCTGAGGTTCGAGTTCTGGTCTGGTGACGACCTGGCGGACATGATCGATGCGCACTTGCTGGACGAGTATGCGATCGATCCGTCACAACGGGCAGACCTTCGTCGAGCCATTGCTTTGATTGGTTCAAGGGATTATGACCTGCGACACGCGTACAAAATCGCCCAGGCATTGCTGATCGACAGTCACGACGGGGCCCCGGTACTAAGCAATACCCGTCGAAGGTTATTCGTTCGTCAAATGAAGACCGTGGCATTGGTGTTGGAAGTAGTTTTCCGCTGGGCAGATGAGGAGGGCAACCTGCTGAACGCGTTCAAGATGGGTGAGCGTTGCTGCCTTTGGGCGTGGGAGGCGATCCGGGTTCGGGACGTCTTCAAGTATCGCCCTGCCATCTCAGCTTTCCGCGACATCTATCAGATACACCATCGCATCTGTGCGGCCTACTTCGACAAGCTTAAGCCCTTCTTTTGGGCAAGGGATGGGCTGTCCGGTTTCACTGGCGAGAATGCGTTGGTAACAGACAAGGTATTCGAGCAGATCGGAATATTGGCTGAGATAGGTCTCATGCAGCAACACCATGCCGAGATGGCGCTGGTGGAAGGCAATGAAGTGGCGGCGGCCTTGGCTGCAGCCAACGCAGATGGGGTCGCAGATACGTTGATCGCCGCAATCAAGAACAATGCCTCCTCTGGCTCGCCTCGTTACGATGGCAATGCAATCGAACTATCCCTGGCCTTCTTGCTGCTCCACCTCACGGACAAGCATGAGGCGGCGAAGCAATGGCTAGACGATCTGGCTTCCCGCGTGTCGTTCGCGTTCAAGGTCAAGCAGCACTTTCCCGTTGCGACCGACGCGTTCGATGACTTGGTAGCGATGGAGGTGGGCGAACTCTCCGAGGACCAAGTGGAGAAACTGCGCCATCTAAGTACTCTGGTGCCAACACTCATGTACTGGGGCCTCATCATGGGTCACGATGAGGTCTACCATTGCCTGCGCGACCGCTATAACTCGGCTTTCGAGGGGGTCTGCCTGCAGCTCTGGTACGCCGATGACCTCACCGAGTCGGTGATCTACCGGCTGCCGGCGCAGTACGAAAGCGGCACGACGGAGGCGCTTCTTAATTTCCCCGAACAGATTGGCGACCTGCTGCGAGCAGACATAAAGAAGGCTGAGTCCAAGGCCATCGTCAGCTTGGATGCGCTCTCTGCGGTAAAGCAAGGGCCCTGGGTGGTGATCGCGATGGCATGTCGTCACTTCAGGACGCCATTTCCACCACAGTTCTGGATGCCCTTTTTGCTCCAGGCCAAGGCTGGCGACGTGCCCGGCCAGATGAATTAGAAGGCCCGCCACGTGGACGGCCGCCCAGCGTCGCAGGTCCGGAGCAGGTTCGAGCTTCGCGTCGACCTGGTAGCCGGCGGCGTTAGTCCTTATCGGGGCGGGCTGACTCGGATCGCCATGTGCGCTTCTGGCTGGGAGCGGAAACCAGACTGGCCTAGCGGATTAGGAAGATACCGGGGGGGGGGCGCATGTGCGCTCCTGGCCTCGAGTCGAAAGATGAGCATTTAGCAGGGTGCGGATGCGACAACTGAGTTACAGAGCCTATGATGGATCACGCCGCGCTTATCCCACCAGGTGAGCACACCGCCGGTGACCATCAGCGTTCGGAGCAATGCGCAGGTTAGGATAAGAGTGACCTTACCCCGGCAAGGCGTTTCTTGGATACTCGACAGCTTGCTGGGTACTACCTGCCCGAGCAAGAGTTGAGGGACAGAACTCACCGAGATGGTGTGGTAAAAGCTATCCGAACTCACTCCCGGGCACCAGCCACATGAAGATCCCTAGCGACCTGATAGGCGCCCTCACCGGCCCAACCGCTAGCCTTACAAAGGATGTGGCCTCGGCAGTTTGGGAGGCGGCGCTAGACGAGAATATCCTAGGCAAGGTGCCTGTGGTCTCCGTTTTGCTCGCCGTACGTCAGGGAGCGGCCGCGATTGGTGATCGCTTGTTCGCCGCAAAGGTGGTTCGATTCCTGGTGGGCGTTGACAACCTATCGGCCAGCGACCGCGCTCGTGTCGTCGACGAACTCGCTGGAACAGAAGCAAAGCGAGAACTGCTAGGCGAGTTGCTGCTGGATAAGCTTGACCGTGCGGACCCAGTACATAAACCAAAGATGCTGGCCGATCTGTTCGTCGCCGTTGGAAGGCGCGAGATTCCGGCTTCAGACTTTGATCGCCTTTCTGACATGGTGCTCAGCGTATTCCTCGGCGATCTGAGGGATCTCGCAGAGAGGGGAAAGGTAGAGGATGTCACTGTGAGCCGCCGTTTCGCACTTCAAGCCTCCGGTTTCCTCGCATGGGAGGTTGAGGCAGTGTACGCAGGTGGCGGAGCAAGCTTAGAATGGTCAATCACTGCGGACGGCAGCACCATTCTCGCTCATTGCCAGCTAGACAATGATTGAACACCCGCACGCTCGCATCGGGGGGCAGAGCGGCCTCGTTCAAGGTACCACTGATGTGCGTGCTCGTCTTTTCCGCCGTGCACTTGAGAAGAGCGCACGCCACTTGCGGCTCAGAGAGACCCCGCGCAAACCCAGGTAATGTCGGAGCGAGTTCTTCACTTCGATCAGTCGGAACTGACTACCTATGGCAATGGATTGAGTTTCGCTCTCGCGCAGCGGAGCATCAGGGCGTCCGCTTCTGGCCGATAGCGGATATAAGGGCTGCTACCGGCGCGAGGCCGGCCCTAATGCCCCGTCTCGACCCAAAGCGGTCAACTAAGTATCTCTAGGCATGTTCTCTCAATCGAAGAGAGTGCGAATTTGTAGCTGCCGGAATTGCACTGGATCGACATCATTCACATCATCGGCGCTTGGTACCTTCGGCGTCTACCCTGCGACCGGAGGGCGCGGGAAATCACGCGCTGGACGCCATGTGCTACGGCGCCCACCGCATCGACTGGGCCTGCGAAATCAAAATGGAGTGGCACATATGAGAAGTAGTCGGGATGGTTCCTCCTGCCCGACTCGGCACTTAGCTCCTCGAGCTGGCGGTAGGACCGGCTCTACGGGGTGTCGGACCTGTTTTACTTGGAGGTTGTGAAGTGTAGGTGATTCTGAACGAAAAGCATGGTCTACTGGCACGCACGCAGGGGAGGACCGCGTCGCAGTCCTTGCGACCGACATTCGGAAAATGTGGCTATGGACAGCGGCGCTGATACCTAAAAGTTTGATAACCATCGGATTGAGGTAATACATGGACAAGGCAAGTATCAGAGTTCAGTTGTTCCGAGTGGAGCATGGAGAAGGCGCAGAACCACTTGAACAGCTTTTGGCGTGCATCCAGGCTGATGCCATTGCCGACCGCGTGCGTCGCTGCAACCTTGTCGATTACCGACTAGAAGACATTGTTGCCCCGGTCGGACGCGGCACGCTCTGGGAATTGAACTTCGTTCGTATGCGTGATGCGCACGGACCAGGAAGAGTGTCGAAAGCCAAGAAGCTGGCCGGCTTCAACCTTGCGGAGAACGAATATTTCGGCGAGGACACCGCCGTCCTCTATGACTCCGCTACGCGCTACGCTGTGATCCAGTATAACCACTGGGGCGTCCGCGTCAGCGGGCTGGAGCAATACCTTTCGCAGTACCGTTCCGACGTAGTGAACATTTACGATTTCAAGCCGAAACTTGACCTCGACGCAGAGCGCCGATTTAAGAATCAGAAGATTGTTAGGCGTGTCGAGGTTGGTATTGATCTCACCAAGATGCAGGCTGCTGACCTTGAGGCTGGCCAGTCGCTTACTGATATGGCGGAGATTGGAACTAAAACTGGCGCCGACCGCCTCTATATAACGCTTACCATTGGCTCCAGCGACCGCAAGTCAAAGCTAAAAAACGCCGCGAAGAAGTTGCTTACAGCCGTAAGGAAGAATCTGGACGATGACGCAATCCTCCGCCTCAGTTCTTACGGTGCTGCAGAGCCAGAACAAGACTTTGAGGTCGTGGACTTGCTTGAGCACAAGCTAGAAGAAACGGAGCAGGCTCCAGTTGGCACGGACCGGCGCATCACGTTTACTGATCGGGTGAAGGCGTTGAAGCGGGCAAAGGGCAAGTGGAAAGGAGTTATGCAGGACTAATGAATATTACGCACGAGCGCTGGTATCCAAGGTTGCTGGGCATCGCCACAGCGGTGGCGGCATGGGCATCGTGCAAGTACTTCGGCATCAAATTGCCACAGGGTGAAAACATGTTGTCAGCGCTGGTGTCACTGGGCGGCATCCTCGCGGGTTTTTTAGCCACAATGAAGACGCTGCTCATGGGGATGAAGGAGGAATCGATAAATCGGCTTAAAAAGAGCGGCTACATGCCCCACCTGCGCGACTACTTGAGCGAAGCCTTGTGGGGATCGCTGGCGCTGTGCGTGTTCGCGGTCGCTGGCTTCTCACCCAGTGTTGGCGCTACCTCGTCCGTGTACCTGAGCGTGCTGGTGGGCTTGTTCGTTTACTCGTTCGCGGCGCTGTACCGCGTAACCCGTATTGGCATGGGTTTGCTGACGCAGCGCTAAGCCTAGTTTCGCAGCATTCGGCCACATTTCGGCCGCAGCGCGGCCGGGAAGAACAAAAGGGCTAGGTCGCGAAGCCTAGCTCTTTGATTTTATCGGTGCGAAAGGGGGGGGCGAACCCGCGCGCCTCTAAGGGCGGCGGATTTTGAGTCCAGTCTATCCGCCTCTAGCCGCAGGAAGTCATGCTTTGGCGTGGCTTTATAACGCCTTGACCGACAGCGGCGAGAACGTCCCACCTAGGGCAGATCGCTTGAACTGGCTGACTTCGGCAAGGCATATCCTTCGTGCCAAGAGGATCCAGTCCCAGATTACGTATCCGACCTACATCACCATCGCCGATGAAATGGAAGAGTACTGGCGCCACAAGTTCTATCTGACGCTGTCTGATAGAACACTCAGGAATCGGCAATATTTCATAAACAGAGACACTCCGGCTTGGCCAGAGAACATTGAAATATCATCAGCACTGGTTGTCGTTGACTTTTAAAGCTGGAAAGGTGGAACACCAGACTCGATCGATGAAGTAGGCCGCGAACAATTGCTGACCCAAGGGGCAGGCATAAAGGGAGGCAACATTGGTCGCGGACTTCACACATACATCCAGTACTTGGAAAGTTTGCGAACGTCCAGAGATGCCGGTTCATAGGTCGCGATCTAACAATTATTTCATGCCGATGCCGCGACACTGCTAGTCCTGATTTTCTGCTGCGAACGATTGCATCTGGCCGAAAGTGCACACTGGGTTTGCCAGCAGGCATCTATGCGGCCGAGGGAAATCACTCCGGCCTAACCTCCCGGCAAGCCCACTCAACCAGCCCCCGGCAAGCCAGAAACAACCCATCAACCACCCCCTCATCCAAATGCCGTTCCGGGTCCGCTGCCACCCGGCAGCGGTCTGCCGCGTGCAGCAGCTCCAGTACCGTCAGCGCTCCCACCATCGCGCGCTCGCTCCTGGCCAGACTCACGCGGCGGCCGGGTGATACATCGGTTTCCGGCCAAGGATGCCCATCAGCCCCCTCGCAGCCGCGCATGCGCTTGAGGATGCCGAGGAGGGAACTCAGATCGGGCAGGGAAGCGTCGTCGTTGATGGGCTCAACAACGGTGTACGAGGAGAAGGTGTCGGATTCGTTCATGGCGTCGGCTTCCGTGGCTGTGCTTAACAGCGCCACCGTGAAGAGGTGGCGGACGATGCGTGGCTGCAAACCGGGACGAAGCAACGAATGACCGGTGGGTCCGAAGACCCCCACGCACCGCCCGCCAGATAGGCCGACGGATTGCCCGCCGGCACCGGTTAAGGACGGTGCCGACGGGCAAGCGTAAACAACAGTCGTTGCTCATCGCGGGTTTGCAGACCCGGAGCCACCCGTTGTCGGTGGCACGTCATGGTGTTTACGCCGCCGCTTCGAATGCCAATAGAAATTCGCGAAGGAATCGCGGAATTCGAGAGCGAAGATCTATTGTTGCACGCACCATTCGTGCAGCACGCGACGCGTCAAGACGTATTCGCGCAGATGCTCTGCTGATTGCGAACTAAAGTGGCGCAATCGCCCATGCTGCAAGCGAATAGCGCGACGGCGTTCTTTGCAACAGTTCTTAGTCCGCCTCGCCAAGCAACGGCGCGCGATCAGCTGCACACGCCGAAAAGCGGTTCAAACCCGACACCGTTAACAAGCTCGCAGCTTCAACCAACGCCAGCCTCAGCCACATTCCCCACCAGCAACTCGATCATCGCCCGCGCCGCCGCCGATTGCCGCCGATGCGGTGCATAGATCACCGAGAACGGCCGCGATCTTCCCCGCAGCTGCGGCAGCACTTCCACCAATTCCCCGCGCAGCAACCGCTCGCGCACGATGAACTCATAGCTCTGGCAGATGCCGATGCCCTGTTCGGCCAGCGACACCACGCCCAGCACATCGTCGGAGGTCTCGATGGACGAACGTGGCAGCCAATCCACGTCGCGCCCGCCGTCTCGGAAGATCCAGGGCGCCAGCCGCCCGGTGCGCGGCATCACAAAGGGCAGGCACAGGTGCTGCTGCAGGTCGTCCAGCGTCTGCGGCGTGCCGTGGCGCCGCAGATAGTCCGGCGCGGCCACCAGCAGCAGCGGCGCGTCTTCCAGCTTTCGCCCCACCAGCCCGCTGTCCGGCAGCTGGCCCAGGCGGATGGCCAGGTCGAAGCCTTCGGCCACCAGGTCCACGTTACGGTTGGTGATGTTCAGTTCCACCTGCACCTGCGGGTACTGCTGCGCAAAGCGCGCCAGCACGGGCGGCAGCCGGTAGTGGCCATAGGTGGTGGGCACGCTCAGGCGCACGCGGCCGGCCAGCGCACCGTCCTGGGCCAGTACGTCGCGCTCGGCGTCGTCCAGCAGGCCGAAGGCGGTGCGCACCTGTTCCAGATAGAGCCGCCCGGCGTCGGTCAGGCCCACGCGGCGGGTGGTCCGCTGCAGCAGCTGCCGGCCCAGCCGCGCTTCCAGGCGGGTGACCGCGCGGCTCAGCACCGAGGGCGTGGTGGACAGCGCCACCGCGCCGGCCGTGAACGAGCCGTGCTCGGCCACCGCCAGAAACACCTCCACATCGCCCAGGTAGTCGAACTTGCGGCTCATTTGGCTCTCCGGGGAACAGATGTTTTGCGATGGTGCCAATTTATCGCCGCTGGGGCGATGAATAAAGTGGCCGCCATTCCCCGATTAGGAGCTACCCCGTGAACATGATGACCCGGCTGGCCGCAGCGCTGGCCCTGACCCTGGCCGCGACCGGCGTGCATGCCGCCAATGTGCTGGTGGTGCTGTCCGACGAAAACCACCTGGACCTGAAGGACGGCAAGGTGCTGTCCACTGGCTTCTATCTCAACGAGCTGATGCAGCCGGTCAAGCTGCTGCTCGACGCCGGCCACGAGGTGACCTTCGCCACACCGCAGGGGCGGGCGCCGACGGTGGATGCTTCTTCGGTGACGCCCGCGTACTTCGGCAACGACGCCGGGCAGCTGACGCTGCACAAGGAGCTGCTGGAGAAACTGGCGCTGACCTCGCCGACGGCCTCGCCGGTGGTCAGCCTGGCGCGCGTCGAGCAGCAGGGTTATGCGCGTTTCGATGCGGTCTACATTCCCGGTGGCCACGCGCCGATGCAGGACCTGCTGAAGAGCCCGGCGCTGGGCCGGCTGCTGGCGGACTTCCACCAGCGCAACAAGACCACCGCGCTGGTCTGCCACGGGCCGATCGCGCTGCTGTCCACGCTGCCGGATGCGGCGGGTTTCGTGGCGAAGCTGGAAGCGGGTGCGATGCCCGCCACGCCGCAGTGGATCTACCGCGGCTACCAGATGACGGTGATCAGCAACCAGGAAGAGGAGCAGGCCAAGCCGATGCTGGGCGGCGGTGAGATGAAGTTCTACCCGCAGACCGCGTTGCAGCGGGCGGGGGCGAAGTTCAGCAGCAACGCCACGCCGTGGACCGGGCATGTGGTGGTGGATCGTGAGTTGATAACCGGGCAGAACCCTGCTTCGGCGCTGGAGGTGGGGCAGCGGTTGGTGGAGCGGTTGAAGTAAGGCGGGGCTCTGCATCGCGTGCGGTGCCGTGGCACCATGGCGGACTGGCCTCATCCTTCTGGGCGGGGGCCGGTTTTCCAGGGAAGCCATTCACTACGACATGCGAACGTCCATCCGCTTCATTCTCTCCGTCCTGTGCCTTGGCCTGCTGTCTGGCTGCGCCAGTGGGCCGGACTACCACCATTCCAATCGCGAGATAACCGGCGCGTTCGTGGCCGACGACGGCAAGCTGTACCTGCTGCCGGTCTATGACGAGCCGATGCGCTTTGATGCCGCGCCGTTCCGTGATTACCGCGCCTTGATGGACAGCCCGCTGCGCGAGGCCGTGGTCTGCGCGCAGCTGTACTTCCGTGAGGACTGGCGCGTGCCGGCCGACCGGGCCAAGGTGCATGGCAGCTACGCGCTGCTGCTGCGACCAGAGCAGGTGACGCCGGAGCAGGCCGTGCAGTTCAAGCTGGAGCGGTTGGAGATCAGCCCGCGGGTGGCCAAGGCCATCGCTGCGTTGACGCGCCAGCCGTACATCCTTGAAGCCCGGAGCCGCTACGAACTGGCGGCCAACCCGGACTGCAATCTTTCCAGGCAGGGCGGCAGCTATTACAGCGCGCTGTTCGAGAGTGATGGCGAGCGGGTGACGTTGCCGGATGCTGCGGCGCTGGCCGCGAAGGCGAAGCTGCCGCAGTCGATTACCGCGCGGGCTGAGCGGATCCGGCCGGACGATACGGACAAGCCCGGGGTTGGGACGGCGGCCGGCAAGGTGCTGGGCGCTGCGTTGGTGCCGGTGGCGGTGCCGGTGTTTGTGTTGAGCCTGCCGTTCTTGGGGCCGGATCATTGGAAGTGATGGGGCGTTGACGCCAGAGCATCCACGCCTGGCGTGGATCTAGTCGGGCCTTGCAAGTGCCTGAACGTTCATCCTGGAGATCTGTGTGCCCAGCACGCTGCAAACTGTTTTGAAAACCGTAGGTTTCATTGTCCTCGCTGCACTTCCGTTGGTGATCCTCTGGTTCACCCTTCGGCGAATGTCAGCAACTGCTCGCTCGTCCGTGAAGTCTGGGCTGCGTTTGGATCCCCCTCGCCGGATTTCCGGAACGTCCATGACCTTGGTGATGGTGGATGGGAAAGAGGATCGCGAGCACTACTTCTTTGATACAGAATCCTTCTACCTGCGGCGGGGCCCGGTGCCCACGGCAGTTCCGCTTTCGCAGATCACCTCAGTCACTCGAACGTCCGACGTCATCTATGCGCGCTATGTCTGGCAGGTGTGCTTCAGCAGAGCATCGGGTAGAAAGTGCGTGACGTTCACCAACAACCTGTCGCTGTTCAACCGTGATTTCCTGCTTTTCCTGGAGGCGGTGCGGAAGGCCAATCCGCTGGCGACCGTTGATCGAGCGAGCGTGATCTTCTAACCCTGGCCTGACATGGGCCGTGCCATTCAAAAGGGGCTGGCCCGTAGGGCTACACTGGCGGCCTACGCCCAATGGAAGCTCGCCCATGTTCAGTGGAAAGGTTGCGGTGGTCACCGGCTCCACCAGCGGTATCGGTCTTGGCATCGCCACGGCGCTGGCACGGCAGGGCGCGGACATCGTGCTGAATGGCTTCGGCGATGCGGCGGAAATCGAGCGCATCCTTTCCGCATTGGAATCCAAGTTCGGGGTACGGGTGGCGCATGACGGCGCCGACCTGTCCCATGGCGAGGCAGTGCGCGGATTGATCGACCACGCCGTCGCGACGATGGGGCGCATCGACATCCTGGTGAACAATGCCGGCATCCAGCACACCGCGTCGATCGAGGAATTCCCGGTAGAGAAGTGGGACGCAATCCTGGCGCTGAACCTGTCGGCGGTGTTCCATGGAACGGCGGCGGCGTTGCCGCACATGAAGCAGCAGGGCGCCGGCCGCATCATCAACATCGCGTCGGTGCACGGGTTGGTAGGCTCGGTGAACAAGTCGGCCTATGTGGCGGCCAAGCATGGCGTGGTGGGGTTCACCAAGGTAACCGCGCTGGAGAATGCGGGCACGGGCATCACCGCCAATGCGATCTGTCCGGGCTGGGTGCGGACGGCGCTGGTCGAGCAGCAGATCACCGCGTTGGCGGAGAAGGAAGGCACGGATCAGGAATCGGCCGCCCGCGCGCTGCTGGCCGAGAAGCAGCCTTCGTTGCAGTTCGTGACGCCCGAGCAGCTGGGCGAAATGGTGGTGTTCCTGGCCTCGGACGCCGCGGCGCAGATCACCGGCACGGCGCTGCCGGTGGATGGGGGCTGGACGGCGCGCTAACTGGCCGAGGCCGACAGGCGAGTCTGCAGAGCATCCCAATCGGCCACGAAGCAGCCGTCGCGACCACGGTTGCACTCGGTGATCCACGCGTCCAGCGATTCGCTTTGTGCGCGGTAGCCGCTGACATCGCCCAGCACGGCGAAGTGCAGGCGGTAGTTCACCAGCATCTGCAGCCACTGACCGGCCATGCCGGAGCGAAGCTCGAAGAAGTCTGCCGAAAGGCGCTGCACCGGCACGGCAATCCACTCGGCCTGGTGTCCAAGGGCGTCGCCGACCAGATCGCGCAGGCCGTTGGCATCGAGTGCGGGGCCCTGCGGCTCGATGCGCAGGAGGCGGGTGGTGCCGATGTGTTCAATGGAATCATTCATGCTGGAGGTTCTGCAGTTGACGCAGCCGGGCGAGGATGTCTTCTCGCAGGCCGGGGATGTAGTGATAGGCGTCTGCGAGCAGCGTGACGTCCGCCGTCGGGACGAGCCGTTTCATGCGTTCGGCGGCGGCAGGGGTGTCGATGAGGGCATCACGCGCGCCCATGACAAGGGCTGCCGGCGGATGCAAGGCAGCCAGGCGCTCGTCGCTGATGCGGGGGATGCGCAGCGGACGTGGCCGAACCTCGGCACGGATCAATGCCAGCAGGTCGAGCAGCGGCTGCGCACGTGCAGGTGCATGCAGTGGCGCGGGACCCATGACCGCACGGCGAAGGCGCTCGCGTCCCCATCGGCCAAGCAGCAACAGTGGCAGCGCCTTGAGCAGGAATGCACGCTGGCGCCCGATACCCGAGGGGCTGACCAGGACCAGTGCGTTGACCCGGGCAGGCCTTCGCAGCGCGTAGTCCAGTGCCAGGAAGCCGCCGAACGACAGGCCCACGAATGCTGCGCTTTCCACGCCAAGTGCGTCGAGGACATCATCCAGCCATTGCGCATGCGCATCGCTGTCCAGCGCAGGTTGCGTGCCTTCGCTCAGGCCCGGTTCGCCAATGATGTCGACGGCATGCACGCGGTAGTACTCGCTCCAACGTTCGGCATCGAACATCCAGCTGGCGGCATTGCTGAGGGTGCCATGCAGCAGCACCAGGGCAGGGCCGTGTTCCGGGCCGCAGCTGACTACAAATGTCGAACCGGCGCGGGTGGCGAGATGGTGCGATTCGTGTGGTCCCGGCCAGTCCGAAAGCACCTGGCGGTAGGCGGCAAGTACGTGCTGCGTGGGAATGCCGGGGCGCTGCCGCTTCATGCGCTGCGGTCCTGCAGCAGGCGCTGCAGGCTGACCAGCAGCGCCGTGGAACCTGCCAGGCCACCGATCACGATCAGCTTGAGCACATCGTGCTCAGGCGAATAGATCGTCTCCATGCGCAGCGGCTCATCGTCGGCCTCGCGGCCGGTGACGCGCGCATGCAGGGCACGCACCAGGTCGGCGGCACGTGCTGCACCGCATCCGGGAATATCCACCACCGTGGTCAGCTGTGGGCGCGCAGCGGAGGGCTCACGTACGGTGCCGGTGAACTCGTCGAGGTCTTCAGCGGTGATGCGATAGGACTTGCCGATGCGGGTCGCGCGCAGTTGGCCGCTACGGATATGCCGCAGGACGGTTTTGGGGTGCAGGCTGAGCTGCTGGGCAACCTGATCGACGGTTAGCAACGCGGGGGACATAACGGAACTCGAGAACCATGTGCTCCCTATTGTTCCATGAAATGCAATGTGTGGGAGCGATTGGGGATTGTGCGGCGGCGGCGACAGCGGGCCATCTGCCCGGTGCCGCTCGCGCGGGCCAACCCTCCCGACGGCTACGCTGGCTTGGCAAACACATCCAGCCCCTTGCCCGTCTCCAGCAGCGACTTCAGGCTGGACAGCACGATCGGCCAGCCCTGGCGGATGCCGGTATCCATGCCGCTGCCCGGTTCCAGCTCCTCATGGGTAACCGTCAGCCGCACCATGTCCTGGTAGGGCACGATGTCGAAGGTCACCCGGCTGTAGGCGTCCGGGTTGTCGGCCTGCGAGGCGGCGGCCCAGGTGATGACCAGCCGCGAGGGCGGGGTGCTTTCTACCACTTCGCCGACCAGCTCGACCGAGCGGGTTTCGTTGGCGCGCACATGCTGCCAGCGCGAGCCGGGCTTCCAGTCCGAGACGTTTTCATGGCCCCAGTAGCGGCGGGCGATCTCGGGGCGGGTGATGGCCTCGAACACCTTCTGCGGCGTGGAGGCGATGTAGATCACGTGGATGAAGCGGGTGGTCTCTGCGGACATCGTCATTCTCCTTCCAGTTCTCGTTTCAGGTCATGCAGCAGGCTCAGGCGCTGCTGGTCGAACTTGCGTACCCAGCGCTCGTAGACTTCATGCAGCGGCACCGGGTTGATGAAGTGCAGCTTTTCGCGACCACGACGCACGGTGCTGATCAGGTTCGCGTCTTCCAGCAGGCCCAGGTGCTGGGTGACCGATTGCCGGGCCATGTCCAGGTGCTCGCAGAGCTGACCCAGGGTCTGGCCGTTGTCTTCGCAGAGCAGGTCCAGCAGCGTTCTGCGCGTGGGGTCGGCCAGGGCCTTGAACACCTTGTCTGCATTCATGCGGGGCGTCTTCAGTTCCAGTTGTCGATCCTGATGTCGTGCGGGTTGGGCTGGCCCTTGCCGGTTTCCAGCAGGGCTTTGAGGCTCAACAGGAACACCGCCCACTTGGTGCTGCAGTGGGAGGTGAACTCGACGCGTTCTTTCCAGCCTTCGTGGGTGAACAGCACGATGCAGTAGTCGCCTTCCTGTTTCAGCGCGAAACGCGCATGCGTGCCGATCCATTCGGCGGGACCGGCCAGGAACTTCCAGAGCACCAGCTCACCGGGAATCAGCTGTTCCAGCTGAATTTCCATGGCGCCGATTTCCTGGCCGTTGGCGGTGAAGCGTGCCCTGACCGTACCGCCGATGTTGCGGTCGCCATGAGTGTCTTCGGCCCACCAGGCGGCCACACCTTCGGGGGTGGCCAGTGCTTGATACACCTGGCTTGCGGGGGCCTTGATGCCGACCCGGTGTGCGATATCCACCATTGCAGGTTCCTCGCGATGGGCGGGCAGGTGCCGTCCTTGGTGTCGACTATATGCAGGTAAATACCTGCATGTCAAATCCGGCCCACGGACGTCCGGCCCTGGTAGTGCCGGCCGCTGGCCGGCATCCTCGGTGCAGCCGATTGATGCGTTGGAAGGAGTGCGTGCATGACTGAAGCTGGAAAGGACACCTTGACCATCCGCCGCGCCAGCGTGGCCGATGCCCCTGCGGTGCTGAGGCTCTTCGACGAGGTGATCGAATGGTTCGAGTCGATCGGTAATCTGCAGCAGTGGGGCAGCGAGCCGTGGTCGACGGTGCCGCGTCGGATCACCCAGGTGACTGATGCCTGCGCGCTGCCCGGCGCGTGGGTGGCGCAGAACGCACTGGGTGAGGTGCGTGCGTTCCTGGCGCTGGGTGAGGCGATGCCCTATGTACCGGCGCCCGATGGGCCAGAGCTGTACGTACGCGTGCTGGTGGCTTCGCGCGATGGCCGCGTGCGCGGCGTCGGCCGCCGCTTGATGGCGTTTGCCGATGAGCAGGCGCGCGCTGCCGGACTCGACCATCTGCGCGTGGACTGCTACGGCGGTGGCAATGGGGATCTGGTGCGCTTCTATGAGTCCTGTGGCTACACACGCATCGTACCGTTCAACGTGGACGGTTGGCCTGGCATGCTGCTGGGCCGGCAGCTCTGACGCGGCTGCGTCATTCGGTCGCAGCGTGTGTGCAGGAAACGGTACATCGGTTCGGCGCTAGAGTAGGGCCATGACCTGCACGGGATGGCTGTGTCATCCCGCTACGGGTTCCTGATGACCCCCTCCAGGAAGGAGCAGCGCATGTACTACAGCAGTGGCAACTACGAAGCCTTCGCGCGCCCGCGCAAGCCCGCCGGTGTCGATGGCAAGCGGGCCTGGTTCGTCGGTTCGGGCCTGGCCTCGCTGGCGGGAGCCGCGTTCCTGGTGCGCGACGGGCGCATGGCCGGTGAACGCATCACCATCCTTGAACAGCAGCGGATTGCCGGCGGCGCGCTGGATGGCCTGAAGGTGCCGGAAAAGGGTTTCGTGATCCGTGGTGGCCGCGAGATGGAGAACCATTTCGAGTGCCTGTGGGACCTGTTCCGCTCGATCCCCTCGCTGGAGATCGAGGACGCCAGCGTGCTGGACGAGTTCTACTGGTTGAACAAGGACGACCCGAACTATTCGCTGCAGCGTGCCACGGTCAATCGCGGCGAGGATGCGCACACCGACGGCCTGTTCACGCTGACCGAGCAGGCGCAGAAGGACATCATCGCGCTGTTCCTGGCCACCCGGCAGGAGATGGAGAACAAGCGCATCAACGAAGTGCTGGGCCGTGATTTCCTGGACAGCAATTTCTGGCTGTACTGGCGCACCATGTTCGCATTCGAGGAGTGGCATTCGGCGCTGGAGATGAAGCTGTACCTGCATCGCTTCATCCATCATATCGGCGGGCTGCCGGACTTCTCCGCACTGAAGTTCACCAAGTACAACCAGTACGAATCGCTGGTGCTGCCGCTGGTGAAGTGGCTGCAGGACCATGGTGTGGTGTTTCAGTACGGCACCGAAGTGACCGACGTCGACTTCGATCTGCAGCCGGGCCGCAAGCAGGCCACGCGCATCCACTGGATGCGTGATGGTGTAGCCGGTGGCGTGGATCTGGGCGCGGACGATCTTCTGTTCATGACTATCGGCTCGCTGACTGAGAACTCGGACAACGGCGACCACCACACTGCGGCACGCCTGAATGAAGGCCCGGCGCCGGCCTGGGACCTGTGGCGGCGCATTGCCGCGAAGGATGCAGCGTTCGGGCGCCCGGACGTGTTCGGCGCGCACATTCCGGAAACCAAGTGGGAATCGGCGACGGTGACCACGCTGGATGCGCGCATTCCGGCCTACATCCAGAAGATCGCCAAGCGCGATCCCTTCAGCGGCAAGGTGGTGACCGGCGGCATCGTCAGCGTGCGCGACTCGCGCTGGCTGATGAGCTGGACGGTGAACCGGCAGCCACATTTCAAGAACCAGCCCAAGGACCAGATCGTGGTCTGGGTGTATTCGCTGTTTGTGGATACGCCCGGCGACTACGTGAACAAGCCGATGCAGGACTGCACCGGCGAGGAGATCACCCGCGAGTGGCTGTACCACCTGGGCGTGCCGGTGGACGAGATCGACGAGCTGGCCGCGACCGGTGCGAAGACGGTACCGGTGATGATGCCGTACATCACCGCGTTCTTCATGCCGCGCCAGGCCGGTGATCGTCCTGACGTGGTGCCGGAAGGTGCGGTGAACTTCGCCTTCATCGGCCAGTTCGCCGAATCGAAGCAGCGCGACTGCATTTTCACCACCGAGTATTCGGTGCGTACGCCGATGGAAGCGGTGTACACGTTGCTGGATATCGAACGCGGCGTGCCGGAGGTGTTCAATTCCACCTACGACGTGCGCTCGCTGCTGGCCGCCGCCGGTCGTCTGCGCGATGGCAAGGAACTGGATATTCCCGGGCCTGCGTTCCTGCGCAACCTGCTGATGAACAAGCTGGACAAGACCCAGATCGGTAGCCTGCTGCGCGAGTTCAAGCTGGTACAGGAGGACTGAGCGGGGCGTGGGTAGCGCTGGGCCACGCCCGGCGAGTCCAACAGGGGGGAGTTGACAGCGCCTCAACCTACTAGTAGGTTGGCGGCATGAAAGAGTCGCTCTCGCCCAAGGCCCAGGAGATCCTGGCCCACGCCCGTTCGCTGCTGGAGGCCGGTGGCTACAACGGCTTCAGCTACGCCGACGTGTCGGCGCGGGTGAACATCAGCAAGGCCAGCATCCACCACCATTTCCCCAGCAAGGTGGATCTGGTGCGCACGGTGGTTGAGCTGTACCGGGCCGAGGCGCGTGAGGGCCTGGCGCTGCTGGACCGGCAGCTGGGCGACCCGCTGCAGGAGCTCAACGCCTATGTGGACTACTGGTCCAGCTGTATCGCCGGTGGCACGTCGTCGTTCTGTATCTGCGCGATGCTGGCCGCAGAGGCACCGATGATCCCAGCAGAGATAGCCGATGAAGTACGCGGGCATTTCGAGGATCTGAGCGGGTGGCTGGCCGCGACGCTGGAAAAGGGCGCGGCACTGGGTCAACTGCGCCTGCAGGGTTCGGCGACGGACGAGGCGAGGGCCTTCATGTCGTCGGTACATGGCGCGATGCTGGCTGCGCGCGGTTTCGGCGATGCGGCGACGTTCGCGGCACTGGCGCGGTTGGCCATTGCGCGGGTGAGCGCGACTGCCTGACATGACTGTGGTGGGGCCCGCGGCGACGCGGGTCATTTTTTGAATCATGCACCTACCTACTAGTAGGTTTATTTAACTCTGGAGATGTTCCATGTCGCACTCTCTGTCCACGCTGGGCGTGTTCCATACCGTTGTCAGCCTGATCCCGGTCCTCAGCGGCCTGTATGCCTTCATTCGCCATCGCGCAATCGACCCTGCAACACGCTCGGGCAAGCTGTACCTGGCGGGACTGGTGCTGTCTGTCGCTACCTCATTCACCGTCTCCAGCACGGGCGGGATCAACCCGGGCCACGCATTCGGGGTGATCGTGCTGCTGGTGGCATTCGGCGGCGTGCTGGCCGCGCGGCTGCGCTGGCTGGGGCGCGCAGCGCGTTACCTGTCGACCTTCGCGCTGTCGTTCAGTTTCCTGTTGTCGCTGGTGCCCGGCGTCAATGAAACGCTGACCCGCTTGCCGGCAACGCATCCGATTGCTGCGGCGCCGATGGCCCCGGTGGTGCTGCAGACGCTGCTGGGATTGGCTGTGGTGTTTGTGATGGGCTTTGCCGCGCAGTGCTGGCGGATCCATCGGCGCACCACCACGTTGTGAGCGATGCAGGCCCGCAGCACGAAGTACCGCGGAATCAGCAGCCCACCAGCCGATCTGCGCCAATACCGCCACGATGCTGGCTGCGATACTCGGTAGGGCTCGCATCGACCTGACCCCGGAAGTGCCGACGGAACGATTCCTGTGAACCAAAGCCGGCCTGCTCGGCGACCCACTGCAGCGGCCGGTCGGTGGTTTCCAGCAGTTCGCGCGCGAAGGCCACGCGCTCGCGGATCAGCCAGTCGATCGGCGACAGGCCGGTGGCTTCCAGGAACTGCCGCTGCAGGGTGCGCTGGCTGAGTGCAGCCTGCTCGGCGAGACTGCCAAGGGAATGTGGCTCGCGCAGGTTGCGGCGCATCCATTCCATCAGCTTTGCCAAGCGCGTGGGCTCGCCATGGGGAATGGCCCGGCTGACGCGCTGGCTGCGGCCGGCGTCGCGCCACGGCGCCAGCACCAGCCGCTCGGCCACCAGGTTGGCTACACGCGCGCCGTAGTCCTTGCGCACCATGTGCAGCATCATGTCCATGCCGGTGGCCGAGCCGGCCGAGGTGATGATGCTGCCGGTATCCACATACAGCGCATCTTCGCGCACATCGATGCGTGGGAACTCACGTGCGAGCGCTTCGGTGAGGCGCCAATGGGTGGTGGCCTGGCGACCGTCGAGCAGCCCGGCCCAGGCCAGCACGAACGCACCGGAGCAGATCGAGGCGATGCGCGCGCCGCGTGCGTGGGCACGGTTGAGCGCATCGAGCAGTGCCTGCGGCGGGCGTTCGCTGGGTTCGCGCCAACCGGGGATGACGACGATGTCGGCGTCATCAACCGTGCTGAGATCGCAGGGCAGCTGCACCTGCGCATTGCCGAGCATGCGCAGTGCGCCGGGCTCGCCTGCGCATAGCTGGGTGCGGTACCAGGCCACGCCGAGCTCGGGCCTTATCGGCGCGAACAGGCCCACTGCACAGCCGAATTCGAACAGCCCCTGGCCGTGGCAGGCGACGATGGCAACGAGCGGCGCGGCGGGATCGGCGGGTGGGCTGGGCATGGCTTGATGCTACGGGTGCAGATGCATGGCGCTGAGTGGTGCGCGGGCATGAGGTGATGCCGGCCAGGCATATGGAGCGGTCGCTCCCCTCTTGTAGAGCCGAGCCCACGCTCGGCTCAATACCGGCAAGGGGGGATGCATCTGACGCCGTCACGAGGAGCAGCCGAGCGTGGGCTCGGCTCTACAGACAGCAGTGCACCGGCAATGCCGCCTAACCTCATTACCAGCGGTCATGTGGGTGGCCGGATATGAAGGTTGGGTGACGTGATCCCGCCTGTCGCGCCAGGTGAACAGGCCCTTGAATGGAAGCGTGTTTCCGGCCCACCCCCACGAGCCCCCATGCCTGCCGCCCACGCCCCTGTCCTGAGCACTCTCGCTGTTCTGATCACTTCTATCCTCGCCGCGTCGCCCACCCATGCGGCGGAAACCGATGCCGATCCTGCCGCCACCGCCGCGACAGCCAACGTGGCAGCGTCCACGCTGGATGCGGTGGTAGTGACCGGTTCGCGCACCAGCACGCGCACGGTAAAGAACAGCTCCACGCCCATCGATGTGATCTCCGCCGAGGACCTTGCCGCTACCGGGCAGGGCAACCTGTTGGAAGCGTTGCAGCGCAGCCTGCCGTCGCTGAGCCAGATCGGCGGCTACCAGAGCGACCAGGAAAGCCTGATCCGCGGCTACCAGCTGCGCAACCTGTCGCCGGGCTACACGCTGGTGCTGGTGAACGGCAAGCGTCGCAATGCCAGTGCCTATGTGAGCGGGGCAAACGGCGGCGGCTATCCGGGCCATGCCTGGGCCGATCTGGCGTTGATTCCGGTCTCGGCCATCGACCATGTCGAAGTGCTGCGCGATGGTGCCTCGGCCATCTACGGCTCGGATGCGATCACCGGCGTGGTCAACGTGATCCTGAAGTCGCAGGCGCACGGCGGTGAGTTTGCCGTGGAGAGCGGGCAGAGCATCGACGGTGATGGTTCGCGCACCAGCGTGCGTGCCAACGTGGGCCTGCCGTGGGGACAGGATGGCTTCGTCAATCTGTCTGGCGAGACCACGCGCCAGCATCATGCGATCCGCACCCGCCGCTACATCGATGGCTATCTGAGCTACCCGGCGGTGGACGGCAACGGCAATCTGGTGGCATTGCGCCCGAACAACCGGTTGCCTGCGGGTGCGTCGCCGAACCCGGCTGAGGCCAACCGCGATGCCGAGGCCAACACCATCCTCAGCTCGCCGTCGTACGCGTTGAAGGCCTTCGCAGTGAACGTGGGCCATGGCCTGGGCGAAAGCGCGCAGTTCTACGCCAATGCCACCGCCAGCGACCGCACCGCGCAGGCGATCCAGAACTTCCGCCTGCCGGCGACCATCTTCACCACCTACAAGGCCCCCGGCGTGCTGAGTGTGTTCCCGGATGGCTTCCTGCCGGTGCTGGAAACCAAGGAGAAGCAGTACACCGGCACCGCGGGCGTGAAAGGCCAGATCGCGGGCTGGGACTACGACGCCAGCCTGACCGGCAACCGCAGCACGGTGCGCACCTACACCCGTAACTCGGTGAACTACTCGCTGCCGTATCCCGGCTCGCCCACGGACTTCTACGACGGCAAGCTGGACTACCAGCAGGGCATCGCCAACCTGGACCTGCGCCGTGGCTTCGAGGTGGCCGCGTTCGCCTCGCCGCTGGAAGTGAGCGCGGGCGCCGAGTACCAGCATGAACAGTATGAACGCGGGGCCGGGCAGTGGGAGTCGTATACCGGCTTTGGTGCTGCGGCTTTCGTCGGCTATTCCACTGCGGACGCGGTGAAGGCTACCCGCAACAGCAAGGCGGTCTATGTGGGCGCGGCCACCAACGTCACCTCGCGCTGGTACCTGGATGCGGCCGCGCGCTGGGAAGACCATTCCGACTTCGGCAGTGTCTCCACGGGCCGCCTGACCACGCGCTTCGACTTCACCGATGCGCTGGGTGTGCGGGCCACGGTCAGCAACGGCTTCCATGCGCCCAGCCTGGGTGCGCAGTTCTACCAGGCCACTGGCAGCTGCCCGTGCGGCACCACGCTGGTGGCACAGGTGTCGTCGCCGGCGGCGATCGCACTGGGTGCCACGCCGCTGAAGCCTGAGAAAGCCACCAATTACAGCCTCGGCGTGACCTGGGACCCGAGCCCGGCCTTCCACCTGGCCGTGGATGCGTACCAGATCGATATCCGTGGCCAGCTAGGGCAGTCCAGCCAGATCGGCTACAACGCACAGGATCCGGCGCGCGTTACCGACAACAGCGGTACGGTGCTGAGCGCGGCGCAGAAGAACACCATCGATGCGCTGCTGGGTTCGGCCGGCATCAGCATCCTGCCGGGTGATGCGTTCTACGCGAGCTACTTCACCAACGTGGGCAACACCCGCACACGCGGTGTCGAGCTGACCCTGGAGGCGAACCAGGAAACCACGTGGGGCAAGCTGCGCTGGAGCTACGCGGCCAACGTGGGTCGCACCACCATCCAGAAGGTCAGCGACATTCCGGCGGCGCTGCAGGGGCTGCCGAACATCAACCTGCTGACCAAGAGCAGCGAGTACGCGCTGCGCTTCCGCACGCCGAGCTACACGCAGGTGGCCGGCCTGGGGTGGCAGAACGGGCGCTGGCGCTCGAACCTGGACTTCACCTATTACGGCCCGATCAAGCGCTTGAACAACGGCGTTGAGTACAAGCAGCCGCCGGTGCTGGTGACCAATCTCTCCGGTGCCGTGGAACTGGGGGCGGGCTGGAGTGCGGCGCTGGGCATCAACAACGTGTTCGACAAGCGCACCCGCAAGGTGCCCGAGTACGCGCGCAGTGCCACCGATGTGGCCAGCATCGAGACGACCTGGGACAACGGCGATGTGCTGGGCAACGTTGGAGCGTACTGGTATGGGCGGGTCAGCTATCGGTTCTGATCTGGAGCAGTCGAGCATGGCTTGTATGTTCCTCCCGGCTCCTACGCGGTATGTAGGAGCCAGGGTGGAGGGACCGTCAAGCATGCATCTGCGGATACCAGCCGACAGACGAGTCGAGCGATCCCCATCCCGCACACGAACGTCGAT
>NZ_JCAFRH010000015.1:0-44165 GCF_059367875.1 Stenotrophomonas sp. YJH_SMC_16 | reverse complement strand
TGCGTTGCGCTTCTTGTCCAGCATCACCGCCACGCACCACAGCAGCAGGCCGCCGATCGCAGTGGCCGCACCGACATAGCCGGTGCTGGCCGGGCTGAAGCCGGCGCTGATCGCCAAGCCGCCCAGCCACGGGCCGAGTGCATTGGCGGTATTGAAGGCGGCATGGTTGGAGGCAGCTGCCAGCGTCTGCGCTTCGCCGGCCACGTCCATCAGGCGTGTCTGCAGCACCGCGGCCAGCGCGCCCATGGTGCCGACGGTGATGATCATCGGGCCGATGGTCCACACCGATTGCGCGGCCAGCGGATACAGCAGCAGCATCACGATCGACCACAGCAGCACCACCGCGGCGGCCTTGAAGTGGAACTTGTCCACCAGCCAGCCACCGGCGATGTTGCCGATGATCGCACCGATGCCGAACACGCCCACCGCCAGCGGCATCCACGATTCGGCTACGCCGGTGACCTGCACCAGGGTCGGCGCCAGGTAGGTGAACACGCAGAACATGCCAGCGAAGCCAACGGCGCCGATTGCCAGCGCCAGCCACACCTGGGTGGTGTTGAAGGCGCGCAGTTCGCGCATCGGCGAAGTGCGCACTTCGTCCGGATCCGGCAGCAGGAAGCGCGCGATCATCGCCACGGTGGCGATGGCCAGCAGGCTGACCAGGGCAAAGGCGGTGCGCCAGCTCAGCTGCTGGCCCAGCCAGGTGGTCAGCGGATTGCCGACCAGGATCGCAATCGACAGGCCCAGCAGCACCCGCGACATCGCCTGGCCGCGCTGGCCGGCCGGGCTGATCGCCGCCGCCACCAGCATCGCCACGCCGAAGTAGGCGCCGTGTGGCAGGCCCGCGACGAAACGCGCGATCAGCATCGTGCCGTAGTTTGGTGCCAATGCGCTGGCCAGGTTGCCGATGGCATAGAAGCCCATCAGTGCCAGCAGCAGCTTACGGCGCGGGAAGCTGGCGCCGACGAAGGCGAGGATCGGGGCGCCGACCACCACGCCGATGGCGTAGGCGCTGATCAGGTGGCCGACCTGGGTTTCGGAAATCGACAGGCCGCGGCTGATCTCCAGCATCAGGCCCATGCTGGCAAATTCACTGGTGCCGATGGCGAAGCCGCCCAGGGACAGGGCAAGAATGATCAAGGTGCGCTGACGGGGCGTCAGCCGCGCAGCCAGGGAAGCGTTGGGGCTCATGCGGGGGCGCGATGGGGGCGGGGAGCCAGCCATTGTACTGCTGCACCGCAACAGCAGCAGCCACGCCCGGGGCAAATCAGTGTTTGATCGATGGGATTGCGGCACGCCGGGCACGGGCTCGGTGCTGCAGCGCGTGCGGCCCCCTGTTGCCGGCCTCCTGCATGTGATGACGACACGGCGGTCGGCATGATGGGCGTGCAGGGGCTGTGGAATGCTGGAACAAGGAGGATGTCGATGCAGGAGTTCAGGCATGTGCTGGAGACGCGCGGCCGCTATCAGCTGGTAGCGGTGTCCTACGCGCCGGTGTACGCTCCGGGCGATGTGGTCGGCCATGCGGTCGTCGCCGACGATGGGGATCGTCTGACCGACCTGGTATCACTGGCCGAAGCGCGCCAACTGCTGTTGCAACGGGTGCGTGAAGAGGGCGAAGAGCCCGGGCTGGAGAACGAAAACCACCTGCGGAAGAAGGCGTCGCGCTGGCGCCGCCGCTAGGCCGTCGCGCCCTTGTGCGCATCATGGAGGATTCGGGTGTTGCCCAGTAAGAAGTATCTGCTCATCGCCATCACCACGCTGGCGACCCTGTTGCTTGGTTTCGTGTTTTCCGGCTACCTGACGTTGTTGTTCCTGGGCCTGGATACCAAGCTGTTCACCTGGAACACCTATTACCAGTACTTCAATGCGCTGGACCAGCCACAGGTCGCGCCCTTCGTGGGCAAGATCAAATGGGCTGGCTACGTGGGCTTCGGTCTGCCGCTGCTGGCCCTGCTGGTGACCGGCCTGGTGCTGCTGCTGAAGAAGGACAAGCGCTCGCTGCATGGCGACGCGCGTTTCGCCACCGGCGCCGACCTGTCCAAGCACGGCATGTTCAAGAAGACCGGCCAGAGCATCGTGGTCGGCAGCCATGGCGGCAAGCTGGTACGGCTGGACGGCCAGCAGTTCGTGATCCTTGCGGCACCCACCCGTTCAGGCAAGGGCGTGGGCGTGGTCATCCCGAACCTGCTGGAGTACGGCGAATCGCTGGTGGTGCTGGACATCAAGCAGGAGAACTTCGACCTGACCAGTGGCTGGCGCGCCAGCCAGGGCCAGGAGATCTACCTGTTCAATCCCTTCGCCGAAGATCGGCGCACGCACCGCTGGAACCCGCTCAGCTATGTGTCCGATGATCCGGCGTTCCGGGTTTCGGACCTGATGAGCATTGCCGCGATGCTGTATCCGGATGGGGCCGAGGACCAGAAATTCTGGGTCAGCCAGGCGCGCAACGCGTTCATGGCCTTCACCCTGTATCTGTTCGAGAACTGGGATGACGAGCGCAGCAGCGGATTCCCGGGCGGTTCGGGCACGCCCACGCTGGGCGCTGTCTACCGGTTGTCATCGGGCGACGGCACCGATCTGAAGAAGTACCTCAAGGCTTTGTCGGAGCGGTCGTTCCTCAGTGGCAACGCCCGTTCGGCGTTCGCCAACATGCTGTCCCAGGCCGACGAGACCTTCGCTTCGATCCTCGGCACCTTCAAGGAGCCGCTCAATCCCTGGATCAACCCGGTGCTGGACAAGGCCACCAGCAGCAACGACTTCCTGCTGACCGACGTGCGCAGGAAGAAGATGACCATCTACATCGGCATCCAGCCGAACAAGCTGGCCGAGAGCCGGCTGATCATCAACCTGTTCTTCAGCCAGCTGATCAACCTCAATACCAAGGAACTGCCCAAGTCCAACCCGGACCTGAAGTACCAGTGCCTGTTGCTGATGGACGAATTCACCTCGATCGGCAAGGTCGAGATCATCGCCTCGGCGGTGTCCTACATGGCCGGTTACAACATCCGCCTGCTGCCGATCATCCAGAGCATGTCCCAGCTTGATGCCACCTACGGACGGGAAGTGTCACGCACGATCATCACCAACCACGCGCTGCAGATCCTGTACGCGCCGCGCGAGCAGCAGGACGCCAACGACTACTCGGACATGCTGGGCTACACCACCATCCGCAAGAAGAACGTCACCCATGCCCGCGAGAAGACCCACAACTTCACCGAGGAGCGGCGCGCACTGATGCTGCCTCAGGAGCTGAAGGCGATGGGGCCGGACAAGGAAGTATTCCTCTACGAGGGCATACCGCATCCGGTGAAGTGCGACAAGATCCGCTATTACAAGGATCGCTATTTCACGTCGAGGCTGCTGCCGAAGGTCGACGTTCCGATGCTTAACGTCTAATTCACGGCGCTAAATTTGTGACGTGGATTCATATTCACCGACATGAAATCGTGACCTGAGTCAAAAATTCGGCATCTGTTCATAGATTTTCAGACTTGTCTGACATGGAATTGACGCGTGGTTGTGTAACTCTGTGTTCGTCATCCAGAAGTGTGTGCTGGATGGCAAAAGTTGTAACGCAGGGTGGCCAGGAGTTTGTGCCATGGAAACAAGGATGGTTTCGACGTTGGTGAGGGTGTGCGGGTGTGTCGTCGGCAACGTCTGGCGGCCCCGCGACCTGGTTGGCAGCTTTCGGGCTGCAGGGGAGCCGGGGCAGGTGTGCTGCATGCCAGCGCGTCTCCCCGATTCCGGCGTGCGCCATGCAGCGCCGGACGACCAGGGAACCAACGCTCGGGACTGCTTTTTCGTACGTCAAAGTGAAGCCCGTATGAATCAGGCGTTTATCGCGAAAATCTCCATCGCCGCAGTCGCGGCGCTGATGGTGGCAGGGTGTGCCACCAAGTCCGCCCCCGATTTCGGTGGGCGCTGGAAGCCGGTCAACCGCTTTGCTGTGGCGACGACCGAGATCCCGCTGTACTCCAGCTACGTCTACCAGGCTTCGCCGATGGATGGCACGCTCAAAGCCATGCTCGAGCGCTGGGCCAAGGATTCAGGCCGGACGCTGGATTACCGCCTCAATTCGGACTTCACGCTGTATGGCGCGGTCTCGAAGATCGATACCACCAACGCGCAGCAGGCTGTGATCGATCTGACTTCGGCGTATTCGGCGCAAGGCATCTCCGTCTCCATTGTTGGCAACCAGATCGTTGTGCAGAGCGCTGGCTCGACGCCCACCGCGTCGGCGCAGGGCGCTGATTCCAACAGCGGCACCTGAGTCCACCTCGAAACCATCGAACGTGCTGCTCCCCGCGCCTGTCGCAGGGGCTCCATGCCCATTGATGTTTCAGCAGTACGGAAGAATCCATGTTCCGCAAGAAGGATCCCGGCAACAGTCCCAAGGTCGAGCAGTCGGTCGCCAAGGCGGTCAGCTACGAGATCACCGTGGCCGATATGGCGCGTCGCAGCGAGCGGCGCGCGTGGTGGGTCGCCACAGGCTCGTTGCTGATGTCGCTCGCACTGGCGGGCGGCTACTACTACATGCTGCCGCTGAAGGAGAAGGTGCCGTTCCTGGTGATGGCCGACGCCTACACGGGTACCGCGACCGTCGCGCGCCTGAGTGGCACCTTCCAGGGCGAGACGATCACCAGCAACGAAGCGATCAATCGCAGCAACGTGGCCCAGTACGTGCTGGCACGTGAATCGTACGACTCGGCGGTAATGGGCCTGCGCGACTGGGAGCTGGTGTTCGTGATGTCCACCGATCCGGTGGCGCAGTCCATGCGCGTGCGCTATGCCGGCAACAACCCGCAGAACCCGTTCGTGATGTATGGCCGCGAGCGCGCCATCCGGGTCAAGATCCTCAGCATCACGCCGCTGGGCGCCGAACCGAACGGCAGCTTCCGCGGTGCGTCGGTGCGCATCCAGCGCAGCCTGTTGGACAAGCGCACTGGCGTTGCCACCTACCTGGACAATCAGCTGGTGACGATGCGCTTCGGCTACAACCAGAACCTCGCGCTGTCCGAGCAGGATCGTATCCTCAATCCGCTGGCCTTCCAGGTCACCGAGTATCGCGTCGACAACGACTATTCCCGTGGCGTCCCGGTGCCGGATGACGGCGCCATGCAGGCGCAGGCGCAGCAGGCTGCACAGGCCGCGCAGCAGGCACAGGGCGTCTACGATCCGAACAATCCGGCTGCGGCCACGATGATCGATCCTGCCACCGGCCAACCGGTCGCGGCTCCGGTCAACGGCCAGGTGCCGGGCCAGCCGATGCCGGGCCAGCCCGTACAGGGTCAACCCATGCCGGGTCAGCCGGTGCAGGGGCAAGTAACGCCGGGGCACGCCATGCCCGGACAGCCGGCCATGAGGCCGGCGCAGAACAATTCCACCGGAACTGCTGATGGAGCAAGCAACCGATGAGTAGTCGAAATATCAGGGGAAGCGCGCTGGCGCTGCTGTCGATGTTGTCGCTGTTGTTTTCAGCAGCGGCGATGGCGCAGGCGGTGGACCACTACGAGTACGAGAAGGACCGCATCTATCCGGTTCGCACCGGCCTGGGCCTGACCACCCAGATCGAGTTGAGCCCGAACGAGAAGATCCTCGACTACAGCACCGGCTTCAGCAGCGGCTGGGAGCTGACCCGCCGCGAGAACGTGTTCTACCTCAAGCCGAAGAACGTCGACGTGGACACCAACATGATGGTGCGCACCGAGACCCACTCCTACATCTTCGAGCTGAAGGTGGTAGCCACTGACTGGCGCCAGCTGGAACAGGCGCGTCGTGCAGGCGTGCAGTACAAGATCGCCTTCGTCTATCCGAACGACACCGTGTTCGGCGTCGCCCAGGAAGCGGTCGAAGAAGAGGCCAAGCCATTGTTGAGCTCTGAACTGGCCAAGGACCGCCAGTACAACTTCAACTACTCCTATTCGACCAGCAAGGCGAAGAAGATGGGGTGGCTGATCCCGGTCAACGCCTATGACGATGGTCGTTTCACCTACCTGAAGCTGCCGAATTCGCCGGAGTACAAGACCGGCATCTTCCCGGCGGTTTTCGGTCGCGAAACGGAATACGGTGAAGACTTCGTGGTCAACACCACGGTTGAAGGCAATACGCTGATCGTGCACGGGACGCACCCGTACCTGGTCATCCGCCACGGCGACTTCGTCGTCGGCCTGCGAAGGAACGTGAAGAAATGAGCCAGCAGAACACTCCCGGAAACGACCCGAACAACGGACGCGACGAGAGCCAGAGCCCGTACGGCGCACAGGGTGCCTCGGACGCGCCGTCGAATCCCTATTTCGGCACGGCCCAGGCCGAGCCGGCGCCGGATCTGGACGCGGCCGCGCCGCAGCTGCGCTCGGCCGAAGAGCAGCGGTTGAACCGCAAGGCGCTGCTGTTCCTCGGCGGCATCGTGCTGCTGCTGATGGCAATGGGCTTCCTGCTGTTCCGCAAGGGCCAGGAAAGTGATGACGCCGTGCAGAAGGTGCCGGATGTCGCACGTGCCAGCACGCCGACATTGCCGGACATTGCGCCGCCTCCGCAGGCGCCGCCGACTGCCGCCGAACCGATTCCGATGCTTCCGCCGATGTCGCAGGACGAAGGTCCGAAGCTGGTGCCCATCGCGTCCCGGCCGGAAGCCATGGGACCCCGTGAGCCGACGCTGGTCGAGCGCCGGATGGCTGGCGTGGATGATGCCGCGCTTGCGGCAGGCAATCGCGCGCAACCGCAGCGCAGTGCGCTCGACGAACAGACCCGCCAGGCGCTGCTTGCGAACATGATGCCCAACCAGCAGGGGCAGCAGAAGATCCGCCGTGGGCCGGATGTGGAAGACGTTTCCAGTGCCGCCTACATCCAGAGCCCCGATGCGCTGCTGGTGCGCGGCACCTACCTGCGGTGCGTGCTGGAAACCCGCATCATCACCGATCTGGCCGGCTACACGTCGTGCCTGCTGACCGAGCCGGTGTACTCGATCAACGGTCGCAACCTGCTGCTGCCGAAGGGCTCCAAGATCTATGGCGCCTATGGCGGTGGTCCGATCGGCAAGCGCGTGGAAGTGATCTGGGATCGCATCACCACCCCCAATGGCATCGATGTTGCGATGTCCAGCCCGGGCGTGGATCAGCTGGGCGGCGCCGGCCATCCGGGCCAGTACAGCGCGCACTGGGGCAGCCGTATCGCCTCGGCGCTGATGATCAGCCTGATTTCCGATGCCTTCAAGTACGCGGCTGCCGAACATGGTCCGGAGACGACCACCATCGCCAACAACGGCATGACGGTGCAGTCGCCCTATGAGAGTGCTACCGCACGCACGATGGAGCGCCTGGCCAACGAGGCACTCAGCAGCAACCGTCGTCCGCCGACCGTCACCATCAACCAGGGCACGATCGTGAATGTCTACGTTGCCAAGGACGTTGACTTCACCAACGTGCTCCACCCCCGCCGGTAACCCTACGAACGATCATGGACGCCGAAGTGTCACCCCTCGCCCTCGTCTCCAGCGATTTCCTGCGCTATCAGTACGAAGTGCTGGGCATCGCCGAGTACATGACTTCCCCGGAAGTGACGGAAATCTGCATCAACCGTCCCGGTGAGCTGTACCTGGAAACCCGGGCGGGGTGGCAGCGGGTAGACGTGCCGAGCCTGACCTTCGAGCGGGCCCGGCAGTTCTGCACGGCGGTGGTGAACGAGAGCAACACCGGTCAGCGCATTACCGATGCCGATCCGGTCGTGTCGCTCACGTTCCCCACCGGCCAGCGTGCGCAGTTCGTGATTCCGCCGGCATGTGACGCCGGGAAGGTATCAATCACCATCCGTCTGCCGTCCAAGCACACCAAGTCGCTGAGCCAGTATCACGAAGATGGTTTCTTCAACCAGATCCTGGAAAGCGATGGCAGCATCAGCGAGCAGGACCGCGAGCTGCTGGAACTGCGCCAGCAGCGCGAGTACGCCGAGTTCTTCCGGCGTGCGGTGATGTACCGCAAGAACATCGTGGTGTCCGGTGCGACCGGCAGCGGCAAGACCACCTTCATGAAAGCGCTGGTCAATCATATCCCCGACAACGAACGCCTGGTCACGATCGAGGACGCACGCGAGCTGTTTCTGACCCAACCCAATGTGGTGCACCTGCTGTACTCCAAGGGTGGGCAGAGCACCAGCAACGTCAGCGCCAAGAGCTGCATGGAAGCCTGCCTGCGCATGAAGCCCGAACGCATCATCCTTGCCGAGCTGCGCGGTGACGAGGCGTTCTACTTCATCCGCAACTGCGCATCGGGCCACCCGGGCTCGATCACCAGTTGCCATGCGGGCAGTCCGGAGCAGACCTGGGACCAGTTGGCCCTCATGGTGAAGGCCTCCGCAGAAGGTTCGGGCCTGGAATTCAACGTGATCAAGCGACTGTTGATGATGACCATCGACATCGTTGTGCATATCAAGGCGCACGCCGGTTCGCGCTACATCACCGGTATCGATTTCAATCCTGGGCGCGCCCAGGGGCAGGAGGGCTGAAGGATGCTGCCAGGACTGGAGATGATGGCGTGCCCGGAGATGGCGGTGTCGATGGACGTGATGCAGCACGTCATCAACGTTGAATCGTCACGCAACCCTTATGCCATCGGCGTAGTTGGTGGCGCTCTGGTGCGCCAGCCCAAGGCGCTGGATGAAGCGCTGGCGACGGTTCGGATGCTGGAAGAGAAGGGCTACAACTTCTCCATCGGGTTGGCCCAGGTCAATCGCTACAACCTCGGCAAGTACGGCCTGGATTCCTACGAGAAGGCCTTCCAGCAGTGCCCGAACCTGCAGGCGGGCTCGCGCATCCTGGCCGAGTGCTACAAGCGCTCCGGTGGTGACTGGGGCAAGTCGTTCAGCTGCTACTACTCGGGAAATTTCGAGACCGGCTTCCGCCATGGCTATGTGCAGAAGGTCTACGACTCGATGCGCCGCGGGCAGCAGCTTGCCACCAATGGTGTTGCGCCGATCGACGTGGTGAGTCGGGGTGAACGCCGCAGCGTGAAGGTCGAGCATCATCCGCAGCTGGCCTCTCCGGCGCAGGCCCGCATCGTTGCGCAGTCCAATGGCCCGGTGTACGTGCCGTCGGAAGACCCGGCACGTGCGTATGTCGTGTATCCCTCCACCGGTGCGATGGCGCGGGGCAGCCTGCTGAACATCGCCGACCAGGCGCTGTCCAAGGTAGTGCTGGGTTCGGTGGACCGGATGATGCAGCCACAGCCGCAGCCCACCCAAGGGGCCACGTATCCGCAGCAACAGGCCGGTGGCATGCCGCAGCAGCTGCCTCAGCCGGGTCCGGCGCAGGCAATGGCCATGCCGCAGCAGTTGCCGGGCGCTGCCGGCGCCGGCAACGAGGGGCCCGTGATGCTGCGCCCCTGGAGCGAGCGCAATCAGCCTGTGGCCGGTGGCGAAAATTCATTCAACGCACCGGTGCAGGCTGCACCGGTGCAGCAGATTCCCGCAGGGGATGCGGCCTTCGTGTTCTGACGAAGTCGTGGTGCGGCCAGTCCCCCGGCTGGTCGATTCAGTTGTGTTAGTCCATCAACAAGGAAATCAATCCATGAAGCGATCCAATCTCGACCTCGTCCAGGCCCAGCGCACGCTGAAGACCCTGCTGATGGCCACGATCTTCGTTGGCGCACTGTTCGCCCCGCAGGTGTTCGCCACCAACACCGACTTCGGCGGCACCGACAAGAAGGTCTGCGGTTTCTTCTCCAACATCAACGGCCTGCTGAACATGGCCTCGATCGCCGTGGTGACCATTGCGGTGATCTTCGCCGGCTACCAGATCGCTTTTGCTCACAAGCGCATCAGCGACGTCGCGCCGATCCTGATCGGTGGCGTGCTGATCGGTGCCGCCGGCCAGATCGCGCGCATGCTGCTGGGTGAAGGCAGCGACGGCAAGTGCGGTGCTGGCACCAGCACGACCTACTACCTGATCAACAACGCGATCCAGTACTACAGTGCATAAGAACGTCGTGTTCCGCGGCTGCACGCGCCCAGCGATGTTCCTGGGCGTGCCTTATCTGCCATTTTTCATGGTGGCAGGCGGGCTGTTGCTGCTCAGTGTGTACACGAACTTCTGGTTCCTGCTCACCATTCCGGTGGCGATTTTCATCATGCGGCACATGGCCAAGCGTGACGAAATGATCTTCCGCCTGCTGGGCCTGCGACTGATGTTCAAGCTGAAGGTGCGCAACGTGCCGGAACACGATGGCATGTGGGTGTTCAACCCCAATCACTACCGCAACAAGCCGGCCCGAATGGATTGAGGTCCGGATCCGGCCTGGCGGGCGTTCTCCCCGCCAGGTCTCTTGAAACTCCTTGGCAGTACCTCTTTGGAAGCAGTCGTATGTTCAGCCCTGACACCTCCATCAGTGAGTTCATCCCGTTGTCGTCGCATGTCGCTCCGAACGTGGTCAAGACCACGGGCGGCGACTACCTGATGACCTGGCATCTGGAAGGACTGCCGTTCGTCGGCCGTGAGGAGTGGGAGCTCGAGCATCGCCACAACACGTTCAACCGCCTGCTGCAGACCCTGCGCGCACCGGACTTCGTCAACGTCGCTTTCTGGGTGCACGACATCCGTCGCCGCCGCACGCTGAAGGGCAAGAGCAGCTACAAGCAGCGCTTCAACCAGGACGTGTCCGACCAGTACATGGGCATGTTGTCCTCACAGCGCATCATGCAGAACGAGCTGTACCTGACCATGATCTACCGCCCGGTGGTGGCCGGTAAGCGCTTTGTCGAAAAGTCGGCGAACGTAGACAAGCTGCGCGCCGAGCAGGAACAGGCGGTCGAGAAGCTGATGGAACTGGCCGGCAACGTCGAGGCCGTGATCCGCGACTACGCGCCGTATCGCCTGGGCATGTACGAAGCCAAGAACGGCGTGGTGTTCTCGGAAACGCTGGAGCTGTTCGGCTACCTGATCAATCGCATCGATGAGCCGGTGCCGGTGCTGTCGGCGCCGATCAAGGATTACCTGCCTGTCAGCCGCCACATGTTCTCGGCCAAGACCGGCGATTTTGCGATCAACACCCCCAATGGCGCCAACCATTTTGGCGCCATCCTGAACATCAAGGAGTATGCCGAGGGGACCTACCCGGGCATCCTCAACGGCCTGAAGTACCTCGACTACGAGTACGTCATCACCCATTCGTTCAGCCCGATGGGGCGTCAGGATGCGCTGAAGGTGCTCGACCGCACCAAGGGCATGATGATCTCCTCCGGCGACAAGGCGGTCAGCCAGATCGTCGAGCTGGACCAGGCCATGGATCAGCTGTCGTCGGGCAACTTCGTGCTGGGTGAATACCACTTCATCATGGCGGTCTACGGCGACACGCAGGCCAAGCTCTCGCAGAACGTCGCCTCGACCCGTGCCGAGCTGTCCAACGCCGGATTCGTGTCGACCAAGGAAGACCTGGCGGTTACCTCGTCCTTCTATTCGCAGCTGCCGGGTAACTGGCGCTACCGCACTCGCCTGGCCAATGTAAGTTCGCTGAACTTCCTGGGCCTGTCGCCGCTGCACAACTTCGCCACCGGCAAGCAGCACAACAATCCGTGGGGCGACTGCGTCACCACGTTGCAGACCACCAACGGCCAGCCGTACTACTTCAATTTCCACGCGACCCATCCGTCGGAAAACTCGCTGGGCGAGAAGGCGATCGCCAACACCATGGTGATCGGCAAGTCCGGTACCGGTAAGACCGCGCTGATCAACTTCCTGCTCAGCCAGGTGCAGAAGTACGAGCCGTCGCCGACCATCTTCTTCTTCGACAAGGACCGCGGTGCTGAGATCTTCGTGCGGGCCTGCGGAGGTAACTATCTGGCCCTGGAGAACGGCGCGCCGACCGGCTTCAACCCGTTCCAGTGCGAGAACAACGAAGCCAACGTGCAGTTCCTGGCCGACCTGATCAAGGTGCTGGCCGGCAAGCGCGAGTACAGCGCCCGCGAGGAAGAAGACATCTACCGCGCCGTGGAAAGCATGCTCGATACGCCGATGCATCTGCGCAGCATGACCAACTTCCAGAAGAGCCTGCCCAACATGGGCGACGATGGCCTCTACGCGCGCATGCGCCGTTGGACCTCGGGCAATTCGCTGGGCTGGGTGTTCGACAATCCCGTGGATACCGTTGACCTGAGCAAGGCCAACATCATCGGCTTCGACTACACCGACATCATCGACAACCCTGAAGTGCGCGTGCCGGTCATCAATTACCTGCTGCACCGCCTGGAGTCGCTGATCGACGGCCGTCCGCTGATCTATGTGATGGACGAGTTCTGGAAGATCCTGGATGGCGAGGGTGGCCTGAAGGAGTTCGCGAAGAACAAGCAGAAGACCATCCGTAAGCAGAATGGTCTCGGCATCTTTGCCACACAGAGCCCGGAGGACGCGCTGAAGAGTGATATCTCCGCCGCCCTGATCGAACAGACCGCTACCCTGATCCTGCTGCCGAACCCGAATGCCAGCAAGAGCGACTACATGGATGGCCTGAAGTTGACCGAGGCCGAGTTCAATGTGGTTACCGCCTTGGACGAGCGCTCGCGTTGCTTCCTGGTCAAGCAGGGTCATGCGTCCAGTGTCTGCCAGCTCAACCTGCGCGGCATGGACGACATCCTGTCGGTGATCTCGGCGTCGACCGACAACATCGACATCATGCATCGTGTCCTGCAGACCGCCGCCGCGCGTGCACGTGTGACGGTGGATGAGCTGACGCCGGAACAGTGGCTGGAAGATTTCTACAAGAACCGCAAGGGCTCCGGAAAGCCCGCATCCAACAGTAAGGAGGTTGCAGCATGACTGTCGCAACGGACGTGAACGCAGCAAGCCCCTTGAATTCGATGGAGAAGAACATGGAAACCACTGCCCGTACTGCCAAGACGCCGAGTGCAGTCTCCCGGCTCCGTTCCACCGCCATGGCGATTTCCGTCGCCGCATTGCTCAGCTTCCCCGTGAAGGGATACACCATCCCGGTGGTTGAGGTTGGCTTGAATACCTTCAACAGCACGCTGACTGAGGTCCATACGCTTGCCGCTCAGGGGGAAGCCTTGCTCGAGTACAGTACCCAGGCGCAACGGTTTCTGGAAACAACTCAGAACTGGGCGCAGAAGCTGGCGAAGTTCAATCAGATCATCGCCTCGCCACTGATGCCTCAAGGCGTGAAGCTGGAGCCGGTTCCGCTTGAGTGGAATGTTGCCGAGCGCTGCGGCGCCGGCAATATCATGAGCCTGAGCGGTATCCTCACTGCGTTGGACTTGAGCCCGGGTGGGGACATCATCGCCCAGCAGCGCAACATCTGCGCTGCAATCCAGGTCATGGAGAATCAGAAGTACAACGAGACCGTGGAAGTTGTGCAGAAGACGATGCCCGACATGCGCAAGGTGCTGGACAGGATCAAGGATATCCGCGATCTGTGGAGCGGCGAGGGTGCGATGGCAGAGGCCTCCGCGAATGCAGTCGTTTCTGACGCCTATATGCAGGCGGATTTTGCGACCTGGGAAAAGAAGACTGAAGGGTATGACAAGCAGATTCAGGCGCTGACCAAGATGCAGCAGATTCTTGCGCAGCGCGCATTGAAGGGTACCGGTCAGTCACCTCTCGGTACCGTAGTGAAGGCCGCGGCACTGAAGGCAGCGCTCTCCAACTGATTAGACGCTGCTCCGGTCGAGCTGCAATCACATTCTAGGTGAAGTTATGGATCTTGGGCTGATGGATGGCATGTTGGGGCAAGGCCCCCTGCACATGCTGCAGAATCTGCACGCGTCATCCTCAATTGGTGACTTTGTGTTCTTCCGGCTGATCCTCGATTACCTGCATAAGGAAATCGCGGAGTACGGCGTCAAGCTGCTTGGACGCATGATGGCGTGGGTCGGTGGCATTGCACTGACTCTCATGACGCTCTGGGTGCTGATTCAGGGTTTCCGGATCGCCACCGGTCGCAGCCGCGATTCGATGATGGTGCTCGTGACCAACATGGCCAAGGCTGCGCTGATCGTGTCGGTTGCCACGACCATGGGTATGTTCGGTCGCGAGATGCATGGCTTTCTCATCAATGACGTGAAGAACGAGATTACTTACGTCGTGACCGGGAAGAAGGACTCGCCGGAGGATCTGATCGATGAGAACCTGGGCTACATGCAGCTGGCGCTATCCAGCGTTGACGCGCTGGACGTGATGAGCGACGTGACGCTGGACAACGCCAAGACCCGTGCCATGTGGTTCATTGGCATGGGCACGGGTGGTCCGGCAGTCACGGCTGGCTCAATGCTTTTGCTGTATGAGGTCGCGCTGGCATTGTTCATCGGCCTGGGGCCATTATTCATCCTGTGCTTGCTGTTTGACCAGACCAAGCAGCTGTTCCAGAAGTGGCTGCTCTACGGCATAGGCACGATGTTCTCCATGGCGGTTCTGGCAGCGATGACCGGCATCGCGATGAAGATGGTGTCCAAGGTTGCGTTCGCCTTCTGGGGAAGCACGTTGACGGGCACGCTGATGGGTCAGAATTTCAGTGAAGGTATGTCGAGCATGGCACTGCAGCAAGGCGGCATGGGCCTGATCCTGACCACGCTGATTCTGACTGCGCCCCCAATGGCGGCGATGTTCTTCCAGGGAACATTGGGCAGCTTCATGGCATATTCGCAGATAGGCGGTAGTGCAGTACCGGCATCGCCGGGCCCGAATGGTCAGCCGCCGGGTTCGACGGGAGGCGGACAATACAAGCCGAACGCACCGGCGACTCACGAATCTCAACCGATGGGTGTAGGCTCTGCAGTCACTCCGAGATTGCAGGGTGCCTTTGACTCTCCGCCACCATCGTCTGGGCTTAGAGGAAATGCGAATGGCAGCGTTGCATAGCGAGTTCGATATGCATGATAAAGGTGGAGTTGGCGGGCGATGAAAATTCTTGTATCGCAAGCGATTCTCGCCAGTTCTTTGATCTTGGGCGTGGCATATCAATCCTTTGCCGAAGGTAATTGCCCTCCTGGTTACTACCCGATTGGGGGGCAAGGGGCACGGGGGTGTGCGCCTATACCCGGGGCCGCTAGTGGAGGTGGTACCACAGCGGAGATTCAGCTTGCCAGTCCTACTGGCAAGTGGGTGCGAACCTGGGGGGCGATAGCGTCTTCCAAGAACACTCAAGACGCAGGAGTGTCGACGGGAAAGAGAGCCAAAGAGCTGGCAGAGCAAGAGGCTCTTTCCAAGTGTGCATCGGGAGGAGCGCGTGACTGCAAGGTCGATTTGGCCTACTTTAATCAGTGCGCTTCTTGGGTCGTTCCAAGTGGGCGTTCTGGGGGCGGGCAGTCGGGAGTGGGTGGTGGGCCCACGCCGGAGCGAGCGCTATTTGTGGCCCAGTTAATGTGCAGGAATGATCAGCCAGGAAAATGTGTGGAGTTCTATGCCAACTGCACGAAACCGATTTTTGAGGAGTTCTAGTTCTCTTAAATAGTTAATTGATGGCCTCGGAAATTGCCATGCCAAATAGCCGCTGGTGGGCGCTATTGGCGATTCGCCTTCTACGAGCGATAGGGCGTGAGGGGCGCCACGTGTGGTGCTGTACCGCGTTACGACTCAAGCGGCAGCGCCGTGTGTGTTTCATCGAGCGACTGGAGCTGCCGGCTTCGCGCGGTATGTGCTCTGATGGAGTGCAATGTAAAGCGGCCTGTTCCGCTTGTTCTGAGTCGATCTATGAGACGAAGGAAATGTCAATCGCGGTGCCGTCTAGCTGGTCCAATGAGAAGGGGGTGAGGACAGTTTCATGAATGGAGCAAAGCAATGGGTGATTCTTTTCTTCTTTCTTCTCGTCTCATTGACCGAAGTTGCGTTCGCTGAAGGCAATTGTCCACCAGGGTACTATCCAATTGGAGGTCAGGGCGCCCGAGGTTGCGCCCCCATTCCAAGTGGCGCACCGAGTAGCACATCGAGTGGCGGGATTTCCGAATTGCCCGCAAACTCTCCTACTGGGCGATGGACCAAGACATGGGGGGCGATTGCTGAATCGAAAACGACTCAGGACGCGGGCACCTCTGTCGGTAAGCGATCCAAGGAGGAGGCTTCTCGTGAGGCAATTTCAAAATGCGGATCAGCTGGTGCCGCTGATTGTTTGGTTAGCTTCACGTATCAAAATCAGTGTGTCTCGTGGGTCATTCCAAGGGGGCGTTCTGGCGCGGGCCGTGCTGGGATTGGATCTGGTCCCACGCCCGAAAGGGCCAAGTTCAACGCGCAAGCCATGTGCAAAAATGATCAGCCGGGATACTGCGAAGAGATCTATTCGGACTGCAGTAAACCGATATTTGATGAGTTCTAAGTTGCAGGCTTATGTCGCGCCCTGATATTCCGGTCCATTGATGTGACCGGCATCGCGATGAAGATGGTGTCCAAGGTTGCGTTCGCCTTCTGGGGAAGCACGTTGACGGGTACGCTGATGGGTGAGAATTTCAGCGAAGGTATGTCGAGCATGGCACTGCAGCAAGGCGGCATGGGCCTGATCCTGACCATGCTGATTCTCTGACTGCGCCGCCCGATGGCGGCGATGTTCTTCCAGGGAACATTGGGCAGCTTCATGGCATATTCGCAGATAGGCGGTAGTGCAGTACCGGCATCGCCGGGCCCGAATGGTCAGCCGCCGGGTTCGACGGGCGGGGGGGCAATACAAGCCGAACGCACCGGCGACTCACGAATCTCAACCGATGGGTGTAGGTTCTGCAGTCACTCCGAGATTGCAGGGTGCCTTGACTCTCCGCCACCATCGTCTGGGGTTAGAGGAAATGCGAATGGCAGCGTTGCATAGCGAGTTCGATATGCACGATAAAGGTGGAGGTGACGGGCGATGAAAATTCTTGTATCGCAAGCGATTCTCGCCAGTACTTTGATCTTGGGCGTTGCGTATCAATCCTTTGCTGAAGGCAATTGTCCGCCAGGGTACTACCCGATTGGAGGTCAGGGCGCCCGAGGTTGTGCCCCCATTCCAAGTGGCGCACCGAGTAGCACATCGAGTGGCGGGATTTCCGAATTGCCCGCAAACTCTCCGACTGGGCGGTGGATAAAGACTTGGGGGGCAATCGCCGAGTCCCGGTCTACTCAGGACGCAGGAGCATCGACCGGCCTTCGATCACAGCTAGCGGCAGAGCAAGAGGCGTTGCGGAAGTGCAGTTCAACTGGTGCCGCCGATTGCTCCGTCAGTTTGGCGTATCGAAATCAGTGTGTGGCTTGGGTCATTCCAAGTGGGAAGACGGGGCGTGGAATGTCGGCGCTGGGGCGTGGTGCTACGCCGGAAATGGCGCTGATAATGGCGCACTCCAAGTGCAAGAATGATGTGAGCGGGAAGTGCGCGGTGCTGTATGAAAACTGTACCAAACCTATTTTTGAAGAATTTTGATGTAAATGTGTCGGCGGGCACGCTGGTATAGTCTCGAAGAATGTTGTCGTTGGAGAGCCACGGCATAAAATGCTGCGCGCCTACTTCCGGCTGAATGTGTCTCATCAGTCTCTTCTACTGCGCTGATGTTCACTGGGACGAAATACGTTAATGCTAGTACGGTAAGCTGGGCAACTTAGACTGCCTTGCGGGACTGCAGAGCTGCGGCGGGAGCACAATGCAGATCCGTCTACGTCGCGTGTGCTATTCCACTTTTCAAGAGATATCAGGCGTACGCGGCCGGACGCTGCCCGAGGCGGAGGAAAAGGCAGTGGGAGAATGTATCGACGCCGATGCGAAAGCCTGTCCTCTGGCATTCAACAACTGCATGTGAAGCTACAGGCGATTTGGGGGTGTTGCGCCGCCTGCGCCCGTCTTGCTTCGTGGATGCGGTCCCCGATTCTGTGACTGGTAGCGCCATTTCAAGCTTTCGATCTTCGACGCAAGCGACCTCCTCGCGCTAAGCTCTCCTGGCGTCAGAAAAATGACGCTTCGGCGCTACCGATTGCAGGAGCTTTCCCGTCCATGAGGACCCTGTCCCTCCGCTCAACGGGTGACGCATGCCACCGACGCTGCCATGGTGCTCCCGGAGCTATCATCCGCATCTGCAGGGTGACTGGCGCGACTGGGCAACGCCACTATGCCCGCCTACGACGCGAGCATCGGCGGGACGATATTGAAGGAGTGGGAGGGGATGGAAGACAGGGTTGGCGCACACATGGACGATGCCCTGGCATTTGTTCCGTCCGGTGCGAACCTGCTGGAAGCCGTCAGGGGCGAGCTCAACGGCGATGGCATCGAGTATCAGCTGCTGGTCATCGACCAGCCGACGCCGGAAGGGCTGGTGCCCGGCCAACACGGACCGAACCGGGTGCTGCTGTTGCTACGCGGTGACGGGCGCGGGCGCTGGCAGCTGGCCGCGCGCAACGACAAGCTGGTGCCGTGTTCCACCCGAGGTGGCCTGGCCGGCGACCCTTTTGCGTATGCAATGGTCGAGGAGGGCACCTTCAGCGTGATCACCAACGGCGGTAGCCGCGAGCGCTGGAGCAGCACCTACCGGTTCCGCTATGTGCCCGCGGACAAGGCCTGCTGGGTGGACGGGGTGAGACGCAAGGTCGTGGATATCGAGACCGAAGCGACCAACATCCGGGATTACTCGGTGGCGGAGCTGGGCAGGGTGCGGTTCGAGGACTTCGACCCGTCCAGTGTCGCGGAGGTGTCGCTTCCATGAGCCAAGCTCCAACCGGCGGAAGGGAATCCGCGCTGATGAAGATTCAGGAGTTGCACTGTGTCGACCGATAGAGAGTCGCAGCTGTTGCGGCAGGCGACCAAAGCCGGCATCGACTCCCCGCTTGAACTGGCCAATTTCATGGCCCAGGCAGGGCACGAGTCGCGCGGCTTGAGCCGGCTCAATGAAAGTTTCAACTTCACCCGGGGAATCTCGCAGATCCCGGTGGAAGCTGCGTGGCGCAATGGCAACGCTGCGTTGGAGAGCGCCCGCCAGGAAGCGCTGCGTGGCCGCCCGGAAAACCTGGCTGAGCTGATGTACGGCGGACGCATGGGCAATGATGTGCCCGGCGACGCATTGAAGTACCACGGCCGCGGCTATCTGCCGTTGGTCGGCAAGGAGAATTACGAGCGTGCCGGCAAAGCGCTGGATCTGGATCTGGTGAATCAGCCGGAACTGGCCGCGCAGCCCGAGCACGCAGGCCGTATTGCGGTGTGGCAGTGGCAGACGCGAGTACCGGAGGCGGCGCGCGAGGATGTGCGCGAGGCAACGCATGCGCTCAATGGCGCCCTCAATGGCATCGAGGCGCGCCGGCAACGCTTCGAGGTCTGGCAGCAGAAGCTGACGCCGGACGTGATGGCGCGGCTGGAGCGGGGTGAGGTCGGTGCGCCGGCGCAGAGTGTTGCCCGAGACATGTCGCAGACTGGTGAGCCCGGCAACGCGTTGTTCGAGGATGCACGCCGACGCCTGCAGCAGATGGGAGCACAGAGTGGACTGCGCAGCATACAAGAGCTCGACAATACCGCTGGCGCATTGGCGCTGGGGGCGCATAAGGCCGGCCTGTCGCGCATCGATCATCTCCTGGCCGGCAATGACGGTCGCACGCTGTTTGCGGTACAGGGTGGGCTGGGCGATCCGGCCATGCTGCGCGCATCGGTCGATCGCGAACAGGCGGCGCAGCAGCCACTGGCGCAGAGCAGCCAGCAGTTGGCTACCAGCGTCGCCCAGCAGGACCCGGCGGCTGCGCTTGCCCGCGAGCAGGAGCAGCGTTCTCGATCCCTGTAGCACCTGATACCTGCAGGCAGGGTGCCCGCAGGCGCTTTACGTACGACGCGTGGCGCCCTGTGGCGCCGACATGGAAACCCACTCGTAAGGACACCACATGCGAATCGTTCCCCCGAATGCCCGGCACGCCGCCGCCCACTGCAGTGCATCCGTGCGCCGCCTGCCGCCGCTCTGGCTGCTGTCACTTGGACTCGCCGCAGCGTCGGCACAGGCTCAGGAGGCCGCAGCACCCCTCGTGGAGACGCCCCCCGCTGCCGAGGCGGCCTTTGACGCGCCTGCAGGGACGGCGCACGTTGCAGCACCCACGGCGGCCGAAGCTGTTGCCGCGGCACCGGCTCCCAAAGTGCCGGCTGCCGTGACACCTCCTGTGACACCTGTGGTGGACGCGCAGCCGGCGCCGGCTGCGGACCCGGCGCCTGCGCCCGTTGCGCCCGCAGCGGCGGCGCCTGTGGCTGCACCGCCTGCCGTTGTCGAGCCAGCCGTCCCGGCGGTAGCTCCCGCGCCACCCGCCTTGGTCATCGTGCCGTTGCAGCCCGAGCAGGCCACCGAGCGCGCGCTTGGCGCCCGTTGCCCGGTGGATCTGGCCGGGCGGCTGGCGACCCAGGGCGAGCTGCTGATCGGCGCCTGCAAGGGCAGGATGCCGGCGCATCTGGCCGCGCTGCTGGTCGCGCTGCCCCAGCAGGACATCCACCTGCCGCGCAGCTGGCGCGAGCGTGAGGTGCAGCAGAAGGCGTGGTTCAAGGCGGTGCCGGGCTACGGCCAGCGCCCGGACTTCATCGTGCGGATGGGCGACATCTGGGTGCGCTCGCTGGAAGGGCGCGACGCCGACAGCACGTTCTATCTGGTGTCAGCACCGTTCACCTGCAGCGACCAGGTCGCCAACCGCGATGAGTACGGCGCGGAGCCGGTCCGCGTGCCAGCGGGCGATTGCCGCGAGGCCTACGTGGCCCAGCGTGTGTACCAGGTCCGCGGGGACGCGGCGCCGAGGGATGTGACCGCCGATGCCATGCCGGCCATGCCCCCGGTCACGGAGGTCGATCGTGCGCGTCAGCTGTCGCGTAAGGGACGGATCAGCCTGGACCATAGCAAGTTGCAGTACGGCCCGGCCATGCGCTGGTTCGTGCAGTACCCGGAGTCTGCGCAGAAGGGCGGTCCGCGCGCCTACGGTGACTGGAACCGCGAGCACATCGCGTTCGTGGTCTGGACGGGGGATCGCTTCGAGCTGCGTGAGAAGGTCGCGCGGGCGCAGTGGCCCTGTGACCCGGTAGCGCCGGGCGATCGCGCCTGTGGTGGCTTCCCGGATTCCGGGCCGGATCTGTTCGTAACCGCCGGTGCGTCGGCGCCGGTCGCGGCCTCCAGCCCCTGACGCGCGATGCTGAAGTAAAGCGGGAGCCGGAATGACCGGCTCCCGCGCTGTTCATCAGGCCTGCATGCTGCGGGTCTGGTTCTGCTGTTGTTCCAGTTGCTGATCGCGGTCCTGTGCCAGGCGCTGTCCCGCGGCTTGCTGATCAATCCGCTGGCTGCTCTGCTCCAGCGGCGTGTTCATCGCCACCGCCGTGTCCACCGACACGCGCAGGTGTGCCGGGTCGCCGCCCTGGCCCTGCACCGCGAAGCTGCGTGAGGCGTCGGCATTCATCACCACCTCGTCGATGCGCTTGCCGCCTGCAGCGTGCATCTCCGCCGCCAAGCTACCGGCCAACTGCGTACTCATCACATCCGGCACGCGGCCGACGCGAACGTCCTGCGCATGCACGCCACGGATCGCATCGTTGAACAATGGGTTGCCCAGGTGGTTGGCATCGTCCATGCGCAGCATACTGGTGTGATGGCCGTTCTTCTCCGCCTCGCGGCGTGCCGGTTCACCGGGCTGCAGCGGGCCGCGGATGTGGTCGTACAGATCGATGGCGCCGCCCGGGATGCCCCGTGCCGCGCGGGTGACGCCGCGACGCAGTGACTCGACGTCATCGCGGTACTCCTCGATCATCCTGGCGTTGTCTTTTGCCAGCTTCTGGGTTTCCGGATGTTTCAGCACCGAGCCTTCGTCGAGGAAGTTGCCCAGTTTGTGCGCGCCGAACGAGCTGGTCGCCGCAATGATCGGCCGGTCCGGAATCAGATCACGCAGGGCGTGATTGCTGAAGCCGTTTGCCGCGAGCGTCTTGATCTCGTCGGGCTTGGCATAGATGCGGACCTGGCCGAAATGCGGCGAGGCGGCGCTGACCGGATCGGACGCCATGACGTGATTGATCATGGTGTTGCCGCCTTCCGGAATGCGGTAGCTGAGGCTGACCGCGCCGTAGGCATTGAAGGTCTCGCCCTTGACGTTGAAATGGTGCGAGGTGATCTGGGCCAAGGCGCCGCCGAGGGAGTGGCCTGTGACGGTGACCTGAGGCGCGCGGCCTCCAAATGCAGCTTCCTGCTTCGCATAGTCCAGCGCGCTTTTGGTCAGGGCGATGGCATCGGGGGCCTGCACGTTGGTGCGGGCAACGACCATGCCTCCGTCGGTGAGGATTGCATCACGAGCAATCTGTTCGGTGCCGCGATGAGCGACGACGATCTCGTTGGTGTCGGTGCGTTGGTAAATGGTGCCTTGGTAGCCGTTGAGTCGATTGTCGACATGCTCAAGTACTTTGTACTCGTGTCCGTTGAGCGTGACGTTCTCTTCCTGGCCCGGAGCCCGTCGCCCGACTGCACGATCCTTATAGGCGTCATCGGAAAGTGCGGCGTAGTCCTGAGAGGTGATGGTCATTGGGTGACCTCACTGGCGCTGAGGCTCATGGTGAACAGCTTGCCCTGCAGCTCGGCGACGTAGTCTGCAGGATTGGTCTTGCCCGTGGCCGGATAGTTGGCAGCAAGCGGTGCCCGCGGATAGGCCGCGTCCGGGTAGTAGAGCGTATGCGCGCTACCTTCGGTCAGTGGCTTGGCCTCGACGAAGGTCAGGAAGCGCGTTTCGCCTTCAGCACCCGTTGCCTTCAGCATCGCCCCGGCGCCGGTGAACTCCCACTTGCACACGCCACGGCCGTAGTAGTCCTCATCCAGCATGCGGTCCACGTACAACGTGCCGCGGTATTCGCCGTCAGCGACCTTGCGCAGTTCCACCGGCTCCTGGCTGGTGATGCGTGCGGCGGTACCGGTGGCTGGTTCGATGTGGCCGCACTGGTCTTCGTTGGTGACGTCGTACTGCGCTACGCCTTCGACCACTGCGAAATCACCGGGGGCATCCTTCAGGCGCAGCACCAGTTCATAGGCCTTGCGCGGGCTGGGGTTGAGCTTGGCGAGGCCACGCCCACCCTGGGCGACATCGGCTTCAGCAGCGGCACGTTCCTGGTTCATGGCGGTCTCCGGATTGCAGGCGGTCAATAGAAGCAGAGCAAGGCACGGGATCATCTTGTGGCGCAATGTCGGCCTCCTTGGGGGTAGGGATGGTTGAACTGGCAGCTCATGGCGCGAGTTTCTGCACAGTGGTGGTGGTTGAGAACAGCGCGTTGCGCAGATCTTCGCTGTACCCCGACGGATCTTCCTCGCCACTGGCGCCAAAGTTGGCGACAGTGGCGGCGCGCGGATAGATAAGGTTTGGGTAATAAAGCGTAAGAGGTGAGTCGCTCTCCATGCGCTCCTTGTCGACGAACGTCAGGAATCGCGTATCCGCCTCGCCGGTCGTAGCGCGCAACATCGCACCGACTCCCGTCAGCGCCCAATGGCAGACACCACGCCCGTAGTAATCCTCGTCCTGCATGCGGTCGAGGTAGAAGGTGCCGCGGTACTCGTTCTCACCGACCTTGCGCAGCGTGACGAGCTCCTGGCTGGTAATACGGCTGGCGGTACCGGTCGCCCTCAGGACCCGGCCGCAGTCCTTGTGGTTGCTGGCGTCGTACTGGGCAACGCCCTCGACCACCGCGAAGGGACCAGGGGCATCCTTCAGTGTCAGTACCAGCTCGTAGCCCTGCTGCGGTGACGGGTTGAGCTTGGCCAGGCCGCGTCCACCTGCGGCAACGTCACGCTCTGCGTCCGCGTAGGGCGAGCAGGCCGTCAGTGCCAGCAAGAGGCCCATCGGTACCAGATGGCGTCCCTTGCGTGTCGGCATGGCTACATCCATGGCGGCATCCTGCATCGTGCGTCCGTGTCCATATATCCTTCCCTGGTGACAGGTTTATCGATTATGGAGTGTTCTGGAAACCTGACGCCAGCGACGGCAGGGCGTCTGCGACGGAATTTTGACGCATTCAGCGTTCGGTGGTGTCGCCGAATCGATTGCGGCACGGGCGATTCGAGGTTCGCGGGGCGATTGCGCCTCGCGCTCGACATTTCGCCGCAAATTTGTGACAACGGTCGCAAATTCACCCAATGCTCACGCAAGCGAACATTACGCGATGAACTACACCATCCGTGCCGAAGCCATTGATGATCATGCCACCCTCCGTGCGCTCACCGAGGCCGCATTCCGGGATGCGGCGCACAGCAGCCATACCGAGCAGTTCATCGTCGACGCCCTGCGCGCCCGCGGGCAGCTGAGCGTTTCGCTGGTGGCCGAGATGGACGGGAAGGTGATCGGCCATGTGGCGGTGTCGCCGGTGACGATCAGCGATGGCAGCACGGGCTGGTTCGGCCTGGGGCCGATCTCGGTTTTACCCGCGTGGCAGGGGCAGGGCATCGGTGCGGCCCTGATGCACGCCGCACTTGAAGCACTGCGTCAGCAGGGTGCACATGGCTGTGTATTGCTGGGCGAGCCGGCCTATTACGGTCGCTTCGGCTTCCGTGCCGAGCCGGGCCTGGTCCTGCCGGGTGTGCCTGCAGAGTACTTCCAGGCACTTTGCCTGCAGCCTCCGCTGGCACAGGGCGAGGTGCAGTACTCTCCGGCCTTCGAGGCGACGGCCTGATCCGGGCCTGGCACGTTCCGGCTCAGGGCGCCCGCCAGACAGTCGGTTCGGGTTGCGGCTTCGGAATGCGGTAGCCGCCGATGTGTTCAAGCAGTTCATTGGTACGGCGCTGCTCGACCAGTACCTCACGCAGCAGGTTGCGCACGGCGAAGATGGCGAATGGCACCAGGATCCAGACCAGGCTGATGCCCAGCGCAAACAGGGTCAGCAGGGCTTTTGCACCATCCATGCACGGCGTTCCTTGGTCGAAAGCAGCCACGCTAGCACGTGGCCGCTGCCGACGGATGTCAGCCGTTATGCCGAAGATGGATGAGCGGATACGGACGGCCTTGCGAATCGAGCGGTGAGCGGCCGCTTTCGACGAAGCCCATGCGCAGGTAGAAGCCGACGGCCTGTGCGTTCTGTTCGTTGACGTCAGTGCTCAGCTGCGGATGCTGGGCAAGTGCATGTTGCAGCAGTTGCCGGCCGATCCCGGTGCCACGTACGTCGGGATCGATGAACAGCGCTTCCATGTGCGTGCCGTCGATCAGCATGAAGCCCAGCGGCCGATCCTGTGCATCGACAGCAACGGTCATCGGCGCCTGCGGCAGGAAACCGGCCACTTCGGCATCGATGGCCTGGCGGTCTTCGGCACTGAGGAAGTCGTGGGTGGCGTCGACGGCGCGACGCCAGAGGTCGACAAGGGCGGCGCCGTCGTCGGCGCGAGAGGGGCGCAGGGTGGTCATGGGTTCACCAAGGTGCTTCGGAAGAGTGCGAAGTATGAGGCTTTCCGGTAGCGCCTGCAGGCGAAGATTCATCCCGCGTCGCGGTGGCGGATGAAGGGGCTGTGCGCAGTCGCGTCCGCGCGCAGCACCACCCCATCCTCGAAGTCATCGCTGTCGTTGAAGGGCACGATTGGCCACTGCCGCCAGTGCGTCAGTCGCTCGCGGTAGGAGAGGGTGGCTGCAACCAGTGCTTCGTCGTGGGCCTGCACGCGTTCCGCTGCAAGCCCGGAACGCACGCCATGCACCACGCATGGCTCCATCACCTCGAAGCCGACGTAGCGCAGGCTGTACATCAACGGCCACAGCAGCAATCGGGTGTCGCCTTCGCGGCCGTCCACCGCGCATGCCCGTGCCGATGAACCGGTGGTGACGCTCAGCAATGCACGCTTGCCCTGCATCACGCCATGTTCGTGGCGCTGACGGCTGTTGTACATCGGCCCATATACCAGCACGCGGTCCAGCCAGCCCTTGAGGATGGCTGGCGCCGCGAACCACCACAGCGGGAACTGCAGGATCACCAGGTCTGCGACCCGCAGCAGGTGCAGGTGACGTCGCACATCGGCGGGTAACTGCTCCAGTTCGGCGCTGTGGCGTTGTTCGCGCTGGGCATCGAAGCGCTCGGGCTGCAGGCGCCGTGGATGGTGCCAGGCCGCTTCCAGCGGATCGAAGCCTTCCGCATACAGGTCGACCACATCCACCTGCGAGTGGTCGTGCCTCAGCTGCTCGGCCGCCTGCGCGGCGAGGTGGGCATTGAAGGAGCGGGGTTCGGGGTGGGCAAGCAGGATCAGGGCGCGCATGGGCGAGGTGTTCGAGGAGTGTGCGACCATCCTCGCGGTGCCGGCATGCCCCGGCAATTACGCACCTTGAGGTAACCATGGCCTATCCGGGCGATGTCTATGCCGCCGATTGCTCGGCGCGCGATGCGCTGGCGCTGATCTCCGGCAAGTGGGTGATGCTGCTGCTGCCGGCATTGGCGCAGGGCCCGCTTCGCAACGGCGCGTTGCTGCGGAAGATCGAAGGCATCTCGCAGAAGGTGCTGACCCAGACTCTGCGACAGCTGGAGCGCAATGGGCTGGTCGAGCGGTGTGACCGGGGCAGCAAACCGCTGCATGTCGAGTACCGCCTGACCGAGGTCGCGCACGGTCTGGTCGAGACGTTGTCCGCCCTGGACCGCTGGGCGGAGCACAATTTCCCGGCGCTGGATGCGGCCCGCGAGCGCTTCGACGCGCGCTAGCGGCGCCTGTACGGCCCGGGGCGTACAATGCGGCCCCGGCGGCCATCCTGGCCCTGCACACACGCGAGAACCGCCATGACCGACGCCCTGGGCGTGCCGGTGCACGACACCGATGAACACTGGATGCGCCACGCGCTGGCGCTGGCCGAGCGCGCGCAGCGCGAGTTCGACGAAATTCCGGTCGGAGCCGTGCTGGTGGGTGCCGATGGCCAGCTGCTGGGGGAGGGCTGGAACCTCAACATCGCCTCGCACGACCCCAGCGCGCACGCCGAGATCGTGGCGATGCGGGCCGGCGGAAAGCTGCTGGCGAACCACCGCCTGCTCGGCAGCACGCTGTATGTGACCCTGGAGCCGTGCGCGATGTGCGCGATGGCGATCGTGCATGCACGCGTCGCCCGTCTGGTCTACGGCGCCAGTGACCCCAAGACGGGCGCCTGCGGCAGCGTGTTCGACCTCATTGGCGACGCCCGCCACAACCATCGCGTCGAGATTCACGGCGGGGTGCTGGCCAAGGAGGCCAGTACACGCCTGACCAATTATTTCCGCGCCAAACGTGGCAAGCCGCCGCTGCTGCTCGAAGACCACGTCGGCGAGGGCTGAGGGGCGAACGGGTATGATGGGCGCCTCTTTTCATTACCGGTAGGCCGCGCGCCTGCCCAGCAACGAGGCGACACAATGGCGGACACCGGCGCGGCCAACGAACGACTGATCTGGATCGACCTGGAAATGACCGGGTTGGACACCGACAACGATTCGATCATCGAGATCGCCACCGTGGTCACCGATGCCCAGCTCAACGTGCTGGCCGAGGGCCCTGAATTCGCCATCCATCATCCGCTGGAAACGCTGGAAGCGATGGACGAGTGGAACCGCAACCAGCATCGTCGTTCGGGCCTGTGGCAGCGCGTGGTGGACAGCACCACCACGCTGGCCCAGGCCGAGGCGCAGACCGTGAACTTCCTGGCACAGTGGATTCCGGCCGGCCTGTCGCCGATGTGCGGCAACTCGATCTGCCAGGACCGCCGCTTCCTGCACCGCCAAATGCCCCGCCTGGAGAAGTATTTCCACTACCGCAACCTGGACGTGTCCACGGTGAAGGAACTGGCCAAGCGATGGGCGCCGACCGTGGCCGCCGGCGTCGGCAAGAACAGCAACCACACCGCGCTGAGCGACGTGCACGACTCGATCGCCGAGCTGCGCCACTACCGCCAGTTCATGGGGGCGCTGTCGGGCTTGCCGACAGCCTGATTGGTGGTGCCAATCAGCATCAGGTGCTACCAATCAAAAGGGCACCGCCGGCGCTGAGAAACGGGGGTAGAACCGCTCCCCCGGTTTCCACTCTCAAGGAGACCAGTTGGGTCCCGGGTCGGGACCCCTGCCATACAGGTTGACTGCCCGGGCGCAAGTGAAATGAACCGGTCGGCAACCGTTGGGGCAGGTCTGGCGTGCGACTTCGGTGCCGAGCGCCAACTCATTGTCGCTGCGGAAGACCACTTCAAACCGGCCGGTGTCGTAGTGCTGCAATGCGTAGGCGCATCTTTCAGTGAACGAGGCAATGATCTCGCACTGTGTTCCGCTGCGCTTGTTACAGGTCTTCAAGGCCTGTTTCTCGGCAGCCTTCTGTTTGTGTTGGCGAACGCTCCAGCCGAGGAGTGTGCCATTCGGCGAACGGGCAAATGCAACCCATTCGGAGCCCATCTTTACTCGGGTGGTTGGTGCGGACGGAGAAAGCCCGGCATCGCCACCACCGCCTCCGGGAATCGGCGCACAACCCAACACGCCTTGCCCGCCAATGGGGTAGGAACCCGGTGGGCATCGACCTTCGGCCTTGACGATGTGAGGCAGGCCGAGAGCAGCCAGGAAAAGGGGGCAGATCAGCAGTAGTCGGGCGAGCATGGGGCGTCCTTGCCTGGGTTGTTCCATGACCCCATGCAAGCGGGGCCGCTGCTGGGATCATAGACCGGTGCCGAGGGCGCTACCACCCTCCGTTCAACTCCCTGGCGCTAAGATCGGCGCCATGAACGAGCCCATCCTGCTCCCCCGCGACATCGCCCACGACGCCCGCGACTGGTCCGACCTGCAGCGGGCGGTGGCGCTGCTGGAGGCGCCGACCCTGACCGCGCGCATGGCCAACCTGGTTGGCACGCCGCTGGAGTTCGCGGTGAAAGCACTGCCCAGTTCGGTCTCCAACCGCATCCACGGTGCGGTGCAGGCGGCGCTGACCAAATCGGCGCAGGCCGCGCTGTGGAGCATGGACAACACCCCGGGCAAGGGGGCCTCCACCCGCTGGCACAAATTGGCGGCGGCCACCTCCGGCGCGGTCGGCGGGGCATTTGGCTTTGCGGCCTTGTTCATCGAGCTGCCGGTGTCGACCACCATCATGATGCGCGCGGTGGCCGACGTGGCCCGCAGCGAGGGCTTTGACCTGTCCGAGTTCAGCACCCGCCAGGCCTGCCTGGAGGTGTTTGCGCTGGGTGGCAACTCGCCGCGCGATGACGCCAGCGAGACCGGCTACTACCTGGCCCGCGGCTTCACCACCGACGTGATGCGCCACCTGTCGGCCGAATTGGCCGGGCGCGTGGTGACCGGCCGCGACCTGACCTTGGGCGTGGCACCGAAGGAGGCCGGCAAGCTGCTGGCGAAGATGGTGGAGAAAGTGGCGGCGCGTTTCGGCGTGGTGGTCACCGAGAAATTCGCCGCGCAGGCGGTGCCGATTGTCGGTGCCGCTGCAGGTGCAACGCTCAATACCATGTTCACCGACTACTACCAGGACATGGCGCGCGGTCACTTCATCGTGCGCCGGCTGGAGCTGAAGTACGGGGAAGACGTGGTGCGCACCTGCTATGACCGCGTGGCGCATGGCGCGGTAAAGATCGAACCCCGCCTGGAGTAGATCCACGCCATGCGTGGATGAGCCTTCATGCCGGGCCATCCTTGCCTGCCGGGCACAACTGTTTTGCCACAACACGCCTGTTGCCTTTCGCAGGCGGTCCCCATTCTTGCTGGCACTCCCCCCGCAAGAGATGTCCGCCATGTTGTTCACCTCCCACCGTCTGGGCCCGCTGACCCTGCCCAACCGCATCGTGATGCCACCGATGACCCGCTCGCGTGCGGCTGCCGGCAACGTTGCTACCGCCGAGATGGCGACCTACTACGCGCAGCGTGCCGGTGCCGGCCTGATTGTCAGCGAAGGCACCCAGATCAGCCCGCAGGGCCAGGGCTATGCCTGGACGCCGGGCATCCACAGCCCCGAACAGGTAAAGGGCTGGCGGCAGGTGACCGATGCGGTGCACGCCGCCGGTGGCCGCATCTACGCGCAGTTGTGGCACGTCGGCCGCGTCTCGCATGTGGCCCTGCAGCCCGATGGCGCAGCGCCGGTGTCTTCCTCGGCATTGCTGGCCGATGGCGTGAAAGTGTTCGTCGACCCGACAGGGGCAGGTCCCGAAGCCGGCGTCGGCGAGATGATCCAGCATTCGATGCCGCGTGCGCTGCGCGAAGACGAGATTCCGGGCATCGTCGCCGATTACGCGCAGGCCGCCCGCAATGCGCTGGAGGCGGGCTTCGACGGCGTCGAACTGCATGGCGCCAATGGCTACCTGATCAACCAGTTCATCGACTCGCAGGCCAACCAGCGTACCGATGGCTATGGCGGTTCGCTGCAGAACCGGCTGCGCTTCCTGCGCGAGGTCGTGCAGGCGGTGGTCGAGGTTGCCGGTGGCGAGCGTGTGGGCGTGCGCCTGGCGCCGCTGACCACGCTGCAGGGGGCGGTGGACGATACGCCGCAGGCGACCTATCTGGCTGCCGCACACCTGCTCGGTGAGATGGGGGTGGGCTACCTGCACATTGCCGAAGCGGATTGGGATGATGCGCCGCTGATGCCGGTGGCGTTCAAGCAGGCGCTACGCATGGTCTACCCGGGCACGCTGATCTACGCCGGCAAGTACACCGCCGAGCGCGCCGGGCAGGCGCTGGCCGAAGGCTGGGCCGACCTGATCGGTTTCGGCCGGCCGTTCATTGCCAACCCGGACCTGCCTGAGCGCCTGCGTACGGGTGCAGAACTGAATCCGCCGGATCGCGCCACATTTTTCGGTGGTGGTGCGAAGGGTTTCACCGATTACCCGGCGCTGGAAGAGGCCGCCGAGGCCTGATGCCCATCGGTGGGTGCCGACCGTTGGTCGGCACTCCCGGGTTGGATCAGGGCTTGTCGCGCACCAGCGCGTCCGCTTCGACCACGCCGCCATCCTTGCCATGCAGGTACAGGTGCATGTCCTGCTGCGGGTACGGGATGTTGATGCCGGCCTTGTCATAGCCCAGCTTCAGCTGTTCCAGCAACGTGACTTTGGTACCGAACCAGTCGGCCGACTTCACGTAGCAGCGGATGCCGAGGTTGATCGCGTGCGCGCCGAGTTCGTATACCACCACGTCCGGTGCTGGCGTCTGCAGCACGCGCGGGTCGGCCTTCATCAGCGCCAGCGCGGTGTCGCGTGCCAGCTGGATGTTGTCTTCGTAGCCGATGCCGATCACCAGTTCGACGCGACGGGTCGGTTCGGCGGTGAGGTTGATGATCGGCGCGGCGGTGATCAGTGTGTTCGGAATGGTGGTGTGCTGGTTGTCGGCGCCGGTAAGCACGGTCTGGAAGATGCGCACTTCGCGCACGGTGCCGGTCTGGCCGGCCACGGTGACCACATCGCCCACGCGGAACGGTCGCAGCGTCACCAGCATCACGCCCGAGGCGATGTTGGACAGCGAATCCTTCAATGCCAGGCCGACCGCCAGGCCAGCGGTGCCGAGCACGGCCAGCAGCGGGGTGATCTGCACGCCCAGCGTGCCGATCGCCAGCACCACTACGATCACAAGCGATGCGGCATACACCACGTTGCGCAGAAAGCTGCCGAGCATCGGATCCACGCCCATGCGCGCAGTGGCGCGCGGCATCGCATTGGACAGGCGTCGTGCCACCCACATGCCGACCAGCAGCACCACGATGGCGGCCAGCAGCGGCACACCATAGGTCTCCAGCAGGCGTTCCCAGTCGAGCGAGTGGAACCAGGGCGTTGCGGCGGGCGAGGGCGGTGCGGCGGCGATCATGCGGAAATTCCTTTGCTGCTGCGGGACAGGTGCGAGGTACGCGTGGCGTGCAAGGACGCCAGAAACAGCAAGCCCCGCAGAGGCGGGGCTTGCGTGCAGCAGCAGTATCGGCTGACGCCGATGAACACGACGTCAGCCTGCGGCCTTTACGGCATCAGCCGTTGGCCTTCAGCTTGGCCAGGCGCAGCCAGGTATCGACCACGGTGTCCGGGTTCAGCGACACCGACTCGATGCCTTCCTGCATCAGCCATTCGGCCAGATCCGGGTGATCGGACGGGCCCTGGCCGCAGATGCCGACGTACTTGCCCTTGGCGCGTGCGGCCTTGATCGCCATCGACAGCAGCTTCTTCACTGCCGGGTTACGCTCGTCGAACAGGTGCGCGACGATCGACGAGTCGCGGTCCAGGCCCAGGCTCAGCTGGGTCAGGTCGTTGGAGCCGATCGAGAAGCCGTCGAAGATTTCCAGGAATTCATCGGCGAGCAGTGCGTTGGACGGCACTTCGCACATCATGATGATCTTCAGGCCGTTCTCGCCCTGCTTCAGGCCGTTCTGTTCCAGCACCTCGATGACCTTGCGGCCTTCTTCCAGGGTGCGCACGAACGGAATCATGACCCACAGGTTGTCCAGGCCCATTTCGTTGCGCACGCGCAGCACGGCCTTGCACTCCAGCGCGAAGGCGGCCGAGAAGCTCGGGTCGACGTAACGGCTGGCGCCGCGGAAGCCGATCATCGGGTTCTCTTCGTGCGGCTCGTAGTTGCTGCCGCCGATCAGGTTGGCGTACTCGTTGGACTTGAAGTCCGACAGGCGCACGATCACCGGGTTCGGCGCGACCGAAGCAGTGAGGGTGGCGATGCCTTCGGCCAGGCGGTCCACGTAGAAGCTGACCGGATCACCGTAGCCGGCGATCTTCTCGTCGATCTTCTTCTTGGTCGCGGCATCCTGGTGGTCGTATTCCAGCAGCGCGTTCGGGTGGATGCCGATGTGGCTGGCGATGATCATTTCCAGGCGGGCCAGGCCGATACCTGCGTTCGGCAGCTGGCCGAAGTCGAAGGCACGTTCCGGGTTGGCCACGTTCATCATGATCTTCAGCGGTGCCGGCGGCATGTTGCCCAGATCGGTGGTGGTGCGCTCGAAGCCGAGCTTGCCTTCGTAGATGAAGCCGGTATCGCCTTCAGCGCAGCTGACGGTGACCAGCTGGCCATCTTCGATGACCTTGGTGGCGTTGCCCGAACCGACCACGGCCGGCACGCCCAGCTCGCGCGCGATGATCGCGGCGTGGCAGGTACGGCCACCGCGGTTGGTGACGATGGCCGAGGCGCGCTTCATCACCGGCTCCCAATCGGGATCGGTCATGTCGGCGATCAGCACGTCGCCCGGCTGCACGCGGTTCATGTCGTCCAGCGTCTTCACCACGCGGGCTACGCCCGAGCCGATCTTGGCACCGACGGCACGGCCTTCGGCCAGCACGTTGCCGCCCTTTTCGGTCAGCGCGAAGCGCTCGATCTGGGTGGCGTGGCTGCGCGACTTCACCGTTTCCGGGCGTGCCTGCACGATGAACAGCTTGCCGCTGACACCGTCCTTGGCCCACTCGATGTCCATCGGGCGGCCGTAGTGCTTTTCGATGACCAGCGCCTGCTTGGACAGTTCCTGCACGTCCTCGTCGCTGATCGAGAAGGTGTTGCGCAGCTCTGCCGGGGTGTCCTCGATCTTCACGCGCTCGCCGGGGACGTCCGAATACACCATGCGGATCGCCTTGCTGCCGAGCGAGCGGCGCAGGATCGCCGGCTTGCCGGCCTGCAGGGTGGGCTTGTAGACGTAGTACTCGTCCGGGTTGACCGCGCCCTGCACGACCATTTCGCCCAGGCCGAACGAAGAGGTGACGAACACCACGTCGCGGAAGCCGGACTCGGTGTCCAGGGTGAACAGCACGCCGGAGGAACCGACGCCCGAACGCACCATCAGCTGCACGCCGGCGGACAGGAACACGTCCTCATGCTTGAAGCCGTGGTGCACGCGGTAGGCAATGGCACGATCGTTGTACAGCGAGGCGAACACTTCCTTGACCTTGTGCACGACGTCGTCGGCACCGGTGACGTTGAGGAAGGTTTCCTGCTGGCCGGCGAAGGATGCATCCGGCAGATCCTCGGCGGTGGCCGACGAACGCACGGCCACGGCCACGTCGCCGCCGCCATTGTCGGCGCTCAGCTTGGCGTAGGCGGTGCGGATGTCCTGGTCCAGCTGCGGCTGCAGCGGCGCGTCGATCACCCAGCTGCGGATCTCCTTTCCCGCGGCGGTCAACGCGTTGACGTCCTCGACGTCCAGCGTGGCCAGCTTGTCGAAGATGCGCTTGGACAGGTCGTTGTGCGCGATGAAGTCCTTGAAGGCTTCAGCGGTGGTCGCATAACCTCCGGGAACGGAGACGCCCAGACCGGCCAGATTGCCGATCATCTCGCCCAGCGAGGAATTCTTGCCGCCTACGCGGGCCAGGTCGGCCAGACGCAGTTCGTGCAACCACAGGATGTTCTCGTTCAAGCGCGATGCTCCGTTTGGCCATCGCCCGAGGCGGGCTGAGTGGCCGCGTCCGTAGGAAGAAGCCGATATGATGCCGGGCAGACCGCTGTCGACACAAGCTTGTGTTGGCGGCCCTTTTAGGCTTCGTAGGGGGTAAAAGCGCGCATGTCGACCATCCGTCCGGTGTTCTACGTTTCCGATGGAACCGGTATCACCGCTGAAACCATTGGGCATAGCCTGCTGACCCAGTTCTCCGGGTTCAGCTTCATTACCGACCGGATGTCGTTTGTCGACGACCCCGAAAAAGCCCGGGAAGCCTGTTCCCGGATCCAGGCGGCGGGGGAGCGGTACCAGGTCCGGCCGATCGTGGTGAACTCCTGCGTGGACCAGAGCCTGAGCCTGATCCTGGCCGACAGTGGTGCCCTGATGCTGGACGTGTTCGCGCCGTTCATCGAGCCGCTGGAGCGTGAGTTGTCCAGTTCGCGCGTGAACCGTGTGGGCCAGGCCCATGGCATGGTCGACTTCGATACCTACCACCGCCGCATCAACGCGATGAACTTCGCGCTGACCCATGACGACGGTATCGCGGTGAATTACGACGACGCCGACGTGATCCTGGTGGCGGTGTCGCGCGCCGGCAAGACACCCACCTGCATCTACCTGGCCCTGCATTACGGGGTGCGCGCGGCCAACTACCCGCTGACCGACGAGGACCTGGAAAGCGACCGCCTGCCGCCACGGCTGCGCAACTACCGGCGCAAGCTGTTCGGCCTGACCATCGACCCGGACCGCCTGCAGCAGATCCGCCAGGAGCGCCGCCCGAACTCGCGCTACGCCAACCTGGATACCTGCAAGCGCGAGGTGGCCGCGGCCGAGGTGATGTTCCAGATGGAGCGGATCCCGACCCTGAGCACCACCCATACCTCGATCGAGGAGATTTCCAGCAAGGTGCTGGCCACGCTGGGGCTGCAGCGCGAGCTGTATTGAGGCGCGCGCCACGACCAACGGTCGTGGCCTACCGATGCTGCGGGAAACCCTCGTGCGTGGTGGGTATCGACCGGTGGTCGATACCGGGCCCCTTTGGCCGGGGCGATCCCGCCCCCACGTTGAAGCACCAACGTGTAGGATCGACCCATGGCCCGAGCCTTGCCCCGCACCGAACGCATTCCCCGCCTGAGCCGGCTGAGCTGGCTCATGGGCCTGTACGCGGAAAACTACCGCCACCTGGTGCGCCTGTTCGAACCGGCCGGACTGGTGGCGGGCAGCTACATTTCCTCGATCGGCGACGGCCTGGATGTTCGTCTGGACGTGATCGAGTGCCACCGTTACACGGTGGAACTGCGCCTGACCTACGACCTGGCCGACCCGGTCACCGGAGAGCCGGACCCGTCGGCCTATGTGCGGCTGTACCGTGACGCCCGCCAGGCCGAGACCACCCACTGCTACGTGGGCCGCCGCTGGCAGGACACGATGGGCCTGTATCCGCCGCCGGCGGAGCTGATCAGCCATCGCATGCGGATGAACACCTTCCTCGGCAAGTGGCTGGAATACCTGGCCGAGCGCGGCCACGGCGTCGCCACCCTGCGCCGTGATCCCGATGGTGCCGGCACGCCCACTGAGCGCCGCCTGTCGCTGGTGCGCTGATCGGCCATAATCCACGGCTGACCTGCCGCTGGATGCTGCCCCATGCCGTATACCCCGATCGTCGCCACCCTGGGCTACGTGCTGTCGCCCGATCGTCGCCAGGTGCTGATGATCCATCGCAATACCCGCCCCGGTGACCATCATCTGGGCAAGTACAACGGGCTGGGTGGAAAGATCGAGGCGGACGAGGATGTGGCCGCCAGCATGCGCCGCGAGATCCAGGAAGAGGCCGGTATCGACTGCACCAGCATGCGCCTGCGCGGCACCATCAGCTGGCCGGGTTTCGGCAAGCACGGCGAAGACTGGCTGGGCTTCGTGTTCGTCATCGATGGATTCGAGGGCACCCCGCACGGCGGCAACCACGAGGGCACGCTGGAGTGGGTGGACCTGGACAAGCTGGACACGCTGCCGATGTGGGAGGGCGACCGCAACTTCCTGCCGCTGGTGTTCGATACCGACCCTCGCCCGTTCCACGGCGTGATGCCGTACAAGGACGGCCGCATGGTGAGCTGGTCCTTCAGCCGTCTGTAACCTGGCGAATCGTGTGGGTGCCACCCATTCCGGTGGGGGCCAACCGTGGTTGGCACGCTCTTCTGGTTGATTAATGCCCGGGTAATATTGACGGCCGCAAATTACCCGGGCAATATTGGCGCATCGCCTCTGATGCCATTGCCATGCCTGCGTCCCGACTTCCTCCCTTCAGCTGTTTCGACGGCCATCGCCTGGTCGCTTCCGGTACCCCGGAGGTGGCGGCGCTTGCGCTGAAACAGCTGCGCGCCGGCAACGTTGCCGGTCCGCTGCTGGTGTTCGACAACGCTACCGGTCGCACCCATGATTTCGACACACGCGGCAGCGACGCAGAACTGCTGGCGCGGGTGGCGGAGGCGTTTCCATCGGCCGTGGAAGCGGACGCCGGAATCGCTCCCGAAGACGCACCTGTTGCCCCGCGCGGTCGCGGCCGCCCCAAGCTGGGCGTGGTTGCCCGCGAAGTGACCCTGCTGCCGCGCCACTGGGCGTGGCTGGCCGAGCAGCCCGGTGGGGCCTCGGTAGTGCTGCGCAGGCTGGTGGAGGCGGCCAGCCGTGCCGGTGCGGACAAGGACCAGCAGCGTCGCCACAGCGAGCGCACCTATCACTTCCTGCAGACCATCGCCGGTGACCTGCCTGGTTTCGAGGAAGCGATCCGTGTCCTGTTCGCGCACGACCGGTCGGGCCTGGAAATGGCGTTGCGCAGCTGGCCCGAGGATGTGCGCAACCACGCCCTGCGCCTGGCATTCGAGAGCGCCGACGGCTGAGCCATCGCGCCGTCGTTGAGCAGCGGCGCCACCTGATCGCGGGCCACGGCCCGCTCCCCTGTGCTTGCTTTGCTGGCGGAAACGCCGGGCAGGGCAGCGCCTTGCCCAGAGAATCCCATGACCACCCCTGTACATCCGACACCCCCGGCCGCACCACCGCTGTGGCGCACCTACCTGGCCCTGCTGCTGCCGATGCTGCTGACCAATGCGCTGCAGCTTGCCGCAGGCACGCTGGACAACATCTACCTCGGCCATCTGCTGGGGACGCAGGCGGTGGCTGCCGCCGCAGCGTTCTTCCCGGTCTTCTTCCTGCTGTTGGCCCTGGTAATGGGCCTGGCGACCGGTGCCATGGTGCTGATCGGCCAGGCCTGGGGCGCGGGCCGGCCGCAGCAGGCGCGCGCGGTGGCCGGCAGTGCGGTGGCACTGATTCTGCTGTTGTCAGTGCTGGTGATGGCGGTGGGCGGCGGTTTCGCACCAGAGCTGCTGGTGGCACTCGGTACGCCGGCCCCGATCCTCGGCGAATCCATCGTCTATGCCCGTGTCCTGTTGCTGGCGGCACCGGTGTTCTTCCTGCTGTGGCTGGCCACTGCGGTGAGCCGCGCGGTGGGCGATGCGAAGACGCCGCTGCATGCGCTGCTGTTGGCCACGGTGGTCGGCCTGCTGTGCACGCCGCTGCTGATCCTGGGCTGGGCCGGCCTGCCGCGGCTGGGCGCAGCCAGTGCGGCAGTCTCGGCGGCGCTCGCCTCGCTGCTGGCCCTGGCCTGGCTGATGTGGCGGTGGCAGCGGATGGGGCACCCGTTGGCACCGGGGCATGAGTTACTGCGATCGATCCGTTTCGATGGAGCACTCATCCGTCCGATGCTACGCATCGGCGTACCGTCCTCGCTGCAGATGCTCAGTCTGGCCGTGGCCGAGATCGTGCTGCTGGGCTGGATCAATCGCCACGGCTATACCGCCACGGCCGCCTACGGCGCGGTCAATCAGTTGATGAGCTGGGTGCAGCTGCCTGCGATGTCGCTGGGCATCACCGCCACCATCCTCGCCGCGCATGCGATGGGGGCGGGACGTACGGCACGGCTGCCCGCCATCGCCCGCACCGGCGTGCTGCTTGGACTGGCGATACTGAGCGGGGTGGTGGTGCTGGTTGTGGCGCTGGCGCCCTGGTTGACTGGCCTGATCCTGGCGGCGACCGACGTGCGCGAACTGGCCACGCAGCAATTGCGCACCGTGGTGTGGGGCGTGCTGGCGATGGGGGGCAGTGCGGTGCTGGTCGGAGTGATGCGAGGCGGTGGCACGGTGTTGTTGCCCGCGTTGCTGGGCATGGCGGCCGTATTGCTGCTGGAGCTGCCACTGGCGATGTGGCTGCAGTCCCGGCACGGTCTGGCCGGGCTGTGGTGGGCGTGGCCGCTGGGGTTGCTGGCCATGCTGGTGATGCAGGTGCTCTGTTTTGCTCGCTGGAGGCGGGCGCAGGCTGGGTAGTGCCGGCCGCTGGCCGGCAATCCGGAATGGCCGGGGCAGCCGGCCAGCGGCCGGCTCTACCACTCGGTCAGGCGGGCAGCTTCAGTGCCGCTGTGCCAGCAGTAGGTGGAAGTGCTTTTCGCGGGTCTGGCCGTCATTGCCGGCCGCGGATTCCCGGTGGCTGCGCCAGGCCGAGACACGGAAGCCCGATACCCGCAGTGCGAGCTCCACCACATCCAGCTCATGCAGTTGGAAGTCGGCAGCGAATGCCAGGCTGCGCATGAAGCTGGCGTCGCCAAAGGCCAGGCACAGGCGGCCGCCCCGGCGCAGTACCCGCGCCAGCTCGTCCAGCACCGGGGCCAGGTTCGGCCAGAAGTACAGGGTGTTGACCGCCAGCGCGGCATCCATCGCGGCATCGGCGACCGGCAGCGCATGGGCGTCGCCGTGCCGCATCGCCGCACGCTCGGCCAACCCGGCGCTGGCCAGCCGCTGGTTGCCGGCCTCGACCATGGCGGTGGACAGCTCGATGCCCAGATAGTGGCTGCCGGTGGCCTGCAGCATCAGCGGCGCGAAGGCCGCATTGCCCGGGCCGACCTCCAGGACCTGTTCACCGGCGCCGACGGCCAGCAGTCCGATCGCGGCCAGGTTGAGTGCGCCGTTGCTGCGGTTCATCGAGTCGGCGACCGCCAACGCGGCCTCGCCATGGGGCTGCCGCAGTTGTGCGGCCAGGGTGGGAGCATCCAGCATCATCATCGTCCATTACAGAGTTTCGGACGTGGCGGCGGCGGGTCCGCCGGTGACCATAGCGCCGACCTTGTGGCTTGGGAAGTAGGGAAACCCCGATGCAGGGTGATGAGGAAATGTCCAACGTCGCAGTCGGTGAGATCTGGTTGTCCACAGGGGGTGTGGATTACGCGTGGGCAACTTTGTGGATAAGCCGCGACAGGCGCCACCCCCCTAGGCTGTCAAGATGGGTGGCGAAAAATTCACCGCTGGTGAGGGCAGGTGAGGGAGCGGTGAAGGCTGGGTCCTGCCAGCGCTGTCGCCAGTGGCGGCGCTCGCGGTAACCTGTGGGCCTTGATGCTCCGTGAGACCCCATGAAACGTCACTTCTCGATGCTGCGCGAATTCCAGCTGGCCGACTGGTTCACCCTGGCCAATGCTTTCTGCGGCACCGGTGCGGTCTTTGCCGCGATGCGCTTCCTGCAGGACGGCGAGCGCGGCTACCTGCTGTTCGGCATGGCGTTGATCCCGCTGGCTTTCATCTTCGATGCGCTCGACGGGCGCATCGCGCGCTGGCGCAAGTCCAGCTCTACCCTGGGTCGCGAGCTGGACTCGCTGTCCGACGTGATCTCCTTCGGCGTGGCGCCGGCGGCGCTGGCCTATGCCTGCGGCATGCAGGGCGGCTGGGACTGGCTGGTGCTGAGCTACTTCGTCTGCTGCGGCGTCAGCCGCCTGGCGCGCTACAACGTCACCGCCGAGGCGCTGGCCGGCGACGAGGGCAAGGTCAGGTTTTTCGAGGGCACTCCGATCCCGACCAGCCTGGTGCTGGTGATCGTGCTGGCGATCGCCGCCGGTACCGATGCCATCGGCCAGGACCTCTGGTTCGGCCAGTGGCAGATCGGTCCGTGGCAGCTGCACCCGATGGTGCTGCTGTTCGCCCTGTCCGGGTCGCTGATGATCAGCAAGACCCTGCGCATTCCCAAGCCATGAGCCAGCCCTGCGGAGGCCTGTGATGACCAGCTCGGCCCATGACGCCGGCAGCAGCGATTTCGAAGCCCTGGCGCGGCAGTACTTCGGCGCCTGGGGCGATGCCCTGCGCCATGCGAGCACGCCCGGTGCGCCGGCCGGTGACGACCCCGGCAGCTGGCAGCGGTTGTTCGACTGGTGGGGCCAGCTGTTGCCCGAACAGGGGCAGGGCGCACCGGAAGATGCCGTGCGCCGGTTCCGCGAACAGGCGGGCAGCTGGTACGGCACCATGCAGGAAGTGGCCGCGCGTTTCGCCGGCCGCGACGCCAGCAGCGCGGACGTGGCCCAGGCCTGGCGCGAGGCGGTGCAGGGGCAGGGCGACGGCATGCTGCAGTGGATGCTGCAGGGGGCCCGTGGCAGCACCCACGCCGGCGCCGCCGTGCCCGAATTCGCCGCATGGCTGCAGCAGTTCCAGCTGCAGGCTGGCCCGTGGCTGCAGAGCCCGGCATTCGGCCCGGGCCGCGAACACCAGGCGCGCTGGCAGGCACTGCTGCGCGCACAGGAAGAATACCAGCAGCATTCGCGCGCCTACGTTGATCAGATCAGACAGGCGCTGGATGAGGCCTTTGCGCTGTTCGAGCAGCGCCTGGCCGAGCACGAACAGCCCGGCACCCAGCTGACCAGCGCCCGCGCGATGTTCGACCTGTGGATCGAAGTGGCCGAGGAGGCCTACGCCAAGGTCGCCATGTCCGAGCCGTTCCAGCAGGTATATGCCTCGCTGGGCAACGCACAGATGCGCCTGCGCGCCGGCCTGCAGCGTGAGGTGGAACAGATGAGTGAACGCATCGGCCTGCCGACCCGCAGCGAGATGGATGCCGCACACCGCCGTATCGCCGAGCTTGAGCGCAGCCTGCGCCGCCTGCAGGCACAGGTGGCGGTGCTGGCTGGAACTGCCGAGGTGGACCCAGTGGCGCAGCCGGCGCCGGCGAAGGTGAAGCCGGTCGTACGCAAGGCCGCGAAGAAGGCCGCGCCGGCAAAGAAGGCGGCTGCGAAAAAGGCGTCAGCGAAAAAGGCGTCAGCGAAAAAGGCCGCACCTCGCACTTCCACTCGGACGCGTGACCGATGAAGGGGCCGCTGGGCTTCAACGCCGATGACCTGATGCAGGAAACCCTGGCCATGCAGCGCAAGCTGATGGAAGGGCTGAAGCTGCTGCCGCAGGTGGAAGACGTGGACTATGGCGTGACCGCGCGTGAGGAAGTCTGGCGCGACGGCAAGGTGGTGCTGTACCGCTTCGTCGGCGAACAGCCACCGACCCGGCGTACGCCGCTGCTGATCGTCTACGCGCTGGTCAACCGGCCGTACATGGTCGACCTGCAGGCTGACCGTTCGCTGGTGCAGAAGCTGCTGGCGCTGGGCCAGGACGTGTACGTGCTGGACTGGGGCTACCCGGATCGCTCGGAGCGCTTCCAGACCCTGGAGGACTACCTGCTGCGCTACATCGATGGCGCCGTCGATGCGTTGCGTGCGCGCAGTGGTGGCCCGGTCGACCTGCTGGGTATCTGCCAGGGCGGCGTGTTCGCACTCTGCTACGCCGCGTTGCGCCGGCAGAAGCTGGGCAAGCTGATCACCATGGTCACCCCGGTCGATTTCCAGACGGCCGACAACATGCTCTCGCACTGGGCGCGGCAGGTGGACGTGGACCTGCTGGTCGACACGCTGGGCAACATCCCGGCCGACCTGATGAATGCCAGTTACCTGATGCTCAAGCCGTTCCGCCTCAATGTGCAGAAGTACGTGGGCCTGCTCGACATCCTCGATGACAAGGCCGCGCTGGAGGACTTCCTGCGCATGGAGAAGTGGATCTTCGACTCGCCGGACCTGGCGGGCGAGGCGTTCCGCGACTTCATCAAGCAGTTCTACCAGGGCAACGGATTGATGAACGGCACGGTGCGGATCGGCGAGGAAGCGGTGGATCTGTCGCAGGTGACCCTGCCGGTGCTGAACATCTACGCCGAGCAGGACCATCTGGTACCGCCGGACGCCTCGCGCGCGATGCGTGGGCGCTTGGGCACGGACGACTACACCGAGTCCAGTTTCCGCGGTGGCCATATCGGCATCTACGTGTCCGGCCGTGCGCAGCGCGAAGTGCCGGCCACGATCGATGGCTGGTTGAAGGCGCGTGACCTGTAGAGTCGAGCCATGCTCGACTGACCTGGGGGGATGATGACGTACCGGATTCTGTTGATTCTTGCGGCACTGCTGGCAGCGCCGCTTGCCCACGCCGCACCCAGTGCGGATGCACGGCGGGAGATCGCCCAGCTGATCGCCAGCCTGGACGGCTCTCAATGCCGCTTCCAGCGCAATGGCAGCTGGTACGACGGCAGCGACGCGCGCGCGCATCTGCAGCGCAAGTACGACTACCTGCTGAAGAAGGACATGGTGGACAGCGCCGAGCAGTTCATCGAGCGCGCCGCCAGCCAGAGCAGCATGAGCGGCAAACCCTATCGCATCCATTGCCCGGGACAGCCTGAACAGACCGCCGCGGCCTGGTTTGGTGCCCGGCTGCAGGCCCTGCGCCACCGCACGCCGTAGACATGGGGGCGGTGTAGAGTCGAGCCATGCTCGACTGCTTTTCCCGCAGCCCAGGAGAACCGCCATGAACACCACGCCGCGCACGCTGTCGCGTTCGTTGAACGACCGCATGATTGCCGGCGTGATGGGCGGCATCGCCCACCGCTTCGGCTGGAACCCCACGCTGGTGCGGATCGTGTTCGTGCTGGTCTCGATCGGCTCGGCGGCCTTCCCTGGCATCCTGGTCTACCTGATCCTGTGGCTGCTGATGCCGAACGAGGCCGATTGAAGACTGCCCCTGAGCCCTGGCCGATCTGGCTGCGCGCGCTGCAGGTACTGGGCGCGGTGTGGACGTCACCCAATTCCCTGATCGGCCTGATCGGCGGCCTGGCCGGCATGCTCGGCGGCGCGACATTGCGCTGGAGCGGCCGTGACTGTGCGTTGGTGTTCGACCGCTGGCCGTGGGGGCCGGGTGGGGCGATCACGCTGGGCAATGTGATCCTGCATACCGGTCATGATCTGGGCATTTCGTGCCGGACCTATGCGCATCAGGCGGGGTGGGGCGTGGAGCCGCTGATCCGGCTGGACGACCACGAACGCGCGCACGTCTACCAGTACATGGTGCTGGGGCCGCTGTACCTGCCGGTGTACCTGCTGTGTGGCGGGGTGAGTGCGCGGAATCCATTCGAGCGCGCAGCCGATCATTTCGCCCGGTACGGGCGTGGCTGGTGGCCGTAGGTTCCAGCCAACGGCGCAGCCCCTCGTGGCGTGGTTGCGGAATACGTTTCATGCGATTGGGCCGGGCGGGATGGGTTCGCGGGACACGCCGTAAACCCATCCATGGGGGCTCGATGGCGCCATCCATGGCGCCAACGGTCCCGCGAACCCATCCCGCCCGACCTCTGACAGTTTCCGTGCGCGTCCAGCCACGGAGAAGAATAAGAACGGCAAAAGCGGGTCGCGCGCTGCGCTTGCTCGTGTAGAGCCGAGCCCACGCTCGGCTGCTTTCAGGCCAGCTCGCGAAGCCGAGCGCAGGCTCGGCTCTACAACAAAAAAGCGGCCAGCCAGGCTGCCTTTGCTTTTGATCTTCTTTTTTCTTCTCCGTGGGTGGCGGCAGGCACCAGGAATCTGTCAGCGGCCGGGAGGGTGGGTAGGGCGGGGTGTCCGCGGCATGGATGCCGCGGCCAAGCCCCATGGATGGGTTGTGGTGGTCTAATCAACTTGGACACTCGATAGGATCAATTTCAAGCATCGAGGTAGACCCATGGCAAAGCAGATCACTCAGGGCATGAGGGACGAGGCGGTTCGCCTTGTGGTTGTGGAGGGGCAG
>NZ_JCAFRH010000014.1:0-52020 GCF_059367875.1 Stenotrophomonas sp. YJH_SMC_16 | reverse complement strand
AACATTCTGGCAAGGAAGCTGGCCAGGATCGCCTGGGGCGTGTTCAAAAGCGGCCGAGACTTCGATCCGGCCATGCTGAAGGTCGGTCAAGCCTGCTTCCAGCAGGCTTGACCACGAACATAGGATCTCGACTCTACAAAGTTCTGTCGCCCGCCAGCACCGGAGCACCGCCAGCCAGCTTTCGCCAGCCAGCTGCTCCACCGCCCGCCAGCCGACAACGAAAAAGCCGGGGAATGCCCCGGCTTTTTCGTGTCTGACGTCAGGCAAGGCGTGTCAACCGAGGTCGACACCTACCAGGCGGGCGCCTTACTCCACCGACAACCCTTCCACCTTCTGCCAGCCGCGCGGCAGCAGGTGGCCGCGGGTGGCGCGGGCGCCGAGGTAGGCATCAAGCTCGTTGAACTTCAGCCCCATCGTGCGCTGCCCGCTGCGTACCTGCAGGGTCTGTCCCGGGCTGATCGCCACGATGGCGACCACGCGTTCGGTGGCGAGCTTGGCCTTCGGGATCTCGATGATCTTGTTGCCCTTGCCCTTGTCCAGTTCCGGCAGGTCGTTGGCAGCGATCGCCAGCAGGTTGCCCGAACTGGTCACTGCCACGATGCGATCGGTGGCGACATTGGCCACTACCGACGGGGTCAGCACCGATGAACCCGCCGACAGGTTCAGCATCGCCTTGCCGGCCTTGTTGCGACCGATCAGGTTCTCGAAGCGGGTGACGAAGCCATAGCCATGACTGGAGGCCAGCACGAAGCGGGTGTCCGGCTCGGCACTGGCCAGGGTCACGAAGCTGGTGCCCGCGGCTGGCGAGAAGCGGCCGGTCAGCGGTTCACCGTTGCCACGCGCGGAGGGCAGGGTGTGCACCGGCGTCGAGTAGGCGCGGCCCTCGCTGTCGAGGAACGCGACCTGCTGGGTGCTGCGCGCACGCACCGCGCCCTGCAGGGCATCACCGTCGCGGTAGGAGAGGGCGGACGCATCGACGTCGTGGCCCTTGGCGGCACGGATCCAGCCCTTCTCCGACAGCACCACGGTCATCGGCTCGCTCGGCACCAGCTCGGTCTCGTCGATGGCCTGTGCGGCCTGGCGCTGCACCAGCGGCGAACGGCGTGCGTCGCCGAACTTCTTGGCGTCGGCGGTCAGTTCATCGCGGATCAGCTTCTTCAGCTTGGCCTTGCTGTCGAGGATGCCGAGGATCTTCTCGCGCTCCTTGGCCAGTTCATCCTGCTCGCCGCGGATTTTCATTTCCTCCAGGCGGGCCAGCTGCTTCAGCTTGGTTTCCAGGATGTACTCGGCCTGTTCCTCGGACAGGCCGAAGCGCGCGATCAGCGCGGCCTTCGGCTCGTCTTCGGTACGGATGATGTGGATCACCTCGTCCAGGTTGAGGAAGGCGACCAGCAGGCCTTCCAACAGGTGCAGGCGGCGCTCGACCTTCTGCAGGCGGTGCTGCAGGCGGCGGGTGACGGTGTTGCTGCGGAAGGTCAGCCATTCGCTGAGCAGCATCTTCAGGTTCTTCACCTGCGGACGGCCGTCCAGCCCGATCACATTGAGGTTGACGCGGTAGCTGCGCTCCAGGTCCGTGGTGGCGAACAGGTGGCCCATCAGCTGCTCGGCGTCGACGCGGTTGGAACGCGGCACCAGCACCACGCGCACCGGGTTGGCATGGTCGGACTCATCGCGGATGTCTTCCAGCCACGGCAGCTTCTTGGCGCGCATCTGTGCGGCGATCTGCTCGATCACCTTCGACGGCGACACCTGGAACGGCAGCGCGGTGACCACGATGTTGTGCGCTTCCTTGGTGAAGGTCGCACGTGCGCGCACGCTGCCGTTGCCGGTCTCGTAGATGTTGCGCAGGTCATTGGCCGCGGTGATGATCTCGGCGCTGGACGGGTAGTCCGGGCCCTGCACGTGCTCGCACAGGTCGCGCACGCTGGCATCGGGGTTGTCCAGCAGATGCAGCAGCGCGCTGACGATCTCGTTGAGATTGTGCGGCGGCACGTCGGTGGCCATGCCCACGGCGATGCCGGTGGTGCCGTTCAGCAGCAGGTGCGGCAGCCGCGCCGGCATCCAGGTTGGTTCCTGCAGGGTGCCGTCGAAGTTCGGTGCCCAGTCGGTGGTGCCCTGGCCCAGTTCGCCCAGCAGCACTTCGGCGATCGGGGTCAGCTTGGATTCGGTGTAACGCATCGCCGCGAACGACTTCGGGTCGTCGCTGGAGCCGAAGTTGCCCTGGCCCTCGATCAGTGGGTAGCGGTACGAGAACGGCTGGGCCATCAGCACCAGCGCCTCGTAGCACGCGCTGTCGCCGTGCGGGTGGTACTTACCGATGACGTCACCGACGGTGCGCGCGGACTTCTTCGGCTTGGACGCGGCGTTCAGGCCCAGCTCGCTCATCGAATAGATGATGCGGCGCTGCACCGGCTTCAGGCCGTCGCCGATGAACGGGAGGGCGCGGTCCAGGACCACGTACATCGAGTAGTCGAGGTAGGCGCGTTCGGCGTACTCGCGCAGCGGCAGTTGTTCGAATCCGTGGAACACGGGGCGGGCAAGTTCGGTCATGCGGCGTTGTTACCTGTTGTCAGGAGGCGGCGACGGCGTCGCCGCTCGCAATCCTGTGATTATCCGGATGCGGCGGGGGATGCCAAGCCGCGTGCAGGGTCCAGCCCGGTTTCCAGGCCGTGGCCGGCCCGTGCCAGGTAGCGCCCCGGCGGCAGCCCGAAGTGGCGGCGGAACACGGTGACGAAGGCGCTGGCGCTGCTGAAGCCCAGCGCGTGGGCGATGTCGGCCACGCTGCGGCCGTCGGTCAGCTGGCGCAGGGCCTCGGACAAGCGGGCCTGCTGCCGCCACTGGGCGAAGCTGAGCGTGGTCTCGTCGCGGAAGTGACGGGTCAGGCTGCGCGGCGACAGGCCGGCCCAATGCGCCCATTCGGCCAGGCTGCGCTCGTCGGAGGGGTCGGCCAGCAGCTGCGAGGCGATCTTCAGCAGGCGCCGGTCGTGCGGCATCGGTAGATGCATGCGCTGGCGCGGCGCGGTGCGGATCTCGTCCAGCAGTACCTCGATGATGTGCTGGCGCTCGGGTGTGGTGTCATAGCCCAGCGGCCATTCGCAGATGCGGTCGGCCAGCGCCTGCGCCAGCTTGGACAGGCCCAGCACGCAGGGATCGGCAGGCAGGGTGGCGCAGGCCGGCGCGGCCAGTGCCATGCCCCAGCCGCGCAGCGGGCCGTCGAGGGTGACCGTATGTGGCTCCAGCGGCGGCATCCAGCCGGCCGAGCCAGGCGCCAGTGACCATGTCCCGTGCGAGGTCCGGGTGGTCAACAGGCCGCGCTCCACGCAGATCAGCTGCGCGCGCTGGTGATGATGCCAATCCACTTCTCGGACCAATCCCTGCGGGCTGTCGAAGCGGAAGGCGACAGCCGGTGGCCCGTCATTGCGCTCGAACCAGTCCAGTGCGTCGTCCCTGAGCAGGCGCTTGGGAGGGGGAATTTCTGCCTTGTTCATCATATCCGCTGGCTGAAATGTGTCATCCATTGGCTGAATTGTACTACCGGGCCACCTGACCAGATCATTAAGGTAGGCGCCTTCATTGATCCAGCCCACTGCTGCAACACAGCATTCGATGCCAGATCGAATATTTCCATTGAGAAATATTTTTTTTGGAAGAGAATGCTCCCCCATGATCTGTCCTGCAACCACTCCCCCCAGCTTCGGCCTGCTGCTGCGCCAGGTGCGCGACGGCCTGGTCCGTCAACTCGACGCATCCATGGCTGAAGAAGACCTGGGTATCGGTTTCACCCACTACATCGGGTTGAAGGTGCTTTCCAACATGGCCCCGTGCACGGCCAACGAGCTGGCCCAGGCCATCGACCAGGTGCCCAGTGCGGTGACCCGCCTGTTGGACAAGCTGGAGGCGCTGGGCTGCGTCCGCCGCGAGCCGCATGCACAGGATCGGCGGGCGCTGCAGATCGTACTGACCGATGAAGGCCGCGCGCTGTGGGCGCGGCTGAAGCTGCGTGGCGACGCAGTGATGGATTACGCCCTGCGTGATCTTTCCGCCGACGAGCGCACGCTGCTGCTGTCCCTCCTTACCCGAATCCGCGATTCCCTGACGACCCCATGAACCCGATCCCGCATTCCACTCTCCGCCGGTCCGGGCGCGCGCTGCTGGTGTCAGCGCTGGCCCTGGCCCTGGCCGCCTGCGCCAGCAGTCGTGGCCTCAACCCGCAGGGCCACGTGCTTGACGTGGACAGCCTGCACAGCGAACGCACCTTGGCCGACACCGACCTGAGCGCCACCGGCTTCCCGGCGCAGGACTGGTGGAAGGCGCTGGGCGATGCGCAGCTGGACGCGCTGGTTGCCGAGGGCCTGGCCGGCCACCCGAGCCTGGACGCCGCCGACGCGCGTCTGCGCCAGGCCCAGGCCCAGGTCGGCACCGCACGTGCCGATGAACTGCCCAGCCTGTCGGTGTCCGGTGGCTACACCGGCCTGCGCCTGCCCGAGTCGATGGTCGGCAGCGAGATGGGCGGCCGCTACGGCGGCAGCAGCCAGGTCGCCTTCGACTTCAGCTACGGCGTGGACCTGTGGGGCGGCAAGCGCGCTGCTTGGGAAGCCGCCGTGGACGGTGCGCATGCCGCCACCGTCGAGGCGCAGGCCGCACGCCTGAGCCTGTCCACCGGCATCACCCAGGCTTATGCCGACCTCGCCTATGCGTGGCAGCTCAATGATGTGGCCGAAGAAGAACTGGCCCGCTCGCAGAAATCGCTGGAGCTGACCCGCCAGCGCCGCAGCGCCGGCATCGACAGCGACCTGCAGGTGCGCCAGGCTGAGGCCCGGGTACCGGCCGCACAGCAGCAGGTGCAGGCCGCGCAGCAGCGCATCGATGCCGCCCGCACCGCACTGGCCGCGCTGGTCGGCAAGGGCCCGGACCGCGGCCTGTCGATCCAGCGCCCGCAGCCGCTGAACCCGGTGGCGCTGCAGCTGCCGGGCGTGCTGCCCAGCGAACTGCTGGGCCGTCGCCCCGACATCGTTGCCGCACGCTGGCGCGTGGAAGCGGCCGACAAGCAGATCAAGGTGGCAAAGACCAAGTTCTACCCGAGCTTCAACCTGACCGCGCTGGCCGGCGTGGTCGCCCCGAACGTGGGTGACCTGCTGAAGAGCAGTTCCACCTTCGCCTACATCGGCCCGGCGCTGAGCCTGCCGATCTTCGAAGGCGGCAAGCTGCGCGCCAACCTGGCCAACACCGATGCGCAGTACGACCTGGCGGTGGCCAACTACAACCAGACCGTGCTCGATGCGCTGCGCGACGTGGCCGACCAGGTCAACGCGGTGCGCTCGCTGGCGCAGCAGGCGCATTCGCAGCAGCAGGCCGTGGACACCGCACGCTCGGCCTTCGACCTGGCCCAGCAGCGCTACCGCGCCGGCATCGGCAGCTACCTGGACGTGCTGACCGCGCAGTCCACGCTGTTGCAGTCGCAGCAGCAGCTGGCCGGCCTGCAGTCGCAGCAGGTGCAGACCTCGGTGCGCCTGAGCAAGGCGCTGGGCGGTGGTTTCCAGCCCGCTGACGCCGACCGCGCACCGATCGCCTCCCATTCCGATTCCTCGCATTCCTGAAGACTTCCGCCATGAGCCAGACCCAAGACACCGCGGCCCCGGCCGCCTCCAACCGCCGCGGCAACCTGCTGCGCGGCCTGTTCGTGATCGTCGTGCTGCTGCTTGCCGCACTGGCGCTGTGGTACTTCATGTTCGGCCGTTGGTTCGAAGAGACCGACGACGCCTACGTGCAGGGCAACCAGGTACAGATCACCCCGCTGGTGGCCGGTACCGTGGTCGCCATCAACGCCGATGACGGCATGCGCGTGGAGCGCGGCCAGCTGCTGGTGCAGCTGGACCCGTCCGACACGTCGGTGGCGCTGCAGCAGGCCGAAGCCAACCTGGCCAAGACCGTGCGCCAGACCCGTGGCCTGTACCGCAGCGTGGAAGGTGCGCAGGCGGACCTGAACGCGCGCCAGGTGACCCTGAAGCGCGTGCGCGAAGATTTCGCTCGCCGCAAGGATCTGGCCGCCACCGGCGCCATTTCCAATGAAGAACTGGCCCACGCCCGTGACGAGCTGGCCGCTGCCGAAGCCGCCGTGGCCGGTTCGCGCGAGACCGTCGAGCGCAACCGCGCGCTGGTCGACGACACCGTGATCGCCACCCAGCCGGACGTGCAGGCGGCCGCCGCGCAGCTGCGCCAGGCCTTCCTCAACAACGCCCGCGCCGGCATCGTCGCGCCGGTCACCGGCTACGTTGCCCGTCGTTCGGTGCAGGTCGGCCAGCGCGTGCAGCCGGGCAACGCGCTGATGGCGGTAGTGCCGACCGAGCAGATGTGGGTCGAGGCCAACTTCAAGGAAACCCAGCTGCGCCACATGCGCCTGGGCCAGGAAGTGGAGCTGAAGTCGGACCTGTACGCCGGTGACGTGAAGTACAAGGGTCGCGTCCAGAGCCTGGGCCTGGGCACCGGCTCGGCGTTCTCGCTGCTGCCGGCGCAGAACGCCAGCGGCAACTGGATCAAGATCGTGCAGCGCGTGCCGGTCCGCATCGCCATCGATGCCAAGCAGCTGGCCGAACACCCGCTGCGCATCGGCCTGTCGATGAAGGCTGAAGTGAGCCTGCGCGACCAGAAGGGCGAAGTGCTGCCGAGCACCGCGGCCAAGGGCACGGTGTTCGACACCGACGTGTATGCCAAGCAGCTGCATGATGCCGACGAGGTGATCCATACGATCATCCAGGGCAACCTGCCGCAGCAGCAGGCGAAGGTGGGCTGAGGTCGCCATGTCCGCACAAGCTCCAGCCGCGCCCGGCGCTCCGGGTGCACCGGCGGCGCCGGGTGCGGCCTCCGGGTTCCTGCCGCCCAGCGTCGCCCTGTGTACCGTCGGCCTGGCGATGGCCTCGTTCATGCAGGTGCTCGACACCACCATCGCCAACGTCTCGCTGCCGACCATCGCCGGCAATCTCGGTGCCAGTTCGCAGCAGGCGACCTGGGTCATCACCTCGTTTGCGGTCAGCACGGCCATCGCGCTGCCGCTGACCGGCTGGCTCAGCCGCCGTTTCGGCGAACGCAAGCTGTTCGTCTGGGCCACGCTGGCCTTTGTCATCACCTCGCTGCTGTGCGGCCTGGCGCAGAGCATGGGCATGCTGGTGGTGTCGCGTGCGCTGCAGGGCTTCGTGGCCGGCCCGATGTACCCGATCACGCAGTCGCTGCTGGTCTCGATCTACCCGCGTGAGAAACGTGGGCAGGCATTGGCGCTGCTGGCGATGATCACGGTGGTTGCGCCGATCTGCGGCCCCATCCTCGGTGGCTGGATCACCGACAACTACAGCTGGGAATGGATCTTCCTGATCAATGTGCCGCTGGGCATCTTTGCCGCGCTGGTGGTGGGCAACCAGTTGAAGGGGCGCCCGGAGCACATCGAGAAGCCGAAGATGGACTATGTCGGCCTGGTCACCCTGGTGATCGGTGTCGGTGCGCTGCAGCTGGTGCTCGACCTGGGTAATGACGAGGACTGGTTCTCGTCGATGAAGATCGTGGTGCTGGCGTGTGTGGCTGTGGTCACGCTGACGGTGTTCCTGATCTGGGAACTGACCGACAAGGATCCGATCGTCGACCTGAAGCTGTTCCGGCATCGCAACTTCCGCGCCGGTACGCTGGCGATGGTGGTGGCGTACGCGGCGTTCTTCAGCGTGGCCCTGCTGATTCCGCAGTGGTTGCAGCGTGACATGGGTTACACCGCGATCTGGGCGGGCCTGGCGACGGCGCCGATCGGCATCCTGCCGGTGATCATGACCCCGTTCGTGGGCAAGTACGCATCGCGCTTCGACATGCGAATGCTGGCCACGGTCGCGTTCATCGTGTTGTCGATGACCAGTTTCCTGCGTTCGAACTTCAACCTGCAGGTGGACTACACCCACGTGGCCGGCGTGCAGTTGATCATGGGCATCGGCGTCGCGCTGTTCTTCATGCCGGTGCTGCAGATCCTGCTGTCGGACCTGGATGGGCGCGAGATCGCGGCGGGCTCCGGCCTGGCCACCTTCCTGCGTACGCTGGGCGGCAGTTTCGCGGCGTCGCTGACGACGTGGCTGTGGGCGCGGCGCACCCAGGTGCACCATGCTGACCTGACCGAGCACATCTCGGTCTATCAGCCGGGCATGCAGGACCAGGTGACGGCGATGGGGCAGGGCAACCTGCAACATGGTGCCGCGGTACTGAACAACATGATCAACCACCAGGCATCGCAGATGGGCTTCAACGACATCTTCTTCCTGCTGGGCTGGATCTTCCTGGCGATCATCGCGTTCCTGTGGCTGGCCAAACCGCCGTTCGGCGCAGGCGCAGGTGCGGCCGCCGGCGGCGGGCACTGAAAACTCCCTGGAAACACGTGCTGTATTTTGACCCCGCCGCAAGGCGGGGTTTTTGTTTGTGCAACGTGGGTCGCACGGGCCCTGCCGTTGGGGGAGTGCAGCGGCGCAGGTTCAGCGCGTGCGATAGATGCGCTTGAACACCACCCGATCACGGAACAATCGGGAAATGGCCCACATTCCCGCCACAAGTACGGCGCCGCACGTGATCCAGCCGGCAGTGGCCTGCAATCGGCTGCCGACCAGTGCGCCGCAGATGATGGCGGCGACAAAGACGAACATTACGGCCTCCTTCGATGCGCCGTAGTGGACCTCGGCCTGGCATCCCACGCATACGCGTACGCCGTGGTTCGAGCCGGTGTGGCAGTGAGGGCAGATGATGCTGCGCTGCATTGGGGCGTCCTTTGGGGAAAGGGGGGCGCTGGTCAGGTCGTGGCGATAGACCTGCAACCGGCTCCCGTAAATCTGCCTTCCACCGAAAAGGAATCGGGTAGATCTCCGACTAGGAAAATTACGAATTGAACGCGCAATGTGAAATGCGACCCAGAAGAAAGCCGTTCAGGGTTTGGTGACGACGCGCCGGGAGGAGGTATGCATCAGCGGGTGACGCCTGGGTGGTGCGAGATACGACAGTTCGAGCGGTAGATGCGATGCCACGCTCGCCAAACCCCGGAAACGAAAAAACCCGCTTTCGCGGGTTTGATCATCTTGAGTCGTGGTGCCCAGGAGAGGACTCGAACCTCCACGGTTTTACCCGCTAGTACCTGAAACTAGTGCGTCTACCAATTCCGCCACCTGGGCGACTCAGGAGATGAATTGTGCGGTACGGCAGAGGATGTGTCAACAACATTTCACAGCTTTTTCTGCGGCTGCACGCCCAGGTGAAGCAGCAGGCTGCGCATTGCCGATGACAACTGCGCCCACTCGGCAAAACAGGCGCACAGGCGGCGCTGTGCCCACGCATCGGCGAGCGGTACGGCGACGGTATGCGTGCTGCGCCGATGCTGGCGGGCGATGGTCCGCGGCACGATGCCGATACCAATGTCGTGGCCGACCATGATGCACACCCCTTCGAAGGTCTTCATGCGGATGCGCACGTCCAGGCGCCGCCCGATGTCGCGTGCCTGGTCCTCGATGTAGGTCTGCAGTGCATTGCCATCGGCCAGGGCGACGAAAGTCTCGCCGGCAACATCGGCGAAGGCCAGGCTGCGCCGCGATGCGAGGCGATGGTCTGCGGGCAGCAGCATCACCAGTGGATCTTCGGCCACCACATGCTGCTGCAGGCCGGCAGCGTCGACCGCATCACTGATGATGCCGGCCTCGGCCTGGCCAGCGCTGATCGCACGCACGACTTCGGGGCTGGTGCGCTCCAGCAGTTCCACGTGCAGGCGTGGGCGTTCGGCCAGCCACGGTGCCAGCCGCGAGGGCAGGTAGTTGGTCAGCGCGGCGGTATTGGCATACAGATGCAGGGTACCGCGCGCGCCATGCGCGAATGCCTGCAGTTCGCCGCGCAGCTGCGCCTGCTGCTGCAGGATCAGGCGTGCATGGTGGGCGAGGGCGGCGCCGGCTTCAGTCAGGCTGACGCCACGCGGATGGCGGTTCAGCAGCACGGTGCCGGCATCGGCTTCGATCGTGCGCAGGCGTTCGCTGGCCGAGGCCAGGGCCAGGTTCGCCTGCGCCGCGCCGGCCGTGATGCTGCCCGCCTCGGCAATCGCCAGGAACAGGCGCAGGTCGGCGATATCCATCCGCATGTCATGCCCTCATCGCAACGCCCGAGCCTTCGGATCAGCCGAAGGGTGGGCCGGGAAGACCGCATTGTGCGCCGGGCGACGGCCCGATCCAATGAAGGCATGAATGAATCGATGTACTTCTACGCGCTGCTGGTGGTGGTGTTCGTGCTGGCTGGCGTGGTCAAGGGCGTGACCGGCATGGGGTTGCCGACGGTGGCGATGGGGCTGCTCGGTGGCGCGTTGTCGCCGGTGGCGGCGGCATCGATGCTGTTCATCCCCACCTTTGTCACCAACGCGTGGCAGCTGTTGTCCGGGCCGTCGCTGGGCCCCATCGTGCGGCGCCTGTGGCCGATGATGCTGGCGGTGGTGGCGGTGACACTGGGTTCGGCGGCGCTGCTGGTGCGGGTCGATCGCACCTGGTCGCGCGTTGCGCTGGGAGTGGCGCTGGTGGTCTATGCCGTCTATGCCCTGCTTGCACCGGTGTTTCGCGTGCCGCAGCGGCGCGAGCGTTGGCTGGGGCCGCTGGTGGGGGCATTGTCGGGCGTGGTGACCGGCGCCACCGGCGTGTTCGTGATGCCGGCGGTACCGTATCTGCAGTCGCTGGGATTGCAGCGCGAGGAGCTGGTGCAGGCGTTGGGGCTGGCCTTCACTGTGTCGACGATTTCGCTGACCACCGGCCTGGTGCTGCATGGCGCATTCGGCATCCAGCAGCTGGGGCTGAGTGCGTTGGCGGTGCTGCCGGCATTGCTGGGCATGTGGCTGGGGCAGGTGATCCGGCAGCGCATCAGTGCACGGGTGTTCCGGGCCTGCTTCCTGGGTTTCCTGCTGCTGCTCGGGCTGGAGCTGGTGCTGCGGCCGTTGTTGTGATGCCGGTGGCCGCAATGCCGGATTCCGGGCATGAAAAAACCCGCTTTCGCGGGTTTTTCTCATTCTCGACGTGGTGCCCAGGAGAGGACTCGAACCTCCACGGTTTTACCCGCTAGTACCTGAAACTAGTGCGTCTACCAATTCCGCCACCTGGGCGTCGAGGAGCGAGATTATGGGGTGTTGTGACGGGGGTGTCAACACCTGTGCCCGGTATGCCTGCGAGGGGGCTCACAAGGGCAGCCAGGCCCCCATGCATCCCACCCGTTTGCCGTCTGGATTGCCGCACGTTTTGGCCCGATGATGCAGCGCTGACCGATGCGGCGCAGGGAGCATGCCTGCCGTGGTCGGGTTGGAAACGAGATCCTGGCATGCAGCAGCAAGGAGTGAATGGTGGAGTGTCGGTCGTGCGGTGCGCCCCTGCGGGCAGCAATGCGGGTGTGTGCCTACTGTGGAAGCCTGGCGGAAGAGGCAGCGGCGGTCGGGCCCGCGATGGATGCCTGGAGTGCCGGCGAAGCGGAGCCGCGTGCCCTGGGGGCCTCCTTGCGTCGCGAGCTCGCGTTTCTTGTCGAGCAGCAGGTTGAAACCGGTCATCCGAGCATTGCCCGGAAGATTGAAAACGTCGAGCGGAGGCTCGGCGCACTTTTGCAGCAAACAGGGGGAGTGTAAGTGTCGGATGCAGCAGATTCCTTCGTCGAGAAAACCTTCGACGAGTTCACCGAAAAGACCGAAATCACGCATGTCCAGCAGTTCATGTGGGGAGAGGGCAACCTCTACATCCGCGATTACCTGGACGAGGTCGCCATCAGCTCGGAAAATCTGAGCGCGTTCAATGCCCGGTTTACACTGCGGCGTGTCAAGACGGCTGAGCTCGATGTCCTTGTGCTCGATTGCGTGGTGATCCGTGCCGATGATTGGTTTCATGCGCGCGATGGTGTGATCATCTTCAATTGCGACCAGGTCAATCAACGGGTCGAGTTCACCGAGCAGGACACCCAGGTCGAGCACATCGGTGGCCAGCTGTTCTGCTTCGAGAATGGGCGTTACATCATCTCCGAAGCGCTTCTGAAGACGATCTGCGCTGCTCAGGTCCTGAAAGTGCGCATCCAGGGCGCGACCGTCCATTCGGATCCGCCGCTGGACTGGTGCCAGGGATTCCAGAAGTACTGCAGGCAGTTCTACAACAACGTCTACGATGCCAGCGCCTGGCCCGAAGCGGTGGCCGGTGGCCTGCCGCCGCCGGCGAAGACGGGGTGTTTCATTGCCACGGCGGCCATGGGCTCATATGAGGATGGCAGCGTGCGGGTGCTGCGGCGGTATCGGGACCGCGTGCTGCGCAGGACAGCGGCAGGCCGCCGCTTTGTCAGGCTCTACTATCGCTGCTCGCCGCCGGTGGCTCGCCTGATCGAGGGCAGTGCGCTGGCCCGTGGCGCTACGCGGGTGCTGCTTGTTGCACCGCTGGCTGCGTGGGCGCGCCGTCGCCTGTCTGCCAACATGATCGAGGCCTGACTGCATGGCGCTCATTGATGTCGTTGCGTTCGAGAACACTGCGCAGGACTTCGTCTGGAAGTTTCCCTCCACCCGCCTGAGGTGGGGTTCGCAGCTGGTGGTGAAGCCTGGCCAGGTCGCGTTCTTCGTCTACCGCGGCACCATCCGCGAGGAGGTGCGCGAAGGGACGATTACGCTCGATACGCACAACCTGCCTTTCCTGACCACGCTCACCAGCGTGCCGTTCGGAATGGACAGTCCGTTCCAGGCCGAAGTCTGGTTCGTCAATCTCGTCTCGAAGCTGGACAACCTGTGGGGGACCCGTCGCCCGATCCAGCTGGAGGATCCCCGATACAGCGTGGTCGTGCCGGTGCGCGCCTATGGCCAGTACGGTTTCCGGATCACCGACGCGCGGCGGTTCCTGGAGTCGCTGGTGGGGGCGGGGACCGGCTTTTCGGCCGGGCAGGTGGTCGAGTACTTCACCGGTGTGGTGCTGCAGGCCGTCAACGTGCACCTGGCGCGCGCGCTGACGACGCTGCGCATCTCCGTCGTCGAAGCGTCGCTGCACCTTGAGGAGATTGCTGCGCAATGCAGTGCGGCCATCGATGAAGAGATGGGTCAATTCGGCGTCAGCGTCGTCAATTTCTACTTCCACTCGGTCAACGTACCGGAAGACGATCCGAGCTTCCGGCGGCTGAAGGAACTGAAGGAAAAGACGGCTGAGCTGAACATGCTGGGGCGCGATATCTACCAGTACGACAGGTCGATCGACGTGTTGAAAACCGCAGCGGCCAACGAAGGCAATCCGGCGGTGCAGGCCGGGCTGGGGCTCGGTGCTGGCCTGGGGTTGGGGCGGGGCATGGCAAGTCAGCTGGATGCGCTGACGCCGCGTCTGCCGGCACAGCCTCCCTTGCTTCCTGTCGCCACGCAGTACTTCCTGGCCGTGGACGGCAATGCGTCGGGGCCTCACGGCCTTGAGCAGGTGTTGCGCCTCCTGCGTGAGCGTCGCATCACTGTGGAGACACTGGTCTGGCATGAGGGATTGCCTGCCTGGAAGGCGGTGCGGGAGATCCCGCCGCTTGCAGAAGGGGGCATGCCACCGATCCCGGGTGGCCCGCCGCCGCTGCCCTAGCGCCTCTACCGGTTATCCGCCGGGACGCCGATGGCGGCGTCCCGTTTCCATGCCGCCATTGCTGGCGTGGGGGACGGGCATAACGCAAAAACCCCGCCATGGCGGGGTTCTGTGCGGCCGAAGCCTTGAAACGTGGTGCCCAGGAGAGGACTCGAACCTCCACGGTTTTACCCGCTAGTACCTGAAACTAGTGCGTCTACCAATTCCGCCACCTGGGCGTTCCAGAGGCGCAATTGTGAAGATGAATCCGCAGGCTGTCAACGACTTCCTGAATATTTTTCACGCAAGGCCTTCAAGACGGCCACTGACCCGTTCTGCACGCCGTCAACGGCTACCATGTAGGGCGATGACTACCAAAAAACCAAGCAAGGGCGGGAGCACCTCCCGCAGCCAGGGCCCGAAGAAGGGCGCCAAGGCGGGCGCAGCCCGCACCACCAAGCCGGGCAAGCCGTTGCCGGGCTGGTTCCCCGAATTGAATGAGGGCGGCGCACCACCGCGTGGCCGCAAGGTCCGCAATACCGACGCGCCAGGCCCGACCCCGGGCCGCAAGCTGCCGCCGACCGGCAAGGTGATCGACGATCCCTATGCCGCGCGTGAAGCGGAGAAATACGAACAGCCCATCGCCAGCCGCGAGGCCATCCTGGCCCTGCTGGAGCGCTGCGAAGGGCCGCAGACCGCCGAGGAACTGGGCGCACGCCTGGGCCTGACCGCACCCGATCGTGCCGAAGCGCTGTCGCGCCGGCTCGGTGCCATGGTCCGTGATGGCCAGCTGGTGCAGAACCGCCGTGGCGGCTTCGCCCCGATCCAGACCCTGAACCTGGTCACCGGCGTGGTGATCGCCAACCCGGAAGGGTTCGGCTTCCTGCGCCCGGTCGAGGGGGGCGACGACCTGTTCCTGCCCCCGTATGAAATGCGCAAGGTCATGCACGGTGACAAGGTGCTGGCCCGCGTGACCGGCATCGACCACCGTGGCCGTCGCGAAGGCAGCATTGCGCGCGTGCTCGAACGCGGCATGACCCGCCTGATCGGTCGCTTCAGCATTGAAATGGGCATCAATTACGTGGTGCCCGATGACAAGCGCATCCAGCGCAACGTGCAGGTACCGCCGGACCAGACCGGTGGCGCGCGCGATGGCCAGCTGGTGGTCTGCGAACTGACCCAGGCGCCGGACAGCCGCCGCCCGCCGATCGGCCGCATCATCGCCGTGCTCGGCGACAAGCTGACCGCATCGCTGGTGGTGGAGACCGCGATCCACGGCCACGAGCTGCCGTTCGAGTTCCCGCAGGAGGTGCTGGACGAAGCCGCCTCGGTGCCGATGGTGGTTGAACCGGCGATGATCGGCGACCGTGTCGATCTGCGCAGCACGCCGCTGGTCACCATCGACGGTGAAGATGCCAAGGACTTCGACGACGCGGTGTACTGCGAGCCGAATGCCGACGGTTTCCGCCTGGTGGTGGCGATTGCCGATGTTTCGAACTACGTCCGTCCCGGCACGCCGCTGGACGAGGAAGCGCAGAAGCGTGCGACTTCGGTCTACTTCCCCGGCTTCGTGGTGCCGATGCTGCCGGAGACGCTCTCCAACGGCATCTGTTCGTTGATGCCGAAGGTCGACCGCATGTGCTTCGTCTGCGACATGCAGATCGACCGCGACGGCCTGGTGACGCATTCGCGCTTCTACGAGGCGGTGATGAACTCGCACGCGCGCCTGACCTATACCCAGGTGTGGAAGGCGGTGGGCGAGGACGATGCCGATACCAAGGCCTGGATGGGTGACCTGCTGCCGCAGGTGCAGCGCCTGCACCAGCTGTACAAGGTGCTGTCCAAGGCGCGCGCCAAGCGCGGTGCCATCGAGTTCGAAAGCAGTGAAGTACGCTTCGTGCTGGACAACCGCGGTGAAGTGACCCAGGCCGGCATGCTGGTGCGCAACGACGCGCACAAGCTGATCGAGGAATGCATGATCGCGGCCAACGTCGAGGCGGCGAAGTACCTGCTGTCGCGCCACGTGCCGGCCCCGTACCGCATCCACGAGAAGCCGCCGGAAACCAAGTACGCCGACCTGCTTGAGTTCCTCAAGGAGTTCAAGCTGAGCCTGCCGCCGTGGTCCAAGGTGCGCCCGGGCGATTACACCAAGCTGCTGAAGAAGATCCGCGACCGCCCCGATGCCACGCTGCTGGAATCGGTGCTGCTGCGCAGCCAGAGCCTGGCGATCTACAGCCCGGAGAACCACGGCCACTTCGGCCTGGCGCTGGAGGCGTACGCGCACTTCACCTCGCCGATCCGTCGCTATCCCGACCTGCTGGTGCACCGCGCGATCAAGCACGCGCTGTCCGGCAAGCCGTTGGACAAGTTCACCTACAACGCGCGCGAAATGGCTGCGCTGGCGCTGCAGTGCTCCGAGCGTGAGCGCCGTGCCGATGAAGCCGAGCGTGAGGTCGACGAGCGTTACCGCGCGGCGTGGATGGAAAAGCACGTGGGTGGCCAGTTCGATGGCGTGATCAGCGGCGTGACCAGCTTCGGCCTGTTCGTCGAGCTGGATGAGTCGAAAGTGCAGGGCCTGGTCCACGTGACCCAGCTGCCGCAGGACTATTACAAGTTCGACGCCACCCGCAAGACGCTGACCGGCGAGCGCCGTGGCGCCAGCTACCGGCTGGGTGACCGCGTGCGGATCCTGGTGCTGAAGGCCAGCATGGAAGAGCGCAAGATCGACTTCCGCCTGGTCGAACACAAGGGCGAGGACGAAGGCGAGGGCCTGCCGCCGCTGCCGGAGCGTGGAAAGCCGGCCAAGCGGACGAAGAAGCAGTATTGAAAGGTGTGCCGACCAACGGTCGGCACCTGCCTCACCCGGTAGGTGCCAGCCGTTGGTTGGCACATCCCTCACCCGGTAGGTGCCAACCTTGGTTGGCACGACGTTACGGAGGACCGCAGATGCAGGGCCAACCCGAGTACAGCGGCGGCTGCCAGTGCGGCGCGATCCGCTTCCAGGCGCGTGGCGCGCTCACCGACAGCTCGATCTGCCATTGCCGGATGTGCCAGAAGGCCTTCGGTGCCTACTACGCGCCGCTGGTGTCGGTGCGCGGCGTGCAGTTCAGCTGGACCCGCGGCCAGCCGCGCTATTTCCAGTCGTCCAACGTGGTGCGGCGTGGCTTCTGCGCCGACTGCGGTACGCCGCTGACCTACGAGGCGCCGGACGGCGTGGCGGTGGCGGCCGGTGCCTTTGACGAACCCGAGCGCCTGCCGCCGACGATCCAGTACGGAGTCGAGCGCAAGCTGCCCTTCGTCGACAGCCTGGCCAGCCTGCCGGCGCGACGTACCGAGGAAGACATCGCCGCGCTGGATTTCCTGGCCACGATCGTGTCCCACCAGCACCCCGACCACGACACCCCGCACTGGCCGCCGCGCAGCCGTTCAGCCGGGGGATGAACGGCCGGTAGCGCCGGGCCATGCCCGGCGAGCGCGAAGCGCGGCCGCCGCCGATGCTCTACCATAGCCACCCCCTTTCCGGTCCCCGCCCGCATGAGCAAGAACAGCCAGTGGATTGTCGGCGTCAACGCCGTCGCCTCCTCCATCGAGAACGACGCCGAGAACGTCCGCGAAGTGCTGGTCGAGGCCGGTGCGAAGAACCCGCGCTTGACCGAGATCGAGGAAAACGCCCGCCGCAAGGGCATCGACGTGCGCAAGGTGAACAGCCAGGCGCTGGATGGCGTGGGTGGTTCGGTGCGCCACCAGGGCGTGGCCGCGCGCTATGCCGCCGCCCGTACCTACAGCGAGAACGAGCTGGAAGGCCTCGTCACTGCCGCCGAGGGCAAGGCCCTGCTGCTGGTGCTGGACGAAGTGCAGGACCCGCACAACCTCGGCGCCTGCCTGCGTTCGGCCGCTGCCGCCGGTGCGACCGCAGTGATCATCCCCAAGGACAAGTCGGCCACGGTCAATGCCACCGTGCGCAAGACCTCGGCCGGTGCCGCCGATCTGATCCCGGTGGTGGCGGTGACCAACCTGTCGCGCTGCCTGAAGGACCTGCAGAAGCAGGGCGTGTGGATCTATGGTCTGGCCGGCGAAGCCACCGCTTCGCTGTACCAGCTGGACCTGAAGGGCAACATCGCCCTGGTGCTGGGTGGCGAAGCCGACGGCCTGCGCCGACTGACCCGCGAGAACTGCGATGGCCTGGTCAAGATCCCGATGCCGGGCGAGATCGAGAGCCTGAACGTCTCCGTCGCCGCCGGCGTCAGCCTGTTCGAGGCCGTGCGCCAGCGCGGTTGATCTGTAGAGCCGAGCCCACGCTCGGCTGCTCTTCGTTGCAGCCGAGCGTGGGCTCGGCTCTACAGGACGGGCCTCAGCCCGCGCTGCCGCCCAGCGCCTTGAACAGGGTCACGTCGTTGTTCAGCTGGCCCTGGCGCACGCGCGCCAGTGACAGCTCGGCGTCGCGCCGGGTCTGCTGTGCCTCCAGCCAGGTGCGCAGATCGGTGGCACCCACGCGGTAGCGCACTTCCTGCGCGCGCTCTACTTCCACCGCTTCGTCATACGAAGCCTGCGAGGCCGCCACCTGGCGCGCCAGCTGCTCACGTGCCGACAGCGCGTTGTCCACTTCCGAGAGCGCGGTGTACAGCGTCTTGCGGAAGTTGGTTGCAGCAATCTGGTACGCCGTACCGGCGATGTCGGTATCCAGCTGCGCGCGCTGCAGGTTGAGGAACGGCAATGACAGGCCGGCGCCCAGCGTGGCCACCGGGTTGCGCAGCACATCGCCCAGCGAGGTTGCACTGGAGCCGAGGCTGCCGGTCAGGCTCAATGCCGGGTAGTATTGGGTCGCGGTGACCTTGATGGTCTTCAGGCTGTTGCGCAGGCGCAGTTCGGCTGCGCGCAGGTCGGGACGGCGGCCGAGCAGGTCGGTCGGCAGGCCTTCGTTGATCCCGGGGCTGCGTGCGGCCAGCAGGTCCTGCGGTTCGTCCTGCTGTGGCCACGGCGTGCCGTCCAGCAGCACGGTCAGCGCATTGCGCACTTCCACCCGCTGCTGTTCCAGCGCGCTCTGTGCGGAGCGCTGCGACTGCAGGTTCTGCAGTGCCTGGCGTACTTCCAGGCGCGATACCGCACCGGCGTCGAAGCGGGCCTGGACCAGTTCGCGGGTACGTTCCAGCCGCTCCAGGTTGGCCTGGCCGGTGGCGATCGACTGGTTGAGATAGGCCAGGTTCCAGTACTGGGTGATGGTGTCGCCGATCACCAGCAGCGCGGTGTTCTGCCGGTCTTCCTCGCTGGCCTCGGCTTCCCAGCGGGCGATGTCGCGCTGGGTGCGCAGGCGGCCCCACAGATCGACCTCCCAGCCCAGCGAAACGCCGGTGGAATAGCTGCGACGCCAGTCATCAGCCTGGTCGGTGGCGCGGCTGGCGCTGCCACTGACCCCGGAAGACGAAGGCTGCGGCCACAGCGCGTTGCTGGCCAGGCCAGCCTGCAGGCGCGAACGCTGCACGGCCAGACCGGCGGCGGCCAGATCGCTGTTGGCGGCCAGCGCCTGCGCCACCAGACGGTCCAGTCGTTCATCGCCGAAGCCGGTCCACCAGGTGTCCTGGCGGATGTCGCGGCCGGGTGTATCCAGGCTGCTGCGCGGGTCGTCGGCCGGTGCGTTGAGGGTGGCATCGCCACGCCCGTAGCTGGCCGCCACGTCGGGGGCCTGCACCGGGTAGCGGCCCACCGATGCACAGCCTGAGAGGGCGAGCAGAACAGCGCCCGCCAGCAGCAGGCGCGAGGGAGCAGGGAAGGGCAGTCGGGTCATCATCTTCATTCGCGGGCCAGGGCCTCCACCGGGTCGAGCTGCGCGGCATTGCGCGCGGGCAGGAAGCCGAACGCCACGCCGATCAGGGTCGAGCAGGCGAAGGCGGCAACAATCGAGGCGGTGGAGAACAGCACCTGGAAGTCGCTGGCGAAGCGGCCGATCATCGAGCCCAGCAGCAGGGCCAGGCCGATGCCGAGCACGCCGCCGAGCAGGCACACCAGCACCGCTTCGATCAGGAACTGTTGGCGGATATCACTCTGCCGCGCACCCACGGCCATGCGCACGCCGATCTCACGCGTACGCTCGGTGACCGACACCAGCATGATGTTCATCACGCCGATGCCACCGACCAGCAGCGCGATGGCGGCGATCGCGCCGATCAGCAGCGTCATCGTGCGCGTGGTCTGTTCGATGGTCTGGCGGATCTCGGCGCTGTTGCTGAGGAAGAAATCCTCGGTGCCATGGCGCATCGTCAGCAAGCGGGTGATCGCTTCCTGCGCCGCATCCATCGGCGTGTCGTCGTCCACGCGCACGGTGATGCTGGAGACGTGGCTCTGGCCGAGCATGCGCGACATCACCGTGGTGTACGGCACCCACACGCTGAGGCTGGTGCTGCCGCCGAAACCGAAACTCTGGCGCTTGGCCACGCCGACCACGCGTGCTGGCACGTTGCCGAGCAGGATCACCTGGCCGACCGGGTCGACATCGGGGAAGAACTGGGTCTGGGTGTTCTCGTCGATCACCGCCACCTGGCCGAGGCCCTTCACTGCATCACTGTCGAAGAAGCTGCCACTGAGCAGGGTCACGCCCTTGACCCGGAAGAACTGTTCGCCGACGCCGCTGACCTGGGCGGTGGACGACTGGTTGCGGTAACGCGCGGTGACCGAGGTCGACACGCTGGGCGTGGCGCTGTCCACGTAGCTCTGCTTTGCCAGTGCATCGGCATCGCTGGCCTTGAGCGTCTGTACCCGCGCCGAGCGCATGTCGCCGAAACCACGGCCTGGATAGACGTCGATGGTGTTGGTGCCGAGCGCGCTGATGTTCTGCAGGATCTGCTGCTGCGAGCCATTGCCCAGCGCCACCACCGAGACCACCGAGGCGATGCCGATGATGATGCCGAGCATGGTCAGGAAGGTGCGCAGCCGATGCGCGTTCATCGCCAGCAGTGCCATGCGGAACGCTTCGGTGAAGCGGTCGCGGGCCGCCCGCCAGCTGTTGCCGCGGGCGACGCCGGTGCTGGCCTCGCGCTGCGCACGGTAGGTCGGTGCGTTCGGGTTGGCGCGGTCGGCGATGATCTCGCCGTCGCGGATCTCGATGATGCGCTGTGCGTGTTCGGCCACGCTCATGTCGTGGGTGACGATGATGATGGTGTGGCCTTCGGCGTGCAGCTCGCCGAGGATCGCCATCACTTCCTCGCCGGATTTCGTGTCGAGCGCGCCGGTGGGTTCGTCGGCCAGGATCACCTCGCCGCCGTTCATCAGGGCACGTGCGATCGACACGCGCTGCTGTTGGCCACCGGACAGCTGCCCCGGCTTGTGGTGCATGCGGTCGCTCAGGCCCAGCCGCTGCAGCAGCTGCTCGGCCCGTGCGTTGCGCACTGCGCCGGGGCTGCCGGCATACACCGCCGGCACTTCCACGTTGCCGCGCGCGTCCAGGTCGCCCAGCAGGTGATAGCGCTGGAAGATGAAACCGAAATGTTCGCGGCGCAGTTCGGCCAGCTCGTCCGGTTCCATCTTCCCGGTTTCGCGGCCGGCCACCTGGTAGCTGCCACGGGTAGGGCGGTCGAGGCAGCCGAGGATGTTCATCAGCGTTGACTTGCCCGAGCCGGACTGGCCGACGATGGCCACCATCTCACCGGCGTGGATGTCCAGGTTGACGTCACGCAGCACGGCGATCACATCGTCGCCGGCCGGGAATTCGCGTCGCAGGTCGCGCAGGCGCAGCAGCGGCGCCGTCGTGCTCATCGGCGCCCCATGCCCGGGCCGCCGACCCGCATCTGCATGCCGCTGCGGTTGCCGCCGCCAGCGCTGGCACCGGCCGCACCGGCTTCGCCGACCACCACGCGCTCGCCTTCCTTCAGCCCGGACAGGATCTCGGCCGAGGCGCCGTTGTTGATGCCCACGCTGACCTTGCGCGGCTGCGGCTGGCCCTTGTCGTCCAGTACCCGCACCATGCGCTCGTCGCCACGGCGCTTCGGCCCCAGTGCCACCGCCGGCACCATCAGCACATTCTTGGCCTGCTTGAGCAGCACGGAGACCTGGGCGGTCATGTCGATGCGCAGCGTGCCGTCCGGGTTCTCCACATCGAACAGCGCGTTGTAGTAGACCGCGCTGCTGGAACTGGAGCTGGACGAACTGCTGGAGCTGGATGAATTCTCGTTGGCGATCGAGGCCGGCGCCGGATTGATCTGGCGCAGGGTGGCGTGGTACTTGCGGTCCGGGTCGCCCAGCGTGGTGAAGTAGACCGGCATGCCGGCCTTGATCTTGACCACGTCGGCCTCGGAGATCTCGGCGTTGACGGTGACCACGTCCAGCCGCGCCAGCATGACGATGGTCGGCGCGGTCTGGTTGGCGTTCACGGTGCGGCCTTCCTCGGCCACCACCGCCACCACGGTGCCGTCCATCGGCGCGGTGATGCGGGTGTAGGCCAGGTTGGCACGGGCGGTGCCCAGTTCGGTTTCGCGGCCCTTGATCTGCGCCTCGTAGGACTGCAGCTGGGCGCGGGCGGTCTTCAGCTGTGCCTCGGCGGCATCGTATTCCTGGCGCGAGGTGGCTTCGGCGGCGAGCATCTGCTGCTGGCGCGCGAACTCCAGTTCGGCCTGGCGCAGGGTGGCCTGCTGCACGGCACGCTGGGCGGTGACCTGGTCCAGCGAGGCCTGCGCGTTGAGCACCTGGTTCTGCTGGGTGGTGGCGTCGATCTCGGCGATCAGATCGCCTTCCTTCACGGTGTCGCCCAGCTGCACCTTCAGCGACTTGATCTGGCCCGAGGCCTGGGCACCCACGCTGACCAGCTTGTAGGCGTCGATCACACCGGTGGCCTCCACCGTCTGCTCGATGTCACCACGGCTGACGGGCGTGGTCGCCACCGCCGGGGCGGCGGGCTTGCGCAGCAGCCACCAGGCGGCTGCGGCGACGGCAAGGGCAAGCAGGGCGATCAGTATCAGGCGACCCCGGCGGGTCGCGGGCAGCAGGCGGAACGTCACGTCGTGGCTTCACTCTCGGGGCCGCGGCGGCGGCGTTGGTGGGCATTGTGAAGACCGGGCGATGGGCGGCTCAATCCTCGGGGTATGTCTCTATGTAACACTGTCGGTGAATACGCGTAACCACAGGTATCCCGCCCACGGGTGGATACACTGGTACGCATTGCCCCGGATGCGGTTCAGCTGCCGACACGGGATGATCGCGACATGGAGACTGAAAACACGATGCATCGACTGCTGATCGTCGACGACGACAACGACATCCGCACCCTGCTGGCCGAACAGCTCGGCCGTGCCGGCTACCAGGTGAGCACGGCTGCCGACGGCACCGCCATGCGCCAGTTGCTGGACCGCGAGCACGTGGACCTGATCGTGCTCGACCTCAACCTGCCGCGTGAGGATGGCCTGACCCTGTGCCGCGACCTGCGCGCACGCTCGAACACGCCGGTGATCATGCTGACCGCACGCGCCGAGCCGATCGATCGCGTGCTGGGCCTGGAAATGGGCGCCGACGACTATCTTGCCAAGCCGTTCGAACCGCGCGAGCTGCTGGCGCGCATCCGCAACGTGCTGCGCCGGACCGAGGCGCTGCCAGCCAACCTGGAGCCGCTGGCGGTGCGCCGTGCGCGCTTCTCGCGGTGGGTGTTCGATCTGGAGCATCGCCACCTGGTGGACCCGGACGATCGCGTGGTGGTGCTGTCCGGCGCCGAGTTCCGCCTGCTGCGGGTGTTCATCGCCCATGCCAACAAGGTGCTGTCGCGCGAGCAGCTGGTCGCGCTCAGCAGTGGCCGCAACTACGAGGCACAGGATCGCGCGATCGACCTGCAGGTCAGCCGCCTGCGCAACAAGCTGGGCGACGATGGTGGCCCGGACGGGCTGATCAAGACCGTACGCAACGAAGGCTATGTACTGGCCTCCTCGGTGAACCTGGAATAAGCCGCGATGAAGCGCCTGCGCCATTTCCTGTCCTCGATGGTCGGGCGGTTGTTCGTGATCCTGCTGCTGGGCATGAGCGTGGCCGCGATCGGCGCGACCATGCTGGCCACCTCCAAGCGCCAGCAGGAGTTCGAGCGGCAGAACCTGAACCGCATCGCCGACCGCCTGCAGGGCTACGTCAACCTGCTCGACGGCAATCCCGAGCTGCGTGAGCGCCTGCTCGAAATCGGTGGGCCGAGCGTCCGCGCGCTGCAACCCGGCGCGCGCCTGGGGCGGGCCGACACGGCGTTGATGGAAGTCCTGGATGACCGGCCGGGGCCGGTCGCTCGCGCGCATGTGCACTTCGCTTCGTTCCGCTCCTGCATTCCCAAGCTGCAGGACCTGTTGCCGCCGCCGCCGCCCGGGCATCGCAAGCACCCGCGCGAGCGTGATCCGGCATTCATCCCGCCCAAGTGCCGTGCGGTCGACGTGACCCTCAACGACGGCACGTTGCTGAAGCTGGCGCTGGATTCGCCGGCGGTGGCGCACAACGGCATCCTCGCCGTTGATCCGTGGTTCCTGACGCTGCTGGTGCTGGCGATCGCGGTGCTGGCCTACATCGTCGCGCGCATCGCCAGCGCGCCGTTGCAGGAGCTGGCGGCCGCCGCCGAAGACCTGGGCGACGACCTGCAGCGCGATCCCCTGCCGCTGCGCGGGCCGCGCGAGGTGCAGCGTGCTGCCGAAGCCTTCAATGCCATGCAGCATCGCCTGCAGCGGCACCTGGCTGAGCGCACGCAGATGCTGGCGGCGATCACCCATGACCTGCAGACCCCGCTGACCCGCCTGCGCCTGCGCCTGGAGAACGTCAGCGACGAGGTACTGCGCGAGCGCCTGATCGGCGATCTGGCCGCGATGCAGGCGTTGGTGCGCGAAGGCCTGGAGCTGGCGCGCAGCGCTGAGAGCGCCGAGCAGCGTGCCGCACTGGACCTGGATTCGCTGCTGGAGAGCATCGTTGAAGACACCGCCGAGGGTGGCGGTGATGTCGTCTTCGAAGGGGGCAGCGGTGCGGTGTTGATGTTGCGTCCGCTGGCCATGCACCGCCTGTTTTCCAACCTGGTGGACAACGCGGTGATGTACGCCTACCGGGTGAGGGTACGGGTCGAGCGCAGTGGCGGCGCGATCACCGTGGTGGTGGCCGACGACGGCCCCGGCCTGGCCGAAGATCAACTGGAAGCCGTGTTCGACCCGTTCGTGCGGGTGGAGACCTCGCGTTCGCGCGAAACCGGCGGCGCCGGTCTGGGCTTGACCATCGCCCGCGCTCTGGCCGAGAAGGATGGCGCGAGGCTGTGGCTGCGCAACCGCGCCGAAGGCGGGCTGGAGGCGGTAGTGCAGTGGCCGGCCAGTGCACAGGTAACGCCGCCGGGGCGCGCGGGCTGAGTCTTCGCGGCTGGCGATGGTGACGCCGTGGGCCGGGTTTGGCCTATCATCTGCGCATCTTCCCAGTTTCCCCCCGATGAGCCAGCCCGTTCCCGCCGGCATGCCGTTCAGCGCTGCCTGGCAGCTCCCGCATGCTGCCAGGCCCGGCAGCCCTGCCTGGCCGCCGCCGCTGCACTGATGGCCGGACAGGGGGACATCGGGCGCTGGGCGGAGCGCTGCGGATCAGGTATCGGTCGATGGCTGCGACAGGGCCTGCTGTGGCTGCTGCTGGCCCTGTCACTGCCGGTGGCTGCGCAGGAGGGGGCACCGCCGCTGCGCGATTACGCCATCGATGTATGGACGTCGCGCAACGGCCTGCCACACAACTCGCTGCGCGACATCGCGCAGACCCCCGAAGGCCACCTGTGGTTCGCCACCTGGGAAGGCCTGGTGCGATACAACGGCCTCGATTTCACCGTGTTCGACCGCAGCACCCGCCCGGGTCTGCGCGACAACGGCATCGGTGCGCTGTTCGTCGACCGTCAGGGCGGGCTGTGGATCAGTGATTCGCGCGGCAACGTCAGCCACCGCGGTAACGATGGCCAGTGGCGGGTCTGGGAGCACCAGGCCGATACCCCGCAGGTACTGATCCAGTCCATGCAGATGGACAGCCAGGGCCGCCTGTGGCTGCTCTATGAAGGCAAGGGCATCGGCTATCTGACGCCGGACACCGGCATCGTCTACCAAGCGCCGGCCGCCGACCTGCCGATGGCGATGAGCTTCACCAAGCTGGTGGTCGATGCGCAGGACCGGGTCTGGGCCGGTACGTTGGACGGGCTGGTGCTGCGCGACAACGACGGCGTGCTCAAGCGGGCGCCCGCGGCGTGGGGGCTGGGCGCCGGCAGCGGCCTGTCGTGGCCGTACCGCGCTCCGGACGGCGCGCTGTGGATCGTCGCCGGCGAGCGCCTGTACCGCGTGGAAGATGATCAGCTGGTGCTGATGCACCGCCTGCCGGGCCAGCTGCACCTGACCTCGATGCTGCAGGATCGCCATGGAGATTTGTGGCTGGGCACCGAGAACCAGGGCCTGCTGCGGATCTCCTCGCATGGCCTGGAGCGGCTGCCGGCGGGCCTGAACCTGCCGGGTGGACGCGTGGTCAGCCTGCGCGAGGATGCCGAGGGCAGCATCTGGGTCGGTGCCAACGGCGGCCTGTACCGCCTGCGCGAAACGCTGTTCAGCAGCTACACCGAGCGCGATGGCCTCAGTGGTGATTATGTGCGCACCGTGTTCGAGGACCGCGACCGCCAGCTGTGGGTCGGCAGTGCCAGCGGCCTCGATCTGCAGACCGCCGATGGCCGCTTCCGTGCGATGCCGCTGCACAACCGCGGCGGCAAGGCACCTTCGGTGCTCAGCCTGGCGCAGGGCCCGGACGGTGACCTGTGGGTCGGAACGTTCGGCGATGGCGTCTACCGTCTTGGTCGTGACGGCCGGCTGCGGCACAACTATGCCGCCGCCGATGGCATGCCGGGTGGCAACATCCGCGCGATCAGCGTGGACCCGCAGGGTGTGGTCTGGGCCGGCACGCAGAAGGGCGTGGTCCGCATCGACGGTGACCGTGTGCAGGTATCGAACGTCCCGGGCATGCCCGGCGGCCTGATCACCGCACTTGAGCACGATCATCAGGGCAACCTGTGGATCGGCACCATCGAGGGAATCCGCGTGCTGCGCGGCGACCACGTGCAGTCGATCGACCTGGCGCCGCTGGGCGGTGGCCGCAGCGTGTTCGGCTTCCATCAGTTGGGCGACGCGATGTGGATCAGCAGCGACCGCGGCCTGTACCGCTGGCGGAACGGCACGCTGGCGCGGGTGGGGCTGGAGCAGGGCATGCCGGTAGATGCGGTGTTCCAGCTGGTGCCGGATCGCCTTGGCAATGTGTGGATCAGCAGCAACCGCGGTGTACTGCGCACCGACATGGCCACCCTCAACGCCGTGGCCGATGGTCGCGCACCCCGGGTGATGGTGGAGCGCTACAACGAGATCGACGGCATGGCCAATGCGCAGGCCAACGGCAGCTCCGGACCCTCGGCGATCCTGCGCCAGGACGGCACGTTCTGGGTGGTCACCGCCGGAGGCCTGAGCACCGTTGACCCGCAGCGCCTGCAGCGTTTCCGTGAGCGCCTTTCACCGCCGGCAGCGATTGAAAGCGTGCAGGTGGATGGCGCACCGGTGCATTGGGAGGGCCCGGACCGCAACTACATTCCCGGCGGCCGTCGCTTGACGGTGAGCTATGTCGGCCTGAGCTACCTGATGTCTGACCGGATCCGCTACCGCACGCGGCTGGATGGCCTGGATGCGGGGTGGGTCGAACGCGGCCCGCAGCGCAGCGTGGAGTTCGTCGGCCTGCCGCCGGGCGATTACACCCTGCACGTGGCCGCTGCCCATCCGAGTGGCAGCTGGGGCCAGCAGGAAGCGGTATGGAGCTTCACCGTGGAGCCGTTCTGGTGGCAGCGACGCAGCGTGCAGGGGTTGGGTGGACTGTTGCTGCTGGCCGGGCTGGTGGCGCTGTACCGCCTGCTGCTGCAGCAGCTGAAGGCCAGCAACCTGCGCCTGGCGCGGCGGGTGGACGAGGCCACCTTCGACCTGCAGGCGAAGACCGTGCACCTGCAGGCGCTGAACCAGGAAAAGACCGAACTGGCCGAGCGCCTGGCACGCCAGGCCGAGGCCTTCGAACGGCAGGCCCGCGAAGATGCGCTGACCGGCCTGGCCAACCGCCGTGCCTTCGATGAAACGCTGGCCCGCGACTTTGCGCGTTCGCAGCGCAGTGGTCATCCGCTGTGCCTGGTGGTGCTGGATATCGACCACTTCAAGGACGTCAACGACCGCCACAGCCACAGCATCGGCGATGCCGTGCTGGTGCAGGTGGCGCGGCTGATCGCCGCCGCCAGCCGCGACTCGGACCTGCCCGCGCGGACTGGTGGCGAAGAGTTCGCGCTGCTGCTCAACGACACCCGCCTGGAGGAAGCCGCACAGCTGTGCGCACGCCTGCGCGGCCTGTTCCATGACCACCCCGACTGGGCCGGTGTGGACGGCCTGCGCGTGACCTTCAGCGCGGGGCTGGTGGAGCTGGACGCCGACGACCGCACCCCGGCGCTGCTGTACCAGCGCGCAGACCGCGCGCTGTACCGCGCCAAGAGCGACGGCCGCGATCGCACGAGCATCGGTTGATCACATCCGCGCGTGGCGTGGATATGCCTCTATCGATCGGTAGAGTCGAGCCATGCTCGACTACAGCGCGACAGCGCGGAAAAAGGCGCAGCCGAGCATGGCTCGGCTCTACAGAAAGCGCTGCCTTAGCGTGGCCAGGCGTTGGCGATGGTGCAGAACAACCGCGCGGTCTGCTCGGTGTCATACACCGCGCTGTGCGCCTCGTTGGCATCCCAGCCCAGTCCGGCGGCCGTGGCCGCACGCGCCAGCACGGTCTGCCCGTAGGCGATGCCGGCCAGGGTCACCGTGTCGAACACGCTGAACGGATGGAACGGATTGCGCTTGTGACCTGTACGTGCCACCGCCGCATTGACGAAACCTAGGTCGAAATGGGCGTTGTGGCCGACCAGGATCGCGCGCTGGCAGCCGTATTTCTTCATCGCCGCACGCACCGGGGTGAAGATGTGGTCCAGCGCTGCCTTCTCTTCCTTGGCCAGCCGGAACGGGTGGTCGAGGATGATGCCGGTCACTTCCAGCGACTTCGGGTCGATCTCCAGGCCTTCGGCCGGCACCACGTGGGCGCTGGCGGTCTGGCCGGGGTAGAGCAGGCCGTTCTCGTCCATCTCGATCGGCACGGCGGCAATTTCCAGCAGCGCGTTGCGCTGGCTGTCGAAGCCGCCGGTTTCCACATCCACCACCACCGGCAGGAAGCCGCGGAAGCGTTGTGACATCGCGCGCTGCGCCTGGGGTACTGCGGAATCGGGAGCGGCGGCAGGTGCGGGCGTGGGGTCAGTCATGCGTGAATTCTAGCAGAGCGACCCTGAGCGCCCGGCCAGCCTTCTGTGCATGGGTTCCCTGCGTGGTCGTGTGTCGACCAAGGTCGACACCTACCGGGCACCGCACGCTCAGGATTCCGGTAGGTGCCAACCTTGGTTGGCACGGTGCGCGCCGACCAGGGTCGGCATTTACCGGACTGCGGGCCGTGCCGTCGTGCCCGATGGCTGCCACCGCGCCAACCACGCATCCACGCTCAGCCTGCCGGCGCCGGTGAAGATCAGTGGCAGCAGCATCGCCATGAACAGCACCGGCAGCTTGAAGTTGCCGAAGCCCTGGTCAGTGATCGCATAGCCCATGGCGAGGTCGGCCAGCGAGTTCCACTCCATCGGCCAATGCACCGCATAGGTCGCTACAACGGTCAGCACCAGCAGGCTGGCCGCGGCAAACCGGGTGCCGAAGCCAACCAGCAGGCAGGCCGCGCCGATCAGTTCGAACCACGTGGCGAGCTGCCAGTTCAGGGTGGCCGGCAGCTGGTCGAACGGGAACGGGAAGGTATCCTGCAGGTCGGCGAACCAGTTCTGGCCGTGCAGCTTCTCGCGGCCGGATTCGAAGAATTCCCAGGCCAGCAGCAGGCGCAGGCCGAGCGGGGCCAGCCAGGGGGCGAGACGGTCCAGCTGGCCGCGCACGGTGGCCAGGGTCGGGAGGTTCATCGGCGGTTCTCCGGGGAAAGGGGGCGTCAGCCGGGGACTGCGAGCGGGCCGATCACGCCGGCCTGCAGGAACTGCTGCAGCAGCGCAGCACCGGGTCCGGCCAGCGCGTCCTCGGCCAGGCCGTGCGCGGCGGCCAGGTGCCGCAGGTAGCCATGGCCATCCAGGCCGGGGTGTTCGCCGATGCTGGACAGCAGGTACACCGCCAGCGGGCTGAGTACGGCAAAGCGCACCTCGCCATCGGCCTCGCGACGGACCAGCAGGCCGGTCGGTTCGGCTGGCGGTTGTGACGGTGCGTCCTCGGCACCGAGCCGGTGCACGGGCCACTGATACAGCAGTGGCCATGCCAGCGGCGAGCGCCGCAGCGGAACCCGTAGTGGGTCGATGTCACCCGGCACCGGCAGCGGCTCGGCAGGAAGCTGGTACAGCGCGGTTTCCACCCACTCGTAATGAGCAAGTTCGGCCAACGCCGGATGCGGCAGCTGTGGCTGCGCCTGCAGCCACTGCACGAATTCGGCGGCCAGTTCGGTGAACAGCGGCGTCTGGCAGCGATGGGTCGCGAAGTACTGGCGCAGCAGTCCGCTCCAGGCCGGTTCGCCGAGCAGGCGCACGCAGACCGGGAAGCCGTTGCTCAACAGGCCGAGCAGATTGTCGAACAGCAGCCGTTGGTACACCGCCACCCGGCGTGGCTCCAGACCGGCCGGTGGTGGTACGCCCTGCGGATCGCGCAGGTGAGCGGTGAACGCGTGCTGCTGCGCGCGCAGGGTGTCGGTGGTGTCAGCCATGTACAGCCCCGGCGTGCGCGGCCTGCAGGCGGCGGATGGTCTGCAGTTCGCCCTGCAGTTCGGCGTAGGGCGGGAAATTGAAATCGCGTTCGAGCAGGGTGGGGCGTGGGCCGATGCGCGCGTAGGTACGCGCCAGCAGCTCCCAGACCGGGTCGATCACCGCGCTGCCATGGGTATCGATCTTCAGGTCCGGTGCCTCGTCCAGGTGCCCGGCCACATGCAGGCAGACGATGCGCTCTGCAGGCAGCCCGGCAATGAAGACGTCGGCGTCGTAACCATGGTTGCAGGCGTTGACATAGACGTTGTTGACGTCCAGCAGCAGGTCGCAGTCGGCCTCGGCGAGCACGGCCTTGGTGAAGGCCAGTTCGTCCATTGCCGGCTCCGGTGCCAGGTAGTAGGACACGTTTTCCACCGCGATGCGGCGACCCAGCAGGTCCTGCACGCGGGCGATGCGTGCGGCAGTATGGCGCACCGCCTCGTCGGTGAACGGAATCGGCAGCAGGTCGTACAGGTGGCCGTCGTCGCTGCAGTAGCTCAGATGTTCGCTGTACAGCGGCACGCGGTGCATTTCCAGGAATTGGCCGACCTGTTCCAGCAGCTGCGTATCCAACGGCGCACTGCCGCCCAGTGACAACGACAGACCGTGGCAGCTCAACGGATGGCGCTGCGCCAGCTCGGCCAGCGCATCCCCAGCGGGACCACCGACATGGATCCAGTTCTCCGGCGCGCATTCGAGAAAATCGAAATCGCCCGCCGGTGCATCGCGCAGATCCTGCAGCAGCGCCCTGCGCAGCCCCAACCCTGCGGCCGCCGCATGAAGCGGCGGTCGCAGGTGGACGGCGCTGGCGCGGACGTCAGTGCTTGGCACCGCACTTGCCTTCGCCGCACTTGCCCTCGGCCGATTTCTTGTCGCCGGTCTTGGCCTTGGCGCCTGCCGCAGCACCGGCGGCCTTGCCCTTGTCGGCGCCGCACTTGCCTTCGGCACTCTTGCCGTCGGCACCACATTTGCCTTCGGCGTGCTTGGTCGCGTCGGCGGCCATCCTGGTATCTGCTGCCTTGGCATCGGTGCTGGCCTTGGCTGCCTGGCCGGCCACCAGATAGCCCTGGGCCAGGTCGCTCATGCTCAGCGCCGAGGCACTGGCGGTCATGCCCAGGCCGGCGGCCAGGGCGGTAGCAGTCAGCAGGGACAGGGTCTTGTTGGAACTGCTCATCGGTCGTGCTCCTGGGTGGTGTGGGCGGGTGCCCGGGTGGCCGGCAGGGATGCCGGTGGAAACGATGGTGCAGCGATCCTACTCAACGAATCCTCGCCAAGACCTCAAATTTTCGTGAGGTTTGTTACAGAAGCATCCGGAAGGTTCGCACCGGGCAAGCCCGGCGTCCACAACGCGGGTGGAACGCCCAGAAACAAGAAGGCCGCTGTCACCAGGACAGCGGCCACCTTGGAGTCGACTCCGGTGTTGCAGTGCAGCGTCAGGGCTGGCCGGTGCTGGAGGTTTCGTCGCGCTTCTCGCGCGGCGGCAGCGGCTGCTCGCCGTGCACCAGGAACCACACGTTCTCGGCGATGTTGGTGGCGTGGTCACCCACGCGCTCCAGGTTCTTGGCCATGAACAACAGGTGCGTGCACGGGGTGATGTTGCGTGGGTCTTCCATCATGTAGGTCAGCAGCTCGCGGAACAGCGCGGTGTACTGCGCGTCCAGGCGGGCATCGTCCTCGCGCAGTGCCAGCGCGGCGTCGGCGTCGTTGTCGCGGTAGGCGGCAATGGCGCGGCGCACCTGCTGCGCGGCCAGGCGGCCCAGTGCGCGCAGGCCCTGGATCTGCGGCAGCGGAGGCACCTTGCCCAGTGCGATCGAGCGCTTGGCGACGTTGGCCGCATAGTCGCCGATGCGTTCGATGTCGGCGGGGATGCGCAGGCCGGCGAGGATCTCGCGCAGGTCGCGCGCCATCGGGCCACGCAGCGCCAGGCGCATCACGTCGTGGCTGATCTGCTGCTCAAGCGCATCGATCGCTTCGTCGTTGGCGATGATGCGATGGGCGGCGTTCTCGTCGCGCTTCTCGATCACGTCCATCGCCGCTTCGAGCTGGGCGACGGCCATCTCGCCCATGCGCACGATTTCGGCCACCAGGCGCTGCTGCTCTTCGTCGTAGCTCTTGACGATGTGGTCGTTGGGAAGATTCATGGTTGTTCCACTCTGTAGAGTCGAGCCATGCTCGACTGCCGTTGTCTGTAGAGCCGAGCCACGCTCGACTGCCGTTTCAGCCGAAGCGACCGGTGATGTAGTCCTCGGTCTGCCGCTGCGACGGCTGCGAGAAGATCACTTCGGTGCGGTCGTGCTCGATCAGGTCGCCCAGGTACATGAAGGCGGTGTAGTCGGACACGCGCGCGGCCTGCTGCATGTTGTGGGTGACGATCACGATCGTGTACTCGTGCTTGAGTTCTTCCACCAGCTGCTCGATGCGGCTGGTCGAGATCGGATCCAGCGCCGAGGTCGGCTCGTCCAGCAGCAGCACCGACGGGCGCAGGGCCACGGCACGGGCGATGCACAGGCGCTGCTGCTGGCCACCGGACAGGCCCAGTGCGCTCTGCCCCAGCTTGTCCTTCACTTCGTCCCACAGCGCGCCCTGGCGCAGCGCCTGCTCGACGCGGTCGGCCATGTCGGCCTTGCTCAGCTTCTCGTGGTGGCGGATGCCGTAGGCCACGTTCTCGAAGATGGTCATCGGGAACGGCACCGGCTTCTGGAACACCATGCCGACCTTGCTGCGCAGGCGGTTCATCGGGTACTTCGGCGACAGGATGTTCTCGCCGTCCAGCAGCACTTCACCGCGCGCCTCCAGCTTCGGGTACAGCGCATAGATGCGGTTGAAGATGCGCAGCAGCGTGGACTTGCCGCAACCGGAGGGACCGATCAGCGCGGTCACGCGCTTTTCCGGGATTTCCAGGTTGATGCCCTTCAGGGCGTGGAACTTGTCGTAGTAGAAGTCCAGTCCACGTGCAGCCAGCTTCACCGGCGACGGCGTGTGCAGGCTCTCGTGCGAGGACGGCACGGCGATGCGCTGCATCGGCACGGCGTTGGAAAGGTCGTTCATGGCGTTATCCACGGAAAGGTCAGTCATGGGAGATACGGTTGCGCAGCAGGATGCCGCGGGCGGCAAGGCTGACCAGCAACACGAAGACAGTCAGCACCAGGGCACCGGCCCAGGCCAGCACCTGCCAGGATTCATACGGGCTGCCGGCGAACTGGTTCATCACCACCGGCACCGAGGCCATCGGCTGGAAGATGTTGTTGTTCCAGTACTGGTTGCCGAAGGCGGTGAACAGCAGCGGCGCGGTCTCGCCGGAAATGCGGGCCAGCGCCAGCAGGATGCCGGTGATGATGCCGGCCGATGCACTGCGGTACAGCACCTGCACGATTACCTTCCACTGCGGGATACCCAGCGACAGGGCCGCCTCACGCATCTGCGAGGGCACCAGGCGCAGCATCTCGTCGGTGGTACGCACCACCACCGGCAGCACAATGAAGGCCAGTGACAGGGCACCGGCGAACGCCGAGAAGTTGCCGCCGGTCTGCATCACGTACAGGGTGTAGACGAACAGGCCGAGCACGATCGACGGCGCCGACAGCAGGATGTCGTTGACGAAGCGGACCACGGTGCCGGCCTTGCGGGCGTTGCCGTACTCGGCCAGCCAGGTGCCGGCCAGCACGCCCAGCGGGGTGCCGATGCCGATCGCCAGCGCGCACATCACCGCGCTGCCGAAGAAGGCGTTGGCGAGGCCGCCTTCCTGCATCGGCGGCGGCGTCATCTTGGTGAACAGATCCCAGTTGATGCCAGCCATGCCCTTGGAGGCCAGGGTGAACAGGATCCAGCCCAGGAAGAACAGGCCGAACAGGGCGGTGGCGCAGGAGGCAGTGATCGCAACGACGTTGCCGATGCGACGGCGCAGGTACAGCGAATCAGCGGTGGTGGACATCAGTTGCCCTCCTTGCGGGACAGGCGCATCAGCATCAGTCGGGCAATGGCCAGCACCACGAAGGTGACGATGAAGAGGACGAAGCCGAGCAGCAGCAGGGCCGAGCGGTAGGTTTCAGTGGCTTCGCCGAAATCGTTGGCGATCAGCGCGGCGATGGTGGTGCCCGGTTCCAGCAGCGACGGCGACAGGCGCACGCTGTTGCCGATAACGAATGCCACCGCCATCGTCTCGCCCAGAGCGCGGCCGAGGCCGAGGAAGATGCCGCCGATCACCGCCGAGCGGGTGTAGGGCAGGACGATGTCCCAGCTCACTTCCCACTTGGTGGAACCCAGCGCGTAGGCCGATTCCTTCAGGCGGGTCGGCACGGTCAGGAACACTTCGCGCATCACCGAGGAGATGAACGGAATGACCATGATGGCCAGCACGAAACCGGCGGTAAGCATGCCGATGCCCAGCGGCGGGCCCTGGAACATCGGGCCAATGATCGGCCATTCGCCCAGGGTTTCGTTGAGGAACGGGGTGACGTACTCGGTCATCACTGGCACCAGCACGAACAGGCCCCACATGCCGTAGATGATCGAGGGGATGCCGGCCAGCAGTTCGATGGCGGTACCGACCGGGCCACGCAGCCAGCGCGGCGCGACTTCGGTGAGGAAGAAGGCGATGCCGAAGCTGACCGGCACGGCGATGACCATCGCGATGACGGCGGTGACCAGGGTGCCGTAGATCGGGGCGAGGGCGCCGAACTTGTTTTCGACCGGATTCCAGTCGGCGGAGAAGAAGAAGCTCAGGCCCTGCATCTGCAGGGCATGGCGGCCGCCCCACAGCATCGACAGCGCGGCGCAGGCCAGGGCGATCAGGACGAAGATGACGGTGCCGACCAGCACCCATCGGAACAGTTTGTCGTTGCGGGCATCACGCGCATCGCGCGTGGACGGGGCGGCTACAGGCTGGGCGATGGCATTCATGGGGACGGCAGGGCCAGGAAGGGGCGGGGCGGCATGGCGTGGAAGAAGCGGTGCCCGCGCGGGGCGGGCACCGTCGGGTCCATCACTTCAGGTCGGTCGCCCAGTAGGCCTCGATCTGCTTGACCAGTTCGGCCGGCAGCGGCACGTAGTGCAGCTCGTTGGCCTGGGCCTGGCCGTTCTCGAAGGCCCACTTGAAGAAGGCCAGGGTGTCCTGGTTGCGCTTGGCGTCCTTCGGCTTCTTCTGCATCAGCATGAAGTTGGTGGCGGTGATCGGCCACGCCTGCTCGCCCGGTGCGTTGGTGATGACCAGGTTGAAGTCCTTGGCGCTGGCCCAGTCGGCGCTCGCGGCCGCTGCGGCAAAGGTTTCCGCGCTCGGCTCGACCCAGTTTCCGGCCGCGTTCTGCATGGCGGTGTACGGCATGCCGTTCTGCAGCGCGTAGGCCAGTTCGACGTAGCCGATGGAGCCCTTGATCTGCTTCACGTAGGAAGCAACGCCTTCGTTGCCCTTGCCACCGACGCCGTCCGGCCACTGCACCGAGGTGCCCTCGCCAACCTTGCTCTTCCACTCCGGGCTGACCTTGGACAGGTAGTTGGAGAAGTTGAAGGTGGTACCCGAACCGTCCGAACGATGGACCAGGGTGATCTTGCCGTCCGGCAGCTTCACGCCCGGGTTGGCGGCGACGATGGCCGGGTCGTTCCAGGTCTTGACCTTGCCCAGGAAGATGTCGGCAAGCAGGGCGCCGCTCAGGCGCAGCTTGCCGGCTTCCAGGCCTTCGATGTTGACCACCGGCACCACGCCGCCGATGGCGGACGGGAACTGCGCAAGGCCGGCCTGGGCCAGCTCTTCGCTGCTCAGCGGCTTGTCGGAGGAACCGAAGTCGACGGTGCCGGCCTTGATCTGGGCGATACCGCCGCCCGAGCCGATCGACTGGTAGTTGATCTTGGCACCGGTGCTGGCGTTGTAGTCAGCCGACCACTTGGAGACCAGCGGGAAGATGAAGGAAGCGCCGGCACCGGACACTTCGGCGGTCACCTTGGCACCGGCAGCGGCCGGGGCCGCGGCACCGTCGGCAGCCGGCTGCTGCGCGGCCTGCTTGTCGCCACCGCAGGCCGACAGGCCCAGGGCGATGGCCAGGGAAAGGGCGGCAAGGCCGGCCGAGTGCAGTTTCATGGTCACTCCATAGCGGGGTAGAGCCGACGACGTCGGCGGATGCGGCTATGAAATGATGTTTTTGTTACAGCCGTATTACGACCATGACAGAGGTGTCCTGGATCACGTTCTGACAAGGGTTTCACGGGGTTGGCCGGCCCTTGGCAGGAGCCCTGAGACCCCGGATCTGCGCATCGATATGACGGCCTGGGCGCTGGGTAGAGTCGAGCCATACTCGACTGCTCCCTGTCCTCGGTAGCTGCGGACCGTTGGTCTGCACGCTCCAGCACCCAACCGAGCATGGGCTCGGCTCTACAGAGCCTGGTGCACCCCAAAAACAAGAAGAGCGCGAGATCTCGAGGATCTCGCGCCCGGGTTGGGATCGGCGGGGGAGAGAGGACCCGCCGATCCCGTTCCTGCGGGGGAACGCGCTTACTTCAGGTTCTGGGTCCAGTAGGTTTCGATCTGGCGGACCAGACTGTCCGGCAGCGGCACGTAGTCCAGTTGGCGGGCCTGGGCATCGCCGTTCTTGTAGACCCAGCGGAAGAACTCCTGGGTGGCCTTGCCATTGGCAGCATTCTTCGGCGTCTTCTGCACCAGGATGAAGTTGGTGGCGGTGATCGGCCAGGATTCAGCGCCCGGCGCATTGGTCATGACCAGGTAGAAATCCTTGGCGTTGGCCCAGTCGGCGCTGGCGGCGGCAGCGGCGAACGACGCATCGCTCGGCTGCACGAACTTGCCGGCGGCATTCTTCATCGCGGTGTACGACAGCTTGTTCTGCAGCGCGTAGGACAGTTCGACATAGCCGATGCCGCCCTTGATCTGCTTCACGTACGCTGCAACGCCTTCGTTGCCCTTGCCACCGATGCCGGCCGGCCACTGCACCGAGGTGCCTTCACCGACCGAGCTCTTCCACTCCGGGCTGACCTTGGACAGGTAGTTGACGAAGTTGAAGGTGGTGCCCGAACCGTCCGAACGATGCACGACGGTGATCTTGGCGCTCGGCAGGGTCACGCCCGGATTCAGCGCGGCGATGGCCGGGTCATTCCAGGTCTTGATCTTGCCCAGGAAGATGTTGGCCAGCACGGCGCCGTCCAGCTTCAGCGCGCCCGGGGCGATGCCGGCCACGTTCACCACCGGCACCACGCCACCGATCACCGACGGGAACTGCGCCAGGCCCGAGGCGGCCAGTTCTTCCGGCTTCAGCGGAGCATCGGAGGAGCCGAAATCAACCGTCTTGGCCTTGATCTGGGCGATGCCACCACCGGAGCCGATCGACTGGTAGTTGACCTTGTTGCGGGTCGCAGCGCTGTAGTCGGCCGACCACTTGGACATGACCGGGTAGATGAACGATGCGCCCGCGCCGGTGATGTCGGCGGCGTTGGCGGCGAACACGGACGATGCAGCCAGGATGGCGACAGCGGCGCGCGATTTGAAGGCGTGGATCACGGGGAGACTCCTGGGGTGGTGGTCGAAGGGCGGTTGCCCGACGTTTCGGTGCACATTCCATAACGGTTGCGTGACATGTCCGCGTCTGTCATATGACGCGGACGTGACACGCGTCATGAGGGGTGTCACGTCCGCTGCGCCGGCAGGGCGGCACGGGCACCGCTGCAACGACGAAGGCACGGACGGGGCCGTGCCTTCGCGGTTCAACGCAGGCGGCTGGACTTACCAGAAGAACTGCGCGCGGGCTTCCAGGATGTTGGGATCGTCGTTGACGAAACCGCGCGCCGTGGAGCTGTACTTCTTGCTGTCGACCATCACGTAGTTGAGCATCAGCTTGAAGTTGGAACGCAGGTACCAGTTGGCGCCCACGGTCCAGATGTCCATCTTGCCGCCCAGCACGCCATCGACGATCGGCGGGCGACCAGCGACCGGGTTGGCGGCGAGGTTGCCGTCATTGAGATCCATGTGGTCGTAGCGCACGCCCAGCTGCCACTGGCCGCCGGCCGGGTTGTTCGGCAGGCCGGTGCCCGGAGTGCCGCCCTTGTAGCTCCAGGTCTCGCCGGTGACGTTCCAGACGCCGCTGATGTAGTAGCCGTCGCTGGTGTAGTTGTCGTGGTCGTAGCGCTTGGCCTTGCTGGTGTAGTACTCGGCCTGGGCCTTGAACGGGCCCTGGAAGTACATCGCTTCGGCACCGATGGTGCTGACCCGGTCGGTGTCGGTCAGGTTGCCGCTGTCGATCAGGCGGGCAGTGGCGAGGTCGGCATTCGGACGCGCACGCACGCGCAGGGTGTCGGCGTCGGCGTCGTAGTTGACGTAGCTCAGACCGAAGTGCAGGACCTGGCCCTTTTCATTGATCGGGGCCCAGGTGCCACGCGCGCCGTAGCCGCTGCCGTGGGCCAGGTTGCGGGTCAGCTCGCGTCCGAAGGCGCTGGCGGTCACCGACCAGTTGTCCTGGCCGTAGCTGTACGCGCCACCCAGGCGGCGGGCGATGGCATAGGTATTGGTGACTGCTGCCTTGGAAATGAAATCGTTGTTCTTGGTGCTGGACAGTTCTTCCAGGCTGTTGGGCTGCTTGAACTGGCCCAGCTGCAGGAAGTGGTTGGCGTTGCCCAGCAGCTTGTACTTCACGTTGGTGTCGAGGAACTTATCGGCCTTGGCATCATAGCCGACCACCCATTCCACGTTGCCCGGGCCCTTGCCCTTCAGCACCAGCTCGGCGCGACGCAGTTCGAATTCGCTGTTCTTGCCGTTGCCGGCGTCGCCACCGTTGAGGTCGGTCAGGTCGTTGTCGAACCAGTTGCCGTCGGCCTGGACCAGGCCTTCGAAGGTGATTTCCGAACCGCCGATCACGTCGATGGCGACTTCGGCGTGTGCAGCCGGCACATACAGCGCAGCAGCCATGGCCACCGTCAGGAGTTGGTGATGCAGTTTCATGGAGAGGAGCCTTGCAGGCAGGTTGGAAGATGCGCGCAGGCTAGAAGGTAAAGATTGCGTAAATGTGACAGTTCGCGCGCGGCAGACATCCACCGCAGGCCCCGTCACGGCATGGCCTGCCATTGAAACCGCTTGCGTATGACGCCCGGATTGCGCCCCGGTTGCAGTAGATCCACGCCATGCGTGGATGCTGTCGTCACTCTGCGAGGGTCTTGTCCTTGAACCGGCAGAGGTCGGCGATCACGCAGCCCGGGCAATCCGGCTTGCGCGCCTTGCACACATAACGCCCGTGCAGGATCAGCCAGTGATGCGCGTCGAGCAGGAACTCGGCCGGAATCACCTTCACCAGTTTGTCTTCCACTTCACGCACGTTCTTGCCTGGCGCCAGGCCGGTGCGGTTGGATACGCGGAAGATATGCGTGTCCACCGCCATCACCGGCTCGCCGAATGCAGTGTTGAGCACCACGTTGGCGGTCTTGCGTCCAACGCCTGGCAGCGCTTCCAGTTCATCGCGATCGCGCGGCACTTCACCGCCGTGCTTCTCCAGCAGGATCGCACAGGTGGCGATCACGTTCTTCGCCTTGGCGTTGAACAGGCCGATGGTGGCGATGTACTGCTTCAGCCCGTCCTCGCCGAGTGCGAGGATCTTCGCCGGCGTGTTGGCGACCGGGAACAGACGGCGCGTGGCCTTGTTGACGCCGACGTCGGTGGCCTGCGCCGACAGCGCGACCGCCACCAGCAGCTCGAACGGCGAGCTGTACTCCAGTTCGGTCTTCGGGTGTGGATTGAGTTCGCGCAGGCGGGTGAACATTTCCACCACGTCGGCGCGCGGCATCGTGCCGCCACGCCGCGCCGGGGCGCGTGCGGTCTTCTTCATGGTGGCCATTACTGCTCCTTGCCGCTGGCGCGGGCCTTGGCCCGGGCGAGGATGGCGGCGGCTGCGGCGGGCAGGGCGGGTTTCACGTCCGGCGCCGGGGCCGGCGTACGGCGTGCATCGCGCTCGGCTTCGCGCCGTGCCAGCCGCACCGCACGCGCACGGTAGCGTTCGCGTGCGGCCCAGGCCGTATGCAATTGCTGCTGCGCCTGCTGCAGGCGTCGCGGAAGGTCCGGGTGGCCGGGCAGCAGCTGTTCGTCGCCGGCGCGGGCGACGTAGTCCATCAGGCCTGCCTGCAGGGCACCATCGAGATCGTCTGCCTGGACCCGGGCGAACAGCTGCGCGGGGTTGGGTCGGGATGCCATGGCGTCAGCGGTTCTGGAAGGCCGGCGGACGGCGCTGCAGGAACGCGCTGGTGCCTTCGCGCATGTCCTCGGTGGCGAACAGCAGGCCGAACTGCGCGCTTTCGTACTCCAGCCCTGCCTCCAGGCTGCATTCGCCACCCACGTGCACGGCATCCAGCAGGCCACGCAGGGCCAGCGGCGCCGAGCGCGCCAACTGGCGGGCGACATCCTGCACACGGTTGTCCAGCGCGTCGGCGGGTACCACCTCGTTGACGATGCCCAGTTCCAGCGCACGCGCGGCGTTGATCGGTGCACCCAGCAGGCACAGCTCCAGGGTGGCGGCGCGGCCGCACAGGCGCAGCAGGCGCTGGCTGCCGCCGAAGCCGGGAATCAGGCCCAGATTGATCTCCGGCTGCCCGACCTTGGCCGTATCGGCAGCGATGCGCAGGTGGCAGGCCATGGCCAGCTCCAGCCCGCCGCCCAGGGCGAAGCCGTTCACGCGCGCGATCACCGGCTTGGGCATGCGCTCGATCTGGCGCATCAGGGCCTGGCCGAGCAGGGAGAAATCACGTCCCTGAACCGCACTGAGTGTGTTCATCTCGGCGATGTCGGCCCCGGCCACGAACGCCTTCGGACCGGCACCGGTCAGCACCACCACGCGCACGTCCGGGTCGGCAGCGGCGGCGCTGAACGCTTCGGCCAGCGCCTGCAGGGTCGCGGCATTCAAGGCGTTGAGCTTGTCCGGGCGCTGGACGGTCACGGTGCGGATGGCGCCGTCGTCGGCGACAGCGATCAGGGCATCGGCCACGGGAAAACTCCTGAAACGTTAAAAAAAAGTGAGATTGAACTCCGCCAACGCAGACGGGTCTTAGCCTGCATCGTGAGTAGCGGTTACACGTTGTGCCCGTTATCCTAACCCGTCGCCTCAGGGCGGCGCAGAACGTCCCTGAGTTACCACCCCTGGAGAACTGTTTGATGAAGTTGCGTTCTATCGCGGTCGCCGTCGCGGCCCTGGCCCTGACGGGCAATGCCTTCGCCCAGGACGTCTCGTCCGAAAAGGGCAAGCTGAGCTACTACTTCGGTTACGACTACGGCAACAACCTGGCGGAGCTGACCGGTCGTGGTGAGCAGCTGGACATCAACTCGGTGGTGAAGGGTCTGCAGGACGCCTACGCCAAGAAGCAGCCGGCGATCACCGCCGACCAGCTGAAGCCGGCCGTTGAAGCGTTCCAGAAGCGCGAGCAGGGCCGTGCCCAGGCTGCCAAGGCCGAGTACGAAAAGGCTGCTGCCGAAAACAAGACCAAGAGCGATCAGTTCATCGCGGCGAACAAGGCCAAGGCCGGCGTGCAGTCCCTGCCGAGCGGCGTCCAGTACCGCGTGATCGAAGCCGGCAAGGGCGCCAAGCCGACCCAGGCCAGCACCGTGCAGCTGGAAGTGGCCGGTCCGTTCCCGTACGGCCAGCGCCCGACCGAAGCCCGTCCGGCCCAGCAGATTCCGTCGATCAAGGTCAGCGACGTCGAAATGAAGGCCATGCGCGAGACCCTGCTGCAGATGCCGGCAGGCTCGAAGTGGGAAGTCACCCTGCCGCCGGACCAGGCCTACGGTGCCGACCCGCGCACCCCGTTCCCGCCGAATGTGGCTGTGCAGTTCGAGATCAAGCTGGTCAGCGTCAAGTAAATCGAAGCCGTAAACGAAACGCGCCGGTGATTCCACCGGCGCGTTTTTGTTTGCGCGGAGCGCGACGGTGCCACGCACCGCATCTGCACCCCGCGCAAATTCAGCCCGATCGCGCTACTGTTGCCGGGTGCAAACAATGGAAGAAACGGCGCGTGTTGTCGCAAGTCCCTGCATCGGAGTGTGCACGCTGGATCCGGACCGGCAATGCACCGGCTGCGGGCGGCACATCGATGAAATCGCACGGTGGTCGTCGATGAGCAACGAGGAGCGCAGCCGCATCCTGCATCGCGTGCAACCCCTGCGTGAACAGCTGCAGCAATCACTGCGCGGCTCGCTGGCCGATCACGAACGCTTGATGCGCGCGCTGCATCCACTGGCCGAGCCGCCGGCCGGCGACGGCTGGAACCGCAGCGAACTGAGTGACCTGCTGCCGCCGGGGCCACCTGTGGAAGCCGCCGTACTGGCCGGCATCGTGCCGCGCGCAAATGGCGCACAGGTCATTCTTACCCGTCGCACCGAAACCCTGCGCCAGCATGGTGGCCAGGTCGGCTTCCCCGGCGGGCGCACCGAACCCGATGACCGCGACGCACTGGCGGCCGCGCTGCGCGAGAGCCAGGAAGAAATCGCACTGGCGCCCGGCCAGGTGCAGGCGCTGGGCTATCTCGATCCCTTTGTGACGATCACCGGCTACCGGGTCACGCCGGTGGTGGCCGTGGTCGATCCGGACTTCGTACCGGTGCCGCAGCCCAGCGAAGTGGCCGAGGTGTTCGAGGTGCCGCTGGCCTACCTGATGGCCGCAGACAACCTGCGCCAGGTCGAAATCAATCACCGCGGCCGCATCCGCCACGTCCTTGAGTACGGCTGGCCCGGCCAGCGTATCTGGGGCGCGACCGCCGCCATTCTCTACAACCTGCGTCGCCGCCTGGAGCAAGTGCAATGAAGCCGATCGATCCGCCGTGGACCACGCTTGTCGATGTCGCCAGCCTGGCGGCAGCATTGGGTGAGGGCGTACGTGTCGTCGATGCACGTGCCACCGCCAGCACCGCCGTACGCGTGGTCGATGCGCGGTCCTCGCTGGCCGACCCGCAGGCGGGTAGCGGCCAGTATCTGGCGGGGCATGTTCCGGGCGCGGTGTATGCCGACCTCAATCGGGACCTGTCGGATCTGACCCGCAGCGGCCACGGCCGTCATCCACTGCCGGACAGCGATGCCTTCGCCGCGAAGCTCGGCCAATGGGGTATTGGTCCCGACACCCAGGTGGTGGTCTACGACGGCAGCGACGGCAGCATGGCCGCCTCGCGCCTGTGGTGGCTGCTGCGCCTGATCGGGCACCGCAAGGTGGCCGTGCTCGATGGTGGTATCACCGCCTGGCAGGCCGCAGGGCACCCCTTGGCGACGGGGCAGGATGAGGTGACCGCGCTGCCGGCTTACCCGGGCCGTTTCGACACCACCCAGATTGCCAATGCCGACGAAATCAGCGCACGCCTGAAGCACGCGCCGGGCTGGCTGGTCGACGCACGCGCGGGCGAACGCTTCCGTGGCGAAGTCGAGCCGCTGGACCCGGTTGCCGGCCATGTACCCGGCGCGGTCAACCGCCCGTTTGCGTTGAACGTTGCCGACGGCCGCCTGCGGGATGCACAGGAACTGCGCGCCGAACTGCAGGGCGTGATCGGCAACCGTGATCCGCAGCAGGTGGTGCTGATGTGCGGCTCCGGCGTGACCGCCTGCCACCTGCTGCTGGCGATGGAAAGCGCGGGCCTGAGCGGCGCACGCATCTATGCCGATTCCTGGAGCGGGTGGGTCAGCGACAACAGCCGCCCGGTGGCGACCGGCGCCTGAGCGATCCGAGCAAAAAGCAGTCGAGCGCGGAGCCTCTCCAGAGCCGAGCGGCCGGCTCCACGCGCATGGCGATGCGTTCAAATCATCGGCGCCCGCAGGTCATGGAGCGCGGCTCGACTCTACAAAGGCACCCTCCGATCGATCCGACTCCGTGCCGACCAACGGTCGGCATCCACCAACAGCGGCAGAAATCTGTCGAAGGCGGGGTGGGTCCGGTTGCGGGGGTGTCCGCGGCATGGATGCCGCGGCCAAGCCCCCAGGGACGGGTTTACGGCGTCCCCCGCAACCGGACCCACCCCGCCATCCCTCGGAATGCGAGCTCTTGACGTTGACGTTGCTTCTGCGGGTGCAGGGCGCAGCCCTGCAAACCCTCACCCAACCGGCTGCAGTGGCACCTTCGCCAGCACCCGCGCCCACGGGAACAACGGTCCCGGATCACGCTTGCGCGCCACCATCAGCGTCGGATCATCGCTGGCCGGCACCTGCTCCAGATCCAGCTGGTCGTGCCCGGCAATCCGCCGCAGCGACGGATAGCGCGCCACCAGCGCCAGCAGCAGCGCCTCCAGCGCCGCCAGCTGTGCCTCGGTGTAGGCCTCGTCCATCGCCTGATGGCGGCTGTCGAGCCAGTCCGGGTAGCGCCCGGTGTTGACCAGCTCGATGCCCAGCGTATGCGCGTTCATGCCGCGCACGTGGTGGGCCACCCGTTCCGGTGCGACGTACTGCACCACGCTGCCATCGCGGTCGATGTAGAAGTGGCCGCTGTTGCCGGCGCCGCTGTCATACAGCACGCGCTCGCCGTACTCGCGGGCCATCGCCAGATCGGGCAGCTCGGTGCAGTGGATCACCACCATCTCCAGCGTGGCCGGGTCGCGCAGCGGCAGGCGGTCTTGATAGGGCAGGGGCTGCAGCTGCAGGCCGGGAAGGAGCGGGTTGGGCATCCAGCGATGCTAGCATTGCGGCATGAACCTGCCTCCTCTTTCGCCGCCGACCCGCTCCCACGGAGCGCGCGCATGAGCCGCGGCCACTGCATCCTGTCCCACGGTTTCGAGAGCGGCCCGGAAGCGACCAAGGTCACCGCGCTGGCCGACGTGGCGCAACGCCTGGGCTGGACCCATGAACGCCCGGACTACACCGACCTGGACGCGATGAGCGAGGTCAGCCGGGTGGGTGACGTGCGCACCCGGCTGCAGCGCCTGGTGGAACGCGCCGCCATCGCCGCCCAGCAGGGCCCGGTGGTGCTGGCCGGCTCCAGCCTGGGCGCCTACATCTCCGCCATTGCCTCGCTGCAGGTGCCTGTGGCCGGCCTGTTCCTGATGGTGCCGCCGACCACCATGGGCCCGATGCCGGCGCTGGATGCCGCGGCGGTGCCGATCACGGTGGTGCAGGCCTGGCATGACGACGTGGTACCGGCCGCCGGGGTGATTGCCTGGGCGCAGGCGCGTTCGGCACAGCTGCTGCTGGTCGACGACGGTCACCGCCTGGAGCACCACGTGGAGGCCTCCGCGCAGGCCTTCGAGCGCTTGCTGCGGCAACTGTGAAGCCCGGGCGCACGGTGCGCCCGCCCGCTTTGACTACAATGGCAGCCCCGCCGCCCCCGGCGCGGGCCTGCCGGCCGTGCCTACGGCCCTCCTTTCCGACTGGCCCGGCCCCTGTGCCGCGCCCGACCACCTGCGAACCGATCCCGTGAAATTCTTCGTCTCCTGCGCCAAGGGCCTGGAATACCTGCTTGCCGATGAACTGTCGGCCCTGGGCCTTGCCAAGGCCACTGCCACCATTGCCGGCGTCAACGCCGAGGGCGAACTGGAGCAGGCGCTGCGGATCGTGATGTGGTCACGCCTGGCCAGCCGCGTGCTGTGGCCGATTGACGAGTTCGAGTGCCCGGACGAGCAGGCCCTGTATGACGGCGTGCGTGCGCTGCCGTGGCATGAGCACATCAAGCCGGAGATGACCCTGGCGGTGGACGCACATGTGTCCGGCGACAAGATCACCCACGCCCGCTTTGCCGCCCAGCGGATCAAGGACGCCATCGTCGACCGCATGCGCGATGAGGGGCTGGAACGCCCCTCGGTCAACACCGACCTGCCGGACGTGCGCGTCAACCTGTCACTGCGCAAGGGCCGCGCCTCGCTGTCGATCGACCTCGGCGGCGGCCCGCTGCATCGCCGTGGCTGGCGCGGTGCCGCCCACGAGGCACCGCTGAAGGAAAACCTGGCTGCCGCGCTGCTGCTGCGCGCGCAGTGGCCGCGCCTGCACGCCGCCGGGGGTGGCCTGCTGGACCCGATGTGCGGCAGCGGCACGCTGCTGATCGAGGGCGCGCTGATGGCCGCTGACGTCGCTCCCGGCCTGATGCGCCATGGCAGCCTGCCGCCGAGCCGCTGGCTGGGCTTCGACAAGGCCGCCTGGAAGACCATCCAGTGCGAAGCGCGTGACCGTGAGGCCGCAGGCCTGGCCGCGCTGAAGCCGGTCATCCATGGCAGCGACATCGACCCGACCGCGATTCAGGCGGCACGCGAGAACGCGGAAGTGGCGGGTGTCGCCCACGCGATCCGCTTCACCCGCGCCGACGTCGCCGACCTGGCCGCGCCGGAGCAGGAGATCGGCGCGGTGGTCTGCAACCCGCCGTACGACGAGCGCCTGGCCGCCGATCCGGCGCTGTACCGCGCACTGGGCAACGCCCTGCAGAAGGCCGTGCCGCAGTGGCGTGCCAGCCTGCTGTGCGGCAACGACGAGCTGGCCTTCGCCACCGGCCTGCGTGCGGGCAAGAAGTACCAGATGTTCAACGGTGCGCTGGAATGCGCGCTGATCGTCTGCGACCCGATCGCGGTGCCGGGCCGCGATCCGGCACAGCCACGCGAGCTGAGCGAAGGTGCGCAGATGGTGGCCAACCGCCTGCGCAAGAACCTGAAGAAGTTCAAGAGCTGGCGTGCCCGCGAGGACATCACCTGCTTCCGCGCCTATGACGCCGACCTGCCGGAGTACGCCGCCGCCATCGACGTCTACGAGGAAGACGGCGGCAAGCGCCGTACCTTCCTGCACGTGCAGGAATACGCCGCACCGGCTGCCATTCCGGAGAACGACGTGCGCCGTCGCCGCAACGAACTGCTGGCCGCTGCGCGTGAAGTGTTCGGCGTGCCGCCGGAGCAGGTCTCGATGAAGTCGCGCGAGCGCGGCAAGGGCGGCAGCAAGTACGGCCGCTTCGAGCAGCGAGACGAGTTCATCGTGGTGCGCGAGAACAACGCGCTGCTGCAGGTGAACCTGTTCGACTACCTCGATACCGGCCTGTTCCTCGACCATCGCCCGCTGCGCCGGATGATGGCCGAGCAGGTGCGCGGCAAGCGTTTCCTCAACCTGTTCTGCTACACCGGCGTGGCCAGCGTGCAGGCCGCGGTGGCCGGTGCCGCCAGCACCACCAGCGTCGACCTGTCGGCCACCTACCTGCAGTGGTGCTACGACAACCTGGCGCTGAACGGGCAGGGCGGCAACCAGCACCTGCTGGTGCAGGCCGATGCCATGGCCTGGCTGGAAGGCGACCGTGGCCAGTACGACGTGATCTTCTGCGACCCGCCGACGTTCTCCAACTCCGCGCGTGCCGATGACTTCGATGTGCAGCGCGAGCAGTTGAAGCTGCTGCGCGCAGCCGTGGCGCGGCTGGCACCGGGCGGCGTGCTGTATTTCTCGAACAACTTCCGCCGCTTCAAGCTGGAAGAGAACGCCATCGCCGAATTCGCCCAGTGCCGCGAGATCACCGCGCGCACCATCGGTCCGGATTTCGAGCGCAACGCGCGCATCCACCGCGCGTGGGAACTGAAGCGGTTGGGCTGACCAGGTACCTGGGGTCGGATCCCCTGCGCGCAGCGCAGGGCCTCTGACCCCGGTAGCGCCGGGCCATGCCCGGCGGGTAGATCCACGCCATGCGGGGATGCGCGGTGCCTGGATGGGGGCACAGCCCTTGCGCTGCACGCAAGGGATCCGACCCCAGCTGTCGGGTTACAGAACGGCCACCACCAGCCCGACCACCGGCAACGCGATCGCCAGCGGCGCGATCCATTTCGGTCGGTAAGGGTACAGCCCGAACGACAGCGCCACACCGCCCAGGGTCATCGTGCCCAGCCACAGCACCGGGCCCATCGCCCAGCCATGGTCGACCACGCACAACGCGAACGCCACCGTCAGCAGGGCCCAGCCCAGCACCCGCCACTGCGTGCGCCGTGCCGGGGGAGCTGCAGCCTTGCCGTGCAGGTCGTGCTGGTGCTTTTCCATCGCCAGCGACAGGGCAGTGAACGCAGAGAACGACAGCGTCAGAGCCAGCAGCATCATGCGCTGGCCTCCGCTTCGGCCGCTTCGACTGATGCCTTCGGCGCTGCTGCGGCAGCCGCGCGCTTCTTCTTCTCGGCCGCACTCAGCGGTGGCGTCCAGCGCTGCATGCGCCAACCGCACATCGCCAGCATCGCGCCGAAGGCAATCATCGACAGATCAACGCCGGCCAGCACCAAGTCACCGTTGCGCAGGGTGACGCCCAGGTGGGCATGCGTGGTCAGCGCGTTGACCACCGGCACCAGCGCGAACGCGGCGGCGCCCAGGTACAGCTGCCACGCCCACATCATCCGCTTCGGCCAGATGAAAGCGGCCAGCAGCGCGCCGCCCCAAGCGTAGAAGAACACGTCGGCTTCCGCACTCGAGCGCTCGGCGATGGCCAGCGGCAGCAGGCGGTTGCCCCAGAAGTAGGCGGCAAAGGCGATCGGCAGCCCGGCCACGGTGCCGATGTTCAGCGCATCGACCAGGCGCAGGCCGAAGCCGATGCGTCCACTCTTGGCATGCTTGGGACGTTCCTTCACCGCCCACAGCACCACGCCGCTGGCGACCATCAGGCAGCCGACCAGGCCGGACAGGAAGAACAGTGCACGCAGGCCCCAGTCGGCAAAGCGTGCCAGATGCAGGCCGTACAGCACGCCGCGGGTGGCGGTGGCGCCACCGGAGGGCGGTGTTTCTTCCAGCAATGCACCGCTGACCATGTCGTAGCGCACGGCCGGGGTGTCGGTGGACAGGCGCTTGCCATCACGCTGGCGGATGTCGATCACCGCATTGGCCGCGCCCGGGTTGGACACGGTGAAGCCGGCCACTTCCACGCCGTGCCAATGCGCACGCGCGCTGTCCAGCAGTTGCGCGATCGGCAGCGGTGTTGCGCGGCCTTCGGCCGGCGCGGTCACCTCCGGCATGCCGCCGAAGGCTTCGCTGAAGAACTTGTCCTCGTCCTGCGGGTAGGCGACTTTCACGCCCCACGGCAGGTACATGATCATCAGCGTGACGATGCCGGTGTAGGTGATCATCGCGTGGTAGGGCAGGGCCATCACCGCGCTGACGTTGTGGAAATCGAGCCAGGAGCGCAGGCCCTTGTCCTTGCGGAAGGTGAAGAAGTCCTTGAAGATTTTCTTATGGGTGATGACGCCGGTGATGATCGCCACCAGCATGAACATCGCGCAGAAGCCGACCAGATAGCGTGCCCACAGCACCGGGATGTAGTGCAGGTCGAAGTGCAGGCGGTAGAAGAAATCACCGCCGCGGGTCTCACGGGCCTTCAGTGCCTGGCCGGTGTTGGGGTCGAGCGTGGCATCGCCGAAGCCGCCTCGACGGCCACGGCTGGGGTCGGCCAGTTCCGGGGGCAGTCGCCAGAACATCTGCATGGCCGGGTTGCGCGGCTGCGGCAGGGTGACGAACCAGTTCTCGGCCTGCGCGGCGTTGGCCTGCAGGTAGTCCACCGCGCGCTGCGCGGCGACGTCGATGCTGACGTTGCTGGACGGCAGCTCCGGGCGCATCCAGCGGCTGATTTCCTCGCGGTAGTAGCTGGCCGTGCCGGCCATGAAAATCAGCAGCAGCAACCAGCCGACCAGCAAGCCGGTCCAGGTGTGCAGCCAGGCCATCGACTGGCGGAATCCGTTCTTCATGCCCAGGCCCCCAGCATGCGCGCGATGGCAGCCATCAGCAGGGCGGGAGCGAGAATGCCGACCCACGCACGCAGCGCGCTGCGGGTGGCGAACGCCCACAACGCCGCGCAGGCGGCGACCAGAATGGCCAGCAGCATGCCGGTCAGCACGGTCTGCCCGCGTGCGCCGGGCAGCGCCACCGCGCAGAACACGCTGGTGGCCGAAGCCAGCGCATAGCCGCCGAAGATCGCAGCCAACGAGCGTGACAGCACGCCCCAGCGCGGGTTGGAGAAGAAGGTGCGGGGGCTGGCGGTTGCGGGCGAGCGGTCCACGGCGTTCCTGCAGGTAGGGGAGGGGATGGAACGCGTCCGCGGCCCCCTTGCGCCCTGCGCATGTCGCCCAGCGTGTCCCATCGACGAAGCACCGCCCGCGCAGACGGGCAGCCCAGAGGTCGGGGATGTACACGGGCGATGGGCGCGTCTTCCGCGCCCGTTTGGCTAAGCGTACAACCGATCAGTAAATGATAGGCATTCGCATTTTATGAATCAAGCATGATAAGCGTGAGGAGGGGCGACGCCTAGAACCTGAACACCACGGTTGCCGCATGCAGCAGCAGGCCAATCAGGCCACCTACCAGGGTGCCGTTGAAGCGGATGAACTGCAGGTCGCGGCCCACACTCAGTTCCAGCTGCTCGACCAGGTGCCGCTCGTCCCAGCCCTTCACGGTCTGCGCGATATGCGTGGTCACGCCCTCGCGCAGGCGCCCGGTCAGGCGCTGCGCACCTTCCAGCAGGTGCTGGTTGAGGGCCTCGCGCAGGGCCGGGTCGGCCTGCAGGCTGCTGCCCAGCGACGCCAGGCTGCGCTGCAGGTGGCCGACCAGTGCCGAGTCCTCGCGTTGCAGGTCGGCGCGCAGGCTGGCATGGATGCGCGCCCACAGCCCTTGCACGTAGTCCTGCAGGGCGGGGTGGTCGATCATTTCCTGCTTGAGCTGCTCGATGCGCTCGGCCAGGGCCGGGTCCTCGCGCAGGCGCTGCACGTAGTTCTGCAGCCAGCTCTCGTAGTCCTGGCGCAGCGGATGCTGCGGCTCGGCCAGCACCTGCTGCAGTTCTTCCAGCACCGCCCGCGCCAGGCGCTCGGCCAGGCTGTCGCCGATCTCGTCGATCGGCTTGACCCAGTTCACCGTGCTCGACAGGGTGGGCCACTCGCGCTGGATGTAACGCACGATCAGCTGCGAAGCACGCTCCTTCACTTCCGGTTGCTCCAGCCAGCGCCCCAGGCGCTGCAGGCCCTCGTCCAGCACGCGCTGGTGGCGCCCATCGGCGGTCAGCAGGGCCAGCAGCTCACCGGCGGTGGCGGCGGCATTCCACTGCCGCAGCTGCTGCACCACAAAGGCGTGCAGCTGGCGGCGTACGGCGGTTTCGTCGAAGAAATCCAGCGCCTGCAGGGCCCAGCCGCGGGCCATGTCGGCCAGCATCCGCGAGCGCGCCGGGTCGGCCAGCCAGCTGCCGAGGCGGCTGGCTGGATCGAACACCTGCAGCTTGGCCAGCAGCACACCCGGCTCCAGGAACTGGTCGCGCACGAACAGGGCGAGACTGTCGCCGATGCGTTCCTTGCTGCGCGGGATGATTGCGGTATGTGGGATCGGCAGGCCCATCGGCCGCCGGAACAGCGCGACCACAGCGAACCAGTCGGCCAGCGCGCCCACGGCCGCTGCTTCGCAGAAGGCCGAGACCCAGGCCCAGATGCCGCGCTCGCCCTGCCAGTGGCTGATTGCGAAACCGGCCAGCATCAACAGCAACAGGCCCAGCGCGAGGGCTTTCAGGCGCCGCAGTTGAGCGCGGCGCGGATCGTGGGCAGGCGTCATGCGGAAAGTCTAACCGCAGCTTGGTGACGCCTGTCTGTAGAGCCGAGATCCTATGTTCGCGGTCAAGCCTGCTGGAAGCAGGCTTGACCCACTTTCAGCATGGCGGGGTCAAAGTCCCGCCCGCTTTTGAAGACCCCCCAGGCGATCCTGGCCAGCTTTCTGGCCAGGATGTT
>NZ_JCAFRH010000013.1:0-89221 GCF_059367875.1 Stenotrophomonas sp. YJH_SMC_16 | reverse complement strand
GACGTTAAGGTGCGGGATGGGGATCGCTCGGCTCGTCTGTCGGCTGGTACCCGCAGATATCATGTTGACGGTCCCTCCACCCTGGCTCCTACATACCTCGTAGGAGCCGGGAGGAACATACAAGCCCATGCTCGGCTGCCTCGCGCCAGAATTCCGCTCAGCCGAGCACGGCTCGGCTCTACACAACAACAAAAAGGGCAGCCCTCAGGCCGCCCTTCATGTTTACGGTCGAGCCCGCCTGATCAGCGCGGGGACGCCACCGCGCGGTTGCTCGAGGCACCCTTGCCCTTGCGCTTGTCCTGCTGCGCCGGGCTTGCGCCCTCGGCCATCAGGTTGTCGCTGCCGAAGTCGGTGTCCACATCCAGCCAGCGCTGCGTCGGCAGGCCGAGCGCGGAATCGAGCACGGTCGGCAGCAGGCCGCTGGGCAGGCCGCTTTCGCCGTTCCACATGATGGCGATGCCGAGATCGCGCTCCGGCACCAGCGCGACCAGGCCACGATAGCCCTGCACGGCACCGGCATGGAACACCACATCGTGGCCGGCATAGTCGAAGGTGCGCCAGCCCAGTGCGTAGCCGGCCGAATGCAGGCGCTCGCGTCGCCAGCCCGAACGCATCTCCCCGGGGGTGTTGATCAGGCTGGAGTGCAGGGTGGCCAGCAGCGGTGCCGGCAGCACGTCCGGGCGGTGGCCGGTGTGGGCCAGCAGCCATTGCGCCATATCGCTGGCGCTGGCGTTGACGCCGGCCGCCGGGGCGACGCGGTAGTAGGTCGGCTTCGGTGTCAGCGACACCCAGCCATTGCGGCTGCGCACGTGCGGACGCGCCCAGCGCGAGCTGGCCTGGATGCCGGCCAGGCCGAGGCTGGCATCGTTCATGCCCAGCGGCTTGAAGATGCGGCGCTCGACCGACTGCTCGTAGAAACTGCCGGAGGCCGCGTAGACGACATCGCCGATCAGGCTGAAGGCCACGTTCTGGTAGGCGTAGCAGTCGCCCGGCAGGCACTTCAGGCTGGTGTTGGCCAGCTTCTGGGTCAGTGAGTAGTACTCGGCGTTGCCTTCGATGTCGCGGTCGTAGGCGTTGTAGGGCAGGCCGACGCGATGGCTGAGCACGTCGGCCACGGTCAGGCGATCGGTCGCTTCCGGCGAGTTCAGGCGGAAGCCCGGCACATAGTCGGTGACCTTGCTGTCCCAGCGCAGCGTGCCGTCGTTGACCAGCAGGCCGGCCATGGTGCCGGCGAAGGCCTTGGACAGCGAGGCCAGGCGGAACACGGTGTGGGCATCGACCGGCAGCGGGTTGTTGACGTCGGTAACGCCATAGCCGCGCGCGCTGAGGATGCGCCCGCCCTGCACGATGGCCACCGCCATGCCCGGCACGCGCTCGCCATAGGTAAGCTGCTGCGCCATCGATTCGATATTGGCCACGTTGAAGCCGGCCGCCGGCAGCTGCACCTGCGGCACCAGGCCGGTGCGGTAGGCGGCGGGCTGCGTGTGGGCGACGGCGGTGGCGGCGGATTCGATGTTGGCCGGCATCGGCGGCAATGGCGGCGGGGTCTGCGCGGTGGTGGACAAGGCAACGGGCATCAACATGCCCAGCAAACCGGTGGCCGCCGAACGGATCGGACGACGCAGGCTGTTCTTTTTCATCGTGGAGACCCGTGCGCGACTGCTGATGGCGATTCTAGCGCCGCTTTTCCCTTGTGCACAAACAAAGCGAAGATGAATGCGCATCTCGTTGAAAAAGTTGGAATTTTGACGCCCTGAAAGCATGTGTCGGAACGTGTCGTATGGGTGGGGCCGTGACACTGCGTTGCAGCCTTCTGCGTGGCTGCTGCTGGCGATGTTGCAGTGCATTGGCTAACGTACGCGCTTCACCGCCCCCCGGAGCCTGCCATGCCGCTGTCCAACCGCCGTCTTCTGGCGAGGGACGCCGCGTGAGCGCGGTGAAGGGCAAGGGGCCGCTGCGTGGGCTGACGGCGGCACTGCGTGAGTCGCCGGCGCTGTGGTGGTCGTTCCTGTACTTCTTCTGCCTGCTCAGTGGCTACTACGTGCTGCGCCCGGTGCGTGAGGCGATGGCTGCCTCGGCTGACCTGGAGACCGTGTTTCCGCCGATGCTGATCGCCTGGTTTGCCAGCCATGGCATCGCGCTGAAGGACTTTGTCCTGCAGTTCCTGTTCTCCTGCGTGTTCGTGATCATGCTGGTACTGCAGCCGGTGTACGGCTGGCTGGTCAGCCGCTTCCCGCGGCGGGTGTTCCTGCCGGCGGTGTATGGGTTCTTCATCGTCACTCTGCTGGTTTTCTATGCGTTGTTCGATAGCAACGTGCCGGGGCGCGGCATGGCCTTCTTCTTCTGGATCAGCGTCTTCAACCTGTTCGCGGTGGCGGTGTTCTGGAGCTTCATGGCCGACGTCTTTTCAAACGCGCAGGCGCGTGCCTTCTACGGATACATCGGCGCGGCCGGCACCATCGGTGCCTTCCTCGGGCCGTTCATCACCAGTGTGCTGGTGCAGCGGTTGGGTATTGCCAACCTGATGCTGGTATCCACCGGATTCCTGATGGTCTGCCTGTTCTGCATCTGGCGCTTGCGGCACTGGGCGGTGCTGCGCGAGCGTGAGCAGCGGCTGGTGTCGGGAGAAAAACCGATGGGCGGTAGTGTGCTCGACGGCCTCAAGCTGATCGTTCGCGAACCCCTGCTGCGTTGGCTGGCGATCATGGTGCTGTTCGGTGTGGGCATTGGCACCCTTCTGTACAACCAGCAGGCCACAATCGTGCGTGCCTCATTCAATGATGCAGGCGCCGCCACCGCGTTCTTCTCGCGCATCGACCTGGCAGTGAACGCACTGGCGCTGCTGATGCAGCTGGGCCTGACCCGCTGGCTGCTGTCGCGCCACGGCATCGCGCCGGCCCTGTTGATCCCTGGCTTTGCGATCCTGATCGGCTTCTCGGTGCTTGCCGCTTCACCCATGCCGTTGATGGTGGCCGTGGTGCAGGTGATGACCCGCGCCAGCGAGTTCGCATTGGCCAAGCCGGCACGTGAAACCATCTATACCCGCGTGGACCGGCAGTGGCGTTACAAGGCCGGCGCGGCCATCGATACGGTGGTGTACCGCGGCGCGGACCTGAGCTTTGCGTGGGTGCACAAGGGCTTGTCGCTGTTTGGTTCACATGTGGTGTTCATCGGTGGCGTGGTGGTTGCCGCGTGCATGACCGCCGCCGCGTTTGGTGTACTGCGCGAAGAAAAAAAGCTGCCGCGCGACCGCTGATCCCGTCCAGTCATTTCGAGGAGAGAAACCATGTCGCTGATCGCGCTGCTGCTGACCGTGCTGGTCGCGGTGCTGCACCTGTACTTCCTGGTGCTGGAGATGTTCCTGTGGACCCGTCCGCTGGGCTTGAAGACGTTCCGCAACACGCCGGAGAAGGCGGAGACCACGCGCGTGCTGGCGGCCAACCAGGGCCTGTACAACGGCTTCCTGGCGGCGGGCATCGTGGTGGGGCTGGTGATCAATCAGCCGGTGCTGGTGACGTTCTCGCTGGCCTGCGTGGTGGTGGCCGGGTGCTATGGCGCCTACAGCGTGAGCCGCCGCATTTTCATGATCCAGGCGGTGCCTGCGATCCTGGCGTTGGTGTTTCGCGCGGTAGCGTAGTTTCCAGCCAACGGCGCAGCCCCTCGTGGGTTGCTCGCGTAGAGCTTGTCATGGGGTTGGCCGGGCGGGTTGGGTTCGCGGGGGACGCCGCAAGTACGTCCCTGTAGGCTTGGCCGCGGCATCCATGCCGCGGACACCCCCGCGAACCCAACCCGCCCGGCCTCAGACAGGTTCCGTGCGCGGCCAGCCCACGGAGAAGAAAAAAGAAGATCAAGAGCAACAGCGGGTCGCTGCGCTCGTGGGCTCTGCGCGCATGAAAAAAGCGGCCATTGGGCCGCTTTTGCTTCTGCTCTTCTTCTTTCTCTTGCGTGGTGGACGCCGCAGAGATCTGTCAGAGGCCGGAGGGGTGGGGCCGGGCGGGGTATCCGCGCCATGGATGGCGCGGCTAAGCCTACAGGGACGTACTTGCGGCGTCCCCGCCCGGCCCCATCCCTCCGGCCCAACCGATAAACCGCTTTCGCCGCCCACCCACGAGGGGCTGCGCCGTTCGCCGGGACACTACTTTTCCGGCGACATCCACATGTCGATGATCGCGCTGAACACCTCGGTGCCCGCGCGGTCGCGCACGCTGACCGTCACCGGCAGCGCATAGCCCTCGGCCGCGACCACAATCGGCTGTGCCGGCAGCGCCACCGCCTGCAGCGTGCCACGCGCCTTGGCCAGGTACTGCACCTGCATCCCCTTCGGGATCCAGCGCATGCCCTTCGGCAGCGACGCGTCCACCATCAGCCCGGCGGTCAGCTCGGCCAGGTTGCACATCGCGATCGCATGCACCGTGCCGATGTGGTTGCGCACGTTGCGGCGATCGGCCAGCGTGCCTTCGCAGCGGCCGTGTTCCAGGCGGGTGATGCGCGGTGCGATGCTGGCGAAGTAGGGCGCCTTGAAGCAGACCGCGCGCGAGAACAGCCAGTTGCCGGCGGGCCAGCGCTGCAGGCGGCGGTAGAGCGAAAGCAGGGGCGTGGACATGAGCGGTTTCCGGTCGGCGGATAGAACGACGGCGGGCCGAGGCCCGCCGTCGAAGGCAACGCGTGTCGCGGGCGATCAGGCCGCCTGCGAATGCGGATCCTTGTGCTGGCGGTCGTAGTAGCTGGCCGCGCGCAGCTCGTGGGTGTCGAAATCGTCCACGGTGATGGTGTCCAGGGTCAGCGTGCGCAGCTCTTCCAGCAGGCTGCGCTCGTCCTGGGTGATCACGCCCTCGGCCACGGCTTCGTCCAGCTGGGCCTTGAAGTCCAGCGCTTCGATGCCCTTGCTCTTCAGCGCCTTGAGGAACTTGCGCTCCACCGGCTCGGCCATGATCGCCTTGCTCAGGTAGCTGTTGATGCGGCCACCCGGGTTGTTCTCGCACGGGGTCAGGAACACGCCGCTGGCCAGACGATCACGCGCTTCGTTCGGCGCCATCAGCAGGGCGGCGACGCGGCGGCTCAGACGGTCGCCCGGAGCCTCGGCACGACGGCCCAGCGGGAAGATCAGCGCCCACATCAGCCAGCCGATCGGACGGATCGGGAAGTTGCGCAGCGCGGCCGACAGCGATTCCTCGATCTTGTGCACGCTGTCATGGAAGGCCCAGGCCAGCAGCGGCTGGTCGGCCTGCGGTGCGCCTTCGTCGTGGTAGCGCTTGAGCATGGCGCTGGTCATGTAGACGTGGCTCAGCACATCGCCCAGGCGGCCTGACAGCGATTCCTTGAACTTCAGCTTGCCGCCGAGGGTCATCATCGAGATATCGGCCATCAGCGCCAGGTTGGCCGAGTAACGGTCCAGCTTGCGGAAGTAGCGGCGGGTATAGGCGTCGCCCGGGGCGGCGCCGAAGCGCGCGCCGGTCAGGCCGAACCAGAACGAACGCACGGCATTGGAGATACCGAAGCGGATGTGGCCGAACAGGCTGCGGTCGAACTCCTGCAGGCCGGCACGGGTGTCCGGATCCTGCGCGGCCTTCATTTCCTTCAGCACCCACGGGTGGCAGAGGATCGCACCCTGGCCGAAGATCAGCAGGCTGCGGGTCATGATGTTGGCGCCTTCCACGGTGATCGCGATCGGCGCGGCCTGCCAGCTGCGGCCGGCGAAGTTGCGCGGCCCCAGGATGATGCCCTTGCCGCCGATCACGTCCATCATGTCCGAGATCACCTCGCGGCTCATGGTGGTGCAGTGGTACTTGGCGATCGCCGACGGCACCGACGGCACGTCACCACGGTCGACCGCCGCGGCGGTGGCCTGCGACAGCGCGCTGATCTTGTAGGCCTTGCCGCCGATGCGGGCCAGCGCTTCTTCCACGCCCTCGAAGCGGCCGACCGACAGGCCGAACTGCTTGCGGATGCGTGCGTAGGCGCCGGTGACGGCGGCACCGGCCTTGGCACCGCCACTGGCGGTGGACGGCAGCGTGATCGAGCGGCCCACGGCCAGGCACTCGTTGAGCATGTTCCAGCCCTTGCCGGCCATGGCTGCGCCACCGATCAGCTGGGTCAACGGAATGAACACGTCCTTGCCGCGGATCGGACCGTTCTGGAAGGTCGAGTTCAGCGGGAAGTGGCGACGGCCGATTTCAACACCGGCGGTGTCGCGCGGCAGCAGGCCCAGGGTGATGCCGATGTCGCGGGTATCGCCGATCAGGCCATCCGGGTCGTACATGCGGAAGGCCAGGCCGATCAGCGATGCGACCGGCGCCAGGGTGATGTAGCGCTTGTCGAAGGTCAGCTTGACGCCGAGCACCTGCTCGCCGTTCCACTCGCCCTTGCAGACGATGCCGTAGTCCGGAATGGAGGTGGCGTCGGAACCGGCGAACGGACCGGTCAGGCCGAAGCAGGGCACCTCGCGACCATCGGCCAGGCGCGGCAGGTACTGGTCCTTCTGTTCCTGGGTGCCGTAATGCACCAGCAGTTCACCCGGGCCCAGCGAGTTCGGCACGCCGACGGTGGAGCTGACCACCGAAGACACCGAGGCCAGCTTCTGGATCACCTTGTGGTGGGCCAGTGCGGAGAAGCCCAGGCCGCCGTATTCCTTCGGGATGATCATGCCGAAGAACTTGTTCTTCTTGATGAAGGCCCACAGCTCCGGCGGCAGGTCGGCATGGACGTGGGTGATTTCCCAGTCGTTGACCATGGTGCACAGCTCTTCCACCGGGCCATCGAGGAAGGCCTGTTCTTCGGCGGTCAGCTGCGGCTTGGGATAGTTGAGCAGGATGTTCCAGTCCGGATCACCGGTGAACAGTTCGCCCTCGAAGCCGACCGAGCCGGTTTCCAGCGCGATGCGCTCGGTCTGCGACAGCGGCGGCAGCACCTTGCGGAACACCTTCATCATCGGGCCGGTCAGCAGCGGCTTGCGGATGAACGGCAGCAGCAGCGGCACGGCGATGACGGCAAGCACGGCGGCCGCGACGATCGTGGCGGTCTGGTTGACGTAGGGAATGAACCAGCAGGCGGCCAGCAGGGCCACGCTGATCAGCGTCCAGGTAACCAGCCGCATGCGGTGGTAGGCGACGAACGCGCCTGCCAGCAGCAGGGCGAGGAAGGGAAGAACGATGCTCATGAGCGTGCTCCGGTGACGTGCTCGTTTGTGGCGGACGAAGCCGCAGCGTCTGCTGCGGGCAACACGTCCAGATAGTCCAACACAGTAGCGGTAAAGGCGTCGTTGTCATCGCCGGCGACCATGTGCGTGGCCTGCGGCAGCTGTACATGGCGCGCGTGCGGCGCCAACGCCAGGAATTCGGCCACGGTCTGCGGCGTGACCAGGTCGCTGCGGCCGCCGCTGACCAGCAGCAGCGGGCACTTCACCTGCCGCGCGGCCTCGGCCAGTGCATCCTGGTGCTGCTCGCTGTCGCGGGCCAGTTCGGCCACCAGTCGCGGATCCCAGTGCCAGCGCCAGCGGCCATGGCCGTCCTCGCGCAGCAGGGCGCGCAGCGACTGCTCGGATTTGCGCGGGCGGTGCGGCATGTAGGCCGAGATCACGTCGGCGGCCTGGGTGAGCGAGGCGAAGCCGTCGGGATGGGCGGTCATGAAGGCCAGGATGCGTTCAACACCGGCGGTATCCCAACGCGGGGTGATGTCGACCAGCACCATCGCCGAGAACAGGCCCGGCCAGCGCGATTCGGCCAGCAGGCCGAACAGGCCGCCCATCGAGGCTGCGACCAGCACCGGCGGGCGCGGCTGCTCGCCGGCCAGCACGATCAGGTCATCGGCGAACTGTTCGCCGTGGTAGGGCAGGTCGGCGGCATTCCAGTCCGAATCGCCGTGGCCGCGTGCGTCATAAGCCAGGGTCTGCAGGCCGGCTGCAGACAGGGCACGCGCGGTGGCATTCCAGGCATGACGGGTCTGGCCGAAGCCGTGCGCGAACAGCACCCGGCCACGGCGACCGTGGTCGCTGGCAGTGGCGGCGAGGCGGGCGCCATGGGCCGCCTCCAGGCGCAGGTCATGGAACGCAGCGGGAGTAGGGGACGTAACCATACTTGCTAGTATGGATCGCCTGTGAGGGAAGTCAATACTGCATCGTATGGTGCAGTGCGACAGGCCTGCAGGAGAGGCCTTTGACGGTTTCGCCCGCAACGGCGTACTGCAACGAACCCCGGCGTATGGTTAAATCAGCCCATGAATCAACCTGACGCTTCTGCCGGCGAACCGCGCGCCGGCCGCAACAGCCGCCTGAGTGCCGAAGACTGGGCCCAGGCGGCCCTCGACCTGATTGCTGAACAAGGCGTAGGCGCCGTTGCGGTGGAACCGCTGGCGCGGCGACTCGGCGTGACCAAGGGCAGTTTCTATTGGCATTTCCCCTCGCGTGACGCCTTGTTGCAGGCCGCGCTGGAACGCTGGGAACTGTTCGAACAGGAACAGGTGTTCGGCAGCCTGGAAGACGTACCGGACCCGCGCGTGCGCCTGCGCCAGCTGTTCCAGATGGTGGCGCATGAAGTGCAGCCGCACATCATCTACAGCGAGCTGCTGAAGGCATTGGACCATCCGATGGTGCGGCCGGTGATCGACCGCGTGTCGCAGCGCCGCCTCGACTATCTGATCGCCTCGTTCCGCCAGGCAGGGCTCAGCTCGACCGATGCACGCCATCGCGCACGCCTGGCCTACGCCGCCTATGTCGGCTTCCTGCAGCTGTCCCTGCAGCTGCAGCAGCCCAAGCAGGCGCGCGAGGATTTCGAAGCCTATGTCGAGCATCTCATCGAGACGCTGATTCCGAACGGTTGAGCGTTGTTGCTGCGTTGAGTACAGAAAGGCCGCGGCAATGCCGCGGCCTTTTCCGTTGGTGCTGCCGCAACCTGGAACACACAAAAAACAACGGCCCCTTGCGGGGCCGTTGCTGCATCAGCTGATCAGTGGATCGATCAGAACTTCTGCTTGTACTGCATGTACATGTAGCGGCCCGGCAGGTCGTACTGCGGGTCGAACATGTTGTACGAGGTCGAGTACGAGACCGGCGGGTTCTTGTCCCACACGTTGTTCAGGCCGACCATGATGGTGCCCTTCCACGGCGTGTTGTAGCGGAACTGGACGTCGTGGTAGGTCGTGGCGCCCATGTGGTTTTCGCGGTTCTCGGGATCCGAGCAGTAGTTGCGCAGCGAACCACCCAGCAGGCACGACTCGGTCATCCCCGACTTGTAACGCAGGCCGTAGTTGACGCCGAAATCACCATAGGACCAGTCGACGTACAGGTTGGAACGGATGCGCCAGTACGGATCCTGGTCGAGGTAACGTCCCTGGCGACCTTCGACCTGCGAGTCTTCCGTGGCCTTGGTTTCCCACTTGCTCAGATAGGTGCTGTCGAGGGTGACGGTGAACTGGCCGATCGAGGTTTCCGGCAGGCGGTACAGGATGCCCAGATCCCAACCTTCCACCTTGTACGATGCCAGGTTCTGCAGCGGCATGTTGACGTTGGTGATGGTGTAGCGCTCGGCGGCAGTGCCGTAGGTCGGGTCACGGGTGATCAGGCCGCAGTAGGCTGCCTGCTCAGCCGGCGAGCCGCCGTAGCAGTAGTTCATGATGTCCTGGATCGCCGGACGGGTGATGGCGTCCTCGATCTTGATCTGCCACCAGTCCAGGGTGACGTTCAGGCCGGTCACGAAGCTCGGGCTCCACACCAGGCCCAGCGTCTTGCTGGTCGAGGTTTCCGGCTTCAGGTTCGGGTTGGACTTCCAGGTGAACGGTTCGGCGGTCTGGGCGGCACCGGACTGCGGCACGCCGTCATCGTCGCGGGTATTGGGCTGCACGAAGCCAGCCGGAACACCCTGGGCAATACACTGCGCCAGCACTGCACCGGTCGGGCCATTGGCGGCCGCGCACGGGTCAGCGTAGGTTTCGAACGAGTCGCCGTCACCTGCGAACAGGTTGCTGATGCTCGGCGCGCGGAAGCCTTCCGAGTAGTTACCGCGGATCATCAGGTCGTCGATCGGCTTCCAGCGGAAGCCGAACTTGTTGTTGGTGGTGTTGCCGAAGTTGCTGTACTTCGAGTAGCGGGTTGCCGCGCTGAAGTCGAGCAGCTTGGCGCCCGGCAGGTCAGCCAGCACCGGGATCGACAGTTCCAGGAAGAACTCGTCCAGGTCATAGCTGCCCTTGGTCGGCTTGGCGCCGTTGCCGGTGCTCAGGCCAGCAGCAATGAAGGCGTCCGGATCGAACTGGCCGGATTCCTTGCGGTACTCGTAGCCCGCGGCGAACGCCAGGGCACCTGCCGGCAGCTGGGCGATTTCACCGGAGATGTTGGCGTAGTAGCCCTTGGACACCAGGTTGGAGGAGTCGTGGGCGGTGAACGAGGTGTAGTCGATGGCACCCTGGCTGATCGAGCCTTCCGGACCCAGCGCATTGACCGGCACGCAACCCTGGATGATGTCGCCACCCGGAGCGGTAACGCACACCGGCACGCCACCACGAAGCTCGGACGGACCATAGGCGTTGCGCAGGTTGGCCAGGTTGAACAGGCCATAGGTCAGGTCGTTCTGGTCAGTCTTGTCGTAGCGGTAGCCGACGTCCCAGTCGAAGTTGCGATCGGCGAATTCGAAGAAGCCTTCGAAACCACCGTAGAAGTGCCAGTTCTTGACGTTCTGGTTGAACGAACGGCCGCCGCTCTCGTTGAAGCGACGGTTGACGCCGGTCAGGTCTTCACCGGTCGGGTTGTACATGCTGTCCTTGCTCAGGCGCATGCCAGTGACGGGCATGGCGGCCAGCAGCTGCTCGGACTTGCGCTCGTTGTACATCGCCTCGGTGCGGAAGGTGACGTTGTCGGTGATGTTGTACGAGCCCGATGCGAACAGCGAGGTGCGCTCCTGCGGGGTCAGCAGGTAGTTGTCCGGTGCGGTGTTGTAGCCGTGGACGTTGGCGTTGAACGGCGTTTCCACGCCGTTGATCTGGACATAGCGCTCGTCATTGCGCAGGTAGGAACCCGGCATGCCGGTGCTGCTCTGGCCGTCGAAGAACGGCGGGCCACCGGCGGAGATCTTGCGATCGCCAGCCATGACCTTGTCTTCCTTCACGTAGGAGACACCCAGCATCACCGACGCACGGTCGGTGGTGGTGCCGATGGTGAAGTCGGCCGCTTCGCGTTCGCCGTCACCAGCGCTGTACTGGCCCTTGTAGAAGTTGGCTTCCGCGCCATCGAAGTTCTGCTTGGTGATGATGTTCACCACGCCGGCGATCGCGTCCGAACCGTAGATGGTCGATGCACCGTCCTTCAGGATGTCGATGCGCTCGATCATCGCGGTCGGGATGGTGTTCAGATCGACGCTGCCATCCAGGCCGGTGGTCCAGCGGCGGCCGTTGACCAGCACCAGGGTGCGCGCAGAACCGAGGTTGCGCAGGCTGATGCCGGCCGAACCATCACCACCGTTGTTGAACGTACGGTTCAGGGCGGCACCGTTGGCGGCAACGCGCTGCAGGATGTCGGCGACCGAAGTCACGCCCTGCTTTTCGATATCGGCGCGGGTCAGGCTCAGGACCGGCTGCGAGGTTTCGATGTCGGTGCTCTTGATGCGCGAACCGGTAACCGAGATGCGGTCAAGGTTGGTCGCTTCCTGGGCCTGGGCGGTGGCAGTGGACGCCACACCGGCAACGAGCGCGACCAGAACGGCATCGCGCAGCTTGTTGGACTGGAAATTCATTGGCTCTCTCTCTCCAAGAAATCTTGGCTGGGTTAATGCCCGGCGGGGGAGCGAAAAGCGCTCCCAAATCGCGAGGGCTGAACCGATAGTAGCGGGCGTTCGCCAAGAATTAAAGCTGCGTTAATCAAGTCTGTGATTTTGGTAAAAATGAAAATTAATGCACAAAATCAATGGCTTGAATTACATGTGCGATCACCCTGTCTCGTTTGTTAGTGCAAAGTGATGAAAAAAGTTTCCATTGGTGTGTATCGCAGTATGTCGACATGAATTGCACGGTATCCAATTCGTCGAAAAGCGCTTGGCGTGTATCACGATCGCGCATACGCAACGGGCGCCTTTCGGCGCCCGGGAGGAGTCACTGCAGGAAGACCGCGTAGTGGGATCAGAGATCCTGTTCGTAACGCACGTACGGCACGGTGCCGTCGTCGTTGCTTTCATTGCGCGGGGAGAACGGATTCTTGCCACGGCTGATCACGTTTTCGGCGCCCACGGTAAGCTGGCCGGACCACGGGGTACGCCAGGTCAGGCCGATGCCCAGGCCTTCCCACTTGCCGGGCTTGCCCGGTACGTCGATCACGCGGCCGATGATGCTGCCGGTGAAGTTGCCGTAGCCGGCGCCGATGCTCAGGCTCTTGCTGTCCCAGCGGTCGACGATGGACGGCGCGGCGTCGGCCAGCGGTACCAGGCGGGCCTTGGCGTAGGTACCGGCAATCGAGACAAAACCCTCGCGGCCGATGTTCTTCTGCGCGAATACGGTCAGGTCGTTCTGCTCGGCGCGCAGCGAAGATGTCTTGTTCGGGCCGGACAGCCACGCCGGCAGCGTTTCACGGCCGGTGCCCGCGGTGATGCCGAGGCGGCTGTTGCCGCGGTTCAGCGCGGCGGTGCCGGTGAAGCGGCGGCTGTTGAGGTCGTCGTCGTCACCCAGGCTGGCCAGCATGCAGTGACTGGCCAGGCCGCTCATGCTGGTCCCGCTGCTGCTGTTGCAGAGCAGGCCCAGTGAATCGCCGGAGGACAGGCCGAAGGCCGCATCCAGCGAGTTGCGGCCGAAGTGCCAGCGGGCGCCGGCGGCCTGTTCACCCGTGGGCTCCAGGTACAGCAGGGCCTCGACCTTGCCGCTGCCCTTGTTCCACACCGGCAGCACGGTCCGGGTGTCCTTGCTCTGCGCGTGCACGCCCGTGATCGCGCCAAGGGCGATCAGCAGGGCCAGCGGTAGACGCAGGAAGGTACGCATCGGACCAGTTCAGACAGGGACGGACAACGGAAGTTCCCGCAAAGACGGGAACTTGATCCTAGGGTGTTTATGAATTCTTAACAAGCCTTGATCCCCCCAGATGCAAGACAAGCCGTTTACTGAAGCCGTTCAGGCGCCGGTACAGTCCCCTCGGCACCGTGGAACAGTATGCCGAACTCCGTCAAAGGAAAGTGATACTCCCGCCCGCAGAATTCGCAACGGACCTCGACCGCGCCGGTGTCCGCGGCCGCGGCACGGGCCTCGTCCTCGCCCAGCGACTGCAGCATCGATGCGACCCGCTCGCGGGAACAGGAGCAGGCGAAGGACAGCGGCTTGTCGCCCATCAGTTCCGGCTTCTCTTCGTGGAACAGGCGGTGCAGCAGCTGCTCGGCCGGGGTCGCCAGCAGCTCGGCCTTGCCCAGGGTCTCGAACAGGGCGCTGGCACGTGCCCAGCCGTCCTCGTCGCCCTCGTCGCCCGGCAGCTTCTGCAGCAGCAGGCCGGCGGCGCCATTGCGGTCGGCGGCCAGCAGCAAGCGGGTCGGCAGCTGCTCGGACTGGCGGAAGTAATCCTCGAAGGCCTCGTCCAGCTCCGGTGCGGTCAGCGCGACCAGGCTCTGGTAGCGCTGCGGTTCGCGCGGGTCCAGGCCCGGGTTCTCGATGGTGATCGCGAGCAGGGCGTCATCACCCAGGCTGGACAGGTCGCGCGGCGCATCGGCGCCCTCGCTGAGCTGGGCAATGCCGCGCAGGGTACCGGCGGCGGTGCACTCGGCGAACAGGGTGCGCAGGGCGGTGCTGCTGCGCAGCTGGATCGAGAGGCGGCCATCGATCTTGGTGTGGCCGGTGAACAGCGCCGAGGCCACGCAGGCCTCGCCGAGCAGTTCGGCGGCGGTATCCGGGTACTCGGCGTGGGACAGGATCTCCTGCCAGGTGGCCTGCAGGCGCACGTGGACGCCACGGACGCCAGCGTCGGGAAGCAGGAAGCGGATCAGGGAATCGGGGTTGGCGGTCATCGGCTCACATCGCGCGTAAACGAGGGCGGTTGCCGGATAATGCGCCGACAACCAGATAGAAGAAGGATGCACCAGTAATGGGGGCAGGGGGAGAGCAGCACAAGGTGGAGGCCATCGCGGAAGCCCCGCGCCGTAGGCGCTGGCGCTGGAAACGGCTGCTCTGGCTGCCGCTGCTGCTGGCCGCTTTCAGCTGCCTGCAGGTATTGGTGTTGCGGTTCATCGACCCGCCGGTATCCACGGTCATGCTGTGGCGCTATGGCGAGGCATTGGGCGAGGCCGACTGGTCCTATCGCCTGCACTACCAGTGGCGCGATCTGGACCAGATGGCGCCCAGCCTGCCGATCTCGCTGGTGGCGGCCGAAGACCAGCGCTTCCCCGACCACAACGGCTTCGATCTGCAGGCCATCGAGAAGGCCCGCGACCACAATGCCAAGGGCGGGCGCCTGCGGGGGGCCAGCACGATCAGCCAGCAGGTCGCCAAGAACCTGTTCCTCTGGCAGGGCCGCAGCTGGGTACGCAAGGGCCTGGAAGTCTGGTACACGGTGCTGATCGAAGCACTGTGGCCGAAGGAACGCATCCTGGAGATGTACGCCAACATCGCCGAGTTCGGCGATGGCGTATATGGCGCGCAGGCAGCGGCACAGACGTTCTGGGGCAAGGACGCGGCCCGGTTGAGTCCGGCCGAGAGTGCGCGGTTGGCGGCGGTGTTGCCGGCACCGCGACGCTACAACGCGGCCAAGCCAGGGCCGTACGTGCAGCGGCGCGCGGCATGGATCCAGCGCCAGGCACGACAGCTGGGCGGCGCGTCCTATCTGTCGGAGGACTGAGGCGGGCGCGCTGCGATCGGCAGGCGGCGGGTCGTGTGCGCGCCGGCAACGTACAATCCGGGCATGAACCGCGAACGGCTCACTTTTGTCATCGCTGCCTACAACGAGGCCCTGGCACTGCCGCTGCTGCATCCACGGCTGTGCGCGGTGCTCGATGGTATGCCCGACATCGATGGCCACATCCTGTATGTGGACGATGGCAGCCACGACGGGACCTGGCAGGTGATCGCAGGATTGGCGCAGGGCGACGCGCGCGTATCGGCGTTGAAGCTGTCGCGCAATTTCGGCAAGGAGGCTGCGCTGACTGCCGGCCTGGATCTGGTGCGCGAAGGCGCGGCGATGATCCTGGATGCCGATGGCCAGGACCCGCCGGAACTGGTGCCGCAGTTCGTTGCGCGCTGGCGCGAAGGCCATGACAACATCTATGGCACGCGCATGGCCCGCGATGGCGAGGCCTGGATCAAGCGCGCCACGGCGGCGGCGTTCTACCGGGTGATCGGTCGCCTGTCACGCACGCCGATCCCTGCCGATACCGGTGACTTCCGCCTGCTGTCGCCGCGCGCGCTGAGCGCGCTGCGCGAGATGCGTGAACGCCACCGCTTCATGAAGGGTCTTTTCAGCTGGGTCGGATTCAAGCGGATTGCCGTGCCCTACCACCGCCACGCGCGTGTGGCCGGCTCCAGCAAGTTCAGCCTTTGGCGGCTGTGGAACTTCGCGCTGGAAGGAATCACCGGCTTCTCGACCGTTCCCCTGCGGGCGGCGACCTACATGGGCCTGGCAACGGCGGCGGTTGCTTTCGTATTCGGTGTGTGGGTGATCGCCAAGGCGGCCCTGTACGGTGACCGGGTGGCGGGTTGGCCGACGATGATGGCGGTGATCCTGTTCCTGGGCGGGGTGCAGTTGATCGCCCTGGGCCTGATCGGTGAGTACCTGGGACGGCTGTACGAGGAATCCAAGCAGCGCCCGTTGTACCTGGTTGACGCGTGGCTAGCATCGTCCGTGGCAGACTCGGCCCTGCAACCCACCCTCGGAGGGCAGGCAGATGACCACGGTACGGCAACTGTTGGACGGCAAGTCTCCTGAAGTACATGCGGTCGCGCCGGATGCGGCGGTGATCGATGCGATCCGGTTGATGGCGGAAAAGGGCATTGGCGCGGTGCTGGTGATGGACGGGCCGCGGCTGGTCGGGATCCTGTCGGAGCGCGATTACGCGCGCAAGATCGTGCTGCGTGATCGTTCGTCGCGGGATACGGCGGTGGCCGAGATCATGACGGCGAAGGTGGTGACGGTCTCCCCGGGCGAACAGGTAGAGCACTGCCTGCAGCTGGTGACCGATTACCGCATCCGCCACCTGCCGGTGGTGGAGGGGGCGCAGGTGCTGGGGGTGATTTCCATCGGCGACCTGGTGAAATCGGTGATCGATGCGCAGCGGCGCGAGCTGGATCAGCTGCAGCAGTACATCGTCGCCGGGTGAGGGTGTCGCTTGCGGGCCTGCGGCCCGCCGGCCCGCTTTTCGAAGCCAGAGCCGCAGCCAAAGCCACAGCAGCGCCTTCCTGATACGTTGGGAGGCGGAGGGTGCGGCTGGGCAGGACACGCCGTAAACCCATCCATGGGGGCTCGATGGCGCCATCCATAGCGCCAACGGTCCTGCCCAGCCGCACCCTCCGCCTCTGGACACATTTCTGCGAGCGCGGTGCGTACATGCGCGGTGCCTCGCCCTTGGTAGCTGCCAACCTTGGTTGGCAACAGCTTTTGACTTTGCTTTTTTCTTTTGACTTTGAATTTCCGCTCTCGTTCCGCGCGCGCAGGAAACTGTCGGAAGGGGGACGGGTGACGCAGGCAGGACCGTTGGCGCCATGGATGGCGCCATCGAGCCTACAGGGACGTACTTGCGGCGTGTCCTGCCTGCGTCACCCGTCCCCCTCAGGCCGCGATCAATGCAGGCGCCGCGAACAACGCTGTAAACCTACTTCGCATACTGCCCCCCGCAGTCGGCATCCTTCCCCGGCCCCAGTTCGATCGTCGCCAGCAACGCCGCCGGCGGGGCGATGCTGCCCAGTGCCAATGCCACGGCGCCACGAATACCCAATGCCTTGAAGTCCGGGCGGAACGACGGATCCTTGAACGTGCCGCTGATATGCAGCGGAGAGCGCAGAACCAGGATGCTCTTGTCCTTCGGGCGAGGCTTGAGCAGCAGGTCCAGGGTCTCGTCGCGCAGGCTGACCGTGCCTTCGCCGATGAGGATCGTGTCGGTGGTATCCACCGCCAGTGCCTGGCTGGTCATCAGGCCGTCGCGCACGCCGAAGTCGGCGAAGGCGCAGCGCAGGGGGATCTGCTTGTCGCCGGTCACCAGGAATTTCAGTGATTCGGTGATGTCCAGGCCGGCCAGTTCCATCACCAGGTTGCCGACATGGCCACGGCCCATCGCCAGGCCGACCTTGCCACTGCTGCTGCCGAGCATGGCGGCGATCGAGTTGCCGCGGCCGCTCAGGTCCACTTCGCCGCCGATGCCGCCCTTGGCCTGCTCGGCCAGCTTCGCGTCCGGGAGCAGCTGGCCCAGCTGCACGCCGCGCACGCTGGCCTTCAGCGCGGTGCTGATTTGCGGGCGACGCGCGTCCATGCGGATCGTGCTGCGGATGTCGCCACCGGCGACGCCGAAGTTCAGCGGGTCCAGTCGCAGCACGCCGTCATCCAGCAACAGGTGTGCGTCCATGTCGTCCAGCGGCAATGACGGCGCGTTGATGCGATGGGCCTTCCATCGCACGTCGGCATCCATCGCGCGCAGCTTGCCCAGGTTGTAGGGCGTGTCGGGCAATACCCGGCTGCTGGCGGCGACACGGGCGGCCTGCGCCTTTTGTTCGGCATTCGCGGTTTCACCGCTGCCGGTCTTCGGTGGCGCGCCCACGAAGCCGGCCAGGTCATCGAAGTCCAGGCGCTTGGATTCCAGCGTCGCGGTCAGTCGTGGACGGTCGCGTCCCACCTCGAACTGCAGGTTGCCACCCAGGTCGCTGTCGCCGACCTTGCCGGTGAAGCCGTCGTAACGCCAGACGTTGTGGTCGCGCTTCAGGCGGCCGTTCAGCGCATAGGGCGGTGAGGGCGGGATGGCGATGCCGAGCAGCGGGTAGAGATCGGCCAGATCCTGGCCACTGAGCGCGAACTGCAGGTCGAACACGCGCAGCTGGAAGGGGTTGGTGAGCGTGCCGCGGGCCACTGCGTGGGTGGCACCGGCGCGGCCGTCGAGGTGGATGCGGAACGGGTGGTCGCTGTCGGTCAGTTCCAGCGGTGATTCGGTACCGCCCTGCAGGGTGAACGGATTGCCCTGCCAGTGGCCCTTGCCCTGCACCAGCAGCGGCGGCGAGGCATCGGCTAGTTTCGGTTGGCCGCTGCGCACGCCCACGCGGATGTCGGTGCGGCCCAGTGCGTCGAGGAACTGCAGCCGGCCGTCGTCGATGCGCAGGCGCTTGAGTTGCGGGCTTGTCCCGCCTCTGCTGTCACCCAGGAAATCCCAGTTGCCCGGCTCGCCCTTGCGCGGGGCGGTTTCCAGCAGCACGTCCGGTCGGGTCAGGCGCACTTCCGGCAGCTGCACGCTGCCGCGCAGCAGGGGCCACACCCGCACGTCGATCTCGACGCGGTCGGCGGTGGCCATGTTCGGCTGCTTCGCCCAGCCGGCATTGGCGAAGGTGATGGCATCGGCACGGATGGTGCTGGTGCGGCCGAGTTCGACATCCAAGTGGCCGATGTGCAGTGCACGACCGGTGCGTGCCTGCACCGCGCGCTCGACCGGACCCTTGAACCAGTTCCAGTCCCACAGCGCGATCACCACCAGGATCACTGCCAGCAGGAAGACCAGAACCGTGAGCGAGCGCCGGCCGCGCGGGCCAGGTCTGCGGAGGCGCCAGCGGGGCGTGCGCGGTGCGGCAGGGGAGGCGGCAGCATTCACGCTGCCATGGTTGCCCCTTCATCGTGGACGGGGCGCGAAGCGTCCATGTGCGCGGTGTGCACAACCCGCGCCGTTACAGCACCTGCATGGTCACCGCGACGAAGTGGCAGACGCTGCCGCCGATTACGAACAGGTGCCAGATCGCGTGCGAGTACGGGATCGATTCACGGTGGTAGAAGTAGGTGCCCAGCGTGTACGACAGGCCGCCGGCGAACAGCCAGGTGAGGGTGCCGCCGTCGATCGAGGCCCACATCGGCTTGATCGCCACGACCACCAGCCAGCCCATGGCGATGTAGATCACCGTTGAGAGCACCTTGAAGCGGCCGGTGTAGAACAGCTTGAACACCACACCACCCAGCGCCAGTGCCCAGATCGCGGTGAACAGGCCCCAGCCCCACGGGCCGCGCAGGCCGATCAGGGTGAACGGGGTATAGGTACCCGCGATCAGTACATAGATCGCGCAGTGGTCGAACACCTTCAACCGGCCCTTGGCGACCGGATGCTGGATGGCGTGATACAGCGTGGAGGCGGTGTACAGCAGCAACAGCGCGATACCGAACACGATCGCGCTGGCCAGCTGCCAGCCGTCGCCGTAGATCGCGGCCAGGGTAATCAACACCGCGCTGGCTGCCAGGGCGAATACCGCGCCCAGGCCATGGGTCAGGGCGCTGGCGATTTCTTCACGGATCGAAGCAATGGACGTCGTCGACATGGGCATGGGCATCGTTCACGGGGAGGGGGACCCGCGTCCCCCTATCATCGCCGCGATGGCCGCCGTGTGCACGCCCGTCACCGTATGGTGGGTGAATCCCTGCGTTGCGCTGACGAGCCCGTGCTCGGTAGATCCACGCCATGCGTGGATGAACGCCCGGCACTGCAGGAGTCAGAGCCCTTTCCTGCGGAAAGGGATCCGACCCCGTGGCATCAGCCCACCGAAACGGTATGCGCCGCTTCGCGGGTGGCCGAGAAGCGCACATCCGGCGAACGTTCCTGTGCCAGCTGCAGGTTGACCCGGGTCGGTGCCAGATAGACCAGATGGCCGGCCGCATCCAGTGCCAGGTTCAGTGCGTTCTTCTCGCGGAACTCTTCCAGCTTCTTTTCGTTGCTGCAGTGGACCCAACGCGCAGTGGTCACGCTGACCGGCTCGAAGGTTGCTTCCACGCCGTACTCGTCCTTCAGGCGGTACGCGGCCACGTCGAACTGCAGCACACCGACCGCACCCAGGATCAGGTCGTTGCTGGTCAGCGGGCGGAAGAACTGGGTCGCACCTTCCTCGGACAGCTGGGCCAGGCCCTTCTGCAGCTGCTTGAGCTTGAGCGGATCACGCAGGCGTGCGCGACGGAACAGCTCCGGGGCGAAGTTCGGAATACCGGTGAAGGTGACCGCTTCGCCTTCGGTGAAGGTATCGCCGATGGAAATGGTGCCGTGGTTGTGGATGCCGATCACATCGCCCGGCCACGCTTCGGCGGCGATTTCACGATCGCTGGCCATGAAGGTCAGGGCGTTGGCCAGCTTCATTTCCTTGCCGGTGCGCACGTGGAAGGTCTTCATGCCGGCGCTGAAACGGCCCGAGCAGACGCGCATGAACGCCACGCGGTCACGGTGCTGAGGATCCATGTTGGCCTGGATCTTGAACACGAAGCCGGTCAGCTTGTTCTCTTCCGGGGCAATCTCGCGGCCGGTGGTGGAGCGTGCCTGCGGCGACGGCGCATGCTCGACGAAGAAGTCCAGCAGCGGCTGCACGCCGAAGTTGTTCACGCCCGAGCCGAAGAACACCGGGGTCTGCTTGCCGGCGCGATAAGCGTCCAGGTCGAACGGGTGGCTGGCGCCCTGCACCAGTTCCAGTTCGTCGCGCAGGTCGGCCAGCATCTGTGCACCGATCTTCTCGGCCAGGCCGGGGGCATCGATGGACGGGAAGATGGTCGAGTCCTGGCGGGTGAAGTTGCGGCCCGGTTCGTACAGGTGCACTTCGCCGGTGAGCAGATGCACCACGCCCTTCAGGCGCTGGCCCATGCCGATCGGCCAGGTGACCGGGGCGCACTGGATGCCCAGCACGGTTTCCACTTCATCCAGCAGCTCGATCGGGTCCTTGCCCTCGCGGTCGAGCTTGTTGATGAAGGTCATGATCGGCGTATCGCGCAGGCGGCACACTTCCATCAGCTTGATGGTGCGTTCTTCCACGCCCTTGGCCACGTCGATCACCATCAGCGCCGAGTCCACCGCGGTCAGCACGCGGTAGGTGTCCTCGCCGAAGTCGGCGTGGCCGGGGGTGTCGAGCAGGTTGACGATCTTGCCTTCATACGGGAACTGCATCACCGAGGAGGTGACGGAGATGCCGCGCTCCTTTTCCAGCGCCATCCAGTCGGAGGTGGCGTGGCGGGCAGCCTTGCGGCCCTTCACCGAACCGGCCATCTGGATCGCGCCTCCGAACAGCAGCAGCTTTTCGGTCAGCGTGGTCTTGCCGGCGTCAGGGTGGGAAATGATGGCGAACGTGCGGCGACGCGACGCTTCGTTGGCGACTTCGGACATGGCAGTGGCGCCCGCCCGGGGCGCTTTTCAAAGAGATAAGCGCCCGATTATACCGGCCGGGGCCGGTCAGCGCCCGATCCCGCCGTCGGCCTCGCCGTGGCGGGCGAACTGCAGCTGGCCCTGCTCGGCGAAGATGCGTGCCGGCACCGAGCGCAGGCCCATGCCGCGGTTGACCTGTACCACGAAGTGCAGGTGTGGGGCGCTGCTGTAGCCACTGTTGCCGGACAGGCCGATCGGCTGCCCGGCCCCCACCGCCTGGCCGCGACGCACGCGCATGCCGCCGGCCTGCAGGTGGCCGTACAGGGCCATGCTGCCGTCGCTGTGCAGCACGCGGATGAAGTTGGCGCGGCCACCATCGCGTTCGCGGTCCTGGCCGTTGCCACGGAAGCCATCCTGGATCTGCATCACCGTGCCCTCGCGTGCGGCCAGCACCAACGTGCCTTCAGGCAGCGCGAAGTCGACCGCATCGCGGTTTTCCTCGTCGTCGTGGCTGAACCGGCCCTGCGGCGCCTGGTCCACGCGTGGACGGGCCGCATCGAACGGCAGGCGATAGGCCACATCCTCGGCCTGTGCGGCCGGGTTGCCCGGTACCGACTGCAGGCGCAGGTCCAGCGTGCGGCCGTCGTGCGGGGCAGGCAGGTGGCCGACCACCAGGCTGCTGTCGCCCTGGATCAGCGATTGCACCGGCAGCCCTTCGACCGGGTGTCCGGGTGCAGCGCGCAGCTCGATCTGCAGCGGTCCGGCCAGGGTGTTGTCGATACGGGCCTGCCATTGCGTGCCGACCGGTTGCAGGCGCAGCTGGGCCATCGGTGCGGCAGCCTCGGCATCGCCTGCGCGGGCGGCAGAAGCGGGAGGAGGCACCAGTCCCCAGCCCTGGCGCCAGTCGCCGGCGCTGGCCGTCGCACTCGCCAGCAGGGGCAGCAGCAGCCAGGTCAGGGGCAGGCGTGGCATCGGGGGTTCCAGCGGCAGGGACCGCCGGGACTGTACCGGATCCTGAACGGGACAACCGCGACGCCCCTCGCATACCCGGGACGAAAATATTCATCGCTTTATCCGCATGAAGGGATTGACAGTGCGCGGAAGGGCTGGCATCGTGGCCTCACCATCGAGACCGGCAGAGGGACAGGCCCTTTGAAGCCGGGGCAGCCCGCAGGCGCGCAAGCGTCCGCGTAGGTGCCAAATCCTGCGGGGACCGTGGCGTCCACCGAAAGATGGTTCGAACCATGCACCACACGTGCATCTCGAACGCGGGCCCCGCGAAGGCTCGATGGCCGATTCCCCAACCGGATCCCGCCATGAGCTTCGCCACCAGTACCGCCGTTCGCCCCGAACCCTTTGTCCCCGTCAGCGTGCCGGTCGAAGACCGTGTGCATGCCGAGCGCGGTGAGTTCGCCGCGGTGCTGTCGATGCGTCATGCCGGCCCCAGCCCGGTGCGCCTGCGCTACGAGTGGGTCGGCCCGGCCAACGCGCCGGTGGTGGTACTGGCCGGCGGCATCTCCGCGCATCGCCATGTGGCCTCCAACGCACAGTTCAGCGAGAAGGGCTGGGCCGAAGAGCTGGTCGGCAGGGGGCGCACGCTGGATCCGCAGCAGCTGCGCGTATTGGCGTTCGATTTCATCGGCGCCGACGGTGCGCTGGACGTGCCGATCGATACCGCCGATCAGGCCGACGCATTGGCGCTGGTGCTGGATCATCTCGGCATCCGCGCGCTGAAAGCCTTCGTCGGCTATTCGTATGGCGCGCTGGTCGGCCAGCAGTTCGCGATCCGTCATCGTGCCCGCGTGCGCCAGCTGGTGCTGGCCAGCGGTGCGCATCGCCCGCACCCGTATGCCGCCTCCTGGCGCGCGTTGCAGCGCCGCGCCGTCGCGCTGGGCCAGCTGCAGTGCGGCGAAGATCATGGCCTGGCGCTGGCCCGGCAGTTCGCCATGCTCAGCTACCGCACCCCGGAAGAATTCGGCGAGCGCTTCGATGCCGCGCCGGAAGTGATCAACGGCCGCGTGCGCGTGGCCGCCGAAGACTATCTCGACGCCGCCGGCGCGCAGTACGTCGCGCGCACACCGGTGACCGCCTACCTGCGCCTGTCCGAATCGATCGACCTGCACCGCGTCGACCCCGCCGCGATCCTGCCGCCGACCGTGGTGGTGGCCGTGGAGGGCGACCGCCTGGTGCCGCTGGCCGACCTCGTCGGCCTGGTCGAAGGTCTGGGCCCGCGCGGCAGCCTGCGCGTGCTGCGCTCGCCCTACGGCCACGACGCCTTCCTCAAAGAAACCGATCGCATCGACGCGATCCTCGCCACTGCCTTCCGCACCTCTGGAGAGTCCGCATGAGCCTGCACGCCAACGAGCCGTCCTGTAGTCGCACCACCGCCGCCGTCCGTGCCGGCATCGATCGCGATACCGCCCATGGCGCGGTCACCCCGCCGATCGTGCTGTCGTCGAACTTCAGCTTTGAAGGCTTCGGCAACAAGCGCCAGTACGACTACACGCGCAGTGGCAACCCCACCCGCGACCTGCTGGGTGAGGCGCTGGCCGAACTGGAAGGCGGTGCCGGCGGCGTGATCACCGCCACCGGCATGGGGGCGATCAACCTGGTGCTGAATGCACTGCTGCAGCCGGGAGATACCCTGGTGGTGCCGCACGATGCGTACGGTGGCAGCTGGCGCCTGTTCAATGCGCTGGCGAAGAAGGGCCACTTCGAACTGGTCACCGCCGACCTGACCGATCCGCGTGCACTGGCACAGGCGCTGGCCACCCAGCCGAAGCTGGTGCTGGTGGAAACCCCGTCCAACCCGCTGCTGCGCATCACCGACCTGCGCTTCGTCATCGATGCCGCGCACAAGGCCGGTGCACTCGTGGTGGTCGACAACACCTTCCTGTCGCCGGCGCTGCAGCAACCGCTGTCGTTCGGTGCGGATCTGGTACTGCACTCCACCACCAAGTACATCAATGGCCACAGCGACGTGGTTGGCGGGGCAGTAGTCGCGCGGGATCCGGCACTGCACGAGCAGCTGGTGTGGTGGGGCAACGCGCTGGGCCTGACGGGTTCGCCGTTCGATGCCTTCCTGACCCTGCGCGGCCTGCGCACGCTGGATGCGCGCCTGCGCGTGCACCAGGAGAACACCACGTCGATCGTGGCGTTGCTGGACCAGCATCCGGCGGTCGGCCGCGTCTATTATCCGGGCCTGGCCGATCACCCGGGCCACTCCATCGCCGCCCGCCAGCAGAGTGGTTTCGGCGCGATGCTGTCGTTCGAACTGGCCGACTGCGAAGGTGATGATCCGTATGCCGCGGTGCGTGCCTTTGTCGATGGCCTGCGCTGTTTCACCCTGGCCGAATCGCTGGGCGGCGTCGAAAGCCTGATCGCGCATCCGGCCACCATGACCCATGCGGCGATGACCGCCGAAGCGCGTGCCGCCGCCGGCATCAGCGAAGGGCTGCTGCGCCTGTCGGTCGGCATCGAGGCCGAGCGTGACCTGCTGGCAGATCTGGGCGCCGCGCTGCAGCGCGCCGAAGCGGTGATTGATGCGGCCGCGCGTCGCAAACAGGTGGTGGATGCATGAGCGCGCTCGCCGCTGACATTCCTGCGCTGGGCGTGGGACGCCTGGCGCTGCTGGGCACTGGCACGGTCGGCTCGGCCTTCGTGCAGCGTTACCAGGCATTGCGGGCGCGTGGGCTGGAACTGCCCAGCGTGCAGTGGCTGGCCAATTCACGCACTGCGCTGGAGATCGATCGTGACCTGGTGTTGCCGCTGGAGCTGGCACGGCGTGCACCGCGCGATGGCCAGAGTTCGCCGCCGTGGGCCAGCGCCGAAGGACTGGAACGTGGCGACGTGGTGGTCGATGCCACCGCCAGCGAAGACGTGGCCGCACGCCACGTGCAGTGGCTGGCACGCGGCGTGCACGTGGTGACCGCCAACAAGCTGGGCCGTGGTGCGCAGCTCGCACGCGCGCAGGCGATTGCCGAAAGCTGCGCCGACAGTGGTGCGCGCTATGGCGACAGCGCCACCGTCGGCGCGGGCCTGCCGCTGCTGAGCAGCCTGCGCGCGCTGGTGGCCGGTGGCGATCACATCCATGCCATCGAGGGTGTGCTGTCCGGTTCGCTGGCGTGGCTGTTCCATCGTTACGACGGCCAGTCGCCGTTCTCGGCGGCGGTGCGCGAAGCGTTGGCGGCCGGCTATACCGAGCCCGATCCGCGCCTGGACCTGTCCGGCGAAGACGTGCGGCGCAAGCTGCTGATCCTGGCCCGCAGCAGCGGGCTGGCGCTGGATGCTTCGCAGGTGCAGGTGGATTCATTGGTGCCTGAAACGCTGGCAGCGTTGCCGCTGGAGGATGCACTGGGGGCACTGGAGCAGCTGGATGCGCCGTTGCAGGCGCGTTGGCAGCAGGCGCGCGACAACGGCCACGTGCTGCGTTTCGTTGGCCGTGTCGATGGCGCGGGTGCGCAGGTGGGCCTGCGCGAGCTGCCGGCCGATCACCCGTTGGCGCAGGGCGCGGGCACCGACAACCGCGTAGCCATCCACAGTGACCGTTATCAGCGCCAGCCGTTGTTGATCCAGGGCCCGGGCGCTGGCGCGGAAGTCACCGCCGCCGCGCTGCTGGATGATGTGTTGCGGATCGTGGGTTGATCGCACCGCTTCTGTAGAGCCGAGCCCACGCAGGGCTCTACAGGGGCGCGCCTGCCGGTCAGCGAGACTTCAACGCCTTCAACAGTGCGCTGTTGAACTGCTTCGGGTCCTGCACCTGCGGCGAATGCCCCAGTTCGGCGAACTCGACCAGGTTCGAGCCGGAAATCGCTGAGGCCGCGGCCTTGCCGAGCACCGGGTAATTGCCCAGCGTCGCCTTTACTGCAGGTGGTGCCAGGTCACGGCCGATCGCGGTGCGGTCCTTCTGGCCGATGAACAACGTGGTCGGCACCTGCAGGTTCTTCAGTTCGTAGACCACCGGCTGGTTGAACACCATGTCCGAGGCCAGCGCCTGGCTCCATGCAACGGCCTGCTTGCCCGGGCCTTCGTACATGCCCGACTGCATCCGCGCCCACGGTTCATACGCCGGTTTCCATTTGCCGTCGTAGTACACCTCCAGCTGGTAGCGGCGGATGCTGTCATAGCTGATGTTCAATTCGCCGGCGTACCACGCGTCCACGCTGCGCCACGGCACGCCCAACGCCTTCCAGTCTTCCAGACCGATCGGGTTGACCAGCGACAGGCTGCGCAGGTCCTGCGGGAACATCAGCGCGTAGCGCACCGCCAGCATGCCACCCATCGAATGGCCGACCAGGTGCACCGGCACATCGCCCAGTTGCAGCTGTTGCAGCAGGGCATGGGTGTTGGCGGCCAGCTGCGCGAAGGTGTACTGGTAGCGCTCGGGCTTGCTGGATTTGCAGAAACCCACCTGGTCCGGGGCGATCACCCGGTAGCCGGCGGCAACCAGCGGCTTGATCGATTCCTTCCAGGTGGCGGCGCAGAAGTTCTTGCCGTGCAGCAGCACCACCACACCGATGGGCGCCTTCTTCGGCGCGATGTCCAGGTAGGCCATTTCCAGCGGCTGCCGCTGCGATTCCAGTGCGAAGGTCTTCACCGGATAGCCGTAGTCGAAGCCTTCCAGGCGTGGCCCATAGGTCGGCGCAGCCAGGGCAGGCAGCGGCAGGCAGGCAAGCAGGGCGGCAGCGATCACGCGCATGGGGCGGTCCGGGGGCAGGGAGCCCCGAGCCTAACCGGAATGCGGTGACGGTGTCGTTCGGCGCTACAACTCAGCACTCGATGACGTTCACCGCCAGCCCACCGCGGCTGGTTTCCTTGTACTTGTCCTGCATGTCGCGGCCGGTATCGCGCATGGTCTTGATCACCTTGTCCAGCGACACCTTGTGCTTGCCGTCGCCACGCATCGCCATGCGCGAGGCATTGATTGCCTTCACCGCGCCCATCGCGTTGCGTTCGATGCAGGGGATCTGCACCAGGCCGCCGATCGGGTCACAGGTCAGGCCGAGGTTGTGTTCCATGCCGATTTCCGCGGCATTCTCGATCTGGCTGGGGTTGCCACCCAGCGCTGCGACCAGGCCACCGGCCGCCATCGAGCAGGCCACGCCCACTTCGCCCTGGCAACCCACTTCGGCGCCGGAAATCGAGGCGTTTTCCTTGTAGAGGATGCCGATCGCCGCCGAGGTCAGCAGGAAGTCGAACACGCGCTGCTCGTTGGCGCCGGGGCAGAAGCGGTCGAAGTAGTGCAATACCGCCGGCAGCACACCCGCGGCACCGTTGGTCGGCGCGGTCACCACGCGGCCTCCAGCCGCGTTTTCCTCGTTCACCGCCAGTGCGTACAGGTTGACCCAGTCCAGCGTGGTCAGCGGATCGCGCATCGCCGCTTCCGGCTTCGACGACAGCTCGCGGTACAGCGCCGGTGCACGACGGCCCACCTTCAGGCCACCCGGCAGCACGCCTTCCTCACGGATGCCGCGCGTCACGCACGACTGCATCGCACTCCAGATCTCGCGCAGCTGCGCGCGGATCTCGTCCTCGCTGCGCCAGCACTTCTCGTTCTCGAACATCAGCTGGGCAATGCTCAGGCCGCTGCGCGCGGTCTGCGCCAGCAGCTCGTCGCCGCTCTTGAACGGGTAGGGCAGTGGGGTCTCGTCGGGCACGATGCGGTCATCGGCCGCGTCGTCCTGGTTGACCACGAAGCCACCGCCGACGGAGTAGTAATCGCGGGTGGCGATCACTTCGTCCTCGGCGTTGTACGCGGTGAAACGCATGCCGTTGGTGTGGTACGGCAGCTTCTGGCGCTTGTTCATGCCGAGATCGCGCTTTTCGTCGAAGGCGATCTCGTGCTGGCCCATCAGCTGGATGCGCTTGCTGCTGCGGATGCGCTCCAGGGTGGCCGGAATGATGTCCGGGTCGATCAGGTTTGGCCGCTGCCCTTCCAGGCCCAGCAGGATCGCCTTGTCGGTGCCGTGGCCGCGGCCGGTCAGCGCCAGCGAGCCGTAGACATCGGCGCGGATGCGCGCGACTTCGTGCAGGCGGCCCGGATCGAGCAGCCAGCGGTGGATGAATCGCTCGGCGGCCTTCATTGGCCCGACGGTGTGCGAGGAGCTCGGGCCAATGCCGATCTTGAAAACGTCGAACGTGCTGACAGCCATGGTTGCCGTACTGCGGGTACCGGAAGAGACCGCTATTCTAGCGGTTCATGCCGCACTTCCATGGCTGCGGCGCAGCATTTCAGCCAAGGGGTCCCATCCGGTGTTGACTCTGTTCCAGCGTGACGACTGCCACCTGTGCGACATGGCCCTGGCCGAGCTGGCCAAGGCCAGGGCGCCGGAGTTCGAATCGGTGTTCCTGGATGACCAGCCGGCGCTGGAGCCGCGCTACGGCGCGCGGGTGCCGGTGCTGCGCGACGAGCGCGGTGACCGTGAGCTGGACTGGCCGTTCGACGCGGCCACGGTTAAGGCTTGGCTGGCTGAAAGCTCATTGTAGAGCCGAGCCATGCTCGGCTGACGCGCGCAGCGCGACCTGGACGGCAGCCGAGCATGGCTCGGCTCTACAGGATGCGGCCGGGGCCGTGCCCCGGCCCATCGCTCATTTCGCGTCGAACTTCACGATCGTGCTGATCGCGGTTTCGTCCGGGATGGTCTTGGTGTCGGCCCAGTCACCGCTGCCGACGCCGAAGTCCAGGCGCTTGACGGTGGCCTTGCCGGTCAGCACCGGCTGGGTGCCCGGCTTCCAGGTGAAGGTCAGCGTGACTGGCTTGCTGACCCCGCGCAGTTCCAGGGTGCCGTCGGCGGCGAACTGGTCGTTGCCCACCGCTCGGAAGCCCTTGGCGGTGTAGCGCGCGGTGGCGAACTTGCCGACGTTGAAGAAGTCGGCGGTCTGCAGGGTCGAGTCGCGGTCGCTGTTGCCGCTCTTGGCGCCGGCCAGCGGGATCACCACGTCCAGCGAACCGGCGGCCGGGTTGGCCGGGTCGAAGCTGAGCTTGGTGGCAAAGCCCGGGAAGCTGCCGGTGAACACTTCGCCGTCGTACTTGGTCGCGAACACCAGGATCGAACCGGCACCGGGGGCCTGCGCGTAGTCGGCGGCGAGCACCGGGGCGGTGGCCAGCATGCCGGCCAGGGCGGCGGCCACGGCGGCCGGAGTGGTCAGTTTCAGGTTCATCGGTCAGTCCTTCTGAGGGGAGGTGAGCCAGCCACGCGGCAACATGCGGGACAAGGTCGCATCGCGCTGGAACAGGTGGTGGTAGAAGGCAGCGCCGGCATGGGCCAGCACCACCGCGATCAACAGCCAGAAGCCGTATTCGTGGATGGCATGGGATACCGCAACGACCTGCGGGTCCGGGCCACTCAGCTTGGGCACGTCGACCAGGCCGAACCAGCGGAACGGGCGCAGGCCGCTGGCCGAGTCGTACAGCCAGCCCGATAGCGGGATGGCAAACATCAGCACATACAGCAGCACATGGGTGGCACTGGCGATGCGTTCCTGCCAGCTGGGCACGCCCGGCACCGGCTTGGGGGCACCGGCATACAGGCGCCAGCCGAGGCGGAAGAGTACGAGCGCCAGCACGGTGATGCCGATCGACTTGTGCGCGGTATAGACCCAGAAATACTTGGGGGTCTTGGGCAGTTCGCCCATGGTCAGGCCGACCACGCCGAGGGCGAGGATCAGCAATGCGATCAACCAATGCAGGATCTGGCTGACACTCCCCCAGGCGGCGGGGGTGTTCTTGGCGGTCATGAAGGGTCCTCTAGGGGGCCGTCTTGGGGTCGGAGTGTGGAACGGGAGCGGGAGTTCCCGGGGCGTCGCTGCGGTCGAGTGTGGCTTCAGCCTCGATCCTCAGCTGTACTGCATCACCGATGACGCCCGGCCAGGCGGTGATGCCGAACGCGCGCCGGCTCAGCGTGGTGCTGGCGGAAAAACCGGCGGTGCGTCGGAACGGGGGCAGGGGATAGCGCTTGATGGCGTTGAGCGTCACGTCCAGCGTGATCTCCTGGCTGACCCCGCGCAGGGTCAGGGTGCCGATCACGTGGGCGCGCCTGGCATCGATCGGTTCGACCCGGCTGGAGACGAAATGTGCCTTCGGGAAACGCTCGCCATCCAGAAGGCTGCGGGCCAGCGTGGCCTGGTTCCACTTGGCATCACCCAGGTCCAGTCGCGACACGGGGACCTCGACATCCAGTGTGGCCTCGCGCCAGTTGTCGGGATCGAACTGCAGGCGGCCCTCACTGCCGGAGACCGTGCCCATCGCCTGCGAGTAACCCGCGTGGTCGATGGTGAACAGCACACGCGTATGCACCGGATCGAGGCGATAGGTATCTGCATCCGCCCAGGCGTGGGCGGTGGCGAGCAGCATCGGCAGCAGGGCCAGGCAGGGACGCATCGATGGCGGGCTCCGGAAAGGGGGACGTTGCGATCATACGCACAGCCCCCTGCCAACGTTGCGTGCATGGCTGCAACAGTTCGTGGTGGGTCCACCGGTGGAAACAGGCTGTTGCAGCCATGAAGCCGGCCCTGTGTGACAATCGGGACAGGACAGGGGGTTCAGGATGACGAGCGGTTGGCGCCGGTGGTGCCGAGGCATCGCGGGAATGGGGCTGCTGCTGATGGCGTTCGCCACGGCGGCCACGGCCCTGGACATGGCGGAAACACCGCGCCTGCGCCGTTTCGGTGCCGCCGAAGGCATGCCCTCGCGCATGGTGCTGGCGTTGGCCGAGGACCGCCAGGGCCATATCTGGGCTGCCACCGATGGTGGCCTGGTGCGCTATGACGGCGGCAGCCTGCGGGTCTGGGAACATGATCCGGAGCAGCCGGGATCGCTGCCCGGCAACGAGATCGAGACCCTGCTGGTCGATCCCCTGGATCGCGTCTGGGTCGGCATCAATGGCAAGGGCGTGGCCCGGCTGGATGCTGACCGCGAGCACTTCAAGACCTTCGATGCGGTCAACGGCCCCTGCATGAGCCAGTTCTGGACGTTGGCCTACGCCGAGGATGCACTGTGGATCGGCACCAGTGGCCATGGCGTCTGCCGTTTTGGTGAAGACGGCAGCCTGCGCTTCTTCGAGCATGATCCGGCCCGTCCTGGCGGGTTGCCCAGCAATACCATCTACAGCAGCCTGGTCGATGCGCAGGGGCGCCTGTGGATCGGCACCGAGGCGGGCATTGCGCGCTGGAACGGCACTGGATTCGAGGCTGTCGCGCCGCGCGAACTGGGGGCGCTGAGTGTGTTGCGCCTGAGCCGCGACCCCGATGGCTCGATCTGGGCCGGCAGCCAGAACGACGGCCTCTACCGTATCGACGCGCAGGACCGGGTCAGTCGTCCGCGCTGGACCGACAGTGCACGCCTGCGTTCGGCACTGGTGCTGGCCGATCGCCAGGGGGGTTACTGGGCGGGCACCTCCGATGGCCTGTTGCGCGGAGATGCCAGCATGCTGCGGCGGCTCGACGGCGACCGTGGCAGTGGTTTCCTCACTGCCCAGAGCGGTGTGCTTGATCTGATGCAGGACCATGAGGGCGGATTGTGGGTGGCGCTGCTGACCCAGGGCCTGGCCTACCTGCCGCCGGACTGGCGCCGGTTTTCGATCTGGAACCAGCTTGACGGCAAGCCGCTGGACAGCCAGTACCTGTTGAGTGCAGCCAGTGATGGCCGGAATTACTACGTCGGCTCAGCGCATGGCGTGTACCAGCTGGACGCGCAGGGAGTGCTGAAGTTGTTGGCCAGCGATCGCGAGATCGGCCGCGGGGCGGTGTGGTCGGTGCTGCCGCGGCCGGACGGGCGCCTGTGGCTGGGGCGTGCCGGCCGCATCAGCGTGTATGACCCGGCCACCCGCGCGCTGCACGATTGGCATATCGATGGAGGGGCCGACCTGCGCCAGCGCATCGATCTGATGCGGCAGGCCCCCGATGGCACGGTCTGGCTGTCGGTGATGAACCTGGGCCTGCAGCAGCGCAGCGCCGATGGCCGCGTGCTGCGTAGTTTCCCGCTGGAGGATCTCCGCAAGACGGCCGATTCACCGGTTGAGCAGATCCGCTTTGATGCCCAGGGCAAGGCCTGGGTGATGGGCGACATGGGGATCTGGCGTGAACAGGCCGGGCGTTTCGAAGCGGTGCCGGGCGTTTCGCGTGGGCTGATCTACGATCTGGTGTGGGTGGATCCACAGCAGCTGTGGCTGGCCCGCCAGGGCGCGCTCGAGCGCTACCAGTGGGATGGCATGAGCCTGCGCCTGATCCAGCGCATCGATGGCAGTGCGGGCGTGCCGTCGGTGAGCATGGGGGGACTGGCGTTGGCCGAAGATGGCCGCCTGTGGGCGACCACGCCACGTGGCCTGCTGCGGTGGGACCCGAAGGCGCGCCGCCTGCAGCAGTTCAATGAACGCGATGGCCTGCCCGATGCCGAGTTCACCAGCCGGCCGCCAGCGGTGAATGCCGATGGTCGCGTGCTTGCGGTGGCCCAGACCGGCCTGGTGGTGTTCGATGTGAATGCTGCCGATGCCGTGTTGCCGCCGTCGTCGCTGGTGATCGCCGAGGTCCGCGTGCGGCGCGATGATGCCCGTGGCTGGCAACCACTGCCGACCACCGGCACGCTGTTGCTGGGGCCGGATGATCGTGATCTGCAGATCGATGCACGACTGCTTTCCTATGCCAATCCGCAGGGCAATCGTTACCGCTTCCGGGTGCAGGGCTATGACCAGAACTGGGTGGAGCAGGGCGGTGACGGCCAGCGCACGTTGTCGCGGCTGCCGACCGGCAGCTACGTCATTGAAGTCCAGGCAGCCACGGCCAGTGGCGCGTGGACGCCTTCGCAGCAGTTGCAGGTGAAGGTGCTGCCACCCTGGTGGCGCAGCGGCATGGCGATCTTCGGCTACCTCCTGATCGGCTCGCTGCTGCTGCTTATCCTGGTGTGGTCGATCCGTGCGCGCCTGCGCCGCCGCCAGCAATGGCAGTTGACCGTGCACAAGCAGCAGCTGGCAGAGCAGGCCTCACAGGCCAAGAGCCGGTTCCTGGCCACGCTGGGCCATGAGGTACGCACGCCGATGACCGGTGTGCTCGGCATGAGCGAACTGCTGCTGGCCACCCCGCTGGATGCGGTGCAGCGCAGCTATGCAGGCTCGATCCAGCAGGCTGGCAGCCACCTGCTGCGGCTGGTCAACGACGCGCTAGATCTGGCCCGCATCGAGGCCGGCCGGCTGGAGCTGGACCTGCGCCCGTTCGATCTGGCCGGCCTGCTCGACCAGGTGCAGGCGTTGATGCAGCCGATGGCGAAGCAGCGCAACCTGGAGTTCCAGCGTGGGAGCGATCCGCCGGGGCCGGTCAGCGTCAGCGGCGACGAGATGCGCGTGCGGCAGATCCTGCTGAATCTTCTGGGCAACGCAATCAAGTTCACCGAGCGTGGGCACGTCGGCCTGGCCGTGCGACTGGAGGAGAATGGCGGCGGCCTCTGCTTCGAAGTGCATGACACCGGCCCGGGCATCAACGCCGAGCAGCAGGACCGCCTGTTCCATCGCTTTGAACAGGCGGACGGCCCGCGCACTGCGTCGCGCTATGGCGGCAGCGGGCTGGGCCTGGCGATCTGCCAGGAGCTGGCCGTGGCCATGAACGGACGCATCGAAGTGGACAGCCAGCCGGGCAAGGGCGCGCGTTTCCGGGTGTGGTTGCCACTACCCTGGATCCGGCAGGCCACCAATGCGCCGGGCGAATCGCCGGTGCTGCCGATGCTGCCGCCACTGCGCATCCTGCTGGTGGAGGATGACGCGACCGTGGCGGAGGTCATCGCCGGCCTGCTGCGTGGCCGTGGGCACGATGTGGTGCACGTGCTGCATGGCCTGGGCGCGCTTTCGGAGATCGCCACCGATGGCTTTGACGTGGGCCTGCTGGATCTCGATCTGCCGGCGCTGGACGGCACCGCCATCGCCCGCCAGCTGCGCACCATGGGCTATGAACTACCCCTGGTGGCGGTCACCGCACGCTCCGATGCCTACGCTGAGACCCAGGTCCTGGCGGCCGGGTTCGATGGCTTCCTGCGCAAGCCGGTGACCGGTGACATGCTGGTGGCTGCCATTGCCCAAGCGCGCGCAAAACGGCAGACCACCCTTTGAATGCGGCAGTGCCGGGCGTGAACGGCGCGACTTTCGGTTTACCATGCCGACGCCCGTAGTGCGGGAATCATCAGAAGCAGCGTGAGGAGGCAATCGGTGGTGTATCTGCGGGCGGCGATGCTGCTGCTGGTCCTCCTGTGCTGCCTGTCGCCCGCTGCGGCGCAGCCGGTGCCACCGAGCCCGCGCCAGGTGACGGTGTTCGACGGCTTGCCGTCCAATACCGTGAACCGCATGGCCGAGGACCGTTACGGTTACCTGTGGATCGCCACCAACGACGGCCTGGCCCGCTACGACGGGCGCAACTACCGGATCTGGCGTTCGGAAGACGGCCTGCGCGACAACCGCATCTGGACGGTGCTGGTCGATGCCCGCAACCAGCTCTGGATCGGCACCGAGAACGCCGGTCTTGTACGGATGTCGGCCGATCGCCGCCAGCTGCATTTCTACGACCGCAGCAGCCAGCCGTTGATGGGCACCAACACGGTCTGGAGCCTGGCCACGACGCCGGATGGTTCGGTCTGGTTCGGCACCCACGAAGGTGGTCTGTACCGCCTGGACAACCAGGACCGGCTGCAGCGCTTCCTGCCCGAAGCGAACAACCCACGCAGCCTGCCGGCCGCATCGGTGCCGTACCTGGCAACCCTGGCCGATGGCAGCCTGTGGATCGGCACCAAGCATGGCGTCGCGCGCTGGACCGGCACAGACTTTGAACGGGTCGGTGCCGGCATCGTTCCCAGCCAGCTGATCAATGGCCTGACGGCCGAGCCCGATGGCAGCCTCTGGATCAGCACGATGGCCGGTGCCGTCGTGCGTCGCCCCGACGGTCGTTTCGAGGCGCCGTCCTGGAAGCTGCCCGAAGGCGAACAGGTGCTGGGCATGATGCTGCGCGACGAGCAGGGCGGGCACTGGCTGGACACCCGCACCGGCCTTGGCCGGGCGGTCGATGGCCAGTACCAGGCCGTGCCCCTGTACAGCGCCGTGGCGCGTGGTCCGGTGCGCCCGAACTGGACCGGCGCCTACGAGGATCGCGAGGGTGGTATCTGGCTGGCCAGCACCAACGCCGGCCTCTGGCACCTGCTGCCGCGTTGGTGGCAGTTCTCGGTGCTGTCGCGGCTGGAGGACGACCCCCGCTCGCTGCGCAACGCTTTCGTGCTGGGTACCAGCCCGTCCAGCAACGGCGGCATCTGGACGGTCGGCAGCCACGGCGCGCTGGACCGCTTCGATCCGAAGACCGGCAGCATCGAACAGCATCGCACCTGGGTCAACGGCATGCACTGGCTGACCTCGGTGCGCGAGGATCGCCGCGGCCAGGTCTGGATCGGTTCCAACGACGCACTGCTGCGCTATGACCCGAAGCGGCGTGATCTGCGCCGCTGGGGCCGGGATGCCGGCGCCGACGCGACCATGGAAGGGGTCATCGAATCGATGATGACCTGTGATGGTGACAGTCTCTGGCTGATGCTGTCGGCGGGTCTTCAGCAGCGCGATCTGGATGGGCGCCTGCGGCGCCAGCTGGACAATGGCCAGCGCGGATTGCAGCAGGGCCAGCTCAATCTCGACGTGGAATGCGGGCCTCAGGACCATATCTGGCTGGCCAGCAGCCGTGGCCTGCTGCAGTGGCTGCCGGAAAGCGAGCGTTTCCAGCCGGTGCCGGGTGCACCGGCGACCGCGATCCATGCTCTGCACGTGGGAAGCGATGGCCAGGTCTGGCTGTCCGAGGATGGCCGCCTGTCGCGCTACCGCTGGAGCCAGGGCCGGCTGGAGCGGCAGGCCGTGATTGGTGCCGAGCAGGGCTACCCGGCGATCTCCGCCTCGGGACTGGTGGTCGATGCCCAGGGGGTAGCGTGGGCAACCAGTGCGCGTGGCCTGGTGCGCATCGGTGCTGATGGCCAGAGCGTGCGCCTGTATGGCGTGCACGACGGCCTGCCGAGCCAGGAATTCCGTGAGCACACGCTGGTGATGTCGGGAGACGGCCATCTGGTGGCGGGTACGCCGGCCGGTGTGGTGGTGTTCGACCCGGAGCAGGTGCGGCCCTCGATGCGGCGTGCGCCGCTGGTGATCGAGCGGGTGGAGGTGCGCCGCAACGAGCAGGTGCTGGACCTCACCCACGACACGCCGTTGCAGATCGCCGATGGCGACCGCGATCTGCGCATCGTCGCGCGCCTGCTGTCATTCGCCGATTCGGCGTCCAATACCTATCGTTACCGGTTGGCCGGCTACGACCCGGACTGGGTGGAAGTGGGACCGGCCGGTGAGCGCCTGTTCTCGCGGCTGGCACCGGGCAGCTATCGGCTGGAAGTGCAGGCGCGGTCGGCCGACCATGTCTGGTCACGGGTGCAGAGCCTGGAATTCCGCGTGCAGCCACCGTGGTGGCGCAGCTTGTCCGGCCTGCTGGTGCTGGCCTCGTTCGCGCTGCTGCTGACCAGCTGGTTCGCTTGGCTATACCGTCGTCGCCTGCAGCGCCGCCACGCCTATCAGCTGGCGCTGCACAAGCAGGAGCTGGCCGAACAGGCATCGGCCGCCAAGACCCGCTTCCTGGCCAACCTTGGCCATGAGATCCGCACGCCGATGACCGGTGTGCTGGGCATGAGCGAGCTGCTGCTGTCCTCGCCTCTGGATCCGCAGCAGCGCGGCTATACGCAATCGATCCGCCATGCCGGCGAGCACCTGCTGCACCTGGTCAACGATGCGCTGGACCTTGCGCGGATCGAATCGGGTCGTCTGGAATTGCAGCACAAGCCGTTCGCACTGAGCAGCCTGCTGCAGGACCTGGCCGCGCTGATGGGGCCGTTGGCGGCGCAGAAGGGCCTGCGTTTCACCCTCGACAACCAGCTGCCCCCCGGCCTGCAGGCCACCGGCGATGCAATGCGGGTCCGTCAGATTCTGCTGAATCTGCTCTCGAATGCGGTCAAGTTCACCAGCCGCGGCACCATCACCCTGCACGCGCGCGGCGACGCCGAGCTGCGATCGCTGCATTTCGAGGTGCGCGACACCGGCCCCGGCATCAGCCAGGAGCAGCAGCAACGCCTGTTCCGCCGCTTCGAGCAGGCCGATGGTGCACGTACCGCCGCCCAGTACGGCGGCAGTGGCCTGGGCCTGGCGATCTGCCGCGAACTGGCGCATGCGATGCAAGGGCGCATCCAGGTGGAGAGCCAACTCGGTCGCGGCACCTGCTTCGGCGTGACGTTGCCGTTGCCGATGGTGGTCGATGCCAATGCCGAAGCAGATGGTGAAACGCACCGCGAGGACGCGGCGAACATGCCGCCATTGCGGGTACTGCTGGTGGAGGACGATGCGACCGTGGCCGACGTGGTGCGCGGGTTGCTGAGTGCGCGCGGGCACGAGGTCGTGCATGCGGGGCATGCGCTGGCGGCACTGCGCGAAATCAGCGCCGGTGATTTCGACGTCGGCCTGCTGGATCTTGACCTGCCGGGCCTGAGCGGCTTCGAGCTGGCCCAGCACCTGCGCAACCAGGGCTACATGCTGCCGCTGCTTGCCGTGACCGCGCGGACCGATCCGGACCTGCAGCAGCAGGTGGAAGCGGCCGGCATCGGCGGTTTCCTGCGCAAGCCGGTGACCGGTGAGCTGCTGGTGGAAGCGATCGCCCGGGTGATGGGCAGGTAGGGGTTCGGCAGGGCCTGCGGCCCTGCACCCGCTACACGCAACGGCAACAGCTGAAGCAACAGCCGAAGCAAAAGCTGGCTTCCTGTGGGATGGCGGGGTGGATCCGGTTGTGGGAGACGCCGTAAACCCATCCATGGGGGCTTGGCCGCGGCATCCATGCCGCGGACACTCCCGCAACCGGACCCACCCCGCCTTCGACAGAATCCTGCGATCTGCAGTAGATCCACGCCATGCGTGGATGCGTTTCGATTTCAATTCGAAATATTCGATCTCGATGGAGATTCATCCATGCATGGCGTGGTTCTACAGGCCACCGGGAAACTGTCGAAGGCGGGGTGCCGTGGGTTTGCGGGGTGTGAGCCGCATGGATGCGGCGACCAAGCCCCCATGGACGGGTTCACGGCGGCCCCGCAAACCCACGGTACCCCGCCATCCCACGGAATTCTGCTTTGGCTGTTGCTTCAGCTGTTGCCGTTGCGTGTAGCGGGTGCAGGGCCGCAGGCCCTGCCGAACCCCCTTATTCCGCTACGTGCTCGACCTGCCGTGGCTCCGGCTTGGTATCGGGCAGCTGCCAGAAGATCATCGTCGAAGTCAGCGTGATCGCGCCCACGCACAGGAACGTCGCATGCAGCGCCGCGGTCGCGCTGTTGCTGTCCAGGTGGTTGCCGAACGCGGCCAGCAGGCTGCCCGCAGCGGCGGCACCGAAACCAGCGGCGAGCATCATCACCATCGACAGCAGGCTGTTGCCGGAACTGGCGAATTCGCGGTCCAGGTCGCGCAGCGTCACGGTGTTCATCACGGTGAACTGCAGTGAATTGACCGCACCGAAGAACGCCAGCTGCAGCAGGCGCCACGCCAGGTGCTGGCCCGGTGTCATCAGGATGAAGCTGGCCATCGCCAGGCCGACCAGCACGGTGTTGACCATCAGCACGCGGCGGTAGCCGTAGCGCTCAACCAGCTTTACCGCCAGCTTCTTCGACACCATGCCGGCCGCTGCCACTGGCACCATCATCAGGCCGGCGTTCATCGGGCCCAGGCCCAGGCCGACCTGCAGCAGCAGCGGGATCAGCATCGGCATGGCGCCGCTGCCGATGCGCGAGAACAGGTTGCCGAGGATACCGATGCGATAGCTGGGCACGCGGAACAGGGCCAGCGAGAACAAGGGGGCGGTGGAGTTGGCGGCGTGCAGCCAGTAGCCCACCAGCGCAGCCAGGCCGGCCACGGTCATCAGCATCACCAGCGCATGTGGCGTGCCGAGTCCAGAGATGCCGTCCAGCGCCAGTGACAGCACCACCATCGCGAAGGCCAGCATGATGTAGCCACGCAGGTCGAAGCGGGTGCGATGGCTGGCGTAGTGGTCGGGCATGATCTTCATCGCGGCGATGAAACCGATCACGCCGATCGGCAGGTTGATCAGGAACACCCAGTGCCACGAGGCGATCTCGACCAGCCAGCCACCCAGCGTGGGACCGATCAACGGGCCGACCAGCGCGGGGATGGCGATGAAGCTCATCGCACGCAGGAAATCCTCGCGCGGCACCGAACGCATCACCGCCAGGCGACCGACCGGCAGCAGCATCGCACCGCCGATGCCCTGCAGCACGCGCGCACCGACCAGCTGGTGCAGGTGCTGGGCCAGCGCGCAGGCCAGCGAGCCGAGGGTGAACAGGATGATCGCCACCAGGAAGGTGCGGCGGGTGCCGTAGCGGTCAGCGATCCAGCCGGAGGCGGGAATGAAGGTAGCCACCGCCAGCGCATAGCTGAACACCACCGACTGCATCTGCAGCGGGCTTTCGCCCAGGCTGGCGGCCATCGCCGGCAACGCCGTGTTGACGATGGTCGAGTCCAGCATCTGCATGAAAATCGCCAACGAAACCAACCACAGCAGGGGGCGCTGGCGGTTGTAGGTCGATGGCGATGTGGACATGGGGCGCGGCCGGTGCAGCGTTGGGGAGACCATGATCGCGCACTGCGGGTCACGGCGCGATCAACATCGCGCCGCAACCGCATGCGCAAGGTTCAGCGCTGGCTGTGCGCGTGCACCGCGTCGACCAGCACCTGCACGTGCGCCGGGTCCATGTCCGGCGACATGCCGTGGCCAAGATTGAACACATGGCCCTCGCGCGAACCACCGTTGCCCGCGGCATAGGTGTCGAGCACGCGTGCGGCAGCGGCGGCGATCGCATCCGGCGAGGCGTACAGCGTGGTCGGGTCGAGGTTGCCCTGCAGGGCAACGCGGCCACCGGTGCGGCGCATGGCCTCGTCCAGGTCCAGCGTCCAGTCCAGGCCCAGCGCATCGGCGCCGGTCTGCGACAGCGCTTCCAGATGCAGGCCGGTGCCCTTGCCGAACAGGATCAGCGGCGTGCGCTCGCTGCCTTCGCCACGCTCCAGGCCCTCGGCAATGCGCTGCAGGTAACGCAGCGAGAACTCGCGGTACATCGACGGCGACAGCACGCCACCCCAGGTGTCGAACACCTGCAGCGCCTGCGCACCAGCCGCACGCTGCGCGCCGAGGTAGGCGATCACCGCTTCAGTGGTGACCTCCAGCAGGCGGTGCAGGGCCTGGGGGTGGTTCAGCGCCATCGCCTTGATGCGCGCAAAGTCCTTGCTGCCGCCGCCTTCCACCATGTAGCAGGCCAGCGTCCACGGGCTGCCGGAGAAGCCGATCAACGGCACCTGGCCATCCAGTTCGCGGCGGATCAGGCGCACCGCGTCCATCACATAGCCCAGGTCCTGTTCCATGTCCGGCACGGCCAGCCTGGCGATGGCCGCTTCATCACGCACCGGGTGGCGGAACTTCGGGCCTTCGCCTTCGACGAAGTACAGCTCCAGGCCCATCGCGTCGGGAATGGTGAGGATGTCCGAGAACAGGATGGCCGCGTCCAAGGGGAAGCGGCGCAGCGGCTGCAGGGTGACCTCGCAGGCGATCTCCGGATTCTTGGCCATGGCCAGGAAGCTGCCGGCCTTGGCCCGGGTCGCGCGGTACTCCGGCAGGTAGCGGCCGGCCTGGCGCATCAGCCAGACGGGGGTGCAGTCCACCGGTTCGCGGCGCAGGGCGCGCAGCAGGCGATCATTGCGGAGAGGGCTGGTCACGATGGGCATTCCTTGGACGAAAGTTGGCAGCGGCGTCAGTCGCCGTGCGAAAGGATCTGGAAGCCGCGATGCAGTTCGGCATCGCGGGCCTTCTCGAAAGCATGGCGGGCTTCGTCGGCCTGCAGGAACAGCTCGCGCCGCAGCTGCGAGCGGGCACCGACACGGCCGCTTTCGCGCAGCAGTTCCCAGCCGCCGAACAGGTCCGGCTGCAGGCTCAGGCGCAGGAAGCGCGGTGCCTGCGCACCGGCGTCGGGATGTTGCAGGTAGACGTGCATGGCGCCGATTGTATCGCCCCGGGGCGGCACGGACCTGTAGAGCCGAGCCCACGCTCGGCTGCGCTTCATGCCGCAGCACAATCCGTCAGCGCCGGGCCATGCCCGGCGAACGCGGAAAGGTCAGCCCGCGCCCAGCACCTTCAGCACCGCCTCCTCATCCACGTCCGGCACCACCTCGGCACGGCCCATGCCGCGCCACAGCACCAGGCGCAGGCGGCCGGCCACGTTCTTCTTGTCCAGCCGCATGCGGCCGAGCAGGGCCTGTGGGTCGAGCCCGGCAGGGATCGCCACCGGCAGCTGCAGCTTTTCCAGCAGCGCCTGCAGGCGCACGCGGTCGGCATCCTCGGCCAGGCCCAGGTCGGTGGACAGCTTCGCCGCCAGCACCATGCCCACGGCCACGGCCTCGCCATGGTTCAGTGCATCGCGGCCCGGGGCCGAATAGCCCTGTTCGGTCTCGATGGCATGGCCGAAGGTATGGCCGAGGTTGAGCAGGGCGCGCTCGCCCTTCTCGAACGGATCGCGCTCGACGATGGCAGCCTTGTGCCGGCAGCTGCGCGCGATGGCTTCGGAAAGCACGTTGTCTTCACCGGCGATCAGCGCATCGGCATGCTGCTGCAGCCATTCGAAGAACATGGCATCGCCCAGCGCGCCGTACTTCACCACTTCGGCCAGGCCGGCACGCAGTTCGCGCGGCGGCAGCGTAGCCAGCACGCGGGTATCGGCAATGACCGCGCGCGGCGGATGGAAGGCGCCGACCAGGTTCTTGCCGGCCGGAATGTCGACCGCGGTCTTGCCGCCCACCGACGAATCGACCATCGCCAACAGGGTGGTCGGCAGCTGCACGCAGTCCACGCCGCGCATCCAGCAGGCGGCTGCAAAACCGGCGAGATCACCGACCACGCCGCCGCCGAGGGCGAACACGCAGGCGTCGCGGGTGGCGCCAAGCGCGGCCAGTGCTTCGATCGCACGGCCGAACTCGGCCAGGGTCTTGGAGGCTTCGCCTGCGGCCAGCACGTGCTCGCCGACGATCAGGTCGGGGCGTGCGGCCAACAGCGTCTGCTTCACGGCGTCCAGATAGCGTGGGGCCACTTCGCTGTCACTGAGCAGCAGCACGTGGCGGCCGCGAACATGCGAGGCCAGCGCAGCGCCGTCGGCCTGGGCACCGGCGCCGATGGTGATGGTGTAAGGGCGGTCGCCGCCAACGGCGACCTGCAGCAGGGCGGGGGAAGTCATGCGGTCAGGTCCTGGCGCTGCCATTGCGTGGCCAGCTTGACCACCAGGTGGGCGGTCGCGTCGGCAGCGGTATACGGGTCGGTATCGAGGGTGAGGTCGGCCAGTTCGCGGTACAGCGGGTCGCGGTGTGCGGCCAGATCGTGCAGCACCTGCTCGCGGTCCGGGCGCTGCAGCAGCGGCCGGCCCTTGTCGCGGGCCAGGCGTTCCAGCTGCGCGGCCACGCTGACCCGCAGGTAGACCACGAAGCCGCGCTGGGCGATCAGTGCACGATTGCCAGGATCCAGCACCGCGCCGCCACCGGTGGAGACCAGCTGGCCGCGGCCTTCCAGCACGCGCGCAAGCGCCTCGCGTTCATGGCTGCGGAAGCCGGCTTCGCCGGAGTGCTCGAAGATGGTCGGGATACTGGCGCCGGCGGCATCAACGATGGCCTGGTCGACGTCGACGAAGTCCAGCGTGAAGCGCTCGGCCAGGCGGCGGCCGATGCAGGTTTTGCCGGCGCCCATCGGGCCGATCAGGATCAGGTTCGGAGCAGGATTCATGCTCTCTGATGCTAACACCTCCGTGCCCTGGCCTTTACGTTCTTCACGTCAGGGTAGGCGTTCCTGCGGGGTCTCCCGCGCCAGCCGGAGTACAGGCCATGACGGTCGCCAAGGTCATCGAAATCACCGCCTCCTCGCCGAAAAGCGTGGAGGACGCCGTGCGCAGCGGGCTGAAAAAGGTCTCCGAGACGGTCAAGGGCATCCAGGGCGCCTGGGTGAACGAGACCAAGGTGGTCACCAATGGCAGTGGCGAGATCACCGAATGGCGGGTCAACCTGCGGGTGACCTTCCTGGTGGAATAGGCGCGCTCAGCGCACGTCCTGCACCTGTCGCTGGCCGTCCAGCACCACCACGTGGTCGGCCAGAGCGGGCAGGGCACGCAGCGCCTGGCGGCTGACCCGCTCGTAATACTGCACGAAGCGCTCCAGCTGTGGCCGGCTCATGCCGTGCCGGCCCGGCTGCGCGGCCTGCAGGTTCTGCTCCTGCTGCCAGCGCCAGCGTGGTACCACCGAGAAATCCGGTGGCTGCAGGAACCACAGGCGGTCGCAGCGCTGCCACAGCGCAGGATAGTCGCGGGCCAGCGCCTGGTTGCACCAGCGCCGCCAGCGGCCATCGGCGTCGGCCTCGCGTTCCAGCGCGTTCAACGGGCTGTCCAGCGCGTCGTCATCCTGCGCAGGCGTGCCCAGGAACCAGCCTTCGAACACCAGCAGGTCCAGCGGTTGTTGCAGCTGCGACCATTGCGCTTCGGGCAGGCGTTCATCGGCCAGCTTGTCGAAGCGCGGCATCGCGAAGGGCTGGCGTGCGGCCACTGCATCCAGTACCGCGTGGGCCAGCGGCAGGTCATGGGTGCCAGGCGGGCCGCGGGTGATCAGCAGTGGGTGCACCTGGCGGGCCAGCCGTTGGCGCTGTGCGCGGGTCAGGTAGACATCATCGATCGACAGCGTGGCTGCGCTCAGGCCGCGTGCCTGGGCGCGGGCCACCACCTGCGCGGCCAGCGTCGATTTGCCGCTCCCCTGCAGGCCGCTGATCGCCAATACTGGAACCGCTGCGCCGCTGCCCAGCGCATCGTCCAGCGCCTGTTCGGCCAATGTTTCGGGGAATCCTTTCACCTGGGGCATATACGCAGCAGCGGCCATGCAGCCACAATAGCCCAATCCGTGTGAGAAGAACGCAATCATGAGCGACCTGTACGCCGAAGCCCTGTCCACGTTTGCCGGCCTGTTCGAAGAGGCCAAGCAGAGCCGCGAGGTCGAGCCGAATGCGATGACCGTGGCCACCGCCGATACGCAGGGCCGTCCCTCGGCACGCACCGTGCTGCTGAAGGCGTTCGATGAGCGCGGCTTCGTGTTCTACACCCATCTGGACAGTCACAAGGGCCAGGAACTGCAGGCCAATCCGCAGGCGGCGCTGTTGTTCCTGTGGCGCAGCCTGCGCGAGGCCGGCATCCAGGTGCGCATCGAGGGGCGCGTGGAGCAGGTGGCCGACGCCGAAGCCGATGCCTATTTCTCCAGCCGTCCGCGCATGAGCCAGATCGGCGCGTGGGCCTCGCAGCAGTCGAAGACGCTGGCGACGCGTGAGGAGTTCGATGCCCGCGTGGCGGAGGTCGAGGCACGTTTCGACGGCAAGGACGTGCCGCGTCCGGACGGCTGGAGTGGTCTGCGGGTAGTGCCTGACCGTATCGAATTCTGGTACGGCGCGCAGTTCCGCCTGCACGAGCGCTGGTGCTATGAAGCCGGTGCCGAAGGGCGCTGGAGCAAGCGCCTGCTGTATCCGTAAGTCGGGGCGGTGCCGGGGCTGCGGTAGAGCCGAGCCCATGCTCGGCTGTTGTCCCTGCAGAAGCAGCCGAGCATGGGCTCGGCTCTACAGACCCTCCGCGCGCAGCCAGCGCCATAGCGTGGTGCGTGATACGCCCAGCGCCTGTGCCATGCCCTCGCGGTCATTGCGATGTTCCTGCAGCAGTGCTTCCAGCTGCGCACGCGGCGGGCGCTTGCCGTTGCTTTCCAGCGGCAGTGCCGTCGCGCCTTCGCTTGTCAGTTCGGGCGCAAGCTGCAGCAGTCGCGCGGCATCAATAGGCCCTTCAGCCGGCTGCCAGTGGATGCGCAGGCGATCCACCAGATTGCGTAGTTCGCGCACGTTGCCGGGCCACTCGGCGGTGGTCAACATTGCCATCGCAGCTTCGTCCAGTGGCGCGTCGATGCCGCGCAGCTGGCGGAAGAAGTGCTGTGCCAGCAGCGGAATGTCCCCGCGCCGGGCACGCAGCGAGGGCAGGGCGATGCGCAGCGCGGCCAGGCGGTAATACAGATCGCGGCGGAAGCTCCCGGTCGCCGCGCGCTGCTCCAGCGATTGCAGGGTGGCGGCCACCACGCGGAGGTCGACCGGGGTCGGTTCGGTTGCGCCCACGCGCAGCACTTCGCGCTCTTCCAGCACGCGCAGCAGGCGGGTCTGCAGCGGCAGCGGCAGTTCGCCGATCTCATCCAGGAACAGGGTGCCGCCATCTGCGGCCTCGACCAGGCCGACGCGGCCGCCGCGCCGCGCGCCGGTGAAGGCGCCATCGCTGTAGCCGAACAGCTCCGCCTCCAGCAGCGATTCGCTGATGGCGCCACAGTTCAGCGCGACGAAGCGCCCACGACGACCGCTGGCGGCGTGCAGCTGGCGTGCCACCAGTTCCTTGCCGGTGCCGGTTTCGCCACTGACCAGCACGGTGCTGTCGTGCGGTGCATAGAGCGCGATCTGTGCGCGTACCTGTGCCATCGCATCGCTGTCGCCGAGCAGTTCATGCGCGTCGGCCCGTACTGCCGGGCGCCGGCGTGGGGTGGATCGGTTGCCACTGGAGCGGGCCAGCGTCTGGGTCAGTTCCAGCGCATGCTCGAACGCCTGCCGCACCGAGTCGGCCGAGTACAGCAGCACGCCGGGCAGGCCGGCCTGTTCGGCGTGATCGATGGCCATGCCGGTGCCGACGATCACTTCGATGCCATTGGCGCGCAGGTCAGCGATGCAGTCGCGGGCGTCCTCGCGGGTGACGAAACGGCGATGCTCGATATCCAGGCCGAAACTCTGCTGGAAGTTGCTGAACACCGGTACGTCGCTGGCGTGGGTGACCAGGCCGATGCGGCTGGCGATCCGTCGTGCCCGGGCCAGCGCTTCCATCAGGTCGAAGCCGTTGGCCTGGATCGGCACCAGCGGCAGCTCCAGCCGGCTGCGCAGCCAGGCGGCATTGGAGCCACCGGCGATCACCACGTCGCAATGCTCACGGCGCAGGCGCTGGCCGATCACCTCGACGGCTTCCTCGAAGCCGAGATTGATCTGCTCGATGCGCGCGCGGCGGTCGAACTCCGGAATGACGTCGCCCAGCAGGCCGGTCAGCCGCGAGACACTGACCGTCCAGATCACCGGGCGGCCGGGGTCGGCATCGGTGTGGCGCAGGGGCGAGCGGGGCAGATACATGGTGGCTCGGACCGGGAAGAGTGTTTCATGATACATCTGTTTCAGTGTTTCATATGTTTCACTGATGCGGGTCAGTCATCCCCGTGAAATCAAGCGCTTGCAGGTTGGCATGGTGTTTGCGCCTACACACACACGTTCTCCAACCTGGATTGCCGCATGACCGCTTCCACTCCTTTCTCTGCCGGTGCCCGCTTCCGTGAGGCGCTGGCTGCCGAATCGCCGCTGCAGGTGATCGGCGCGATCAACGCCAACCACGCCCTGCTGGCCAAGCGCGCCGGCTTCCGCGCCATCTATCTGTCTGGTGGCGGTGTTGCCGCCGGCTCGCTGGGCCTGCCGGATCTGGGCATCAACACCCTGGAAGACGTGCTGGTGGACGTGCGCCGCATCACCGATGTCTGCGACCTGCCGCTGATGGTCGACATCGACACCGGCTTCGGCCCGAGTGCGTTCAACATCGCGCGCACCGTGAAGTCGCTGATCAAGGCCGGCGCGGCCGCCTGCCACATCGAAGACCAGGTCGGCGCCAAGCGCTGCGGTCACCGCCCGGGCAAGGAGATCGTCTCGCAGGGTGAAATGGTCGACCGCGTGAAGGCGGCTGCCGATGCCAAGACCGATCCGGAGTTCTTCCTGATCGCGCGCACCGACGCCATCCAGGTGGACGGCGTGGACAAGGCCATCGAGCGCGCCATCGCCTGCGTCGAGGCCGGTGCCGATGGCATCTTTGCCGAGGCCGCCTACGACCTGGACACCTACCGCCGCTTCGTCGACGCGGTGAAGGTGCCGGTGCTGGCCAACATCACCGAGTTCGGCGCCACCCCGCTGTTCAGCCGCGATGAACTGGCTTCGGCCGGTGTTGCCATCCAGCTGTTCCCGCTGTCTGCCTTCCGCGCCGCCAACAAGGCCGCCGAGAACGTCTACCAGGCGGTGCGCCGCGATGGCCACCAGCGCAACGTGGTGGAGACCATGCAGACCCGCGAAGAACTCTACGACCGCATCGGCTACCACGCGTTCGAGCAGCAGCTCGATGCACTGTTCGCCGCCAAGAAATAAGCAGTACCCTGCACCATCAAGTTTTCGGAGGGAAACATGAACGATACGACCGCAACCCCGACCTTCAAGCCGAAGAAGTCCGTCGCCCTGTCCGGCACCGCTGCCGGCAACACCGCGCTGTGCAGCGTGGGCCGCAGTGGCAACGACCTGCACTACCGTGGCTACGACATCCTGGACCTGGCCAACACCAGCGAGTTCGAGGAAATCGCCTACCTGCTGGTGCACGGCAAGCTGCCGACCCGCGCCGAGCTGGTTTCCTACAAGGCCAAGCTGAAGTCGCTGCGTGGCATTCCGGCCGCGGTGAAGGCCGCGCTGGAAGAGCTGCCGCCGTCGGCGCACCCGATGGACGTGATGCGCACCGGCGTGTCCGTGCTTGGCTGCGTGGCGCCGGAGAAGGACGATCACAACCACCCCGGCGCGCGCGACATCGCCGACAAGCTGATGGCCTGCCTCGGTTCGATGCTGCTGTACTGGTACCACTGGAGCCATAACGGCCGCGCCATCGATGTGGAAACCGATGACGACTCGATCGGTGGCCACTTCCTGCACCTGCTGCACGGCGAGAAGCCGCAGGAGTCGTGGGTGAAGGCGATGCACACCTCGCTGATCCTGTATGCGGAACACGAGTTCAACGCCTCGACCTTCACCTGCCGTGTCATCGCCGGTACCGGCAGTGACATGTACAGCGCGATCTGTGGTGGCATTGGTGCCCTGCGCGGTCCGAAGCACGGTGGCGCCAACGAAGTGGCGTTCGAAGTGCAGAAGCGCTACGACACCCCCGATGAGGCCGAGGAAGACATCAAGGCCCGCGTCGAGCGCAAGGAAGTGGTGATCGGTTTCGGCCACCCGGTCTACACCGTCTCCGATCCGCGCAACAAGGTGATCAAGGACGTGGCCCGCGAGCTGTCCGAAGAACAGTCCAGCATGAAGATGTACGACATCGCCGAGCGCCTGGAATCGGTGATGTGGGACATCAAGAAGATGTTCCCGAACCTGGACTGGTTCAGCGCCGTCAGCTACCACATGATGGGCGTGCCGACCGCGATGTTCACCCCGCTGTTCGTGATCGCCCGCACCGCCGGCTGGAGCGCGCACATCGTCGAGCAGCGCATCGACGGCAAGATCATCCGCCCGAGCGCCAACTACATCGGTCCGGAAGACCGCGACTTCGTCGCCATCGACAAGCGCGTCTGATCCACCTGCTGTACCCATCCGGCCGGCCGCGTGCCGGCCGGATGCTTTCGCCGCCGCACCGCCGGCACCCGGCCCGCCTCAAGCACTCCGCCAGCCCATGAATACCGATTACCGCAAGAACCTCCCCGGCAGCGCGCTGGACTATTTCGACGCGCGTGCCGCTGTCGATGCGATCCAGCCCGGCGCCTACGCCACCCTGCCGTACACCTCGCGCGTGCTGGCCGAGAACCTGGTGCGCCGCTGCGATCCGGCCACGCTCAGCGATTCGCTGAAGCAGCTGATCGAGCGCCGTCGCGACCTCGATTTCCCGTGGTTCCCGGCGCGCGTGGTGTGCCACGACATCCTCGGCCAGACCGCACTGGTCGATCTGGCCGGGTTGCGCGATGCGATCGCCGACAAGGGCGGCGACCCGGCCAAGGTCAATCCGGTGGTGCCGGTGCAGCTGATCGTCGATCACTCGCTGGCGGTGGAGTGTGGCGGTTTCGATCCGCAGGCGTTCGAGAAGAACCGCGCGATCGAAGATCGTCGCAATGAAGACCGTTTCCACTTCATCGACTGGACCAAACTGGCCTTCGAGAACGTGGACGTGATTCCGCCGGGCAACGGCATCATGCACCAGATCAACCTGGAGAAGATGTCGCCGGTGGTCTACGTGCAGGACGGCGTGGCCTTCCCGGATACCTGCGTGGGCACCGACAGTCACACCCCGCACGTGGATGCACTGGGCGTGATCGCAATTGGTGTTGGCGGCCTGGAAGCAGAGAACGTGATGCTGGGCCGCGCGTCGTGGATGCGCCTGCCCGACACCGTCGGTGTCGAACTGAGTGGCCGCCCGCAGCCGGGCATCACCGCCACCGACGTGGTGCTGGCCCTGACCGAGTTCCTGCGCAAGGAGCGCGTGGTCGGAGCCTGGCTTGAATTCTTCGGCGAGGGTGCTGCGGCACTGACCATCGGTGACCGCGCCACCATCTCCAACATGTGCCCCGAATACGGTGCCACCGCCGCGATGTTCTACATCGACGCACAGACCACCGATTACCTGCGCCTGACCGGTCGCGAGGAATCGCAGGTGGCGCTGGTGGAAAACTATGCACGCACCACAGGCCTGTGGGCCGACGACCTGGCCACCGCGCAGTACGAGCGCGTGCTGCGCTTCGACCTGTCCAGCGTGGTGCGCAACATGGCGGGCCCGTCCAACCCGCACAAGCGCGTCGCCACTTCAGAGCTGGCCGAGCGCGGCATCGCCGACGAGGCCAAGCTGGCAGCGGGCAAGGCCGAGCAGGCGCAGGGCCTGATGCCGGATGGCGCGGTGATCATCGCCGCCATCACCAGCTGCACCAACACCTCCAACCCGCGCAACGTGATCGCCGCCGCACTGCTGGCGCGCAAGGCCAATGAACGTGGCCTGCTGCGCAAGCCGTGGGTGAAGTCCTCGTTGGCGCCCGGCTCGAAGGCGGTGCAGCTGTACCTGGAAGAGGCCGGCCTGCTGCCGGACCTGGAAAAGCTGGGCTTCGGCATCGTCGCCTTCGCCTGCACCACCTGCAACGGCATGAGCGGCGCGCTCGATCCGGCCATCCAGCAGGAGATCATCGACCGGGACCTGTACGCCACGGCCGTGCTGTCGGGCAACCGCAACTTCGATGGCCGCATCCACCCGTATGCGAAGCAGGCTTTCCTGGCGTCGCCGCCGCTGGTGATCGCCTATGCCATCGCCGGCACCGTCCGCTTTGATATCGAGAAGGACGTGCTGGGCGTGGACGCCGATGGCAACGAGGTGCGCCTGAAGGACATCTGGCCGAGCGATGCCGAGATCGACGCGGTGGTGAAGGCCTCGGTGAAGCCCGAGCAGTTCCGCAAGGTCTACAACCCGATGTTCAACGTGCGCGTGGAGAACGGTGCCGCGGTCAGCCCGCTGTACGACTGGCGCCCGCAGAGCACCTACATCCGCCGTCCGCCGTACTGGGAGGGCGCACTGGCCGGTGAGCGCACGCTGGCCGGCATGCGCGCGCTGGCGGTGCTGCCGGACAACATCACCACTGACCACCTGTCGCCGTCCAACGCGATCCTGGCCTCCAGCGCCGCCGGCGAGTACCTGGCGAAGATGGGCCTGCCGGAAGAGGACTTCAATTCCTATGCCACGCATCGCGGTGATCACCTGACTGCGCAGCGCGCCACCTTCGCCAATCCGAAGCTGTTCAACGAGATGGTGCGCAACGACGATGGCAGCGTGAAGCAGGGTTCGCTGGCGCGCGTGGAGCCGGAAGGCAAGGTGATGCGCATGTGGGAAGCGATCGAGACCTACATGGAGCGCAAGCAGCCGCTCATCATCATTGCCGGTGCCGACTACGGCCAGGGCAGCTCGCGCGACTGGGCCGCCAAGGGCGTTCGCCTGGCCGGCGTGGAAGCGATCGTGGCCGAGGGCTTCGAACGCATCCACCGTACCAACCTGATCGGCATGGGCGTGCTGCCGCTGGAGTTCAAGCCGGGCACCACCCGCCTGACCCTGGGCATCGATGGCACCGAGACCTTCGACGTGGTGGGCGAGCGCACCCCGCGCGCCGACCTGACCCTGGTCATCCACCGCCGCGACGGCCAGGACCTGATCGTGCCGGTCACCTGCCGCCTGGACAGTGACGAGGAAGTGGCGATCTACGAAGCCGGCGGCGTGCTGCAGCGCTTTGCCCAGGATTTCCTGGAAGGCGCCAAGGTGGCGTGATACCGGCCTGAATGCCTGCCCCCGGAGGCCGGGGGCGGGCTTGTCCGACACCTGGGCAGGGCGCACACTGACTTGGCAAAAACTGCCAATGGAGAGTCTCATGGCCACCATGAACATTTCGCTGACCGACCCGCTCAAGCAGTTCGTGGACGAGGAAGTGCGTGAAGGCGGCTATTCCAGTACGTCGGACTACGTGCGTGACCTGATCCGCCAGCGCCAGCGCAGCAAGGCCGAAGAACTGCTCAAGCAGCTGATTGCCGAGGGGCTGGCTTCTGGGCCTGGCGTCCCGGTGACGGCCGACACATTCGAGCGCATGCGTCGTGAACTGACCGAAAGGATGGAGCGTGAAGGCGATTGAATGGCGACCCAGGGCCGAAGCCGACGCAGCCGATGCCGCGCTGTGGTTCGCACGGCAGGGTGGGCTGATACTGGGTCGGCGCTTTCTCGCCGAGTTGGAGGCCACGCTTCAACGCATCGCGGTATTTCCAGGCTCGGGTTCCACCCGGCACGCCGACCTCGCAGCACAGCTGCCGGTGCCGTTGCGGTTCATGCTGGTTCCGGGCTTCGAACGGTACCTCGTCTATTACCTCGATCTACCGGACCGCGTGGACATCATGCGTGTGTGGTGCGTTGATCGTGGTCTTGACGCACTGATGCAAGACATTTCCTGAAATCCAAACGCGTGGATCCGACGATGACCTTCCTCCCGCAACTCCGTATTCCCGCCACCTACATGCGCGGCGGCACCAGCAAGGGCGTGTTCTTCCGCCTGCAGGACCTGCCCGAGGCCGCGCAGGCGCCGGGCGCCGCACGCGATGCACTGCTGATGCGCGTGATCGGCTCGCCCGATCCTTATGGCAAGCAGACCGATGGCATGGGCGGCGCCACCTCCAGCACCAGCAAGTGCGTGATCATCTCCACCGCCTCGGTGCCAGACCACGACGTGGACTATCTGTACGGCCAGGTCTCGATCGACACCGCCTTCGTCGACTGGAGCGGCAATTGCGGCAACCTCAGCACTGCGGTCGGCCCATTCGCGATCGCCAACGGGCTGATCGATCCCGCCCGCGTGCCGCGCGATGGCCTGTGCACCGTGCGCATCTGGCAGGCCAACATCGGCAAGACCATCATCGCCCACGTGCCGATGCGCGATGGCGAAGTGCAGGAAATCGGCGATTTCGAACTGGATGGCGTGACCTTCCCGGCCGCCGAGATCCAGCTGGAGTTCATCGATCCGTCCGATGACGGCGATGCGGGCGCGATGTTCCCGACCGGCAACCTGGTCGACACCCTGGACGTGCCGGGCGTGGGTAGTTTCGAGGTGACCATGATCACCGCCGGCATTCCGACCATCTTCCTCAATGCGGCCGACCTGGGCTACACCGGCACCGAACTGCAGCCTGCGATCAACGAGGACAAGGGGGCGCTGGAGCGCTTCGAGAAGATCCGCGCCTACGGCGCCTTGCGCATGGGGCTGATCAAGAACCTGGAAGATGCGGCCACGCGCCAGCACACGCCGAAGGTGGCCTTCGTGGCACCGGCGCAGGACTATGTGTCGTCCAGCGGCAAGGCCATCCCGGCCTCGGCCATCGACCTGCACGCGCGTGCGTTGTCGATGGGCAAGCTGCACCACGCGATGATGGGCACTGCCGCCGTGGCGATCGGTACCGCGGCGGCGATTCCGGGCACCCTGGTCAATCGCGCCGCCGGTGGCGGCGAACGTGAGGCGGTGACCTTCGGCCATCCCTCGGGCACGTTGCGCGTGGGTGCGCAGGCTGGTCTCGTTGACGGCCAGTGGACAGTGACCAAGGCCATCATGAGCCGCAGCGCCCGTGTGCTGATGGACGGCAAGGTGCGGGTGCCGGCCGAATAGTGCTCTGGTAGATGCCAGCCTTGGTTGGCATGGTGCACGGGCAACCGTGCACCGCAACGAGGAGATCGACGATGTCCGACAACCACACCCCATCCAACGAGCGTGCAGCGTGGGATGCACTGCTGGTGGATATCGTCGATTATGTGCGCGATGCCCGCATCGACTCACCGCTGGCGTTCCAGACCGCGCATCACTGCCTGCTTGATACGCTGGGCTGCGGCCTGGAAGCGCTGTCCTTCCCGGCCTGCAGCAAACTGCTCGGTCCACTGGTGCCGGGCATCAGCGTGGTCGACGGCGCGCGCGTACCGGGCACGCACTACGTGCTGGACCCGGTGCAGGCCGCCTTCAACATCGGCGCAATGGTGCGCTGGCTCGATTTCAACGACACTTGGCTGGCCGCCGAATGGGGCCATCCATCGGACAACCTGGGCGGCATCCTTGCCGTCCTTGACTGGCTGGGGCGCAACGCGCAGGCCCTGCGTCGTCCGCCGCCGACCGTGCACGACGTGCTGCTTGCGATGATCAAGGCGCACGAGATCCAGGGCGTGCTGGCGCTGCAGAATTCCTTCAACCGCGTCGGGCTGGACCATGTGGTGCTGGTCAAGGTGGCCACCACCGCGGTGGTCTCGCAGCTGCTCGGGCTGGATCGCGAACGCATGCTCAATGCAGTGTCGCTGGCCTGGATAGATGGCCAGGCGCTGCGAACCTACCGTCACGCGCCCAATACCGGCTCGCGCAAGAGCTGGGCCGCTGGCGATGCGACCAGTCGTGGCGTGCGTCTGGCGCTGATGGCAGCCAGCGGCGAGATGGGCTATCCCAGCGTATTGAGTGCACCGACATGGGGTTTCGAGGCCGTATCCATGCACGGTCAGGCACTGACACTGGGGCGACCGCTGGGCAGCTATGTGATGGAGAACGTGCTGTTCAAGATCAGCTACCCGGCCGAGTTCCACGGCCAGACTGCAGTGGAGGCGGCGGTCACGCTGCACCAGCAGCTGCGCGCGATGGAACGGCGGGTCGAGGACATCGCGCACATCGCCATCCGCACCCAGGAAGCCTGCATCCGTATCATCGACAAGCAGGGGCCGTTGCATAACCCGGCCGACCGCGATCACTGCGTGCAGTACATGGTCGCCATCGCGTTGCTGCACGGGCGGTTGGTGGCCGAGGATTACGAGGACGACGTTGCCGCCGATCCGCGCATTGATGCGCTGCGCGCGAAGATGGCCTGCCATGAAGACCCGCAGTTGAGCGCGGATTATCTGGATCCGGACAAGCGCAGCATCGCCAACGGCCTGAGCGTGCGCTTTACCGACGGCAGCGAGCTGCCCGAGGTACTGGTGGAATACCCGCTCGGCCACGCCCGGCGCCGCGAGGAAGGCATTCCGCTGCTGATGGACAAGTTCCGCCGGCACCTGGCCCATCGCTTCCCGACCGCCCAGCAGCAGCGCATCTGGGCCGCTTCACTGGACCCGGTGACGCTGGCGGCGATGCCGGTGACCGACTACGTGGACCTGTACCTGCCGGGGTGAGGCCGCTCTGGTAGATGCCAACCTTGGTTGGCATGGGGTGCGCCAACCAAGGTTGACGGCTACCGGGTCCCGGGCGGGACCGGGTTTCCGACCGCCGGGGCGTCAACACCTTGACGCGGCCTGCCTATAATGGCCACCTCGATCAAGGAGTGACGACATGAGCGGTCCGGCACGGCGGAAGCGGTGGGGATGGGCGGCGGCGGTACTGGCAGGAGGCCTGTTGCTGGGTCTGGCCGGCTGCCGCAACGACAGCGGGCAGCTGCCCAAGGCCAGCGGTGAAGCCATCACCACCAAGGCCGAGCAGGTGAAGGAGTTCACCCTGCTGCGTGCCTACCCGGACCAGAAGAATGACGGCTTGTCGCTGGCGCTGGAGTTCTCGCGCCCGCTCGTCGGCACCCAGGATTTCGACAAACTGGTGCGCTTCGAGGAAAAGGTCGGCACCGACGACAGCAGCTGGACGCTGTCCGATGACGGCCTGACCCTGCGTTACCCGTTCGTCGAGGCCGGCAAGGAGTTCAGCCTGGTGGTTTCGCCGGACCTGCTGGCCGCCGATGGCAGCCGCCTGGGCAAGGAACTGAAGCAGAAGGTGTTCAGCGGCGAGCTGAAGCCGGTGGTCGGCTTCGCTTCGCAGGGCAGCGTGCTGCCGGCCAAGGACAGCCGTGGCCTGCCGGTGGTGTCGGTGAACGTGCCGGAGGTCGACGTCGAGTTCCTGCGCGTGCGCGAGAAGGACCTGCCAACCTTCTTCAGCCAGTACCAGCGCGGTGGCCGCCGCGGCAGCTGGGAGCTGAGCAGCGACTACGAGCGCACCCCGATCAACAAGCTGGCCGAGCCGGTCTACGTCAACCGCTTCATCCTGGGTGGCAAGCAGAACGAGCGGGTGCTGACCTACCTGCCGACCCAGGACATCAAGGAACTGCAGGAGCCGGGCCTGTACTTCGCCCTGCTCAAGCGCACCGGTGACTACGAGGGCGAGTTCGATACCGCGTTCTTCTCGGTCAGCGACATCGGCCTGCATACCCGCGCCTACAAGGACAAGCTGTTCGTGCACACCGCCGGCCTCAAGGACGGCGCACCGCTGAAGGGCATCGACCTGCGGGTTCTCGATGCCAAGGGCGAGGTGGTGCTGAAGGGCAGCACCGACGGCAACGGCAATGCGCTGCTGAACTACACGCTGGATGCCACCCACGTGCTGGTCGCCAGCACTGGCAAGGACACCAGCTTCCTGCCGTTCAACCAGCCGGCGCTGGACCTGAGCGAATTCGCCGTGGCCGGCCGTGACAATGCCTGGTTCGACGTCTACGCCTGGTCCGGCCGCGACCTGTACCGCCCGGGCGAGACCGTGCGCCTGTCCGCGCTGCTGCGTGACAACGATGGCAAGCCGGTCAAGGCGCAACCGGTGTTCCTGCGCCTGAAGCAGCCCGACGGCAAGACTTTCCGCGAGACCCGCCTGCAGCCGGGTGACCAGGGCTACATCAATTTCGAGCAGGTGATCCCCGCCGAGGCGCCGACCGGGCGCTGGCAGATCGAGTTCCGCACCGACCCGGCCAGCAAGGAAGCGATCCAGGGCATGACCCTGCGCATCGAGGAGTTCCTGCCCGAGCGCATGAAGCTGGATCTGGACAGCGTGCAGAAGACGCTGAAGCCGGGTGAGGACCTGCGCCTGCAGGCCAATGGTGCCTACCTGTATGGTGCGCCGGCCGATGGCAACCGCTTCACCGCGCGCATGGCAGTGGCGGCCGAGCAGCAGCCGGTGGAGGGCCTGCCGGGCTACTTCTTCGGTGACCCGACCCTACAGCTGCCGCGCGAAGCCAAGGACGTGATCGACACCACGCTGCCGGCCAACGGCCAGCTGCGCGAGGATGTGGCATTGCCGGAGGAGGCGGCCAAGGCCAAGGCACCGATTGCAGTGGTGCTGTCCGGCAGCCTGTACGAGACCGGCGGCCGTACCGTCACCCGCACCTTGAAGCGGGTGATGTGGCCGGCCAATGCGCTGGTTGGCGTGCGCCCGCTGTTCAATCCCGAAGACGGTGCCGATTCCAACGGCAATGCGCGCTTCGAGCTGATGCGCGTGGATGCAGCGGGCAAGCCGCAGCCGGCCAAGGGCCTGAAGATCACCCTGGTGCGCGAACTGCGGGACTACCACTGGACCTTCAACGACAACCGCTGGGACTACGACTTCACCCGCCGTTTCGAGAACAAGGAAACGCGCACCGTCGATGCCGGCGGCAGCGCGGTGGCCTTTGATTTCCCGGTGGAGTGGGGCGAGTACCGGGTGGACGTGTTCGATCCGTCCACCGGCCTGACCAGCCGCTATCCGTTCCGTGCGGGCTGGAGCTGGGGTGATGACAACCGCGGCCTGGACGCGCGCCCTGACAAGATCAAGCTGGGCCTGGACAAGACCGGCTACAAGGCAGGCGACACGCTCGAGGTGACGGTGACCCCGCCGCACGCCGGCAAGGGCATCCTGATGGTCGAGACCGACCGCATGCTGTACGTGCAGGGCATCGACGCCAAGCCGGGGTCGACCTTCAAGATTCCGGTCACCGCCGACTGGGAGCGCCACGATGTGTACATCACCGCGCTGGTGTTCCGTGGCGGCAGTGCGCCGAGCAAGATCACTCCGGCCCGTGCGGTGGGCGTGGTGCATGTGCCGATGGACCGCAAGGGCCGCACCGTGGCCGTCGGCCTGGCAGCGCCCAAGCAGATGCGACCGGAACAGGACCTGCCGGTGACGGTCAGCGCACCGCAGCTGGCCGGCAAGGTGGCGCACGTCACCGTCTCGGCGGTGGACGTGGGCATCCTCAACATCACCCGTTTCCCGGTGCCCGACGCCGGCGCGCACTTCTTCGCCCAGCGTCGCCTCGGCATCGATGCCTACGACATCTACAGCCGGGTGATCGAGAGCTTCGATGGCGGCAGCGGCAAGCTGAAGTTTGGTGGCGACATGGCGCTGCAGGCGCTGCCGCAGGCCAAGCGCCCGACCGCACGCGTGCAGACCGTGGACCTGTTCTCCGGCCCGGTGCAGCTGGATGCCAAGGGCATCGCCCGCATCCGCCTGAAGGTGCCGGACTTCAACGGCACCCTGCGCGTATCGGCGCTGGTCTACAGCGATGACCAGTACGGCAAGCGCGATGTGGAGACCGTGGTGCGCGCGCCGATCCTGGCCGAAGCCAGCATGCCGCGCGTCCTGGCCCCGGGCGACCGCAGCACCGTGACCCTAGACGTGCAGAACTTCACCGGCAAGCCGGGGCAGTTCAACGTGAAGGTGGAAAGCGAGGGCCCGTTGAACCTGGGTGAGGGCAGCCGCAGCGTGCAGTTGAATGCCGATGCCAAGACCACGCTGAGTTTCCCGCTGTCCGCGCGTGAGGGCCACAGCGTAGCCAAGGTGCGGGTGCGGGTGGACGGCAACGGATTCAAGGCCGACCGCCGCTACGAGCTGCCGGTGCGTGCGGCGTGGCCGCAGGTGCTGCGCTCGCAGGTACGCACGCTGGATCCGCTGGCCGCGGTCAGCCTCGACAACAGCCTGACCGACGGCCTGATGGCCGAGTCGGTGAACGCGCGCCTGCTGGTCAGCCCGCTGCCGCCAATCCCGTTCGCCAGTGCCCTGCAGGGCGCGTTGAACTACCCATACGGCTGCGCCGAGCAGACCACCAGCAAGGGCTACGCCGCACTGATCCTGGACCAGGCGACGTCGTCGATGCTCGGGGCTGACGGGTTGGATGCCAAGACCCGCCGCGAGCGCATGGAAGGCGCGTTCGGTCGCCTGGCGTCGATGCAGGTGGCCAACGGCAACTTCTCGATGTGGGGTGACGACGGCTACGTGAACCCGTGGCTGACCCCGTACATCACCGAGTTCCTGCTCGATGCCAAGGACGCCGGCTTCGCGGTGCCCGACAACGTACTGCAGAAGGCACTCAACCGCCTCAGTGAGGACCTGCTGTCCGGTGGCAATCAGTTCTACGGCCAGGATGACCGCGAGAAGCTGAAGTTCGCCAACCAGGCGTATTCGGGCTATGTGCTGGCCCGGGTCAACCGGGCGCCGCTGGGTACCCTGCGCACGCTGTACGACAACGAGCGCAGCAAGGCGGTCGGTGGCCTGTCGCTGGTCCACCTGGGCGTGGCGCTGTCACTGCAGGGTGATGCCAAGCGTGGCCAGGCGGCACTGGCGGCGGCGTTCGCCAAGTCCAGCAGCGAGCGCCCGTCGTACTTCGGCGACTACGGCAGCGCGATCCGCGATGACGCACTGATGATCGCGCTGACGCACGAGAACAAGCTGGCCAAGCCCGCCTGGGACGCACGTGCGGTCGATCTCGGCCGTGGCCTGGATGCCCGCCGCAATGCCGGCTGGATGTGGCTGAGCACCCAGGAGCAGGTGGCGATCGCCCGCCTCGGCAAGGCCCTGGCCGCCAACCAGAAGGCGCTGGTGGCCGGTGAGCTGGTGATCGGTGGCAGCACCGAGGCGATCAGTGAGCGCAAGCTGTTCGGCCGCAACTTCACCGGCAGCGAACTGGCCAGCGGCGTGCGCTTCACCCCGCAGGGCCAGCCGCCGATGTTCGCCAGCATCGACGTGGCCGGCATCCCGCGCAGCGCGCCGGCACCGGACAACAGCGTGCTGGGTGTTGAACGCAGCTACTTCGGCACCGATGGCAAGCGGTGGACGCCGCGCCCGCTGAAGGAAGGTGAAGCGCTGATCGTGCGCGTAACCGTCACTGCCGACACCACGATGCCCGATGCACTGCTGACCGACCTGCTGCCGGCCGGCCTGGAGATCGAGAACTTCAACCTCGGTGATGCCAAGCAGTGGGCCGACGTGGTGGTCGATGGCATCACCATCAGCGACCGCAGTGAAGCGGCCGATACCAAGCACGAAGAGTTCCGCGACGACCGGTACGTGGCAGCGCTGAAGCTGTCGCGTGGCAGCAAGGCCAACGTGTTCTACCTGGTACGCGCGGTGACCCCGGGAACCTACTCGGTGCCGCCGCCGCTGGTGGAGGACATGTACCGGCCGCAGCTGCGCGGCGTCGGCCGCAGCAACCCGACCACGATCACGGTGGTACAGCCGTGACCGCGCGGACGGGCCGCGACGGCGCGGCCCGTCCTGATGGCAATTCGCAATGAATGACGCAATGAAGACCCGGCTGGCGGCCCTGCGCCGCCGGCTGCGGCCGCTGTGGCCGTGGTTGCGCTGGGGCACGGCCGCCTCGCTGGCGCTGCTGCTGGTGCTGGACTTCGCTTTCCCGCCGCCGCTGCCGAAGCAGCGTGATACCAGCACCCTGGTGGTGGCCGCCGACGGCACGCCGCTGCGTGCCTTTGCCGATGCCGAGGGCGTGTGGCGCTATCCGGCTTCGATCGACAGCGTCTCGCCGCTGTACCTGCAGGCGTTGCTGACCTACGAAGACCGCTGGTTCTGGCGCCATCCGGGCATCAACCCGCTGGCGATCCTGCGTGCCAGCGGCCAGTTGCTGCGCGGCGGCCGCATCGTGTCCGGTGGCTCGACCCTGACCATGCAGGTTGCCCGCATCCTCGACCCGCATACGCGCACGCCCTGGGGAAAGCTCAAGCAGATGCTGCGTGCGGTGCAGCTGGAAGTGCATCTGAGCAAGCAGCAGATCCTGGCCCTGTATCTGGAGCGCGCGCCTTACGGCGGCACCATCGAGGGCGTGGAAGCGGCCAGCTGGGCCTATCTAGGCAAGCCGGCGGCGCAGCTGTCGCATGCCGAGGCCGCGTTGCTGGCGGTGCTGCCGCAGGCGCCAAGCCGGCTGCGCCCGGACCGCCATCCGGAAGCGGCGCAGAAGGCGCGCGACAAGGTGCTGTCACGCATGGCCGAACTGGGTGCGTGGACGCCGGAGGAAGTGGAGGACGCGCGCATCGAGAACGTGGTGGCGCGCTCGCTGCGGCCGCCGCTGCATGCGGCACTGCTGGCGCAGCGGCTGCATTCAGCGCAGCCGGGCAAAGCGCGCATCCAGAGCAGCATTGATATCGGCCTGCAGCGCACGCTGGAAGAGCGCGTGGCCAGCTACTTCTCGACGCTGCCCGAACGCACCTCGGCCGCCCTGCTGGTGGTCGACAACCAGACCCTGCAGGCACGTGCCTATGTCGGCACGCTGGCGTTCGGTGACCGCCAGCGGCTGGGGCACGTGGACATGGTGCAGGCCTGGCGCTCGCCGGGGTCCACGCTCAAGCCGTTCCTGTATGCGATGGCACTGGATGACGGCCTGATCCATTCGGAAAGCCTGCTGGTGGATGCGCCGCAGAGTTTCGGCAGCTACCGCCCCGGCAACTTCGACATGGCCTTCAACGGACCGATCGGCGCTTCCAGTGCATTGCGCCTGTCGCTCAACGTACCCTCGGTAGATCTGCTGCAACGGGTCGGTGCTGCGCGTTTCGCCGCTCGCCTGTCGCACTCCGGCATCCAGCTGCGTTTCCCGCCGGGCAGCACGCCTAATCTGTCGCTGATCCTCGGCGGCACCGGCGCGCGGTTGGAAGACCTGGTCGGCGCGTTCGCCGCGCTCAACCGCAATGGCATCGCCGGGCGCGTGCGTTACACCGACGATGAGCCAATGATCGAGCGGCGCCTCGCTTCGCCCGGCGCAAGCTGGATCGTCCGCGAGATGCTGGAATCGAATCCGCGGCCGGGCTATGGCGTCGGGACGTTCGATGTCGGTGGCCGCCCGCGTGTGGCGTGGAAGACCGGCACCAGTTACGGGTACCGCGATGCGTGGGCCATCGGCAGTACCCGTCACTACACAGTGGGCGTGTGGGTGGGGCGACCAGACGGCACGCCGTTGCCGGGCCAGTATGGTGCGGTTACCGCACTGCCGCTGATGTTCGAAGTGGTGGACAGCCTGCCGCGCCAGCGTGGCGATTCCGCTGCTGCGCCAATGCCGGCCAGTGTCAGCCAGGAAGACATCTGCTGGCCGACCGGCGAACGTGCCGAGGGACTGCCAGCTGCGCTCTGCCAGCGCAGGATGCAGGCCTACCTGCTGGACGGTGCAGCACCACCGACCTTCCCCGAGCGCGAGGCGCGGCGCTGGCAGCCGGGGCGGCAGCGTTACCTGGCCGATGCGCGGACCGGTCTGCGTGTCTCCGCTGATTGCCGTTTGCCGCATGAGGAAGTCGCGCGTGAGATCGCTCGCTGGCCGGCGCTGTTGTCGCCGTGGTTGTCCAAGGCCACGCGCGAGGCCTCGCAATTGCCAGCGCTATCGCCTGACTGCCGCGACGATGGGCGTGAGGCCAGTGTCGCGTTGCACATCGATGGCCTCAATGATGGCGCAGCACTTGCGCGTGCACCCAACGCCGAACATGGCGTACGCCTGCAGCTGCGCGCGCTGGGCAGCGAGCAGGCGGTGGACTGGTTGCTGGATGGACGCTGGATTGCGCAGACCCACGGCGCGCAGTTGATGCAGCGCGAGTTCGCCGATCCGGGAGCACACACCCTGACCGCTCTGGCGGCAGATGGCGCGTGGACCCAGGTACGGTTCAACGTCCTCCGGTAGGTGCCAACCTTGGTTGGCACTTCCCGTATGACTGCCACGCTGTTGTAGAGCCGAGCCCATGCTCGGCTGCTCCTTCGACGTGCATGCAGCGGTAAGCCGAGCATGGGCTCGGCTCTACAACGCGGCAGATGGCAGCGAGCGTGTGGCGTAACCGCTATTCCCCGATCCAGCCATCCAGCAGGTCGGCGAATTCGTCGGCGTGTTCTTCTTCCTGCGCCAGGATCTCTTCGAGGATGCGTTTGGTGGTGGTGTCGCGGTCGCCGATGAAGTTGATCATCTCGCGGTAGCTGTCGATGGCAATGCGTTCGGCCACCAGGTTCTCGCGCACCATGTCGCGGAGGTCGCTGCCTTCCTTGTACTCGGCGTGCGAGCGCGCGGTCAGCGTATCCGGGTTGAAATCGGGCTCGCCGCCGAGCTGGACGATGCGCTCGGCCAGCTTGCCGGCGTGTGCCTGCTCCTGCTGTGCGTGCTCCAGGAACTCGGCCTTGACCGCGTCGGCCAGCATGCCCTTGGCCATGAAAAAGTGCCTGTAGTAGCGCAGCACGCACACGTACTCGGTGGCCAACGCGTCGTTGAGCAGCTTGATCACTGCCTCGCGGTCGGCATTGTAGCTGTCGGTGATCGCACCATCTTCGATGTTGCGCCGGGCGCGTTCGCGCAGGGTCTTGCGGTCGCTGATGCCGGGAACCTTTGCGGCAGGCTTTGTGGCTTTGGCTGGCTTGCTGGACATGGCTGGCCGTTTCCTCTTGCGGTGGAAGATCAGGTGGGCAGGTGCTCCAGCACGTACTCGGCTGAAGAGACTTCGAACTGGCCCGGCTGTTCGACCCAGGCCGCACGCACCACGCCATCGACCACGTACAGCGCGAAGCGGCGCGAGCGGATGCCCATGCCCGAGGCGCTGGCGTCGAGCTCAAGGCCGAGCGCGCGGGTCAGTTCGGCGTTGCCGTCGGAGAGCATCAGCAGGCCGTCGGGCACGCTCTGGTCGGCAGCCCAGGCCTTCATCACGAACGGGTCGTTGACGGCCATGCAGTAGACATCGATGCCGCGCTGGCGGAAGTCCTGGAATTTCTCGACGTAGCCGGGCAGGTGGCGCGCCGAGCAGGTCGGGGTGAACGCGCCGGGCACGGCGAACAGCACCACCTTGCGCGCATCGAACAGCGAATGCGTATCGAGTGTTTCGATGCCCTCGCGGATGCGCTTGAGGGTCACTTCCGGAATGCGGTCGCCGACATGGATGGTCATGGGGAACTCCTTGCTGGGGCAGGCTAGTGGGCCGGATGGGACAGGGGCGTCAAGACATTGGAAAACCTGCGTGCAGGCCCCATCTTCGGGCTTTGCGGCAGGGGCTTCCAGCCACAGCGTGGGGCATGGGCATGGCAGCCGCATTGCGCAGGATCAGTCGGCCTCACCGGCGCCGCACGAGGCCCGGCGTAGCATCGCCGGCGCGTAGAATGAACCCGGGGCGGCGCCACCGGCGCGGCCGAAGCGAATCGAGGTAGCTGGATGGAATTCAAGGATTACTACGCCACCCTGGGGGTGGAACCGAGCGCGGGCGAGGCGGAGATCAAGACCGCCTACCGCCGGCTGGCACGCAAGTACCACCCGGACGTCAGCAAGGAGGCCGGGGCCGAAGACAAGTTCAAGGCGGTCAACGAGGCCTACGAGGCGCTGCGCGACCCTGAAAAGCGGGCGGCCTACGACCAGCTGCGCGCGCAGGGCTATCGCCCGGGCGAGGAGTTCAACGTGCCGCCGAACTACGGCGGCGCCGGGGGGTTCAATTTCGAGGAAGTGTTCGGCGGCGGCGGCCCCAACGGCGGCTTCAGCGACTTCTTCGAAAGCCTGTTCGCGCGCCAGCGTGGCGGTGGCGGCGCTGGTCCGGGGCCGGGCTTCAGCAGCCAGGGCCATGCGCCCAATCGCGATACCCGCGCCAAGCTGTCGGTACCGCTGGAAGCGGCCTACAACGGTGACAGCCTGCGCATCACCGTCAACGGCAAGCAGCTGGACGTGCGCGTGCCCAAGGGCATCCGCCCGGGCCAGGTGATCCGCCTGGCAGGGCAGGGCAACCATGGCGGCAACCTGCTGCTGGAAGTGGAATACGCCGCGCACCCGCAGTTCGAGGTCGATGGCCGCAACATCCTCTATACGCTGCCGGTCACACCGTGGCAGGCCGCGTTGGGGACCAGCATCAGCGTGCCGACCCTGGGCGGTGCGGTGGAGCTGAAGATTCCGGCCGATTCCGATGCCGGGCGCAAGCTGCGCCTGCGTGGCCGTGGCCTGCCGGGCAATCCGGATGGCGACCAGATCGTCGAGATCGAGATCGTGGCCCCGGCCGCGACCGATGAGGCGCAGAAGAAGGCCTACCGGAACCTGGCCAAGGCGTTCGGCGAGTCAATCTGAGGCTTTGGTATCTAGAGTCGAGCCATGCTCGCCTGCTCTTGCTGAGTCGAGCATGGCTCGACTCTACAGAAGTGTGCCAACCAAGGTTGGCACCTACCAAACAAGAGCGTGCCGACCGAGGTTGGCACCCACCAGAACAGTGTGTCAGCCCTGCCCGGCGAACACCCGTTCCAGCACCTCGGACAGTTCATCTTCCGAGAACGGCTTGGTGATGTAGGCCTTGGCGCCCTGGCGCATGCCCCACATGCGGTCGGTGTCCTGGTCCTTGGTGGTCACCAGGATCACCGGGATATGCCGGGTCGCCTCGTCGCGGGCGAGGGTACGGGTGGCCTGGAAGCCGTTGAGGTTGGGCATCACCACGTCCATCAGGACCAGGTCGGGCAGCTCGGCCTTGGCGGTTTCGACCCCGGCGGCGCCATCGGTGGCGGTCAGGATCTGGTGCCCGAGCTTCTCGACGATGCGCTGTATCCCCAACAGCTGCGACGGTGAGTCGTCGACGATCAGAATGCGTGCCATGTTGTTCCCCATGTAATGCCCGCAGTGTAGTGCGGGCCCATTACCGGCGGGAGGGCCGCGTCTGCCGTCCGTCGCCTGCCTGCGACGTTCAGTCGATCCGTACCACGGTGCGACCCAGCGAACCGCCCGCCAGCATCCGTTCGAATACGGCAGGAAGGCCATCGAGGCCGACTTCGGCGGTGCAGATGCGGTCCACGTGCTGCGGCTTCCAGTCACTACCCAGCCGCGACCACACTTCCTCACGCAGTCCGCGTGGCGCATTGGCCGAGGACACGCCCAGCAGCGAGACACCGCGCAGGATGAACGGCATCACCGTCATGTCCAGCGTCGGACTGGCTGCCAGGCCGGCACTGACCACGCTGCCGTAGGGCACGGTCTGCGCCAGCAGGCTGGCCAGCATGTCGCCTCCGGCATTGTCGAGGCCACCGCCGAAGCGCGCCGACTGCAGCGGGCCGGTATCGGCCAGCGCGTCGCGTGGCAGTACCTCGGTGGCGCCGATGCTGCGCAGGAAATCGGCCTGGTCCTGCTTGCCGCTGACCGCGTGCACGCTGTAGCCGGCACGGCTGAAGATCGACAGCGCCAGCGCACCGACGCCGCCGCTGGCACCGGTGACTGCCAGCGGGCCGAGTTCCGGGGTCTGCCGGTTGTCCTGCATGCGCAGCAGGGCCAGCGCCGCAGTGAAGCCGGCGGTGCCCAGCACCATCGCCTCGCGCGGGGTCAGCCCGGCCGGCTGGGCGATCACCGCGCGCGATTCCAGCCGCACGTACTGGCTGTAGCCGCCATCACGGGTCTCGCTGAGGCCGCAGCCGGTGGCCAGCACCGCATCGCCTTCACGCCAGTCCGGGTCGGAGCTGGCGACCACGGTACCGGCCACGTCGATGCCGCCCACGAGCGGGAAGCGGCGCAGGATTTTCCCCTTGCCGGTACCGGCAAGGGCATCCTTGTAGTTGACCGAGGACCAGTGGGCGCGGATCAGCACCTGTCCGGGGTTGAGGTCGTCGATCCGGAGCTGGGCAAGGCCGCTGCGGTAGCCGGCGTCGTCGTTTTCGATGCGGAAGGCGGTGAACGGGGTGGTGGGGGCCATCGGCGTTGCCTGACTTCGAGGAAAACGCCACCTTACCCCGTTGCCCCCCTTTCGATCCTGCCGATCCGCCCCATCTTGTATGATCGGTGATGGTTTCACGGCTGGCGGTGCGGGAAGGGCCCGCGCCGCAGCCCACATCTTGATGGAGCGTGCATGGCCTGGAATACACCCGGCGGCAACAAGGGCGGACAAGGCCCCGAGGACAATCGACGCGGGCCCTTCGGGTCGCGCGGCGGTGGCAATGGTGGTGGCTGGGGCGGACTGCCCGGGCCGCTGAAGGACCTGTTCGACGGTGGCATCGTGCGTTGGGTGGTGGCAGCCGTGGTGTTGCTGGTGCTGTTCTCCAGCTTCCAGCTGATCGGCGAACAGCAGCGTGGCGTGGTGCTGCGCTTCGGCCAGTTCTCGCGCATCCTGCAGCCCGGCCCGAACTTCAAGCTGCCGTGGCCGATCGAATCGGTCACCAAGGTCAATGCCACCGAGATCAAGACCTTCTCGATCCAGGTGCCGGTGCTGACCCGCGACGAGAACATCGTCAACGTCTCGCTGAACGTCCAGTACCGCATCGACGACCCGCAGCAGTACCTGTTCGGCACGGTCGATGCCAACCAGGTGCTGGAGCAGTCGGCGCAGAGCGCGGTGCGCGAAGAAGTGGGCCGAGCTGATCTCAACGCCGTGCTGAACAACCGTGGCCCGCTGGCCGTGGCTGCCGAAGAGCGCCTGCAGGCGCTGCTGAAGGCGTTCAAGACCGGCCTGACCGTGACCGGCCTGACCCTGCAGGACGCCCGTCCGCCAGAAGAGGTCAAGCCGGCCTTCGACGAGGTCAATGGCGCCCAGCAGGTCAAGGAACGCCTGATCAACGAAGCCCAGGCCTACGCCGCCAAGGTCGTGCCGGAAGCCCGAGGCCAGGCCTCGCGTGCCCGTACCACTGCCGAAGGCTACAAGCAGGCCGTGGTGTCCAAGGCCGAGGGTGACGCGCAGCGCTTCAGCCTGTTGCAGGCCCAGTACAAGGACGCCCCGGAAGTGACCCGCAAGCGCCTGTGGCTGGAGACCGTGCAGCAGGTGCTGAGCGAGAACCGCAAGGTGATCGGTGGTGATGGCCGCCAGCTGATCTACGTGCCGATGACCGGCGATACCCGTCCCACCACCTCGGCTCCGCCGGGAGTGACGAACCCGGAGGTGGTGATGCCGTCGCTGCCGGGTGCAGCGGCGGAAGCTTCCCGTGATCCGGGCCGGCCGGTGGGCCGCCCGACCGGGCGACCGAGCGGCCGTGAGGAGGGCAGCCGATGAAGAGTCCTATCTGGATCGCCGTGATCGTGGCGGTGGTGCTGGGCCTGCTCGGCTCGGTGTACGTGGTCCGTGAGGACCAGACCGCCATGGTCCTGAACCTGGGCAAGGTGGTGCGTTCGGACATCAAGCCGGGCCTGCACTTCAAGGTGCCGGTGGTGGAAACGGTGAAGGTCTTCGACCGCCGCTTCCAGGTGCTCGACACCGCGCCGGCGCGCTACTTCACCGCCGAGCAGAAGGACGTCAGCGTCGACTTCTTCGCCATCGGCTACATCTCCAACGTGGGCGACTACTTCCGTGCCACCGGCGGCGATCCGCGCATCGCCAATGCCCGCCTGGCACCGATCATCACCGACTCGCTGCGCAACCAGATCAACTCGCGCACGCTGCAGCAGCTGGTTTCCGGCGACCGCAGCGAGCTGATCGCCGAGCAGCTGAAGGGGATCAACGAAGCGGTGGCCGGCCTCGGCATGCAGATGATCGACCTGCGCATCAAGCAGGTGGACCTGCCGACCGACAGCCAGGTGATCAACGACGTGTACGAGCGCATGCGCGCCCAGCGCAAGCAGGAAGCCGCCAAGCTGCGCGCCGAAGGCGAGGAGCAGTCGCTGACAATCCGCGCCCAGGCCGACCGTGACAGCACCGTGCTGATCGCCGAGGCTGAGCGTGATGCCCAGCGCCTGCGTGGTGAAGGCGATGCCGATGCCGCCCGTATCTACGGCAAGGCCGGCTCGGCCGATCCCTCGTTCTACGCGTTCTACCGCAGCCTGGAGGCCTACCGTGGCTCCATGACCGACGGCAACGGCGTGATCGTGCTGGACAAGAACGACCCGTTCCTGCAGTACCTGAAGAACGACCGCTGAGGTCGCAGGGCATTACCCCACGGGGCCCGGCTGAATGCCGGGCCCCGTGCTTTTTCCGGAGTCCCCCATGAAAGATCTGTTCGCTGCCGTCTGCCTGGTGGCGGTGCTGGAAGGCCTGTTCCTGTTCGTCGCCCCGTTCGCCTGGAAGCGCATGGCCGAGCGCCTGCTGGACCTGCCCAGCCCGGCCCTGCGCAGCTTTGGCGGGCTGGTGCTGCTGGCCGGCCTGAGCCTGCTGTGGTGGGTGCGGCATTAGCAGGGGTCAGATCCCTTTCCGGAGGAAAGGGATCTGACCCCGTTTCGGGCCCCTGACCGGTGGGTAAAGCCGCCCGTCGGAAAGGTGGCACCCGACCCCGGAAACCCGGATAATGCACAAAAGCCGGACGGGCCTCCCCGTTCGGCTTTTTCCGTGTCTGGGCCTTCCATCGCCGGCTGCTCCCCGTTTGGAGCCGCCCTCCAGGTGCTGGCCAGCCCCGCCACGGTTTACCCGTCCGCGGCCCCGATGGCCGCAACATATGAGGAGCCCGTCATGGGTCAGTCTGTCGTAGTGCTTGGTGCCCAGTGGGGCGATGAAGGCAAGGGCAAGATCGTCGATCTGCTCACTGAGGAAATCGGCGCCGTCGTGCGCTTCCAGGGCGGCCACAACGCCGGCCACACTCTGGTCATCAACGGTAAGAAGACCGTCCTGCACCTGATCCCGTCGGGCATCCTGCGTGACGACGCGCTGTGCCTGATCGGCAACGGCGTGGTGATCTCGCCGGCCGCGCTGCAGAAGGAAATCGCCGAGCTCGAAGCCTCCGGCGTGGAAGTGCGTTCGCGCCTGAAGATCTCCCCGGCCGCGCCGCTGATCATGCCGTACCACATCGCCCTGGACCAGGCGCGCGAACGCGCTGCCGGCGGCAAGGCGATCGGCACCACCGGCCGTGGCATCGGCCCGGCCTACGAAGACAAGGTGGCGCGCCGCGGCATCCGCATCGCCGACCTGCACTACCCGAAGCAGCTGGAAGAACTCCTGCGCACTGCGCTGGATTACCACAACTTCGTGCTGACCAAGTATCTGAACACCGATGCGGTCGATTTCCAGAAGACCTTCGACGAAGCGCTGGCCTTCGGCGAATACGTGCAGCCGATGAAGTCCGACGTGGCCGGCATCCTGCACGACCTGCGCAAGCAGGGTAAGCGCGTGCTGTTCGAAGGTGCGCAGGGTGCGCTGCTGGATATCGACCACGGCACCTACCCGTACGTCACCAGCTCCAACACCACCGTCGGCGGTGCACTGGCCGGTTCCGGCGTCGGCGCCGATTCGATCGACTACGTGCTGGGCATCGCCAAGGCCTACGCGACCCGTGTCGGTGGTGGCCCGTTCCCGACCGAGCTGGACGACGAAGTCGGCCAGGGCATCCGTGACCGCGGCGCCGAGTACGGTGCCTCGACCGGCCGTCCGCGTCGTTGCGGCTGGATGGACATCGTCGCGCTGAAGCGCGCCGTGGCCATCAACGGCATCAGCGGCCTGTGCATCACCAAGCTGGACGTGCTGGACGGCATGGAAAAGCTGAAGGTCTGCATCGCCTACGAATACAACGGCAAGCGCACCGAGTACGCGCCGCTGGATGCGCAGGGCTGGGAAGAGTGCACCCCGGTGTACCTGGAGTTCCCGGGTTGGAGCGAGAACACCCACGGCATCACCAACTGGGACGACCTGCCGCCGGCCGCCCGTGCCTACCTGCGTTCGCTGGAAGAGCTGGCCGGCTGCCCGATCAGCATCGTCTCCACTGGCCCGGACCGCGACCACACCATGGTCCTGCAGGATCCGTTCGCCTGAGTACGTGACCGGTAGCGCTGGGCCACACCCGGCGTCGCTGCAAGAAGAAGCCCCGCGAACGCGGGGCTTTTTCGTTACTGTGTCGCCAGTGCCGGCGAGGAAGCGAAGCGATGACCAGGATGTCAGCGTGAAAGGCGAGACCGTGGTGCGGATCACCCTATGGGTGTTGTGGAGCCTGTGGGGCATCGCCTGCGCGGTTCTGGCGCTCGGCGCCATCGCCAACCATCTGGCCTCGCGCACCCAGACCCTGCCGCTGCTGCTGAGCCCCGGCGCGACGGCTGAGGTGACGGTCTACCGCTTCATCGATGACCAACTGCGACTGCGCCTGCTGTATGCCGCAGACGGTATTGAGGCTGACCCTGAAGTGCTGCTGCGCATCGATACTCCCACCGATCATGGAGACTTCCGCGCAGCAGAGCGTTCGGGAGTGGCCGGGCAGGGTGTCAACCGCAGGCTGGCATCGGTTGAGTCCAGCGGGCTCATGGCGTCCTACTTTGGATATGGCCGCGGCGATGCATTGCCACGCGGACGCTCATGGCTGCGGGTAACCGTACTGGAGGTGGACCCGGCGCTGGCGGGCAGGGCGGCCGTGATCGAGCTGCAGCCCCCACTGGACCTGCTGAAGCTGACCGACCTGGACTACGTCTGGCTGTGGCCGTTCTTCTTCTGGAAGGTGGCGGCGCTGTTCCTGCTGATTCCGGGGGCTGCCTTGGCGGTGTTCACGTTCACCTTGCGGCGCTGGCAGCGCCGGGCGTCGAAGCAGCCGATTTCAGCAGCGGATACGGGTTGATCGATTCCCCCTTCCACCACTGCTTCTCCGGCCCCAGTACGTGTACTTCGAAATGCAGGTGCGGGGCCTGCGCGCTGGCATTACCGGTGCTGCCCACATAACCAATCACATCCCCGCGTTTGATCACCTGCTTTTCGCTCAGGCCATCGGCATAGCGCTGCAGGTGCGCGTAGTAGTAGCACCAGCGTCCGCTGGGCTCGAACTGGTAGATGGTCAGCCCACCGCGCTTGCTGTCGAACAGTTTCTCCACCGTGCCGTCGGCCACCGCGAGTACCGGCGTCCCGGCATCGGCCATGATGTCGATTGCATCGTGCACGCGGCCCTCGCTGCGTGCATCGGTGAAGGTGTCGCGCAACTGCGAGGGAAGTACGCCTTGCACCGGCAGCAGCAGACCGTCCGGTGCTGCGTCGACGCTGGCCGGCAGCGACGCGCGTGGTGTAGCCGCTTCCGCCGTCGGCGTTGCCATCACGGTGAGCGGCGTTGCAGGCGTGGACACCGCCGTAGTTTCAGCGGCATCGCGGCGCAGCCACCAGCCCAGCCCCAGTCCCAGCACTACACCGATCACGATCAGCTGCGAAAGACGCATCGGCTCACTCCTGCATCACCACGGGGACGGAGGTATCCACCGCATCGGCCACGCGCAGCGCATCCCAGTTGGTCATGCGCACGCAGCCATGCGATTCGGTCTTGCCGACATGGCCGGGCACCGGCGTTCCGTGCAGGCCATAGTGGGGTTTGGACAGATCGATCCAGACCCTGCCGACCGGGTTGTTCGGGCCGGGCGGCAGCGTGACCTTCTTCTCGCCCTTGCGTGCATCCCAGAACAGTTTCGGGTTGTAGTGGAACGGCGGGTCACGATACACGCCGAGAATCTTCCATTCGCCGATCGGCAACGGATCATGCTGGCTGCCGGACGACACCGGCACCTGCGCGATCACCTTGCCCTGCACATCCAGCAGTTGCAGGGTGGAATCGGACTTGTCGACCACGATCTTCGCCGCCTCCGGCAACGCCCCCGGTGCGATGTTGGGCACCTGGATGCGATTGCCGGCCTTGGCCAGATCGACGCCGGGGTTGAGCGCCTTCAGCAATGCCGGCGAAGCATGGAAACGCTCGCCCAGTGATTCCTCGACGCTGCTGTAGCCCAGTGCCTTCAGCTTGGCCTGCGCGGCCGGCCCTTTCGGAACCGGCTGGAACGGGCCGGCCACGTCCTCGGCGGTCAACGTGTAACTGGCAAGCGGTGTGGTCGCATCGGCCTGCAGTGCTTTCCAGGTGGCATCGTCCAGCTCTCCGCTCACTGTCAGGCCGTGGGCCGCCTGGAAGCCGGCCACGGCCAGACGCTGGTTGCTGCCGACTTCACCATCGATCTCGCCCGGGGAGAAATTGGCGCGATCCAGCAGCACCTGGGCGTGCAGCGGCGAGCGCGCCGCGGTATCGGGTCCGGTCTTCTCGGCAATGGGCTCCGGCAGCTGGACCGGCGGGGGCACCTGCGCGAAGGCGGGGGACATCAGCAAGGACAGGGCGAGCAGGGCGGGGCGACATACGGGCATGGAGATCTCCGGCAGATGGCAGCTCCACCCTGCCCGGAGAGGCTGCGCAGCCCCCGTGAAAGCAACCTGATGCCGGCATGAGCAGTGCGGTCCCGGCGGGCGGTTGGACCTTGCCGCAGAAGCGCGGCGCGTGGCCTCACCAAGGTGAACGGCTGCCGACGCGCGTGCGTGTTGCCGATCAAGATTGCCGGTGGCACGGCCGATAGGGGCGCATCCCCCCGTTTTGGATGTACCGATGAACTACTTGAGGAATGTCAGGGTTGCCTGGCGTCTTGGGCTGGGCTTTGGCCTGTTGCTGCTGCTGGTCGCCGCCGTGGTGGCCACCGGCGCCACCGCCAGTGTCGTGCAGAAGCGCGCGATGCAGCAGGTGGTCGACGTCAGCGTGGCCAAGGTGCGCCTGCTGTCGCAGATGCTCGATGCCAACAACCAGATGATGGTGGTGCGCCGTGAAATGCTGATCCGCCAGGGCGAAGCGCGCGACAGCGACGAGCAGCGCATCGCCGATCTGGTCAAGCGCTATGAGGCCAGCTGGACCGCCTATCAGGCACTGCCGGGTGATGCGGAGGGCAAGGCCATCGCGGAAACCATCGCGGCCAAGCGCGCCATCGCGCGCCCGCTCAACAAGCAGACCAGCGAACTGATGGAGCAGGGCGACTACCCGGGCGCCGTGGCGCTGACCCTGGGCCCGGTGCAGGAAGCGGCCAATGGCTGGAACAAGGCGCTGTCCGACGGCGTGGACTTCGAAGAGAAGGAAAGCCGCGATGCAGCCGCCGAGGCGATCAGGCTGGGCGAGCGCAGCCTGCTGCAGCTGCTGGTGCTGGGCGGCGTCGCACTGCTGGTCGGCATCGGCGCCTCGGTGATGATCGGCCGCAGCCTGACCGGCCCGCTGGCCCGCGCGGTGAACCTGGCCGAACGGCTGTCCAAGGGCCAGCTGGACCAGGAGTTCCGTCTGGGTGGCCGTGATGAGCTGACCCAGCTTGGCGAGGCGATGGCCAGCGTGCGGCAGAGCGTGCAGGCGGCGATCGGCGCGCAGCTGCAGATGGCCGAACAGCATGAGGCGGGCGCGATCCGCTATCGCATGGACGCCAGTGCGTTCCCTGGCGATTTCGGCCGCATGGTGCAGGCGACCAACAGCCTGGTCGAATCGCACGTGCAGGTGGAACTGCTGATGGCTGAAGTGATGCAGCGTTACGCCATCGGTGACCTCAGCCGCGACCTGCCGGACTACCCGGGCGAGAAGGGCACGCTGACCCGCACCCTGGCCGCGGTGAAGCGGAGCCTGATGGCGATCAACGCGCAGATCGATGAACTGGCCCGCGCCGCGCGTGCCGGTGATTTCAGCATGCGTGGCGATGCCACTGCGTTCCAGTTCCAGTTCAAGGCGATGGTCGAGCACCTCAACGGCATGATGGCCAGTTCGCAGTCCAGCATTGCCGATGTCTCCGACGTGCTGCGCGCGATCTCGCACGGCGACCTGACCGCACGCATGGATGGCGAGTACGACGGTGTGTTCGCCCGCATGCGCGACGACGCCAACACCACCACTGCGCAGCTGACTGGCATCGTGCGGGGCATCCAGGTGGCTGCCGACAGCATCAACAACGCGGCGCAGGAACTGGCCGCCGGCAACAACGACTTGTCGCGCCGCACCGAGCAGCAGGCCGCCAATCTGGAAGAAGCGGCCGCATCGATGGAGGAACTGACTTCCACCGTACGCCAGAACGCCGAGCTGGCACGTCAGGCCGACAGCGAAGCGCATGCCGCCGGTGCCGCGGTGCGCGAGACCGAGCAGGCGATGGCACAGATGGCATCGGTCATGGGCGAGATCGATCAGTCGTCGGCTCGCATCTCGGAGATCTCCACGGTGATCGACGGCATCGCGTTCCAGACCAACATCCTGGCGTTGAATGCTGCAGTGGAAGCTGCGCGCGCAGGCGAGCAGGGCCGTGGTTTTGCCGTGGTCGCCAGCGAAGTGCGCACGCTCGCGCAGCGTGCCGGTGTCGCCGCCAAGGAAATCAAGGAGCTGATCGAAGACGCCGCTGCCAAGGTGAAGAGTGGCCTGGCGGTGACCGTTGAATCGGAGGCCGCGATCGCGCGCGTGGCCCAGGCCAGCTCGCGCACCACCCAGCTGATGAGCGACATCGCAGCGGCCAGCAAGGAACAGGCCGCCGGCATCGAGCAGGTCAACCAGGTGGTGGTGCAGATGGATCAGGTGACCCAGCAGAACGCGGCCCTGGTGGAAGAAGCCACTGCGGCGAGCCGCGCGCTGGAAGAACAGGCGCATGCGCTGACCACGTCGGTGGCGGTATTCAAGGTGGAAGGCGCGGCGGTCTCTGCTGTGCCCCGTCGCGCAGCCTGAGCGGGCAGTGCAGCGACAGGAATACGGCCGCCTTGAGCGGCCGTATTTCGCTGGAAGGAGCCCGTCTACTGCTGAAGGCCGTGCTGACGCAGCCGAAGTTGCCGCATGGATGAGGACGCTCCCCCCCTGACCGACGCTTCAGGCGCGCGCACGCGTACGCGTACGCGCAGCTTTCTTCGCCGCCGCCTTGCGCACGGTCTTCTTCGCGGCCCGCGTCTTGGCTGCCTTCTTTGCGGCGGCGCTCCGCGAGGCGGCCGTACCCGTCTTCCTGGCCGCAGCCTTCTTCGCCGTCTTCTTTGTGGCCTTCTTTGTCGCGGTCTTGCGAGCCGGTGCCTTCTTCGCCACCGCCTTCTTCGCAGGTGCCTTCTTCGCTGCCGTCGCCTTGGTCGTGGCCTTCTTTGTGGCCGACTTCCTGGCAGGCGCCTTCTTGGCAGCCTTCTTGCTGGTCGCCTTCTTCGCGCCCTTGCGGGCACTGCCGCTACGTTTGCCGCCACCGTCCTGCTTGTTCACGGTGGCCCAGGCAATGCGCTCGGCGGTGCCTTCACTCGCGCCGCGATCACGTTCGCTTTCCTCGATGTGCTCGGCCTGGCGCTTCTGTTTCTCGGTATATGCGGATTTGTCACCACGGGGCATGACGGATCTCCTGTCGTAGTAGTCAGGCCAGCAGGCGCAGCTTCGGTTCACGCGCCCATTGGCGGGTGGCGGCCGCCGCCAGGAAGGCCTTGGCGTCTTCCGCTTCGACGATGCCGGCATCGTTGCCGACCCGCGCCGCCTTCAGCAGCGTCTGGCCGCCTGCGTCGCTGGCGATGGCCTTCAGGTGCGCCCACGCCTGGCTGACGAATTCGACGGCTGCACTCTCTTTCGACAAGGCCTTCGCGGCTTCCGGGCTGAGCACCACGGCCACCGCATCGAACACAGCCGATGGCGTGCCCGCCAGTTGCCCATCCGCCGCCTGCATCGCCCCATCGCTCAGCGTGGCGCCGCCTACTTTGGGCGCGACCAGCTTCACGTCTGCACCCGCCTTCCGGGCCGCTTTGCTCAGGCTGGCCATCACGCGCGCGTCGGAGCCCTCATCAAACAGGATGCCGATGCTGCGCCCTTGCAGGGTGGGCTTGTTGCGCCCGATCACGCGCACCTCGGGAGCGGCAGGCATGTCCTGCACCGGCGTGGCGGTCGGCGCGGGGTCGGGCAGTGCAGGCAACGCGAGCCCATCAGCTACGCGCTGCGCCAGTGATTCGTCGATGTTGCGCAGGTGGCTGACGGTACGCTCCCGCACCTTCAGCGTTTCCACCTTGGACAACTCGAACACCAGCGCCGATGCCAGGTGCGCCTGCTCCGGCTTTTCCAGGCTGCGGAAGAACATGCGGGCTTGGCTGTAATGGTCGGCGAAACTCTCCGCGCGGGTGCGGCCCTTGCGGCCATCGTCGGCGCTGGCATGGCTGCGGAATCCGGCAGGCGTCTCGCGCGGGGTGTCCTCCTGCAGCGAACTGGGATCGTAGGCCACCCGGCCCTTGGGCACCTGCATCTGCATGTGGCCGTCGCGCTGATGATTGGCAAACGGGCACTTGGGCGCATTCACCGGGATCTGGTGGAAGTTCGGGCCACCCAGGCGCAGCAGCTGGGTGTCCAGATAGGAGAACAGGCGCCCCTGCAGCAGCGGGTCGTTGCTGAAGTCGATGCCCGGTGGCACGTTGGCCGGGCAGAACGCCACCTGCTCGGTCTCGGCGAAGAAGTTGTCCGGCCAGCGGTCCAGCACCATGCGCCCGATGACCTGCAACGGCACCAGCGATTCGGGAATGATCTTGGTCGGGTCCAGATGATCGAACGGGAATGCGTCGGCCTCTTCTTCCGTAAACAGCTGCACTCCCAGCTCCCATTCGGGAAAGTCGCCGCGCTGGATGGCCTCGAACAGGTCGCGGCGATGGAAGTCATTGTCGGCTGACTGCAGCTTCAGCGCTTCGTCCCAGACCGTTGACTGGACGCCCAGCTTTGGCCGCCAATGGAACTTGACGAAGGTCGACTCGCCCGCCTCGTTCAGCAGGCGGAAACTGTGCACGCCGAAGCCTTCGATCATGCGCAGCGAGCGCGGAATGGCACGGTCGCTCATTGCCCACATGATCATGTGCATCGACTCGGGCATCAGCGAAATGAAGTCCCAGAAGGTGTCGTGGGCCGAGGCGGCCTGCGGGAAGGCACGGTCCGGTTCCATCTTCACTGCGTGCACCAGGTCCGGGAATTTCATGGCGTCCTGGATGAAGAACACCGGAATGTTGTTGCCGACCAGGTCCCAGTTGCCCTCCCTGGTATAGAACTTGACCGCGAAGCCGCGCACGTCGCGCGGGGTATCCACCGAGCCTGCGCCACCGGCCACGGTCGAGAAGCGGGTGAATACGGGTGTCTTCACCCCTACCTCGGTCAGGATGCGCGCGCGGGTATGGGCGGCCAGTGACCGGGTCAACTCGAAGTAGCCATGTGCTGCGCTGCCACGTGCATGCACGATGCGCTCGGGAATGCGTTCGTGATCGAAGTGGGTGATCTTTTCACGCAGGATGAAGTCCTCCAGCAGCGTGGGCCCCCGAGGCCCCTGTCGCAGGGAGTTCTGGTTGTCTGCCACCGGGATGCCCTGATCGGTGGTCATCACCGGATGGCTGCCCCCGGCCTGCTGGTGGAGCTCATCGCCATTGCCCCGTGGGTGGCTTTCGGGCGGGGTGGTTGCGCGCTTGCCGGTCGGCTTGCTGGCGGCCATGGAGGGTGGCTCCGGATCGTCAAAGGGAACCACGACACTGGAACCGAGCCCGTTAAACCCCGGTCCGGCAAAGGTGAACGTACGGGCAAAAGCGGGCTCGGGTATGCTTGCCGCATGCGAGTCGAGCCCGCCGACATCGAAGCCTTGTTCGACGCCATCCCGGACGTGCTGTTCTTCATCAAGGACCGCCAGGGGCGGTACACCCACGTCAACCAGACCATGCTGCGACGGCTGGGCCTGCGCGCGCGCAAGGACGTGATCGGGCGCACGGCGGCCGAGATCTACCCGACCGGCCTCAGCGCGGACTATGTCGACCAGGATGCCCGCGTGCTGTCCGGCGAGGTGATCGAGAACCTGATGGAGCTGCACCTGTTCGCCAACCGCGAACCGGGCTGGTGCCTGACCTGCAAGCGCCCGCTGCTGGTCGATGGCGCCATCGAGGGCCTGATCGGCATTTCCCGCGACCTCGGCCAGAAGGACAGCCTCGGCACCCAGTACGAGCAGCTGCGGCTGGCGCTGGCCCACCTCAACGCGCACTACGCCGAGAACGTGCGCATGCAGACCCTGCTGGACATCACCGGCTTTTCGCTGTCCAAGCTGGAGCGCAGTTTCCGCAAGGTGTTCCAGATGACCCCTCAGCAGGTGCTGACCCGGCTGCGCATCCAGATGGCCATGCACCTGCTGCACGGCGACGACAGCATTGCCTGCATCGGCCAGGCCTGCGGCTTCAGCGACCAGAGCGCCTTTACCCGCAAGTTCAAGGCTGAAACCGGTTTCTCGCCGCGCGCCTACCGCGCCCGCATCGGCGGCAGTGTCGGCGAGCCAGCGCTGGCCTGAGCCGCCTGCTGCGCTGTGCCTATCCCCGCAGGCATGGGACAGGGTAAGGTGTCGCCCCTGTAGCCCGCCGCCAGCCCCGCCGATGCCCAACTCGATTCCGACCGCTTCGCCGTCCCGCCTCGGGCATTCGCTCAAGCCCCGCCAGCTGATCATGATGGGCCTGGGCAGCGCCATCGGCGCCGGCCTGTTCCTCGGTTCGGGCGTGGGCGTGCAGGCGGCCGGTCCGGCAGTGCTGGTGTCGTATCTGGTCGCAGGCGCGCTGGTGATCATCGTGATGAACGCACTTGGCGAGATGGCGGCGGCCAAACCGACCAGCGGCGCGTTTTCGGTGTATGCGGCCGACGCCATGGGCGCCACCGCCGGTGCCACGGTCGGCTGGTTGTGGTGGGTGCAGCTGGTGATCGTGATCGCCGCCGAGGCGGTGGGCGCGGCCGGGTTGCTGGCCACGGTCTGGCCTGCGGTGCCGGTACCGATGGCAGCGCTGGCCTTCATGCTGTTCTTCACCGCGATCAACCTGCTCGGGGTGAAGAACTTCGGCGAGTTTGAGTTCTGGTTCGCCATCCTCAAGGTCGCGGCGATCCTGGCGTTCATCGCCATCGGCGTGGCGCTGCTGATGGGCTGGCTGCCGCAGGTGACCTCGCCGGGCTTGAGCAACTTCACCGAACATGGCGGCTTCGCACCCAAGGGTCTGGCCGGTATCGGTGCCGCGCTGCTGGTGGTGGTGTTCGCCTTCGGTGGTACCGAGATCGTGGCCGTTGCGGCGGCGGAGACCGAAGATCCGGAGCGCAGCATCGCCCGTGCCATCCGCACCGTGGCGTGGCGCATCCTGGTGTTCTACATCGGCTCGCTGAGCGTGATCATCGCTGTGGTGCCGTGGACCAGCGAGGCGCTGAAGTCGCCGTTCGCCGCCGTGCTGGATATCGCCCGTATTCCGGGTGCCGGCACTGCCATCACCCTGATCGCGGTGATCGCGCTGCTGTCGGCGCTCAATGCCAACCTCTACGGCGCCTCGCGCATGATGTACTCGCTGGCGCAGCGCCGTGAAGCGCCGGCCGTGCTGGGCTGGACCGATCCGCGCCAGGTGCCGGTGATCGCCGTGCTGGCCAGCGTGCTGTTCGGCTTCGCCGCCACGGTGATGGAACTGCTGTTTCCGGACCGGGTGCTGCCGGTACTGCTGAACATCGTCGGTTCCACCTGCCTGCTGGTGTGGACGCTGTCGCTGGTCTCGCAGCTGGTGCTGCGCCGCCGCGCCGATCGCCTGGGCACTCGCCTGCCGTTCCGCATGGCCGGTTTCCCGTGGCTGACCTGCTGCGCGCTGGCGATCCTGGCGCTGATCTTCGGCCTGCTGCTGAGCGAGGCGCACACCCGCCTGCAGTTCCTGTCGATGGTGGCGCTGACCGCCACGATCGCCGCTGGCAGCGCCATCGCGCGGCGCATGCGCGAGGCGTGATTCTGTAGAGCCGTCCCTACGGTCGGCTGCTGTTCGCGCGGCCGCCAGCCGAGCATGGGCTCGGCTCTACAGCAGGCATACATCCGCCGTGCCATCCTGATCGCGTGGGCCGCCAGCGGCCCGTCGACCGGGAGTACCGCATGCTGCGCAGCCGTCCTTTCCTGATGTTCACCGGCCAGGCTGAGGCCGCCCTGGCCCTGTACGCCGAAGCCTTCGCCGATTTCCGCCTGCTGGCCCTGCAGCGCCACCCCGAGGGCGCCGGTGCCGGTGTGCCCGGGCAGGTCCGCCAGGCCATCTTCCTGCTGGGCGGCACCCACTACCTGTGCTTTGACAGCCTGGACGTGCACGACTTCACCTTCAGCCCGTCGATCTCGCTGTTCGTCGAGTGTTCCGGTGCCGAGCAGTTCGAGCGCGCCGCGCGTGTGCTGGGCGAGGGCGGCCACTGGTTGATGCCGGTGGGCGACTATGACTTCAGCAACCGCTACGGCTGGGTGCAGGATCGCTTCGGCGTGTCGTGGCAGTTGAGCCTGGGGCAGATGCCGGACCCGTGATCGGATGTTTGTGGGTGTGGACTTTGGTCCACACACCCTCATGAAAACGGCCCGCTTGCGCGGGCCGTTCTCTTTACCGATGCAGCGAGTAATCAAGCCTCGACTTCATCATCCTTGTAGGCATCGACCGGAATGCAGGCGCACATCACGTTCTTGTCGCCGTACACGTTGTCCACGCGCGCCACCGGCGGCCAGTACTTGCTCTGCTTCAGGCTGGCCAGCGGGAATGCAGCCAGTTCACGCGGGTAGGCGTGGGTCCACTCGCTGGCGGTCACCGCGGTGGCGGTGTGCGGCGCGTTCTTCAGCGGGTTGTCCTCGCGGTCCAGGCGGCCGTCTTCGATCGCGGTGATCTCCTCGCGGATCTGGATCATCGCGTCGATGAAGCGATCCAGCTCGTGCAGCGATTCGCTCTCGGTCGGCTCGACCATCAGCGTGCCAGCCACCGGGAAGCTCAGGGTCGGGGCATGGAAGCCGAAGTCGATCAGGCGCTTGGCCACGTCCTCGGCGCCGATGCCGCTGGTCTTCTCCAGCGGGCGCACGTCCAGGATGCACTCATGCGCCACCAGGCCGTTGCGGCCGGTGTACAGGGTCTTGAAGTGCGGTGCCAGGCGCTTGGCGATGTAGTTGGCGTTGAGCTGCGCGACCTGGGTGGCCTTGCGCAGGCCTTCGCGGCCCATCATCGCGATGTACATCCAGCTGATCGGCAGGATCGAGGCGCTGCCGAAGCTGGCCGCGCTGACCATGCCGACCGGGCCGTTGTCACCCAGCTTGCCCGGCAGGAACGGCGCCAGGTGCTCCTTGACCGCGCACGGGCCAACGCCCGGGCCGCCACCGCCGTGCGGGATGCAGAAGGTCTTGTGCAGGTTCAGGTGCGAAACGTCCGAACCCCACTTGCCCGGCTTGGCCACGCCGACCAGGGCGTTCATGTTGGCACCGTCGGTGTACACCTGGCCGCCGTGCTTGTGGATGATCTCGCAGATCTCCACCACCTCTTCCTCGAACACGCCGTGCGTGGACGGGTAGGTCATCATGATCGCGGCCAGGCGGTCGCTGTACTTCTCGGCGTTGAGGCGGATGTCCTCGACATCGACGTTGCCGTTGGCATCGGTCTTGGTCACCACCACCTTCATGCCGCACATCTGTGCCGAAGCCGGGTTGGTGCCGTGTGCCGAATCCGGGATCAGGCAGATGTCACGGTGATCTTCGCCGCGCGAACGGTGGTAGGCGCGGATCGCCAGCAGGCCGGCGTACTCGCCCTGCGCGCCGGAGTTCGGCTGCAGGCTGACCGCGTCGTAGCCGGTGCATTCGACCAGCATCGCTTCCAGCGTGTCGATCAGTTCCTTGTAGCCCAGCGCCTGGTCGGCCGGCACCAGCGGGTGGATCTGCGAGAACTCCGGCCAGGTCACCGGGATCATCTCGGCGGTGGCGTTGAGCTTCATGGTGCACGAGCCCAGCGGGATCATCGTGCGGTCCATCGCCAGGTCCTTGTCGGCCAGCGAACGCAGGTAGCGCAGCAGTTCGTGCTCGCTGTGGTGGGTGTTGAACACCGGATGGGTCAGGAACGCGGACTGGCGCAGCAGGCCGGCCGGCAGCGCGTCGGCGGTGCTGGCATCCAGCGCGTCGACGTCCAGCGAAGCACCGAACACTGCAGCCACGGCGACGATGTCGGCGCGGGTGGTGGTCTCGTCCAGGCTGATGCCGACCGAGTCGCTGTCAATCGCGCGCAGGTTGTAGCCGGCGGCGCGGGCCTTGGCATGGATCTCATCGGCGTGCACGCCGGTGACATGCAGGGTGTCGAAGAAGTCGCCACCAACCTGCACGCCGGCATTGCGCAGCGCTGCGGCCAGGATCGAGGCCAGGCGATGGGTGCGGCGGGCAATGCGGGTCAGGCCTTCCGGGCCGTGGTAAACGGCGTACATCGAGGCCATCACCGCCAGCAGCACCTGCGCGGTACAGATGTTGGAAGTCGCCTTCTCGCGGCGGATGTGCTGCTCGCGGGTCTGCAGGGTCAGGCGGTAGGCCGGGTTGCCCTGGGCATCGACCGAAACACCGATCAGGCGGCCCGGCATCGAGCGCTTGTAGGCGTCACGGCAGGCCATGAAGGCGGCGTGCGGGCCACCGAAGCCGAACGGCACGCCGAAACGCTGGCTGTTGCCGACCACGATGTCCGCGCCCCATTCGCCCGGGGCGGCCAGCAGGGTCAGGGCCAGCAGGTCGGTGGCCACGGCCACCAAGCCGCCGCGTGCGTGCACGGCATCGACCAGCGCCTTGTAGTCGCCCACCTGGCCGAAGGTATCCGGATACTGCAGCAGCAGGCCGAAGGCTTCCGCTTCCAGCGCTTCGGCCGGGGTGCCGACGCGCAGCACGATGCCCATGGGCTCGGCGCGGGTACGCAGCAGTTCCAGCGTCTGCGGATGCACGGCGTCGTGCACGAAGAAGGTGTCCGACTTGGACTTGGCCGAACGCTTGGCCAGGGTCATCGCTTCAGCAGCGGCGGTGGCTTCGTCCAGCAGCGAGGCGTTGGCGATTTCCATGCCGGTCAGGTCGGCGCACAGGGTCTGGAAGTTGATCAGCGCTTCCATGCGGCCCTGCGAGATTTCCGCCTGGTACGGAGTGTAGGCGGTGTACCAGGCCGGGTTTTCCAGGATGTTGCGCAGGATCACGTTCGGCGTGTGGGTGCCGTAGTAGCCTTGGCCGATGAAGCTGCGCAGCACGGTGTTCTTGTCGGCGATCGCACGGATCTTCGCCAGTGCCTGTACTTCGGTCATCGACTCCGGCAGCGCCAGCGGTGCCGGCGACTTGATCTTGGCCGGTACGATGGCATCGGTCATGCCATCCAGCGACGCGTGGCCGACGACATCGAGCATCTGCGCGATCTCGGCGTCGTTGGGGCCGATGTGGCGCTCGACGAACGCGTTGTGGTGCTCGAGCTCACGCAGGGAAGGGGTGTTCTGGGACATGGCGAAGGATCCGTCAGGAAAGGGCACACGCACGGGCACAAGCCGCCGGTCGGCGGTCTGCGGGGCGCCCCTCTGTCCTTTTGCCTGAGAGTTTAAAAGCGCGGAAAACCGCAGCTTCGTGCCCCTTCGGCGCCGGATCGAACCGGTCTCTCCAGAGTTGTGTTACGGGTGGTATCGGGCCTGAGCGATTACGGGCGTTGCGCCTTCGGCAGCGGTGTTCCGCTTCTCCCACCGTGTTGCCCGCCGATTATAGCCCGTTGCGGGCCCGGCCAGCGGCCGCCGGTCGGTGCCGCCGCGCCTGAATGGCCGATGGCCCGGCCGTGCGTTTTGTGCAGTGCTGCATGGCATCAGGCGCAATCCCCACCTATGATGGGCGGATACCCGAATTCATCTGGCGCCGTCCCCGTTGTTGCGGGACCGGCGCCCGCCGTGCGTGCCCCGCATGGCCCTGCCGGACGCTTCCTCCATGACCGCCGCTGTTGCCCCTTCCACCCGCCGCATGGCCCTGCTGCTTGCCGGCCTGGCCATGTTCGGCCCGTTCTCGATCGACACCATCTTCCCGGCGTTCCCGCAGCTGGCCCAGCGCCTGGCGGTGGACGAAGTGGCGGTGCAGCAGACCATCAGCGTGTACCTGCTGTTCTATGGCCTGATGAGTCTGGCGCACGGCCCGCTGTCCGATGCCTGGGGCCGCAAGCGGGTGATCCTGGGCGGCCTGGTGGTGTTCGTCGGCGCCTCGGTCGGCTGCGCGCTGTCCACCGACCTGTCCACGCTGCTGGCGTTCCGCGCGCTGCAGGGCCTGTCGGCGGGTGTCGGCATGATCGTCGGCCGCGCGGTGATCCGCGACCTGTACCACGGCCACGATGCCCAGCGGCTGATGAGCCAGGTGTCGATGCTGTTCGGCATCGCTCCGGCCATCGCACCGATCATCGGTGGCTGGATCCTGCTCAGTGGCGCCGGCTGGCCGCTGATCTTCTGGTTCCTGGTGGTGTTCGGGCTGGTGCTGTTGGCGGCCACCGCGCGCTTCCTGCCGGAAACCCATGCGGTCGAGGCACGGGTGCCGCTGTCGCCGCGCGTGCTGCTGCGTGACTACGTGCGCATCGGCTTCAACCCGCGCTTCCTGCGCCTGGCGCTGGCCGGCAGCATCGGTTTCGGCGGCATCTTCCTGTACATCTCCTCGGCACCGGTGTTCGTGATGCAGCACCTGCACCTGGGCGAGGGCGGTTTCGCCTGGTTGTTCATCCCCACCATCGGTGGCATGACCACCGGCTCGTTCCTGTCCGGGCGCATGGCCGGGCACACCACGCCCACACGCCAGGTCGCCATCGGTTTCAGCCTGTGCGCGCTGTCGGCGCTGCTGAATGTCGGCTACGTGGCGCTGTCGCCGCAGTTCGTGCTGCCGTGGGCGGTGCTGCCGATCTTCCTGGGCGGCATGGGCATGGCCCTGATCTTCCCGATCCTGGCCTTGGCGGTGCTGGACATGTACCCGCACCAGCGCGGCCTGGCCTCGTCGCTGCAGGCCTTCGTGCAGCTGATGATCAGCACCGTGGTGGCCGGCGTGGTGTCGCCGCTGCTCAGTGCCAGCCCGCTGCACCTGGCGCTGGGCCAGGCCGCGTTCTTCGGCGCCGGATTCGTTTTCTGGTACTGGGAACACCAGCGTGAACGCGCGGCGCAGGCAGCCTGCACGGGCCATTGAGCAGCGCGCAGGGGTAGGGCAGGCCGCGATGCCCGTAACGCTTGCGGCGAGCAACGACCGGACTAGGCTGGGGACTCCAGCCAGCCGGTGCGTGGATGCACGACAGCCAGCCGATCCGATGTCGTTGCATGAGGTTCCCCCATGGCTGCGCAGCAGACCTATCGCCTGTTCGAGGTGGCGCTGAAGGAGCGCCGCGTTCTTTCCCCTTCCCTGGACCGCATGGTGTTCACTGGTGCCGACGTGGCGCGGATGAAGACCGAAGGCCCGGACCAGCGCATCAAGGTGTTCTTCCCCTTGCCCGGCCAGGACGTGCCGCAGGTGCCCAGCGGCGAGGACTGGTATCCGCGCTACCGGGCGCTGCCGGACGACCAGCGCCCGCCCATGCGCACCTACACCATCCGCCACCTGCGCGCCGAGCAGGGCGAGGTCGACGTTGATTTCGTGCTTCATGGCGAGACCGGGCCGGCCTCGCGCTGGGCCATCCACGCGCGACCGGGCGACCGCGTAGTGCTGCTGGCCCCCGATGCCGACTGTGCCGACAGCAGCGAAGGCTGGGAATGGAAACCGCCGGCGGGAGTCGGCCAGGTGCTGCTGGTGGCGGATGAAACCGCGCTGCCGGCGGTGGCCGGAATTCTTGAGGAACTGGCGGCCATGGTCGACCCACCGCGCACGCTGGCGCTGCTGGAGGTGGCGCAGGCCGGTGATGCGGTGCACCTGAAGGCGCCCTCCAGCGCCGAGCTGGTCTGGCTGCCGCGCGGGCAGGCCGCCTACGGACAGCCGTTGCTGCAGGCGGTCCAGGCGCGGTTGGCAGCGACCTCGAGCGTGGCTGCCGGCGATGCGCTGGAGGAGATCGACGTCGATACGCAGATCCTCTGGGAGCAAGCTGATACCCGCGTGGCCGGTCCGCTGTATGCCTGGGTGGCGGGTGAGGCGGGGGCGGTGATGGCGATCCGCCGCCACCTGGTGCGCGATTGCGGGCTGGACCGCCGCGCGATCACCTTCATGGGCTACTGGCGGCATGGCAAGGTGCTGGACTGACCTGACTGGATCGAGCACGCGTGAAGCAGCGCTGCGGGCGGGGTGCGCTATCCTTGCGCCCCCCTTCGCAGCGGTACCGCACCATGTCCACCAGTTCCAAGACCCGCCGCGACCAGCGCCGTCGCCAGGAAAAGCAGGCCGCCAACAAGGCCGCCGCGCAGGCGTCGCCGGTGGAACCGCATGCCGAACTGCGCGATGCTCAGCGCACCCTGCTGGCCGGTGTCGTGCGCCGCGACGGCGAATGGGTGCTGGGCATGGACGGCCGAATCGCGGGCCACAGCGAGAGCGCTGCGCAGGTGCTGGCGCTGATCATGCAGGCCGGTGAGCTGCACGAGCGCAATGGCACGCCGGTGCGCCTGATGTACTCCGATGCACTGCGCGATGCTGCACAGGCCGAAGCGCAGGAGAAAGGCCAGACCTTCGAGGAATTCAAGGCCGAGCTGGCCGCGGCGATGGCGGCGAAGAAGAACAGCTGATCCGCCGTGGGTAGCGCCGGGCCATGCCCGGCGAGCGCAGCGGTGCGATGAAGAGCCGCCGGGCATGGCCCGGCGCTACCGGAAACATCAGGGGCGGATCCTCGCGGACCCGCCCCTTTTCTCATTTTGCTGCCGGGGCCGCGTTGGCCTGCCAGCCGCACATCTGGCCTTCGTTCTGCTGCTTCAGCCACTCGTTGACCGGGGTGAAGTACTCGATCATCGGGCCGGCATCGAGCTTGTCGGCACCGGTCAGTTCCTTCAGCGTGGCCTGCCACGGCTGGCTGGCACCCTTGCTCAGCATCGCCCAGTACTTCTGGCCGGCTTCCTTGTTGCCGTAGAAGGTGCACTCATGCAGCGGGCCCTTGTAGCCGGACGCGTCGCACAGGCCCTTGTAGAACTGGAACTGCAGGATGCGCGCCAGGAAGTAGCGGGTGTACGGGGTGTTGCCCGGCACGTGGTACTTCGCGCCCGGATCGAAGAACTCTTCGCCACGGGTGCTGGCCGGCGCCACGCCCTGGTACTTGGCCTTCAGGTCCCACCACGCCTTGTTGTAGTTGTCGGCGGTGATCGAGCCATCGAACACGCCCCAGCGCCAACGGTCGATCATCAGCCCGAACGGCAGGAACGACACGCCCGACAGCGCCATGCGCATCTGGTTGTTGATGACCGCCTCGCGGCTTTCGGTCGGCGCATCGACCAAGCCGATCGAGCTGAGGTACTTGGGCGTCATCGCCAGCACGATGGTGTCGCCGATTGCTTCATGGAAGCCATCGTTGGCACCGCCCTGGAACAGCGGCGGCAGCGGGTTGTAGGCCAGGTCGTAATAGATGTGGCCCAGCTCGTGGTAGATGGTGGTGAAGTTCTCTTCGTTCGGCTTGATGCACATCTTGGTGCGCACGTCGCCTTCCATGTTCATGTCCCAGGCGCTGGCGTGGCAGACCACGTCGCGGTCGTCAGGCTTGATGAACTGGGTCTTTTCCCAATAGGACTGCGGCAGCGACGGCATGCCAAGCGACACGTAGAAGTCCTGCGCGCGCTCGGTCATCTGCTTGGCGGTACGCAGTTCGGCCTCACGCTGCGCCTTGTACTGGGCGGCCACGTTGGCGTCCTTGCCGGCCTTGGCCAGCGCCGCGCTCAGGTTGGTCTGGTACTGCTTTTCCAGCGCTGCGGTGATGTCCAGGCTGCCAGCGCCCGGATACGGTTCCAGCTGGTCCCACAGGTTCGACCAGTCCTGCTGCCACATGTTGCCCAGCAGGTGCGCGGCGATCAGGCCGTTGCCCACTTCGGCCTTGTCCTTGCCGTAGGTCTTGTCCAGCTTGCCGCGTGCGTAGCAGTGCAGCTGCTCGTACATCGGCTTGACCTGTTCCCACAGGCGATCGGTTTCCGGGCCGATCTGCTCCGGCGGCATGTCGTAGCCGCTGCGCCACATCTGGCCGGCATCGGTGAAGCCCATGCCCTTGGCACCTTCGTTCACCAGGCCGACGAACTTCTGGTAGTCGCCGCGCATGCTCTTGGTGGTGCTGTGCCACCCCTGCCAGGCGTCGAGCTGCTTGTCGTAATCGCGGCTGCGTGCCAGCACCTGTTCCAGCTCGCCCAGCTGGCGGCAGGAGTTGGGATCGTTGGCGTCGGTGCAGTACTTGCCGGCACCGTAGCTGCCTTCCATGCGGGTGGCGATCTGGGTCAGCTCGGCCAGCTTGGCCGGATCGCGCGGCGCCGGCATCGAGGACATCAGTTTCAGCAGGTGGATCGCGCGCTTGCTGTCCTCGCTCATCGGCTTGCCATCGAACTTGGCGGCCTGCTCGATCCAGCTGTTGAGCTGGGTCAGCGAGCGCTCGTTGGCCTTGGCCGCGATGCGTTCGGAGTCACTGTTGATGTAGGTGGAGGACAGCCACTGCGCCGAGGTCATCTCCGGGTAGGCGGCCTTGAATTCGGCATTGATGCGGGCCACGAACTGGTCGGCGGTTTCGCCGGCCGGGGCGCTGCTGCTGGCGGTATCGGTGCCTGGGGTGGGTTCCTTCTTGCAGGCGGCCAGGGCCAGCGTGGCGGCGGCGACAGCCGAGGCCAGCAGGAGATGACGGTGTTTCACGGGCGGTCCTTGGGTGGTGAACGACGGCCGAAGGCTAGTGGGCCGTCGCTGCCACCGCAAGTGGCGGAAGTCGGCCGGGCGGCGCCCGGCACCCGCAGAGGCCTTCGAGCAACGGCAAAGCCGAAGCAACAGCAACAGCGGACTATCCGTGGTTTGGCGGGGCGGGTCCGGTTGCGGGGGGCGCCGTAAATCTGTGGTGGTCAAGTATTTTTGGACACTCCCAAAGGGAGTTCAGGCCACCTGCTCTTCACAAAGCGCAGGTGGCACAAGGCCGTTGGCACTGTGCGGCCGACGGTGGTTGTACCAGTCCACGAATTGCTCGATGTCTGCTG
>NZ_JCAFRH010000012.1:0-96012 GCF_059367875.1 Stenotrophomonas sp. YJH_SMC_16 | reverse complement strand
GCGCGCTTCGCCCCAATCGTTGCTGCGCAACGTTTGGGCCCCTCCCTTTGCCTGCCTCTCCCCGCCCCTGCCGGGGCAGCCCCTCAACAGAGGGGCTTGTTCCTCCAGAGACGTCGGTAGATCCACGCCATGCGTGGATGCGTTTGATCGCCTTACGCACGCTCGATAGCACCCCAAAACAAACCTGAACGAATCCTGAAAATTCGCTATCGTAGGCGCCTTCAACCGACGCTTGGCCCATTGCCCATGAGCTCGATCGACAGCGCTCACGCCGCCTGCGAAAACTGCGACACCGCCCTGCACGGCCACTACTGCCATCGCTGCGGGCAATCGGCGCACAACCCGCTCAAGCATGTGGGTCATGCCATCGAAGAAGTGTTCGAATCCTTCTGGCATCTCGATGGGCGTATCTTCCGCACGCTGCGCGATCTCTGGGTGCCGGGCCGCATCGCGCTGAACTACCTCAAGGGCCGCCGGGTCGGATACGTGCAGCCCCTGCGGCTGTTCGTCATCCTCACCCTGTTTACGTTCTTCGTCGGCAAGCTCTTCGTGCACGTCGACGATTTCAGCATCGGCGGTGGCACCAACTCTGTGTACGCCAAGACCACGACAGTGGAGCAGGTCGAAGCCGCCCGCGCGGCGCAGCTGGCGTTGATCGACCAACAACAGGCCAACTCACCCGGCACCGGCAACGCCGGCTTCGCCATGGCCAGGGCTGCAGTGAATGCCGCAGCCGCGCAGCGCAAAGCCGAGCTCACCGGTGCCGGCAAGGAGGCCGCCACGACGGAAAACGGCACTTTCTTCAACCACACCGTCAACGGCAAACCGTGGGACGCTGACACCAACCCCATCGTGATGGCCGGCTGGCCCCGGTTCGCCAACAACTGGCTCAACAAGCGCCTGCACAACGGCAACGCCAACATCCAGCGCATGGGGGGCAAGACCGATCTGTACATGCAGGCGATCCTGACCGCATTGCCCGGCGCCCTGTTCTTCCTGATGCCGGTGTTCGCACTGGTACTGCGCGTCGCCTACATTCCGCGGGCGATGGGCTATCTGGAACACCTGGTGGTGGCGCTGTACAGCCATTGCTGGCTGATGATGGTGCTGCTGGCAACCTTCCTCATCGCCGGCATCAGCAGCGCGCTCGCATCACCCGCATTCGCCGCCGTCAGCCAATGGCTGTATGCACTGTTGTGGCTGGCAGTACCGGTCTATCTGCTGTGGATGCAGCAACGCGTGTACGGCGGCAACAAGGCGCTGACCGTGCTGCGCTACCTGGCCATCGGCGGCGTCTACCTGTTCCTGGTGAGCTTCGTGGTGATGTATGCGGTGCTGGCGGGAATCTCGGCCTGAGGGATAAACGCACGGCATCACGCCCATGAATCCACGCATGGCGTGGATCTACTGGCGATCGTCTATCGTGGGCCCATGAACCTCCGCCTCTACTACCCCACAGATGCCAGCGCCTGCCTGTCGATTTTCGACAGCAACGTACCCACCTACTTCGCGCCCGAAGAGCGCAGCGACTTTGAACGCTTCCTGCGCGAACAAGCCACGGACTGTGCATTCCAGGTCATCGAGCGCGATGGCAGCATCGTGGCCTGTGGCGGCCTGTCGCGACGCGGCGACGGCAGTGCCGGTTTCTGCTGGGGGATGGTCCAGCGCGCGCTGCACCGGCAGGGGCTGGGCCGCGAACTGGCACTGGCACGCCTGCGCCAGGCTGAAGCGGATCCCTCGATCAAGCGCATCGCGCTCAGTACCAGCCAGCACACCCAGGGCTTCTATGCCGGGCTGGGCTTCCACGTGATGCGGATCGTGCCCGATGGCCACGGCGCCGGGATCGACGCCGTGGAAATGGAGCGGGAGCTCTAGCGCTCCCGCCCCGGCCCCATCCACGCAGTGCGTGGATCTACCGCTGGCCCGCTCCCCTCAGAAGCCTACGCGCAGGTTGATCTGCCCGCCAACATCACGGCGGCCATCGCCGTGCTGGCCCTGCACGAACATCGACAGCTGGCTGTTGCGGCCGAGCCCAACCGCCACGCCGACCTGACTGACCAGCGCATTGCGTGCCATCACCGCGCTGTAGACGTCGAACGCATTGCCACCGACGGCGAAGCGGTTGCGGCTGGCCACATCGGTGTCACCCGAGGCGTGCTGCCAGCCGAGGCCGACCGTCAGCTGTGCCGGGAAGCGCTCGCCGCTGCCCACATCCCAACGTCCACGCACGCCCACGGTGCTGACATTGAGCGTGTCCTTGCCGCCTTCCAGCTCCAGTGCAGCAGTGCCACCCTGCTCCACTGCGCGATCGCTGTCGACCCAGTGCTTGGTGAACTGCACGTACGGCTGCAGCTGGGTCTTGCCATGGGTCCAGGTCCAGCTGCCCTCCACCTGCGCGATGGTCACATCCGAGTCCTGGCGGCTGTACAAGGTCTGGCCCAGCAGCGGCACCTCACGCGTGGTGCGCGTACGGTAGTCGCCGCGCGATACGCTGCCCCCCACCGCGAAGCCGTTGTTCCACTGGCCCTGTGCATACAGGCCGAACGTGTTGCCACGCAGGCGGGCTCGCGAACTGCGATCGTACAGGCGCGTATCCAGCCGCTCGTTGCCTGCGGCCGCACCCAGCACCACGTGCTCGCCCAGCTGCCAGTCCACGCCCGCCATCAGCGCATTGCGGTTGGAGCGGATGTCATCGCCGTTGCCGTCACCGTCCTGGCGGAACACCTTGCCACTGCCGGCCAGCCACGCCGAAGCACGCTCGCCCCGCACCGTCGGCAACTCACTGCCCAGACGCTGGCGGATACCCTCTTCCAGGTAATTGTCGTACAGCAGCACCGCGCGGCTGGCCGCATGCACTTCACCGGACAGCTGGTCGAAGGCAGCGCGCGCGGTACCCGCGTCATACATCAGCAGCGTGTTGTACAGGCCCAGTGCCGAACCACTCTGCGGCAGGCTGTCCAGCGCTGCGGCGGTGCTGTACTGGTTGCGCGTCTTCGCCGCCGTGGTGAATGCCGCGGTCTGCGCCACGTCGATCTGCAGGTTGGCCGTGTTCGCGGTATAGACCGGGGTGATGGTCAGGAAGGCCGACGGCGTGGTGGCCGAGGCGAACTGCCCGCTCACCCCACCGCCCGCATTGACCACGGTGTACTGCTGGCCCTGCTGGTAGCTGGTGCTCGGCGAAATGGTGTTCACCTGCACGGTGCTGCCACCCACGCTGGCACTTCCCCCCACCTGCACTGTGTCGCTGCCAGTGGCACCCAGATCGATGCCCAGCGTGCTGCCCGGCGACAGGGTCAGGTTGCCCCCCACCGTGATCGTGCCGGTGCCATTGCCCGCACCGCTGCCGTTGCCCGGACCATTGCCCGGCGACAGCACGCCGCCGCTGGATACAGTCACGCCACCGCCGGTGCCACCGATGGTGCCGGTGCCGGACAGCGTGGTGCCGCTGCCGATGGTCCACTGGCCGCCGATGTTGCCGGTGACATTCAGGCCACCGCCGGTGACCTGGCCGGTACCGCTGAAACCACCGCTGTTGCCGCCGAGGTTCAGACCGCCCGGACCGGCCTGCACGATGCTGCCGCCACCGCTGATGGTGCCGCCCAGCGTGGTGGTGCCACCGGTGTTGATCACCAGGCCACCGTTGTTGGTGATGTTGCCGGTGACCGAACCGCTGGCCCCGCCGTTGCCGACCTGCACCGTGCCACCCGCATTGATGGTGGTGCCGCCGGTGTAGGTGTTGTTGCCGGTCAGCGTGATGGTGCCGTTGCCGGCCTGGGTCAGGCCACCGCTGCCACTGATGGTGCCGCCAACGGTGGTGTTGCCACCTACGTTGAACACCAGGCTGCCGTTGTTGCTGACGTTGCCGGCAATCGATCCGCTCGCGCCGCCGTTGCCAACCTGCAGCGTGCCGCCGGTGTTGATGGTGGTGCCGCCGGTATAGGTGTTGTTGCCGCCTAGGATCAGCGTGCCGGTGCCGGCCTGGGTCAGGCCACCGCTGCCGCTGATGGCACCGCCGACGATGGTGTTGCCACCCACGTTGAACACCAGGCTGCCGTTGTTGGTGACGCTGCCGCCAATCGCACCGGTCGCGCCGCCATTGCCCACCTGCAGGGTGCCACCGGCAGTGATGGTGGTCGGGCCGGTATAGGTGTTGTTGCCGGTCACGGTCAGCGTGCCGCTGCCGGCCTGGGTCAGGCCGCCGCTGCCGCTGATGGTGCCGCCCAGCGTGGTGTTGCCCGCCACGTTGGACACCAGCGTGCCGTTGTTGGTGACGTCGCCGACGATCGAGCCGGTCGCACCGCCGTTGCCAAGCTGCAGCGTGCCACCGGCATTGATGGTGGTACCGCCGGTGTAGGTGTTGGTGCCGGTCAGCACCAGCGACCCACTGCCCGCTTGGGTCAGGCCACCCGTACCGCTGATGGTGCCGCCCAGCGCGGTATTGCCGGCCACGTTGGAAATCAACGCACCATTGTTGGTGATGTCACCGGCAAGCGAACCTGTGGCGCCGCCGTTGCCGACCTGCAGCGTGCCACCCGCATTGATGGTGGTGCCGCCGGTGTAGCTGTTGTTGCCGACCAGGGTCAGCACGCCGGCACCGGCCTGGGTCAGCGCGCCACTGCCACTGATCGCACCGCCGACGGTGGTGTTGCCACCGACATTGAACACCAGGCTGCCGTTGTTGGCGACGTTGCCGGTGATCGCGCCGGTCGCACCGCCATTGCCGACCTGCAGCGTGCCGCCGGTATTGATGGTGGTGCCGCCGGTATAGGTGTTGTTGCCGGTCAGGGTCAGCGTGCCGGCACCGGCCTGGGTCAGGCCACCGGCGCCGCTGATGGTGCCGCCCAGCGTGGTGTTGCCGGCCACGTTGGACACCAGCACACCGTTGTTGGTGATGTCACCGACGATCGCACCGGTCGCACCGCCATTGCCGACCTGCAGCGTGCCACCGGCATTGATGGTGGTACCGCCGGTGTAGGTGTTATTGCCGGTCAACACCAGTGTGCCGCTGCCAGCCTGGGTGAGGCCGCCGCTGCCGCTGACCACGCCGCCCACGGTTGCCGTGGTACCGAGGTTGTAGACCAGGCTGCCATTGTTGGTGATGTCGCCCAGCACCGAACCGGTGCTGCCACCGTTGCCGATCTGCAGCGTGCTACCACCGTTGATGGTGGTGCCACCGGTATAGACGTTGTCGCCGCTCAGGGTCAGCATGCCGGTACCGCTCTGCACCAGACCGCCGGTGCCACTGAGCACACCGCCGAAGGTGGTGCTGCCGTTGTTACCGCCGGTGGTCAGGGTCGCACCGCCCAGCACCACGCCGGATCCGGCTACGCCGGCCAGGCCTCCGATGCTCTGACTGCCACCGGCACTGATGTCCAACGTGCCGGCGCCGGCCAGGTTCACCGTGCTGGCACCGGACAGGCTGCCACCGGCCGCCACCGCCAGCGTGCCGCTGTTGATGGTGGTGGTGCCGGTATATGTGCTGGCACCGCCCAGGGTGACCGTTGCTGCGCCATCCTTCAGCAGGCCGCCAGCACCGCTGATCGGGCCGTTCAAGGTCAGCGCGTTGCTGCCGGCCAGGGTCAGCGTGCCGCTGGCCAGCTGCACGGTGTTGGCCAGGGTCAGCGCGGTGGTGCCGTCCAGGCTGGCATTGCCGCCCACGGTCAGCGTGCCGGTTCCCAGTGCACCGTTGTTGCCCAAGGCAAGGCCACCGGCGTTGAGTGCCACGCCGCCACTGAAGGTATTGCTGCCGGTCAGGCCCTGGATCCCAGCGCCGTTCTTCACCAGGCCGCCGGTGCCGGTGATGTCACCAGCGAACGTAGTGTTGCCCACGCCATTGAGTGTCAGCGTGCTGCCACCCAGCGCCACGGTGCTGCCGGCCACGCCTGCCAGCGAGCCGATGGCCTGCGGGCCACCCGCGCTGATGTCAAAGGCGGTACCGGCGTTGGCCAGATTCACCGCACCCGTGGCAGCCAGGCTGCCACCGGCGCCGATCGCCAGCGTACCAGCGTTGATGGTGGTGCCACCGGTGAAGGTATTGGTGCCGGTCAACGTCTGGGTGCCCGAACCTTCCTTGACCAGGCCGCCGGTGCCCGCCACCGAACCACTGAAGGTGCCATTGGTAGCGCCTCCGATCGTAAGCGTGTTCGCGCCCAGATTCACCGTACCGCTGCCGATCAGGGTACCGAACTGCTGCGTACCGCTACCCGCCGACAGATCGAAGGTCGCACCCGAGGCCAGGTTGACGATGCCACTGGCGTGCAGGCTCGCGCCGGCGCCCAGTGCCAACGTACCGGCGTTGATGTTGGTGCCACCGGTATAGGTATTGGTGCCGTTCAAGGTCAGCGTCGCTGCTCCCTCCTTGGTCAGGCTGCCGGTACCACTCAGGTTGCCGTTGAGGGTGAGGTTGTTGCTGCCGAGTACGGTCAATCCGTTGTTGAGGATGAAGTTGTTGGCCAGCGTCACCGCGGAGTTCGAATCGAGCGTAGCCGCGCCTCCAACCGTCACCGCACCGGTGCCCAGCGCAGCGTTGTTGCCGACCACCAGGCCACCCGCGTTGAGCGCCACGCCACCGCTGAAGGTGCTGGCGCCATTGAGCGTCTGCACGCCTGCGCCGTTCTTGATCAGGCCGCCATTGCCGCTGATCGCACCGTTGAAAGTGCTGTCCACGGTACCACCCAGGGTCAGCGTGCTGCCGCCCAGTGCCACCGTGCTGCCGGCCACGCCGGCCAGCGAACCGATGGCCTGGTTGCCCGCCGAGATGTCGAGCGTGCCGGTGCCGGCCAGGTTCACCGCGCCGGTTGCGGCGAGGCTGCCACCGGCACCGATCGCCAGCGTGCCACTGTTGATGGTGGTACCCCCGGTGTAGGTGTTGGCACCGCTCAGGGTTACGGTGGCCGCACCGTCCTTGATCAGCCCGCCCGTGCCGGAAATCACACCGCCCAGTGTCAGCGCCTGGCTGCCGAGCAGGTCGAGATTGGCACCCGAAGCGAGGTTGATGTTGTTGGCCAGGTTGACGCCGGTCGATGCATCCAGTGTCGCGTTGCTTCCGACCGTCAACGCACCGCTGCCGAGCGCAGCGTTGTTGCCGACCACCAGTCCACCGCCGTTGAGTGCAACGCCACCACTGAACAGATTGGCGCCGCCCAGCGTGAGGATGCCGGCGCCATTCTTGACCAGGCCACCGGTGCCGGAAATCGCGCCATCGAAGAGGCTGTTGCCCACACCATCGAGTGTCAGTGTCCGTGCCCCCAGGCTCACCGTCGAGCCGGCCACGCCGTTCAACGACCCGATGGTCTGGCTGGCCCCTGCGGTGGAGATATCGAAGCCGGTGCCTGCAGCGCTCAGCGTCACCGCGCCGGTCGCGGCCAGGCTGCCGCCCGGACCAATCGCCAGCGTGCCGGCGTTGATGAAGGTGCCGCCGGTGTAGGTGTTGGCACCGGTCAACGTCTCGATGCCTGCCCCCACCTTGGTCAGCCCACCCGTGCCTGCGATCGAACCACTGAAGGTGCCATCGGTGGCGCCGCCAACTTCGATCGAGTTGGCGCCGAGGTTCACCGTGCCGTTGCCGACCAGCGTGCCGAACTGCTGCGTGCCGCTGCCGGCAGACAGATCCAGCGTGGCGCCTGTGGCGAGGTTCACAGTACCGCTCGCTGACAGGCTGGCACCGGCCCCCAGCGCCAGCGTGCCGGCGTTGATGTTGGTACCACCGGTATACGTGTTGATGCCATTCAAGGTCAGCGTTGCGCCGCCATTCTTAGTCAGGCTGCCGGCCCCGGAAAGAACACCGTTGAGCGTCAGCGCATTGCTGCCGAGCACGGTCAACCCGGCATTGAGCGCGATGTTGTTGGTCAGCGCTGCCAGGCCGGTGGTATCCAGCGTGGCGGCACCACCAACGGTCAATGCGCCGCTGCCCAGCGCCGCGTCATTTCCCAGGACCAGCCCGCCTGCGTTGAGTGTCACGCCGCCGCTAAAGGTGTTGGCGCCGGACAACGTCTGTACGCCCGCGCCCACCTTGATCAGACCGCCACCGCCACTGATCACGCCGTCGAACGCGGCATTGCCGGTCGTGCCGAAGGTCAACGAATTGCCGCCCAGTGTCAGCGTGCTTCCGCCCGCACCGTTGAGCGCGCCGATGGTCTGGCTGCTGCCGGCACCGGAGATATCGAAGCCAGCACCTGCGCCCAGCGTGATATCACCCGCTGCGGCAAGACTGCCGCCCATGCCCAGCGCCAGCGTACCGGCGTTGATGGTGGTACCGCCGGAGTAGGTATTGGCACCGGACAGCGTCAGCGTGGTGGCACCATTCTTGATCAGGCTGCCATTGCCGGCCACGATGCCGCCCAGGGTCAGCGCGTTGCTGCCCGGCAGGGTCAGTGCCACGCCCGATCCCAGGTTCACGGCGTTGCCCAGCGTCACCGCAGCGCCCGCATCCAGGGTGGTGCTGGCATTCACCGCCAGCGTGCCGGTACCCAGCGCATCATTCGCGCCAACCACCAGGCCGCCGCCATTCAAAGTCAGGCCGCCACCGAATGTATTGGTGTTGTTGAGGGTCAGCAGGCCCGCACCATTCTTGATCAGGCTGCCATTGCCGGCCACCACGCCACCGAGGGTGACATCAGTGCTGCCCCCCAGCGTCAGCTGCGTACCGGCACCGAAGTTCACCGCATTGGCCAGGTTCAGCGCCACGGTGCTGTCGAGCGTGGTGGTGCCGCCAATACCGAGCGCACCCGTACCAAGCGCGCTGGCGTTGCCGAGAATCAGGCCACCCGCATTGAGCGCAAGGCCACCACTGAAGGTATTGGCACCGGACAGCGTCTGCACGCCTGCACCGGCCTTGACCAGGCCGCCGGTGCCGCCGATCACGCCGGCAAAGCTGCCATTGCTGGCGCCGCCAAAGGTCAGCGATTGCGCGCCCAGTGCAAGTTGGCTGCCCGCCACGCCGTTCAACGCGCCGATGGTCTGCGCTGCACCGGCTGCGGAGATGTCCAGCGTCGCACCGGCACCAGCAAGATCCACCGCACCGGCCGCGGCAAGACTGCCGCCTGCCCCCAGCGCCAGCGTGCCGGCGTTGATGGTGGTGCCACCAGTGTAGACGTTGGCGCCGGACAGCGTGAGACGCGCGGCACCGTCCTTGATCAGCCCGCCAGCACCGAATACCGGACCGGTGAGCGTCAGGTCATTGCTGCCCAGCACGGAGAGGTTGGCACCGGCGGCAAGGCCGATTGTGTTGCCTACCGCAATCGCTGTCGTCGCATCCAGCGAAGCGCTACCGCCTACGTCCAGCTGGCCGGTACCCAGTGCCTGCGCATTGCCCAGCTGCAACAGGCCCGCGTTGAGGCCGATCCCTCCGCTGAACGTATTGGGTCCATTCAATGCCAGCGTGGCCGTACCGTTCTTGACCAGGCTGCCAGTGCCGCTGATGAGACCGCCCAGCGACACGTTCTGGCTGCCCAGCAGATCCAGCGCTGCGCCTGCCCCGAGGTTGAGGTTGTTGGCGAGGTTCAACGCTACCGAACTGTCCAGCGTGGTATTGGCACCCACCGACAGTGCACCGGTGCCCAATGCGCTGATGTTCCCCAAGTACACGCCGCCGCCGTTGGCGGTCAGCCCACCACCGAAGCTGTTGGCGCCGTTGAGGGTCAACGTGCTGGCACCGTTCTTCACCAGCCTGCCGGCACCGGACACCACGCCACCCAGCGTGATCGCCTGCGAGCCCGGCAGCGACAGTGCGGCACCCGCGCCCAGGGACACATTGTTGACCAGGTTCAGCGGGGCGCCGCCATCGAGCGTGACGCTACCGCCAATGCCCAATACTCCCGTACCGAGCGCGCCGCTGTTGCCCAGCAGCAGGCTGCCCGCGTTCGCGTTGAGTCCACCGCTGAAGGTGTTGGTACCGTTCAAGGTCAATGTCGACGCACCGTTCTTGACCAGGCTGCCGGCGCCGGTGATGTTGCCGGCCAGGGTCAGGTTCTGGCTGCCCGGCAGGGTCAACGCCGCGCCGAGGTTGATCGCATTGCCCAGGTTCAGCGCAGCAGTGGCGTCCAGCGAACCGTTGCCACTTACGGTCAGCGCACCGCTTCCCAGCGCACCGGCGTTGCCCAGCACCAGGCCACCGGCGGCAAGATTTACCCCACCGCTGAAGGTGTTGGCGCTGGTCAGCGTCTGCACGCCGGTGCCCTGCTTGATCAGGCCACCGGTGCCGCCGATCACGCCGGCGAAGGTCTGGTTGGTGGCATCACCGAAGGTCAGCGTGCTGCTGCCCAGCGCCAGGGTGCTGTCAGCCACGCCGGACAACGCACCGATGGTCTGGTTGCCCCCCAGCGAGATATCCAGTGTGCTGCCCGCGCCGGCCAGACTGACCGCGCCGGTCGCCGCCAGGCTGCCACCACTGGCCAATGACACCGTTCCGGCATTCACCGCCAGCCCACCGGTGAACGTGTTCGCGCCGCCCAGCGTCAGCGTGGAGGCGCCGTTCTTGACCAGGCTGCCGCTCCCGCCGATGACACCGCCCAGCGTCAGCGCATTCGAGCCCAGCACAGTGAGCGAACCACCGGCACCAAGCGTGATGCCATTGCCCACGGTGAGGCCGGCGCTGGCGTCGAGCGATACCGCACCGCCCACGTTCAGTGCCCCGGTTCCCAGTGCACCGCCATTGCCCAGCACCAGGCTGCCGGCGTTGAGCGCCAGACCGCCGCCGAACGTATTGGCGCTGTTGAGGGTCAGTGACGATGCACCATCCTTGATCAAGCCGCCGGCGCCACCGATCACCCCGTTGAACGTGAGCGCCTGCCCGCCAAGCAGATTCAGGCTGGCGCCGGCACCGAGGTCGACGGCATTGGTCAACGCCAACCCGGTCGTGCCATCCAGCGTGGCATTGCCGCCGACAGACAGCGTGCCGCTGCCCAACGCGGCGTTGTTGCCCAGCAGCAGGCCACCGCCGTTGAGCGCGACGCCGCCGCTGAGGTTATTGACACCGGACAGGGTCTGTACGCCGGTACCCAGCTTGATCAGACCACCGGTGCCTGCGGCGAACGTGCCGGCATAACTGGTATCGCCCACTCCACCGAGGGTCAGCGTGTGGCTGCCGAGATTGACCGAACCGCCGAGGCCGGCCAGCGAGCCGATGGTCTGGTTGGTCGCCGCTGAAAGATCCAGGCTGGTACCAACGCCCAGCGTGATCGCACCGTTGGACGACAGGCTGCCACCCGCGCCCAGCGCCAACGCGCCCCCGGCCAGGTTGAAGTTGCCGGTCAGCGAATTGGCACCATTCAAGGTCAGCGTGCCCGCGCCGTTCTTGGTCACGTTGCCGGCACCGGAAATCGAGCCACTCAATGTCAGCGCATTGCTGCCCAGCAGGTTCAGCGAGCCCCCGCCATTGACCACCAGGTTGTTGCCCAGGTTGATGCCCGCCGTCGTATCCAGCGAGGCGCTGCCACCTACGGTCAAGTTGCCGAGGCCCAGTGCACCGGCATTGCCCAGCAGCAGGCCGCCCGCATTGAGGTTGACGCCGCCGGAGAACACGTTTGCGCCGCCGAGAGTAACGATGCCGGTGTTGTTGACCGTCAGCCCACCAGCGCCTGAAAGCACGCCACTCAGGCCGAATGCATTGGTCCCTGCCAGGGACAGATTGCCACCGAGGCTGAAAGCGTTGGTCAGGTTCAGACCGGCCGTGGAGGAGGCGATGGCACCGCCGTTGGCGGTGAACAGCCCTGTGCCGAACGAACCGGCATTGTTGAAATTGATCAGGCCATCATTGAGCGTGGTCGTGCCTGCACCAGCCCACGCACCCTGCAGGTTCCAGGTACCGCTGTTGACGGTGAGCCTCTGGAAGTTGATGTACTGGTTCCAGCCCAGCGTGGTCACCGCCCCACCGGTACCGCTGCCCGGGCCGGTGGCGCTGTTCTGCAGCACCAGGCTGTTGTTGGACGCCGAACCACCGTCGACGATGCCGGCCGCGGCCAGATTCACCGCAAGCGCGCCGACCTGCCCGGCCACGCCGATACCGGCGGTATTGACGCTGGAACCAGACACGGCGGTGAAGGTGTTGCCGGTGACCGAACTGCCCAGGTTCACACTGCCGTTGATGGTTCCTGCGTTGAGGAAGGTATTGCCGGCCCCCGCCGTGGCCGAACCCTGGAACCCTATGCGGCCGGTAATGGTGCCGGTGTTGTCGAGAGTGGTCTGCGCACCACCGTAGCTGACGATCGATGCCGCATCAGCCGTGGTCAACAGGCCTACACCAAAGATCGACATGTCCACACTACCGGCGTTGACGATGTTGCTGACACCGCCGGAAGCATTCTGCACCACCAGCGCCTGTCCGCCGAAACCGAAGATGGAACCGATGTTGACCAGGCCTTTGATCGCCCCGCCTGCCTGATTGTTGACGCTGATGGTGTTTCCACCAACGGTGTTGTTGCCCAGCACCATGCCCGACGCCGCCAGGCTCAGGCCACCGCTGATGGTGGGATCGACCGTGCCCTGGTTGTTCACGGTAATGCCGTTGCCGTTCAAGGTCACCGCACTACCACCCACGATCGGCGGCACGCTGAGCTGGGCGCCGGTCTGGATATCCAGGGTTACGCCATTGATGCTGTTGGCCAGCGAGTTGGTGCTTGAGCCTGTCGGGCAAGTGACTGTGTTGCCGACGGTGTTGCACGCTGCGAACGCCGAACCGCTGGCCAAGGTGGCTGCCAGTGCGACCGCCAGCTGATGCGCCCGCAATCGCGGTGGCCGCTTCGCGGTAATCGCACTTCCGCCGGGATTCTGGGCGACCTCCGAGGCAACCTGCATTACGCCGAGGGCACGATTGAAAACCAGACGGTAAATGCGGTTCATCGGTAAATCTCCATGAAAAGACCGGATGGCACTGCGGGCAGGTTTTTTGAAGACGATGCGGCCCATCCCGGCTCCCGATACGGGAACAAGGCCTGGCGGCATTAACTCCTGAAAATCTTCACATCTTCACGCGACGCCCCCTGAAAAAGGTGCGCCGGCGTGTCCGTCAAGGCGAAAACTCCCCGGTTTCGCATGACGAATGGCGGCACTGTGCGTCCGATGGCGCCAGCGGCATGTGAATCACGCTCGTTATTTTCATGACGTGCGTCAAATAAAACGAGCGGACAAAATGGCTTTGCCGAAAATGCATATACCTGCAGGACGCGGGGAATCCATTCCCCGCTCAACTAAATGCATTCAGCTGCTGGAGAGTTTCATCAGCACCAGCCCGGACACGATCAAGACCGCTGCACCGATCCGCATCGGGCTGACCTGCTCACCGAGGAACACGATGCCGACCACGAACGCGCCTACCGCACCGATGCCGGTCCAGATCGTATAGGCGGTACCCAATGGCAGGCTGCGCATGGCCACCGCCAGCAGCCAGAAGCTGGCGATCATGCCGATGATCGTGACCACGGTGGGGGTGAGCTTGGTGAAGCCTTCGGACTGCTTCATGGACACGGCCCAGACGATTTCCAGCAGGCCGGCGAACAACAGATAGATCCAGGCCATGACAGCCCTCCTCTTGGTAGGGCCAGGCCGTCCTGGTCATTGATTCCCGATGTGGGGGAGGTCGTTCCTCCTGGCCGGCATTCTAGCAACGCCGGTCGCGCCGGGGCGTTGCCAGCAGACGCGGGTTACAGCCGATTCAGTGCACGAAGCTGGCGTCGATGTACCTGCCTGCGCTATAGTTGCGTTCTGCCATCGGCCAGCCGATGTGCAGTCCGGCTGTGGTCTCCGGCGCATCGCGCGCTGCTTCCCCTGATCGGTGAACCGGCCGCCCACTGGGCGGCCAACGTCTCTATGGTGGCCCCGTCGGCCCCTCGCGACGCTAGGTCGAAAATCCCGCCAGGGCCGGAAGGCAGCAACGGTATCGATCGACGCGGGCGCCGAGGTCAGCCGGCGGGGCCATCGCCTTTTCCGGCGACGCCCCGCCTCTGGTAGATGCCAACCTTGGTTGGCGCCGTGCGCCGAGCATGGCCCGGTGCTACCGCGCCTCGGGCGTGCCCTGATGGAACACCACGCGCCACCGTTGCCCATGCCGGCGCCACAGCGAGCTGCGCAGCACCCAGCGCTGCGCCTGCCCATCGACGTGATGGCGGCTGCGGTAGCGCACCTGGGCCAGACCGTCGGCCAACAACCACACCGCGTACCGTTCCGATTCGATCAGCACCTGCGCGCGCTCCAAGGGGATCTCCTGCAACGCCGCATCAAGGCCGTAGCATTGCCCGGAGCTGCCGATCTCGCTGAAATCCTCGTCCAGCAGGGCCGCAAGGGACTCGCGATCCCCCCGCACCTGCGGCGCATGCAGCGCGCGTTCCAGCGCCTCCAGTTCGGCCGCCAGCGCCGCGTCGGCGGGCTGGCCAACACCGCTCACGGCGGATCCTGCGCCAGCACGTGCGGCGCCGTCGGGCTCGCCAACCGCACGCACTGCCCCGGCTGGGCGACGCGGTGGCCGCGCGCGGCCAGCGCCACACCGTCAGCCACGCTGGCGTAGTGGTAGAGCATCATCCGGGACTGCAGCTCGGCGCTGTACTCGCGCTCCAGGTCGTCCACACCGGTATGCGACGGGTTGCCGTGCAGGCCGCAGTCGTGCGCGATCAGTTCGTTTTCGTTGGCGAAACGGGCCAGCATCTCCGGAATCGGCCGGGTATCGCCGCTCCAGGTCAGCGCGCCCTGCAGGCGCAGGCCATAGGCCGTCTCCGGCCAATGGTGGCGCACCGGGAACACCTCCAGGCGCACGCCCTCATGCCAGAACGCCTCGCCCACCACGATCAGCTGGAACGCATCCCAGAAGTTGGCGCCGCCCTCGGCCAGCACGTTCGGGTAATCCCCGATGCGCTTGTGCAGCAGCGGCACCACCGTGGCAGGCACATACAGGCGCACCTTGCCGCGCCGGTGCGCATTGAAGAAGGTATCGACGAACAGGCGCTCGAAGCCCGCCACGTGGTCCAGGTGCACATGGGTGACGAACAACGCCTGCGGCATGTGGCCGTAGTGCGCCTTGAACGCGGTCAGGCCTTCACCGCCGCAGTCGATGGTCAGCCACGGACGCCCGTCCCGCTCGATCACCGACATCGGCGACCCCAGCTCGACCGCCGACGCATTGCCGACGCCGAGGAAACGCAACGACCAGTCCATCAGGTGCCCCGGTTCCAGGCCATGTCATAGGCGCGGCGCAGCCGCGCGAAGTCCTTCTGCACGTCTTCCATGCTGCGCTCGCCGCGCAGCTTGATCAGCGAGCGCAGCAGGCGCTTGAGATTGCGTTCGCGCCAGGCGGTCGCCGGGATGCGGATCACCCCGCGGTCGAAGTCGATCAGCCAGCCATGGCCATTGCCGTCGAACAGGATGTTGTGCGCATTGAGGTCGGCATGGTCCAGGCCGGCACGGTGGAAGCGCGCGATCAGCCGCCCGGTTTCCTCCCACGGTGCGCCCCGGCCAGCGACCAGCGCACGGTCGGCCAGCGAACGGACACCCTCGATCCGCTCCATCAGGATCGCGGCCCGGTAGCGCAGGCCCTCGCGCATGTAGAACGCGGCGATCGGCCGTGGCACCGGCAGCTTCCTCTCGCGCAGCGCGCGCATCAGCCGGAATTCGGCGAAACTGCGGGTCCGGTCCGCGCCGCGCCAGAAGTACTGGTCATGGCTGATCTTCGCCGCCAGGCCACCGCGCAGGTAGTGGCGCAGCACGCTGGGGCCGAACGGCGCATCGACCAACCAAGCGCTGCCACGGCCGCCCTCACCCACCGGCCGGGCCCTGCTTCCCCAGTGCTGGGGCGAGAACAGGCCGATCTCGGCTTGCCGCAGCCGCTCGCGGTCGAACAGAATGGCCCCGATGCCGCGACCCTCGCGGCATGGCGTCAGCGCTTCATTGGCGTCGAATGCGACCATTTCATTGAGTCTAACAACACATGGCATCAGCGTCCTCCTCCTTGTGCCTCCTGCGCCTGTCCGCACTCGGCGATGTCACCCACGTGGTGCCCCTGGTGCGCACCCTGCAGGCTGCGCGTCCGGACACGCCGATCCACTGGATCATCGACAAGGCCGGCCACAAGCTGCTCGACGGCCTGCCTGGCGTCACCTTCCATGCCTACGACAAGAAGAGCGGCATGGCCGGGGTCAAGGAACTGCGCAGGCAGCTGCCACCGGGGCGCTTTGAAGCGCTGCTGCAGATGCAGGTGGCGTTCCGCGCCAACCTGCTGTCGGCCTTCATTCCCGCAGAGCGTCGCATCGGCTACGACCGCAGCCGATCGAAGGATCTGCACGGTCTCTTCATCAACGAGCGCATCCCCGACCGCCCCGGCATCCATGTGCTGGACGCCATCGGCAGCTTCTGTGAACCCCTTGGCCTGCGCCAGGCCGAGGTCAGCTGGGACCTGGCGGTGCCGCAGTCCGCGTATGAGTGGGCCGCCGCGCAATGGCAGGACGATGGCCGACCGGTACTGATGATCTCGCCCTGTTCCAGCCACGTGCGCCGCAACTGGTATGCAGACCGCTATGCAGCCGTGGCCAACCATGCCGCACAGCGCGGTTGGCGGGTGGTGCTGTGTGGTGGCCGCAGCGAGCTGGAGCGCAGCATGGCCGATGCCATCCAGGCCCAGCTGCACACGCCGGCACTGGACCTGGTCGGCAAGGACACCTTGAAGCAGCTGCCGGCACTGCTGGCCCGCGCCAATCTGGTGATGACCCCGGACTCAGGCCCGATGCACATCGCCAACGCGATGGGCGCCAAGGTACTGGGCCTGCATGCGGCCAGCAACCCGAACCGCAGCGGTCCCTATTCCGACCGCCGCTACTGCGTGGACCGCTACGATGATGCCGCGCGCAAGTACCTGGCCAAGCAGGCCGCGGATCTGAAGTGGGGCACCAAGATCGAGTTCGACGATGTGATGGAACTGATCACTGTCGAAGACGGTATCGCTGCGTTCGAACGCTACGTCGCCGACCACCTGGGGTGAGCGGCAGGCTGCCGGGGATTACGCGCGCTGCGCGTAATCCTGGTAGGACTTCTCTTCCACGTACGCCGAACCCAGCGCCAGGTTGATCGCCTTCTTGATGCGCGCGCGTTCGTCGTTGCGCAGGTAGACACTGCGCGCCAGGTCGATGAAGCCCTGATCGAACGCCTGCGCCTTCTCCTTCAGGCGGATGTCGTCCTCGATGTCCCACAGCTGCTCGTTGACCGTCTTCAGCTCGGCACGCAGCTTGGCGATGTCCTTCACCGCCGCCGGGTGTGCCATCCAGGTCTGCTCCAGCGCCGACAGCTCCTTGCGCACATTGGCCAGCTTGCCCTCGTCGCTGATGCGCTCGGACTTGATCTGCAGGATCGAGATCTTGTCCAGCAGCTCGCCGAAAGAAACGGGGACGAGGATTTCAGCGGTCATGGGGAAAAGCTCCAGCAGGTGATGCGTCCAGTTTAACCCGCAGCTCGCGATGGGACAGGTAGATCCATCTGGAGGAACAAGCCCCTCTGTTGAGGGGCTGCCCCGACAGGGGCGGGGAGAGGCCGGCAAAGGGAGGGGCCCACGCGTTGCACAGCAACGCGTGGGGCGACGCGCAACGCGCGTCGCGTCCCGCGCCAGATAAAGAAAAAGGGCTGCCTTTCGGCAGCCCTTTTTCTTTATCTGGCGGAGAGGGGGGGATTCGAACCCCCGAGGCGCTATAAACGCCTGCCTGATTTCGAGTCAGGTACATTCAACCACTCTGCCACCTCTCCGGGTGGTCCCCGGCGGACCGGGGACGCGCATCATACGAGGAAGTGAGGCCGACGACAAGTCATTCCGGCCAACGAAGTGAAAATTTCCTGAGCGCATGCCTTGCCGGATGCGTGCCGTCACCCGATGATGCCTGTCTCCCCAGCAACACCCCGCCCCAGCCCCCCATGATCGAATTCGGACACCTCACCCACCCCGGCATGCGCCGCGAGCTCAACGAGGACACCTACTACGGTGACAGCGAGCTGGCCTTGTGGCTGGTGGCCGACGGCATGGGCGGACCCGCCTGCGGCGAAGTGGCAAGCGCGCTGGCACGCGAGACCATCGTGCGCGAGATCCGCCGCGGCGCGCCGCTGGCGCAGGCCATCCGCACCGCCGACGAAGAGATCATCCGCGCCTCGCGCCGACGCAACGACACGCTGCCGATGGGCACCACCGTGGTTGCCGCGCGCGTGCAGGGCAATCGCTATGAAGTGGCGTGGGTCGGCGACAGCCGCGCCTACCTGTGGCGCGACGGCCAACTTGCGCAGCTCAGCCAGGACCACAGCGTGGTGCAGGAACTGGTCGCGCAGGGCAACCTGACCGCCGAACAGGCGCGCGCACATCCGCATCGCAACGTGGTCACCCAGGCGCTGGGCGTGACCGATCCGGCGCATCTGAACGTGGCCACCACCAGCGGTGAACTGCGCCCGGGCATGCAACTGCTGCTGTGCAGTGACGGACTGACCGAGGAAGTGGACGACCGCGGCATCGCCCGCACCCTCGCCTTCGACGATGCCAGCGCGCAGGAGTGCGTGGATACGCTGGTCGCGGCCGCGCTCGACGGCGGTGGCCGCGACAACATCAGCGTCATCCTGGTGCGCTGCCACTGAACCTGGTGCATGAGCCGAGCATGGGCTCGGCTCTACAGTAGATCCACGCCATGCGTGGATGTTTATGCGCTGGCGGGCTCTTCCACCTTCGGGCCATCCCACAGCGCGTGGCCAGCCTTCTTGCGCAGCCGCTCCAGTCGCGCGGCATGCGCTTCCAGTTCCGACGGCGTGGCCACCACGCGCGGGCGCGGCAGCAGCTTGCTGGTGTCGAAGGCCTGCAGCGCCGCACCGGCACCACCGCCATCGTCATCGCTCAGGCCGAAGCCGATTTCCTCCTGGCCCGAGGTCAGCGCGATGTAGACGTCGCCCAGGATCTGCGCATCGAGCAGGCCGCCGTGCAGTGCACGGTGCGAGTTGTCCACGCCCAGCCGCTTGCACAGCGCATCCAGCGAATTGCGCTGGCCCGGGAAGCGCTCGCGCGCCATCACCAGGGTATCGATCACGGTGCAGCGGTCGGTGATCTTCCCGTACTGCGGCCCCAGCAGCGACAGCTCGTTGTCGAGGAAGCCGAGGTCGAACGCGGCGTTATGGATGATCAGTTCGGCGCCATCGATGAAGGCCAGGAACTCGTCGGCGATCTGCGCGAAGTCCGGCTTGTCATCGAGGAACTCCAGGGTCAGGCCGGTGACTTCCTGCGCGCCCTGTTCGAACTCACAGTCCGGCTTGATGTACTGGTGGTAGTTGTTGCCGGTCGGGCGGCGCTTGAACAGCTCCACGCAGCCGATTTCGACAATGCGGTTGCCCTTCTTCCACTCCAGGCCGGTAGTTTCGGTATCGAGGATGATCTGACGCATGGGCTCAGTTTACCGGGCTGGCGTCGCGGATCTGGATCGCCGCGTTGCGGGCCAGGGTATCCACCCGCTCATTGTCGGGGTCGCCGGAGTGCCCCTTCACCCACCGCCAGTCGATCTGATGCCGCAGCGTGGCCGCCTGCAGGCGCTCCCACAGCTCGCGGTTTTTCACCGGATCGCCACCGGCGGTCTTCCAGTTCTTGCGGATCCAGCCCGGCATCCACTGGGTCAGGCCCTGCCTCACGTACTGCGAATCGGTATAGAGCACGATGCTGCACGGCTCGGTCAGCGACTCCAGCCCGGAAATGGCCGCCATCAGCTCCATCCGGTTGTTGGTGGTGTGCGCCTCGCCACCGCTCAGCTCACGCTCGTGGCCCTTGTAGCGCAGCAGCGCAGCCCAGCCGCCGGGGCCGGGATTGCCAAGGCAGGAACCGTCGGTGTGGATTTCGATGGTTTTCAATACAACTCCAGAATCAGGTAGCTACGGTGCCGTGCCAGCGCACCGGCAGCGGTTTCGGCCCGGGCAGGGCCAGCGTGCGTTTTTCCGCATGGAACAGGCAGGCCGCACGCAGCGGTGCCCAACCTCCGGGACGACGGCTGCCCGCACCGCGCCAGAGCGGGCCCAGGTAACGCATATCGTCGCACTCCAGCCCATGATGGCCGAGCAGCAGGCGGATCCGCTGCGGCGTGCGCACCACCAGCCCATGCTGGCGCCAGCGCGTGCGGTACGGGCTGAACGGATTGAGGCTGCTCAGCCACAGGTGGCCGCCCGGCATCAGCACGCGCTCGCACTCGTCGAGCAGCCGATCAGCGTCGGCCGCGGTGACATGCTGCAGCACGATCGCATTGACGCTTTCATTGGCCAGCGGCAACGGCAGCGCGCAGCGGGTGTCGCCGGCATAGCCCGGCCCCTGTCGATACAGGCGCAGGCCGCGCCCACCCAGCTGCGCATCCTCCAGCCAGGCCGCACTCGGCGCGATCCACAGCCAGGGCTGCGCCGGTAGCACCGACAGCTGCGGCAGCAGCAACTGTCGCTCCAGCACGCGCAAGGCCTCCGCCGGTTCACTGTCGAACCACGGGGTCTGGCTCGCTTGACGGGTACTCTGCAGCGCGGGCATGGTCCAATTCTATGCGACTGACTGCCCTGCCCGCATTTGCGGATAACTACATCTGGACGCTGATCGACGACGAGGGTGCTGCCGTGGTCGTCGACCCCGGTGATGCCGCGCCCGTGCTCGCGCTGGCCGATCAGGGCATGCGCGTGGACACGATCCTGCTCACCCATCACCACGACGATCACATCGGTGGCGTGCCGGCATTGCAGGCGCGATTCCCCGGCGTGCGGGTCGTCGCGCCGGCCGAGGAGCGCATTCCCACGGCGACCGAGCGGGTCGGTGAAGGTGAACGCGTTCAGGCATTGGGCCGGACGTTCCACGTACTATCCGTGCCCGGGCATACCCGCAGCCACATCGCGTTTCACACTGCTGAACATCTTTTCAGCGGAGATTCGTTGTTCAGCCTGGGCTGTGGACGCCTGTTCGAAGGTACGCCGTCCCAGCTGCTGGCGTCGATGCGCAAGCTGGGTGCCCTGCCCGCGCAACTGCTGCTTTGTTGCGCTCATGAGTACACCGTGTCAAATGCCGTCTTCGCGCGGCATGTCGACCCCGCCAACGCTGCCTTGTGGCAGCGCCAAGAGGAGGCTTTGGCCATGCGCCGCGATGACCGTTCCACCCTGCCGGTAACCCTGGCCAACGAATTCGACTGCAATCCCTTCCTGCGTGTGCACGCTGCACCGATCCGTGCGTCGGTATCGGCACACCTGGGCCGTGACGTCGTGGACGACGTCGACGTGATGGCCGGTCTCCGGCACTGGAAAGACGGCTTCCGCGCATGATGCGCCGAAGTCTGCCGCTGGCCCTGGGCCTTGCCCTGGGGCTGGCCGGAACCGCGGGCGCACAGTCGCTGGGTGCCGGCATCAGCCAGAACCTGACCGCTGCCGCGGCCCTGCCTCTGGACGCTTCAGCGCTGCCCGCCGCTTCGGTGCGCAACGGCCAGGAGATCTTCACCAGCTTCCGCGACGGCCTGGCCGAGCCCAGCTGCGATGCCGAGGCCACCAGCCCGCGCTGGCAGAAGCAGTTCGCCCACGCCCCCTCGCGCCTGGCCAACCAGGATGACGATGCGCTGGTGCTGTTCGGCTATGTGGTCGAAGAGCTGCGCAAGGCCAACCTGCCCACCGAATTCGCGCTGATTCCGTTCGTGGAAAGCGGCTATCGGCCCAATGCCCGCAACGGCAGCGGCCCGACCGGCCTGTGGCAGTTCATCGCCACCACCGCGCGCAACCACCGCGTGCCGATGGCCAACGGCTATGACGGCCGCCTGTCGGCGGTGGATTCCACCCAGGCCGCGGTGCGCTACCTGAAGACCCTGCACGGCATGTTCGGTGGCGACTGGCGCCTGGCCACCATGGCCTACAACGCCGGCGAGTACCGGGTACTGCAGTCCATGCGCAAGGCTGGCATGAACGCGCAGAACGCCAAGCCCGCAGCCCTGCCGGGCCTGTCGCCGGTCACCCATGCCTATGTCGAGAAGCTGCATGCCCTGGCCTGCGTGCTGGAAGACGTGGAAGACCAGCCGGGCGTGATGGCCTCGCTGGACCGCACCGTGCCGGTGCTGAAGGACCACACCCTGCCGGCCGGCACCAGCGTCCAGCAGTGGGCCGCACAGCGCGCGCTGGACCCTGCCAGGATCGCCCGCCTCAACCCGGCCCTGGCCGCCGGCAACCGCGCCTCTGGAACCACCCGGGTGCTGGCCCCGGTCTCGGCTGCCAATGCGACTGTGACGGAAACCGCGACCACACTGGTGGCCAGCACCGCACCGGTTGCAACGACCACGCCGACGCCGCAGGTGGCCAAGACCGTCGCCGCGATCGCCGACCGCCCGCGCAGCCGCCGCCACACCGTGCGTGATGGCGAGTCGGCATGGACCATCGCCCGTCGCTACGGCATGCCGGTGAAGGCACTGCTGTCACTGAACGGCCTGAGCGGCAGCAGCGTGCTGAAGCCGGGCGCGGTACTGCGCGTCGAGGATTGAAGCAGGCGCGGTTCCGGCCGCGCCCTGCCCTGCTTCCTGTAGAGCCGAGCCCATGCTCGGCTTTTTCATGTTCGCGCCCTGCCGGGGTTCATGACAGGCCGAGCATGGGCTCGGCTCTACAGTTCAATTTCCAGCATCGCTCCCAATAAAAAAGGCCCGGCATTGCCGGGCCTTTCTCGTCCTGCCCGCCGCGAGGCTTACAGGTTCTCTTCGGTGGTCTGGATCACGAACTTCTTGCGCATCGCCTCGACGTAGGCCTTGGCTGCGGCCATGCCGTCGATCTGGCTCAGCTGGTCCTTGAGCTGCTTCTGCTGCTCGGCGGTCACTTCCTTGATGTCGCCCGGGTTGACCTTGTTCACTGCGAACAGCAGCGCGTGGCCGTTGACGTCGACCTTGCCGTAGCTCGGCTTGCCTTCCGCCGGCACCGGCGCACTGAAGATCGCGCGGTTGATCTCCGGAGTCGGCACCGGCTGGCTGCGCGGCAGGCCTGGCATCGGGCTCAGCTGCAGCTTCTCGCTGGCAGCCAGCGACTGCAGGGTGGCACCGGCCTTCAGCTTGGCCAGCACGGCGTCGGCGGCCTTGTCGCTGGCCTGACGCTGGCGGTCGGCGCGGATCGCGGCGATCACCTGTTCGCGCGCCTTGTCCAGCGGCATGGCCTGTTCCGGAGTGTGCGCGGCCACGCGGATGACCACACTGTGGTTGGTCGCGCCGCCCAGGGCGATCGGGTCGCTGGCGGTCCCGTCCTGCACCAGCACGTCGGAGAACGCGGCACGCAGCACGGCCGGGTCAGCGGCGATGCCACTGGCAGTGGCACGGGTGATCGGGCCCAGGGTCTGCAGCGGCAGGTTCACTTCCTTGGCCGCAGCAGCCAGATCGCTCGGGCTCTTGTTGATGGCGTCGACCAGCTTGCCGGCCAGTTCGTTGAAGCCGCGCTCGCCGTCGGCCTTCAACTGCTCGGCAGCCAGCGTGTCACGCACTTCCTCGAAGGACTTGCCTTCGCCACCGCGCACCGCGGCGACCTTGATGATGTGGTAGCCGAAGTCGGTCTTGACCGGACCGATCACGTCACCCGCCTTGGCAGCGAACAGTGCATCTTCGAACGGCTTGACCATCGCACCGCGCTCGACCCAACCCAGGTCACCGCCCTGGTCCTTTGAACCCGGGTCTTCCGAATTGGCCTTGGCCAGTGCAGCGAAGTCGGCACCGGCCGCCTTGGCTTCGGCAGCGATCTTGTTCGCCTTGGCTTCGGCGCCGTCACCGGTGATCAGGATATGGGCAGCCTGGCGCTGTTCCGGCGAGGTGAACTTCGCCTTCTCGTCTTCATAGCGCTTGCGAAGGGTCGCTTCGTCGGCCGCGGTCGGTGCCGGCAGGTTCGCGCCGTTGATCTCGACGTATTCCAGCGACACGCTTTCGGCCTGGCGGAAATCCTTGCCGTGGCTGTCATACCACTGCTTGATCTGTTCGTCGGTGACCGGCGCGGTATCGGCCGGCACTTCCGGCAGCGCGGCCAGCTCGACGTCGCGGGTTTCACCCAGCAGCTTCAGCAGGCGCTCGGTCTCGGCCTGAGTGACGAAGCCCGAATTCTGCAGGCCCGACGGAATCACCGACTGCTGCAGGCTCTCGCGCACCAGCTCCTGGAACTGCGTGGGCGTACGCGGCGGATTGCCACCGGCCAGGGCCAGGCGATAGTTGTTCTCGTTGAACTTGCCGTTCGAATCGAGGAAGGCCGGGATGGTGGCGATGTACTCGCGCACCGCACCGTCGCCCACCACGACACCGGCCTGCTCGCCCACCAGGCGCACGACCTGCTCGTCGATCAGCTGATCGAGCACGGCCATCTTGTTTTCAGTGCTTTCGAACGCGCGCGGGTCGAAGTTCTCACCCTGCTGCTGGCGCTCGCGCATGCGCTCCTGCTCGAAGCGGGTGCGGAAATCCTGCGCACTGATCTCGTGGTGCTGCCACAGCATGCGCACCGGCCACCACGACGGCGCCGAACGCCACCAGGTCGGCGGCGCGGAAACCTTGGCCACGTTCTGTGCGCCAACGCCACCGAGGTAGCTGTTGTCGATCACGAACAGGAACGGAATCATCAGCAGCCCCAGGATCACGGTGACGATCCAGCCTGAGGTCTTGTCGCGGAGTTTCTGCAGCATGGTGAGAATCACAAGGCCTGATTGGCGAGCCCGGCAGTGTAACCCGCTTCGCCGCAGGGACCAAAAGCAGCGCCGGCGCGGCCTGCGCCGATCTTCGTGGACCTGCACCATCAGCACATCGGCAGGCCTGCGGCACGGCCCAAAGAAAAAGCCCCCGGCCTGCGCCGAGGGCTTTTAAAGTTGGCGGAGCGGACGGGACTCGAACCCGCGACCTCCGGCGTGACAGGCCAGCATTCTAACCAGCTGAACTACCGCTCCGCGCTGAAACTTTGCAGGCGCCCAGTATATCCGAAGACTCCCTGGAAACCCAGCCCGATGAACACTTTTTTCAAAGTTTTTTCACAGGGACTTAAGAATTCTGCAATGGCGGAGCGGACGGGACTCGAACCCGCGACCTCCGGCGTGACAGGCCAGCATTCTAACCAGCTGAACTACCGCTCCGTTCTTGCAAAAACCTTTTCGCCTTCTTCCCGAACCTGTCGGTGAGAAGACAAGGCCCCCGGCTTCAGGCCGGGGGCCTCGATGTAGTGGCGGAGCGGACGGGACTCGAACCCGCGACCTCCGGCGTGACAGGCCAGCATTCTAACCAGCTGAACTACCGCTCCGCATTGTTGCTTTTTTGTTTTCCCACTGGCCTGGACCGGGGAGAAAACAAAGCCTCCAGCTTTTGGCCGGAGGCCTCGTTGAATGGCGGAGCGGACGGGACTCGAACCCGCGACCTCCGGCGTGACAGGCCAGCATTCTAACCAGCTGAACTACCGCTCCACACTCAAACTTTTACCGCGGTGCTGTGGTGGGTGCTGAGGGTTTCGAACCCCCGACCCTCTCCGTGTAAAGGAGACGCTCTACCGCTGAGCTAAGCACCCCAGCGAGCCGCTTAGTTTACAGCATCCTTCAGGGCCTTACCAGCCTTGAACGACGGATTCTTCGAAGCAGCGATCTTGATGGTGTCGCCGGTCTTCGGGTTGCGGCCGGTGCGTGCAGCACGGTCGCGGACCTGGAAGGTACCGAAGCCAACCAGGGTGACCGCATCGCCGTCCTTCAGCGCCTTGGTGACGGCAGCAACGACGGCATCGACAGCGCGGCTGGACTCGGCCTTGGTCAGGTCGGCAGCTTCAGCAACGGCATCGATCAATTCGGTCTTGTTCATTCTCTACAACTCCTTTGGCGGTGGGTTCCGCTTATTCGACAGGGAAGCAACCGCATACCTTCTGCATGCGGCCGCCATGTGGAAACGGTTCGCCGATTCAGTCATCGCTGACAGCGATCACTCATTCGCGAGTGCTGCTTTTATACCAGTGGCCCTACCCCCACGCAAGCTGGAAAGCCAGCAACGACGCGGGTTTCGGGCCATTGGACAGCGCGCGTCAATGCTTGACGCGCGCGCTTCCACTCGGTTTGGCCTTGCTGCGCACCGTGACACGTTGCGCACTCTTGCGCGCCTTCTTCGGTGCCAACGGACGCTCCAGCGCCAGGTCCAGGACTTCTTCGATGTACTTCACCGGCACGATCTCCAGATCGCGGGTGACGTTGGCCGGAATGTCGGCCAGGTCCTTGCGGTTCTCTTCCGGAATGATGACGGTGCGGATGCCGCCACGCAGTGCGGCCAGCAGCTTCTCCTTCAACCCACCGATGGCAGTGACGCGACCCCGCAGGGTGATCTCGCCGGTCATCGCCACGTCGGCACGCACCGGCACCTTGGTCAGCATCGACACCAGCGAGGTGACCATCGCCGCGCCGGCGCTCGGGCCGTCCTTCGGCGTGGCGCCATCGGGCACGTGCAGGTGCACGTCGTGCTTCTGCAGGAAGTCGCTGTCGATGCCGAAGCCGACCGCGCGCGAACGCACCACCGACAGCGCCGCCGACGCCGATTCCTTCATCACGTTGCCAAGCTGGCCGGTCAGGATCAGCTGGCCCTTGCCCGGCACCAGCGTCGATTCGATCTGCAGCAGATCGCCACCGACTTCGGTCCAGGCCAGTCCGGTGACCAGGCCGATCTCGTTTTCTTCCTCGGCACGGCCGAAGTCGAAGCGACGCACGCCCAGGTACTTGTCCAGGTTCTTGCTGGACACGCTCACCAGCGCCTTTTTCTTCGCACCCTTCTTCGCCTTCGCCGCCGGCTGCGGGCCGGCCAGCGCGATCTCCTTGACTACCTTGCGGCAGATCTTGGCGATCTCGCGTTCCAGGTTGCGCACGCCCGATTCGCGCGTGTAGTAGCGCACGATGTCCTGGATGGCATCGCTGCCGATCTCCAGCTCTTCCGGCTGCAGGCCGTTGGCCTTGATCTGCTTGGGCACCAGGTAGCGGGTGGCGATGTTGAGCTTCTCATCCTCGGTGTAGCCGGGGATGCGGATCACTTCCATGCGGTCCAGCAACGGGCCCGGAATATTGAGCGAGTTCGAGGTGGCCACGAACATCACTTCGGACAGGTCCAGGTCCACTTCCAGATAGTGGTCGTTGAACGCGTTGTTCTGCTCCGGGTCGAGCACTTCCAGCAGCGCCGAAGACGGATCGCCACGGAAGTCCATCGACATCTTGTCGATCTCGTCGAGCACGAACAGCGGGTTCTTGCTGCCGACCTTGTTGAGGTTCTGCACGATGCGGCCCGGCATCGAACCGACGTAGGTACGACGGTGGCCACGGATCTCGGCCTCGTCACGCACGCCGCCCAGCGACATGCGCACGAACTTGCGGTTGGTGGCCTTGGCGATGGACTGGCCCAGCGAGGTCTTGCCCACGCCCGGCGGCCCGACCAGGCACAGGATCGGGCCCTTCATCTGCTTCACGCGCGACTGCACCGCCAGGTACTCAAGGATGCGCTCCTTGACCTTCTCCAGGCCGTAGTGATCGGCATCGAGGGTGTCCTGCGCCACCTTCAGGTCCTTGCGCACCTTGCTGCGCTTCTTCCACGGCACGCCCAGCAGCCACTCCAGGTAGTTGCGCACGACCGCGGCTTCGGCCGACATCGGCGACATCTGCTTGAGCTTGTTCAGTTCGTTGCGTGCCTTGGCTTCAACGGCCTTCGGCATGCCGGCTTCGGCGATCTTGCGGGCCAGCTCTTCCAGCTCGCCCGGCGCGTCGTCCAGGTCACCCAGTTCCTTCTGGATGGCCTTCATCTGTTCGTTGAGGTAGTACTCGCGCTGGCTCTTCTCCATCTGCGACTTCACGCGGCCGCGGATGCGCTTTTCCATCTGCTGCACGTCGATCTCGCCATCGACCAGGCCGACCAGCATCTCCAGGCGATCGCCGACGGCCAGCGTTTCCAGCAGGCGCTGCTTGTCGGCCAGGCGCACGCTGATGTGCGCGGCGATGGTGTCGGCCAGGCGCGCCGGCTCATCGATGCCCGACAGCGTCTGCAGCAGTTCCGGCGGCAGCTTGCGGTTGGTCTTGACGTACTGCTCGAACAGCGACATCAGCGAGCGGGCGATCGCCTCGACCTCGCGCGCTTCGCGCTCGTCGGTGGCGTCGATTTCCACCGCCTGCCCATGCAGCGAGCCGTTGCGCTCGTCGACGTGGGTGACCTGCACGCGCGACAGGCCTTCGACCAGCACCTTGATGGTGCCGTCGGGCAGCTTCAGCAGCTGCAGCACCTGCGCCAGCGTACCGACCTGGTAGAGGTCGGCCGCATGCGGGTCATCGGTCTCGGCCGACTTCTGCGCCAGCAGCAGGATGCGCTTGTCCGCCTCCATTGCCTGTTCGAGCGCGTGCATGGACTTGTCACGGCCGACGAACAGCGGGATGACCATGTGCGGGAACACCACTACGTCGCGCAGCGGCAGGACCGGCAGGTCGAGGGTTTCACTTGGGGAACGGGCCATGGGGGCTCCAGGGAAGGGGAAAACCGCCTCCGGGAGGGCATCTTCCGGAGACAAAAAAAGCCGATGGCCCCGTTATGGGGCCATCGGCTTTCAGATGCAAGGCATTCCTTGAAAATCCTTTCCAATCAACAACCTGGAAGGATCACTCAGCGCCTGCGGCCTTCTGTTCAGGGGCCGCCGGGGTCTGGTAGATCAGGTACGGCTCGGACTTGTGCTCGATCACCGATTCGTCCACCACCACCTTGCTGACGTTTTCCTGCGACGGCAGGTCGTACATGGTGTCCAGCAGGACCGATTCGACGATGGTGCGCAGGCCACGGGCGCCGGTCTTGCGCTTGAGCGCCTTGCGGGCGATGGCCGACAACGCGTCCGGACGGAACTCCAGTTCGACGCTCTCCATCTCGAACAGCTTCTTGAACTGCTTGGTGATGGCGTTCTTCGGCTCGGTCAGGATCCTGATCAGGGCCGGCTCGTCCAGCTCCTCCAGGGTCGCCACCACCGGCAGGCGGCCGACGAACTCGGGGATCAGGCCGAACTTGATCAGGTCTTCCGGCTCGACTTCGGCCAGCACCTTGCCCACTTCCTGCTTGCGCTCGCTGCTCTTCACCTTAGCGCCGAAGCCGATGCTGCCGACGTCGGTGGAACGGGCCTGGATCACCTTGTCCAGCCCGGCGAACGCGCCGCCGCAGATGAACAGGATGTTCTTGGTGTCCACCTGCAGGAACTCCTGCTGCGGGTGCTTGCGGCCGCCCTGCGGCGGAACGCTGGCCACGGTGCCTTCGATCAGCTTCAGCAGGGCCTGCTGCACGCCTTCGCCGGACACATCGCGGGTGATCGACGGGTTCTCGCTCTTGCGCGAGATCTTGTCGATTTCATCGATGTAGACGATGCCCTGCTGTGCCTTTTCGACGTCGTAGTCGCACTTCTGCAGCAGCTTCTGGATGATGTTCTCCACGTCCTCGCCCACGTAACCGGCTTCGGTCAGCGTGGTGGCATCGGCCATGGTGAACGGCACGTTGAGCAGGCGGGCCAGGGTCTCGGCCAGCAGCGTCTTGCCCGAACCGGTCGGGCCGACCAGCAGGATGTTCGACTTCGCCAGTTCGACGTCGTCGTTCTTCTGCCGGCTCTCGATGCGCTTGTAGTGGTTGTACACGGCCACGGCCAGGGTGCGCTTGGCGCGGTTCTGGCCGATCACGTACTGGTCGAGCACCTCGAGGATCTCGCGCGGCTTCGGCAGCGAACTGCGCGCCGACTGCGCCTTTTCCTCAAGTTCCTCGCGGATGATGTCGTTGCACAGCTCCACGCATTCATCACAGATGAACACGCTCGGACCCGCAATCAGCTTGCGCACTTCATGCTGGCTCTTGCCGCAGAAAGAGCAGTAGAGGATCTTGCCGGTGTCCGTGGAACGACCTTGGCGGTCTTCGCTCATGCTTCGCTTACCCAGTTACCCCACCCGCTGAACGGGGGTTCGATTCGAGAATAGCACAGGGCCGAGGGGACACCAGTCCCGCCCGACCCTGCAGGAACGGGGCCTCCATGGCCCCGTGAAGGCCGGTCAGCCGGCCTGGATCGACTCATCCGGACGACGCTCCAGGACCTGGTCGACCAGACCATAGGCCTGCGCCTCGAAGGCGCTCTTGAAGTTGTCGCGCTCGGTGTCGCGGGCGATCGTCTCCAGCGACTGGCCGGTGTGCTTGGCCAGCACCTCGTTCAGGCGCGAACGCAGGGTCAGGATCTCACGCGCGTGGATGTCGATGTCGGTGGCCTGGCCCTGGTAGCCACCCAGCGGCTGGTGGATCATCACGCGCGAGTTCGGCAGCGCATAGCGCTTGCCGGCTTCGCCCGCGGCCAGCAGCAGGGCGCCCATCGAGGCCGCCTGGCCGATGCAGGTGGTGCTCACATTCGGCTTGATGTACTGCATGGTGTCGTAGATCGCCATGCCGGCGGTGACCACGCCACCCGGCGAGTTGATGTAGATGTTGATGTCCTTTTCCGGGTTCTCCGATTCCAGGAACAGCAACTGCGCCACCACCACGTTGGCCATGTGATCGTCGATCGGGCCCACGAGGAAGATCAGGCGCTCCTTCAACAGGCGCGAATAGATGTCGTAGGCACGCTCGCCGCGGCTGGTCTGCTCGACCACCATCGGAACCAGGTTCAGGGCTTTGGTTCGGTTGTCCATTACGTGAGGTACCTATCTTGGGGGGGCAACAACCCCGCGCCGGCAAAGGCGCGGGGCATCCGGTGATCCGCCCGGGCTTACTGGCGGATCGCGTCCTGGAACGACAGCTTCTCTTCGGTGTGCTGGGCACGCTCGGCGATCCAGTCGATCACCTGCTCTTCCATCACACGGTTCTGCAGGCCAGACATCAGCTGGGGGTCGTTGCGGTACATCTCAATGACCTGCTCCGGCTCTTCGTAGGTCGAAGCGATCAGACGCATCGTTTCGTTCAGGCGCTTGGCTTCCAGGCGCAGGTCGTTGATGCGGGCCACTTCACCGACCAGCAGGCCGACCAGCACGCGCTTGGCGGCCGCTTCCTTGAAGCCTTCGTGGGCATCGGCCGGGATCTCGCCGACATTCTGGCCATTGCGGCGGATCTGCTCGACCTGCTGGGCCAGCATGGCGCGGGCTTCGTTCTCGACCAGGCGCGGCGGCATTTCCACCGAGGAATAGGCGGCGATCAGCTGCTCGCCGACCTCGCGGCGCAGGCGGTTCATCAGGGCACCCTTCAGCTCGCGCTCCAGGTTGGCGCGGATGTCGCTGCGGAACTGCTCCACGTCGCCGCCCTTCACGCCGAAGCTCTTGATGAAGGCTTCGTCGACCGCCGGCACGACCGGCTCGGAGACTTCGGCAACCTTGACGGTGACCTGCACGGTCTTGCCGGCCAGCACCGGCACGCGCCAGTCAGCCGGGAACTCGACGTCCAGGGTCTTCTCTTCACCCTTGGCCAGGCCGACCAGGCCCTTTTCGATGGTCTCGAACATCATGCCCTGGCCGAGCACGATCGAACCCTTCTCGGTGCCTTCGGCCGGCAGGCGCTCTTCGCCGGCCTGCGACCAGGTTTCCACCGCGACCAGGTCACCGTCCTGCGCGCCACGGCTGACCGGGGCCCAGGTACGACGCTGGTTCTGCAGATTCTCGATCATCTGGTCGATGTCGGCGTCGGTGATCTCGGCGGTATGGCGCACGACGGTCAGCTTGCTGACGTCGATGTCGCCGAAGTCCGGCACCACTTCCACGGTGGCCACGAAGGAGAACTCACCCTCGTCGCCCTTGTCGATGCGCGGGCTGCCGACGATGCGCAGGTCGTGCTCGCGCACGGCCGCGTCGAAGGTTTCGCGCAGCAGGCCGTCCAGCGCCTCACCACGGACCTGCGCGCCGAAGCGCTGCTCGATCACCTTGGCCGGCACCTTGCCCGGACGGAAACCCTTGATGCGGGTGGTACGGGCGATTTCGCCCAGGCGGCCGACGATGTGGCTCTGCAGACGCTCTTCCGGCAGCGAGAAGCTCAGGCGGCGTTCCAGGTTGCCGGTGGATTCGATCGAAGCTTGCATGTTGACTCCTGCCACCGGTGGCCCACGCCCCCGGCTCGATGATTGGGATGAAACGGTTGTAAGGACACGACGTCTGGGACGCGCCTGCTTGCCGCAGCCCTTTAGTTTCGCCCAATTCGGCCTGCACTGCCAGCGCGTGCCGGTCAAGTGGGCGTCGATGGCCCGATCAGGGCGGGGACAGGCCGGCACTGGTGCGAAAGGGGGGACTCGAACCCCCACGCCTTGCGGCACTGGAACCTAAATCCAGGGCGTCTACCAATTCCGCCACTTTCGCGTGGCCGGCTCAGGCATTCATTGTCGCAGGCGACGGCGGGAATCGGAAGGCCTGCACAAAACTGAACATGACAGCCCTGTGCTCATTGCCCGCGCCAAAGGCCGCCCCGAAGGTCGTGCGACCGTTCGGGACGGCGGCGACTCAGTGCTTCGCCTCGGCAGGGGACGCAGGTGCGTCAGCGCCCTGCCCGGCCGCCACATCCACCTTGCGGATGTCCACGCCACCCTTGTCGGTGCGACGCAGCCCCATCGCCTCCGGCGCAGCCTCACCCTCCACCGGCTGCGCCGGCTGCATCTGCATGGTGTCACCGACCGGGCGCGCCGGAACCGCCCCTGTACCTGCATCGCGCTCCATGGTCTGCGCCGGATCACGTTCCGGCGCGCAGGCCACCAACACCAGCAACGCAAATGAAACCCACAGCCCCCGGCGCAGTCGTTTCATATCGGCCATCAGGATCTTCCTTCGTACATGCATGCGCTCTCGGCGCGGAAGATCCATTGGGTGCGATGAAGGGCGCAGCGCGGTGAGAAGCAGCGCACAGCATTGAAAACACTGATGACGCGTATGCCCCTGATTTCAGCATCGCTTCAGTAGATCCACGCCATGCGCGGATGAAACGCCACCCAGCGAACAGGCAAGAAAAAAGCCACTTGGCGAACCAAGGGGAAGCTGCTGCGCATTCGCGCCGCAGCCCCACGCTTTGCATGGCAAAGTGCGGGCCCCACTTCACCAGCCCCCACATCCCCGCGGCTTCGCCGCGCCCCCTTGACTCAAGGGGGCTCCACTCCAGCCAGCACCGCTGGTATCTGCAGACGCCACCCGGCGAACAGGCAAGAAAAAAGCCACTTGGCGAACCAAGTGGCTTTCGTCTGGTGGGCTGTCAAGGATTCGAACCTTGGACCTATTGATTAAGAGTCAACTGCTCTACCAACTGAGCTAACAGCCCGAAATCGGGGCGCGAATTATGACCCGATCCGCTCGGTGGGTGCAAGCACTTTTTTCAACGTGGTTGAAACCAGCACTGCGGTCCCGCTGCTGCTGCAGATCCGCGCCGAGCGGGTTCTGCAACGCGTGACCCATCGAAACGATGGGAGTCACACCTATAAGAAAAAAGCCACCTGGGGTACCAGGTGGCTTCTGTCTTGGTGGGCCGTCAAGGATTCGAACCTTGGACCTATTGATTAAGAGTCAACTGCTCTACCAACTGAGCTAACGGCCCGTGAAACTCAGACGCACATTGTAGCGTGCTTTCTGTTTATTGCAATACCGTTTCGGCTGCGCCGATGCGGTTGAATCAGTGGGGTGGCTGAGGGGATTCGAACCCCCGACCACCGGAATCACAATCCGGTACTCTAACCAACTGAGCTACAGCCACCACTGAAACTTTCGCTCCACCGCCGATGAGGCTGACGTTGGAACTTGATGCTTTGCTACAGGGCCGAACCAGAAGTCCGTCCCCCGAAGCGAGTCCGGTATTTTCCGGGAGTCGCGAAGGAATTGCAAGCACTTCTTCACATTGATGTGCAGGGGCCGGAACAGGAGATCAGAGCTGCTCGGCCGAGATCACACGCACGGCGTCCCCGTGCTCGTCCAGGAATGACAGCGTGGCCTCCCCCTTCGGCGTGACCTGCAACTGCTGGCGCGGCTGGCCCGCTCCGTCGAGCAGCTGAAACATCGCATTGTGCGACTGCGTCCTGCCAGGAAACACACGACGGGTAATGGCTTGCACACCTGCGCGTGCAAGCGCTCATCTTCGGCCGAGAACATCGGCCGCCGCTGTCCATCGGCAACATCGTTTCGATCACGTCGATCGACGCACTGCGTTGGTCCGTCGCCCCGTCAGAAGGCCAGTCAACGCCAGCGAGGTGACACCGCCGCAGTACAGGGCAAGCCGCCGTTGGCAACTGCGCAGACGATGCACTTCGGCCAGCACCTGCTCTACCTCTCCCGCGCCTTTCCAAACTGCATCTCATGCCGAGCGCCAGAAGGTGCGTGCCGCCTGCGCCGAAGGTCAGGTGCAGGCAAACAGCTCGCCATGGTCGGACGCACTCCCGACGGCGTGAACGATTGGTGAACGAATCGTGAATGAATCTCAAACGGGAATGGGGGAGATCCATTCATACAACGTTAGCTGCAGGACATGGAACGCGAGGCGCACGTTTGCAACCATGCCGGTTCCTGCAATGAAGGTGAGATCAATAGATGAGCAAGCGGCTAATCGGATTCGTCACGCTGGCAGCGGTGCTGGCAGTGGCAGCCGTTGCAATGTACGGCTACCGGCAGCAGCCAGCTGCCGATGCCACGGCAGAGGAATCCGGGAACAGTGGCAGCCTTGATGAAAGGCCCGACCAGGGAAGGCAGCTTCCGGCGTCAGGTGCGGCGGCCGCGCAGAGGCTGGAGCGGGACAACAAGATCCCGCCGGGCTCGTACAAGGCGGTGGGCCCCAAAGCCTACGAGATCGTAAGAGGCAATGAGTTCCGGCCTCCCGGTGACGCGCTCGCCCACGTCAAGCAACTGATGCTGCGCTCCGAATCCGGAGATGCCACGGCAACCTACGAAATCTATCGAACCATCGAGCAGTGCCAGACCTTCATCTCGGATCGCGCTGACAAGCTGGCGGATTCAGCCACCACGGTCGGGTCCGGCAACTGGTTCCTGGAGCGATCGGAACGAATCCTCAAAGAGTGCGAGTCGCTGGCTCTGGATCAGGACATCTATCACGCCGATTGGCTTTCGAAGGCCGCCGCCATGGGCTCGCAGGAAGCGATGCGCGCTTACTCGCGATCGCCGGAGAAAGTCATCGGTTCGCTCGATGACGCAATCCGTGATCCCGCGGCGCTCGAGGCGTGGAAGGACACCGCCACCGGATATCTGCGCGAACTGGAATCACAAGGGAACGTCAATGTCATCAGCGACATGGCGATGGCCTACACGTATGGCGGCATCGTTCCTGCGGATCCCGTTGCCGCCCTGGCGTACACCCGCGTCCTCAACCGGCTGGACCCACGTTTTGCCACCACCACTGACATTGCCAACCATGAGAAAAACCTGAGCAGCCAAGAGAAAGAGAAAGCCCGCATTTCATCGAACGAAATCTTCAAGAACTGTTGCATCCCACGATAAGGACCTATTGTGAAAGCTAGACTGATTGGGATTATCCCTTCGCTTGGTAGAAACTCCATTCCCGCCATTGCAGGCGTGCTGCTGTTCATGGCGGCCGGGAGCCTTCAAGCGAAAAAGCTTCCTGGCGTCATCAACTGCACCGCCGGATGCACGCTGACAACCCCGTATCCCGATCCGGTGACCAACCAGCAGCTTTCCCAAGAGGTGCAGAAGCTCAATGACGGCCGGACCACCGTCTGGACAGCCCAGACGCGAGTCCAGACCGGCGATGTCCTGACCGTCTGCAACGGTATTTCCTGCGTCAACTACACGTGGCGAGGTGCAGGTTTCGACTCCGGCGAAGTGATTTCGACCGTCCTCCCGCCCAACTCCCGGGGCGGTGGTGGTGGCGGCGGTGGTGGTGGCGGCGGCGGTGGCAGCGGCCCGATCAGCGGCGGCTGCCACGGCAACTGCGGTGGCGGCAAGGTCCGGGTGGGCGAACTGGAACAGATGTGATCCATCCAGGGCGCACTCGATCAGAGTGCGACCATCGCGACCATCGCGACATGGAAAAGGCCAGCGCATAGCGCTGGCCTTTTTCGTTGCCGGGCGCATTGCCCATCCCAGGCGGTGCTGCTCAAGCACCTGCGGAGTGAGCCGATCGTCGCCAGACGCAGGTTCACCGCAACCCGCCTGGCATCACGCCGTGCGACTGCACCCCAGGCAAAGGGCATCTTTCATCGGACAAGAGGAAGGCGGAATGCTCGCCACCCAGGATTGCCCAGCCATCGAATGGGAACCGATGTTCGCGGGCGTGAGTTCATAAACCATTGATTCCAATGGCGCGCCCGACAGGAATCGAACCTGTAACCGCCGGCTTAGAAGGCCGGTGCTCTATCCAGTTGAGCTACGGGCGCCCGAACCGGAACGGTGTCCAATCCGACGTGATGTGGGATTGGTCGGGGTAGAGGGATTCGAACCCCCGACATCCTGCTCCCAAAGCAGGCGCGCTACCAGACTGCGCTATACCCCGGTCTTGCAATCCCCTCGGGCCATGCCCGGGGAGTTGGTCATTGTCGCCAAGCGCATTGGGAACTGTCAACGCGGGATGTGCAGATCCGGCGCCTGCCACAACGCCGAAAGCAGTCATCGGCTATGCTCACGCCCATCGGCCGGATGGCCGTCCAGACCCTCATTCGCACGGAGAACGCGCATGCGCAGCGGCAACCCGGCTCTTTCCGAGTCCACCTTCCTCGACCTCGCCAGCGGCTCGGTGGTGACCAGCCCCGACCAGGCAATGACCCTCAACGGCACCGTCAACAAGACCGGTTTCCTGCTGCTGTTGACCGTGCTGACGGCCGCTTTCGCCTGGAACCAGACCATCGACGACTACGGTCAGGTTTTGCCCGGTGCCAGGCTGTATGCCATGGGCGGCGCCATCGGCGGCCTGGTGCTGGCGCTGATCACCGTTTTCAAGAAGGAATGGTCGCCGGTCACCGCGCCGATGTACGCGCTGGTGGAAGGCCTGTTCCTCGGCGCCATCTCGGCCGTGTTCAACGCCAAATTCCCGGGCATCGTGTTCCAGGCCGTGCTGCTGACCTTCGGCACTCTGTTCGCGCTGCTGTTCGCGTACCGCAGCGGCCTGATCAAGGCCACCGAGAACTTCAAGATGGGCGTGGTCGCGGCCACTGGCGGCATCGCCCTGCTCTACCTGGCATCGTTCGTGCTCGGCTTCTTCAACATCAACGTGCCGGTGATCCATGACTCCAGCTGGCTGGGCATCGCCTTCAGCCTGTTCGTGGTGGTCGTGGCCGCGCTGAATCTGGTGCTGGACTTCGACTTCATCGAGACCGGTGTCGCCCAGCGTGCGCCGAAGTACATGGAGTGGTATGGCGCATTCGGCCTGATGGTGACCCTGGTCTGGCTGTACGTTGAATTCCTGCGCCTGCTGTCGAAAATCCAGCAGCGCTGAGCCGCAACATGCAATAGACGACAAAGGGCGCCCTTCGTGGCGCCCTTTGTCGTTCCTCCCTCAGCGCGCCAGCAGCACCGGCAGCGACGATGCCAGCAACGCGATGCCTGACGCGGTCAGCAGGCCCAGCACGAGCTGCCGGAAGCGCGCCTCGCTGATGCCGATGTAGACCCTTGCACCCAGCAGGGTCGGCACCAGCATGGCCGGTGCCACGATGGCGAAATACGGCAGCATCTGCCGGCTGACCAGGCCGCTGCCGACATAGGTGGCCATGGTCACCGCCAGCATCGCCAGGTTGAAGTTCTGGATGACCGCGCGCTGTTCGTCCTTGCCGAAGCCTCGCAGGGTGCTCCACAACGTCGGCACCGGCCCGGCAAAGCCGCCAATGCCACTGAGCACGCCACCGGCCATGCCAGCGATCGCATCACCGATACGGCCGCCGACGCGGACCGGAGGCAACGAGCGCGCCATCAGCATGACCGGGCACCACAGCGCCAGGAAGCCGCCCAGCAGCGCCTTGAACCAGTCCATGTCCAGCCGTGGCAGCACCATCACGCCCAGCGGAATGCCGGCCAGCCCGCCCAGCACGAAGGGCAGCAACAGGCGCAGGTTGAATCCACGGCGCACGGTGAACACAGCCACCAGCTGACCGACCAGCGCACCAAACACCGACAGCGTCGCCGCCAGCCGCGGCTCCAGTCCCCATGCCCAGAACGACATCGCCACCATGCCAAAGGCGAAGCCGGACAGGCCCTGCACGAATCCGGCGACGATCGCGCCCAGCGCGACCAGCAGATACACCGACTCCATCACCACCTCGGTTGCAGCCGCGCGACTATCCTGCCGCGCCCACCTGTGCAGCGTAGTGCGCCGCGAGGTGCTCGACCAGCGCACGCACTTTCGGCGCCAGCGCACGTGCATGCGGATACAGCGCGAAGTAGCGGCGCTGCCCGGCATGCCAGGCCGGCAACACGCGGATCAGACGACCGGCGCGCAGGTCCTCCTGTACGGTCAGTGCGGTGAACAGGCTGATGCCCATTCCGGCCAACGCCGCGGCATACAGCGCGGGCGTGGCATCCACGCGCAGGCGCTGGCCGGCCTCGATGCTCACGCTGGCACCGCGCGGCCCCTGCAGCTGCCAGGGCGGCATTGACGGCGTGGGACTGAATCCCAGCAGCGTATGTTGTTCGAGATCTGCAGCCTGTCGCGGCAGACCACGACGTGCCAGATAGGCCGGCGCAGCAACCAGGATGCGCGGGCAGCTGGCCAGTTCGCGCGCGACCAGCTGGCTGTCCGGCAGCGAGGCCGCGATACGCAGCGCCAGGTCAAAGCCACCACCGACGACATCGACCAGTTGATCATCGGCCGATAGGTCAAGCGCGACCTGCGGGTAGCGCTGCAGGAACGACGGCAGCCAATGCGGCAACTCCTGGCTGGCCACGACCTGCGGCACGCTGATGCGTACGATGCCACCGGGCTGCGCTTGCCCGGCACGCACGCGATCATCCGCTTCCTGCAGGCGATCCAGCAGCGCTGCCGCCTCGCGGTAGTAGTCGCGACCGGCCTCGGTCAGTGACAGCCGGCGGCTGTTGCGATCGAGCAGTCGCACCTGCAGATGCTCTTCCAGCTGCCGCAGTTGCCGTGACATCGCCGAATGGGTGGTCCCCAGGCGCTCGGCAGCGGCAGTGAAACTGCCTGCGTCGACGATGGCGCGCAGCGCACGCAGGGCGGCGAAGTGATCCATCGGCGAGCGACTCCAGGTGACGGGGCCCACGGCATGCGGGCCCCACCAGCTTATCAAGCGCCGTCGCCGGCCTTGCGCACCGGCAGCGCCAGGATCGCGTCGGTGTTCATGACATCACCGAAGGCGTCTTCGATCTGCGCCAGCGAGGCGTCATGCAGCGCGCGATGATCGATGCGCTGGCCACTGGCCAGGTCCAGGTCGCGGCTGGCGCTGGCATCGGACGATACGATCACCCGGTAGCCGCGCGGTGCCGCCGCCGCGTCGCGCGCAGCACCGGCCACACAGGCATGGGTCTGCAGGCCGGTGACGATCAGCGTGTCGATGCCGGCATCCTTCAGCACCGTGTCGAGCACCGCGGCCGAGTTGCCAGCGAACACGCTGACATTGTCCTTCTGCACCACGGTCTCACCCTTGCGCGGCTTCAGGTCGTGATGGAAGGCGGCATTGACGCTGCCCTGCGCGAACAGCGGTGCACCGGCCGGCAACACATGCTGCACGTGGATCACGCGGATGCCGTGAGTATCGGCGAACTCGACCACCCGCCTGGCCTGGCGCAGTGCGGCCACGCCATCGGGAATGACCATGCGGCCACCAGCAAAGCCGGGCGCGGCGCTGGCATCGAAGTATTCGTTCTGGAAGTCGATCACCAGCACGGCGGTCTTCGCTGCATCCAGCGAGGCCGCGACCGGCGCGCCGGCCATGTGGCGGATGGTGGGATGGGACGGTTCGGCGGCAGCGACCGGGGCGGTGGCGGCCATGCCGATCAGGCTGGCCAGGCCGAAGGCGGTGAGGTTCATGGGAGGGTTCCTGTGCGGCGGGTGTGGGGCACAGGATGCGGAGCGATTGGCGCACGAACCAGCCGTGCGGGGGCACATGATCTGTGCGAAAACCGCACAACCGATCATTCCGTCATCCACGCATGGCGTGGATCTACCGGAAAACGCAACGGGGCGCCCGAAGGCGCCCCGCTGGGATCCAACCGAGGCCGACCGGCCGCTTACAGGCGGCTGGCAATGGCCTTGGCGAAGCTCATGGTGGTGCCGGTGCCGCCCAGGTCGCCGGTCAGCGAGTCCTTGGCTTCCATGGTCGCCACAATGGCCTTGCGCAGGCGCGCGGCGTTTTCCGGCTGGCCGATATGGTCCAGCATCTGCGCGGCTGCCAGCAGCAGCGCACACGGATTGGCCTTGCCCTGGCCGGCGATGTCCGGCGCGGTGCCGTGCACGGCTTCGAAGATCGCCGCATCCTTGCCGATGTTGGCACCCGGGGCCAGGCCCAGGCCGCCGACGAGGCCGGCGCACAGGTCGGAGATGATGTCGCCGAACAGGTTGGTGGTGACGATCACGTCGAACTGTTCCGGACGCATCACCAGCTGCATGCAGCAGTTGTCGACGATCATTTCCTGGAATTCGATGTCCGGGTACTGCGCGGCCACTTCACGGGCGACATTCAGGAACAGGCCCGAGGTCGACTTGATGATGTTGGCCTTGTGCACGGCGGTGACCTTCTTGCGGCCGGTGCTCTTTGCCAGCTCGAAGGCGTAGCGCACGATGCGCTCGGAGCCCTTGCGGGTGATGCGGGTGCCGGAGAAGGCGGTCTCGCCGTCGGCCGACACTTCCTGGCCTTCGGCCAGGTACGCACCTTCGGTGTTCTCACGAACGGTGATCAGGTCGACGTTGTCGAAACGCGACTTGGTGTTCGGGAAGGTGTGGGCCGGACGCACGTTGGCGTACAGGTCGAAGTGACGGCGCAGGCTGACGTTGATCGAGGTGAAACCACCACCGACCGGGGTGGTCAGCGGGCTCTTCAGCGCGACCTTGTTGCGCGCGATCGATTCCAGGGTCACCGCCGGCATCAGGTCGCCGTGCTTTTCCAGGGCCACCAGGCCGGCGTCGGCGTCTTCGTACTCCAGGCCAGTCTTGAGCTGGTCGAGCACGAACAGGGTGGCGTCCATGATTTCCGGGCCAATGCCGTCGCCGCGGATGACCGTAATTTTCTGCGTCATTGATCGATGTTCCGAACAGGGGGAAAAACGCCGTCCGGACGTGCCCGGAAACGCCGGCGCAAAGGAAGTTTCACCGGCAATTATGCCTGAGCCGGGGCCGAGGTCCCAAATAGACCATGGTCCCAGTGCCCGGCTCAGGCAGAATTGCCCGCGCATTCCTCCTCTACCCCCGCCTGTCGGCGCGCCCCTTCAACAAGAAGGGGCTCTTGGGCGGTTGGATCGCGGGAAATGCCCCGGCGCGCGGCCGTGATCCGGTAGCGCCGGGCCATGCCCGGCGGCTTTTCGTTCAGGTCTCCGCCGGGCATGGCCCGGCGCTACCTCAGTGCTCGTGCGCTGCCGGGGCGGCGGCGCCGCCTTCCAGCTGGTCGAGGAAGTCGACCGCGCGGCGCAGGTGCGGGATCACGATCGAGCCGCCCACCACCAGGCCGACCGAGAAGGTCTCGAAGAATTCTTCACGGGTCACCCCGGCGTCCTTGCACTGGGCCACGTGGTAGCTGATGCAGTCGTCGCAGCGCAGCACCATCGAGGCCACCAGGCCCAGCAGTTCCTTGGTCTTCACGTCCAGCGCACCGGCCTGGTAGGTCTGCGTGTCCAGCGCGAAGAAGCGCCGCACCACTTGGTTCGGCTCGCCCAGGATGCGCTCGTTCATGCGCTTGCGGAACTCGGTGAACTCGGCGATGCGGTCCTTGCTGCCGTCGTCGGCCGCGCTCATGCCTGGCCCTGCCCGGCCAGCAGCGGCTCGAGCTTGCCTTCACGGTGCAGGGCCATCATGTCGTCGTAGCCGCCCACATGGACGTCGCCGACGAAGATCTGCGGCACGCTGGTACGGCGGGTCTTGGCCATCATCTTCTCGCGCTCGACCGGGTCCAGGTCGATGCGGACCTCGGTCCATTGCTGGCCCTTGCTCTTCAGGAAGTTCTTGGCGGCCACGCAGTACGGGCAGACGGCGGTGGAATAGATGGTGATGGCGGGGGCACCGCCGGCGGTCTGGGCTGTCACGGGAAACTCCACGATGGATCGACGGTCTACATATGGTACCGGTGCGCTGGAAATTCCACGCCACGGCCGCAACACTGTGGATTAACGAATGGTTGCCCCCTGCCCTGCCACGCTTGGCGCGCCCCGCCCGAGGACCTCCTGCTTGCGAGCCCTGCTGCTGACTACCGCCGTCACCCTGGCCCTGGCCACGCCGCTGGCCCAGGCCCAGGAGAAGCTGCCCGACATCGGCTCGTCGGCCGGCGAGCTGCTGACCCCGGCCCGCCAGGCCGAGTACGGCGCGATGATGCTGCGCGAGCTGCGCAACTACGGCTACCTGCTGGACGACCCGCTGGTCAACGACTGGCTGCAGACCATGGGCACCCGCCTCGGCTCCAACAGCGACCAGCCGCGCCAGCCGTACACGTTCTTCGTGATGAAGGACCGCCAGATCAACGCCTTCGCCACGCTGGGCGGCTACATCGGGGTCAATGCCGGCCTGGTGCTGACCGCCGAGCGCGAGGACGAGGTGGCCGCGGTGCTGTCGCACGAAATCGCCCACGTCACCCAGCAGCACGTGCTGCGCGGAGTCGAGCGCGCCCAGCGCGACCAGATCCCGATCCTGCTCGGCATGCTGGCGGCGGTGGTGGCCGCGCAGGCCAGCAACAGCACCTCCTCCGGCAACGCGACGATGGCCGCGATCAGTTCCGGCATGGGCCTGATGCAGCAGCGGCAGATCAACTACACCCGCTCCAACGAGTCCGAGGCCGACCGCCTCGGCATCCGCACCCTGTCGCGCAGTGGCTACGACGTGGATGCCATGGCCGGCTTCTTCGAGCGGATGGCATCGGCGATGCGCGGCAACGAGGGCGGCTACAGCGTGCCCGAGTTCCTGCGCACCCACCCGGTCAACATCACCCGCATCAGCGAGGCCAAGGCCCGCGCCGAGCAGATGAAGAAGGACACGGTGCTGCTGACCACCACCACCCCCAGTGGCGAGCGCAGGGAGCGCGTGGACCCGACCGATCCCAGCCTGGCCGAACCCCTGTTGCGCGGAAACAACCCGCTGCTGCCCAGCAGCGTGCTGCGCATCCCGATGGGCCAGCTCAGCCGCGGCGCCAGTGGCGACTTCGACTGGGCGCGCGAGCGCCTGCGCGTGCTCAGCGCGGACTCCACCCCCGAGCTGGAACGCGAGTACGCCGATCTGGCCAAGCGCCAGAAGGACGGCCTCAACGATGCCCAGCGCTATGGCCAGGCGCTGGCGGTGATGCGCAGCGGTCGCGCCGGCGCCGCCCAGGCCCGGCAGACCCTGGCAGGCCTGCTGCAGACCCGCCCGGACAATCTGTGGCTGGCACTGGGGCTGGGCGAGGCCGAATCGCGTGCGGGCCAGACCGCCCAGGCCAACAGCCGCTTCGAGCAGCTGCTGCGCCAGCACCCCAACAGCCGTCCGGTGGCGCTGACCTATGCCGAGATCCTGAACGAACAGGGCAGCCGCGAGGCCGGCCAGCGCGCGCAGGCCATGCTGCGGCCCCTGCTGTCGCAAAGCGGTAACGATCCGGTCTTCCAGCAGCGGTACGCCCGCGCCAGCGAACTGGCCGGCGACAGCGTGCGTGCCAGCGAGGCCTACGCCGAGGCGGCCTTCCTCAGCGGCCGGCCGGAACAGTCGCTGATGCAGCTACAGGCGCTCAAGCGCAATCCGGCGCTGGACTATGTCGGCCGGGCACGGGTGGATGCGCGCATCGAGGCGATCACCCCCACCGTGCTGGAGCTGCGCCGCCAGGGCGTGCAGGACCCGGATCTGGACCGCCGCTGAGCGCTGCATGACCGGCCGATGGCAATCCAGGCCGGTTCCGGCCAGGCAGTCACAAACATGTCATCAAACCGTAGTCTACTGGCACCACTCCAGTAACCGAGCCCTACGGTGTCCTCGTGCAGAAACGCATCCTGATCGTCGATGACGAGCCCGCGATCCGTGAAATGGTCGCCTTCGCCCTGCGCAAGGGCGATTACGAACCGGTCCACGCCGGCGACGCCCGTGAGGCCCAGACCGCCATCGCCGATCGCGTCCCCGACCTGATCCTGCTGGACTGGATGCTGCCCGGCACCAGCGGCCTGGACCTGGCCCGTCGCTGGCGCAAGGAAACCCTGACCCGCGAAGTGCCGATCATCATGCTGACCGCCCGCGGCGAAGAGAACGATCGCGTCGGTGGCCTTGAAGCTGGCGTCGACGACTATGTGGTCAAGCCGTTCTCGGCGCGCGAACTGCTGGCCCGCATCCGTGCGGTGATGCGCCGCGCCCGCGAAGATGACGAGGACGGCAGCGTGGCCGTCGGCCCGATCCGCATCGACGGTGCCGCCCATCGCGTGTTCGCCAACGACCAGCCGGTGCCGATCGGCCCCACCGAATACCGCCTGCTGCACTTCTTCATGACCCACCCCGAGCGCGTCTACACCCGCGCCCAGCTGCTGGACCACGTGTGGGGCGGCAGCGTGTACGTGGAGGAGCGCACCATCGACGTGCACATCCGCCGCCTGCGCAAGACGCTGGAACCGTTCAACGCCGAAAACATGGTGCAGACCGTGCGCGGCGCCGGCTACCGCTTCTCCACTGCTACCTGAGTCTCGTCGTGCCGGCGCCACGCACCTGCGGGTGCCGGCGCCGGCAACTCTGCTATAACCCTCGGTTCACCCCAGTGAACCGCCGCACCTCAACGACGAGATCGCAATGCCCCGCCACATCCGCTCTGCCTGGTTGAAGACCCTGGCCACCGTTGCCGCGGTACTGCTGTTCGCCGGACTGGTGGGGTGGTTCACGGGCCATCTGTGGTTGTGCATCGCACTGGGCGCACTGGCCACGCTGGCATGGCATTACTGGCGCCTGCGCAGCGTGCTGCGCCGGCTGACCGCGCGCCAGCGCTGGGACACCGCCGAAGAAGGCACCGGCGTCTGGAACGAGCTGGACCGCCTGCTGTACCGCAACCAGGTGGAAATGCGCGTGCGCAAGCGCCGCCTGCTGGACATGCTGCGCAGCTACCGCGCCGCCGCCGCCGCGCTGCCCGATGCCGTGGTGGTGCTGGATCGCAACAGCCAGCGTGTGCAGTGGTTCAACGAAGCGGCCACCGCCCTGCTCGGCCTGCATCATCCGGGCGACCTCGGCGAGGCCCTGGTCGAACGCCTGCAACCGATGCCGCTGGCGCATTGGCTCGCTGGTGGCCGCAATGCCGAGCCGATCCTGGACGTGCCCTCGCCGGTCGACCCGGCGATCCGCCTGAACCTGCGCCTGATTCCCTATTCCTCCGATTACTGGCTGCTGATCGCCCGCGATGTCAGCAAGCTGCTGCGCCTGGAGCAGGTGCGCCGCGACTTCGTCGCCAACGTTTCACACGAGCTGCGCACGCCGCTCACCGTGGTCCACGGCTACCTGGACATGATGGACCCGGAGGATTTCCCGGGAACCGGTCCGATGCTGGAAGAAATGCGCAAGCAGAGCCAGCGCATGGCCCAGCTGGTGGAAGACCTGCTGACGCTGTCGCGCCTCGAGTCGCAGGAACACAGCGAGGAAGAGACCGTGGCCATGCAGCCGATGCTGGCCACCCTGCGCCGCGAAGCCGAAGCGCACAGCCAGGGCCGCCACCAGATCAGCATCGACGATCTTGCCGGCGTTGACCTGCAGGGCTCGACCAAGGAACTGCACAGCGCCTTCTCCAACCTGGTCACCAACGCGGTGCGCTACACCCCGGCCGGTGGCCGCATCGCCGTGGAGTTCCGCCGCGAAGGCGACGGTGCCGTGCTGGCAGTGCGCGATTCCGGCTACGGCATCCCGGCCACCCACCTGCCGCGCCTGACCGAACGTTTCTACCGTGTCTCCAGCAGCCGCTCCCGCGAAAGCGGCGGTACCGGCCTGGGCCTGTCCATCGTCAAGCACATCCTCGGCCTGCACCACGCACGGCTGGAGATTGAAAGCGAGGTCGGCAAGGGCTCGGTGTTTTCCTGCCATTTCGATGCCGACCACGTGCGCCCGCGCGAGTCCGCCCCCCTGACTTCCATCGAAGAATGACGCCATGAGCAGCCTCGGATCCCTCCCCCTCCCCGTGAGCCCGGACAACGATCCGCTGCGTGACCCGGCGCTCTACATCAACCGCGAACTGTCGCAGCTGGATTTCAATTTCCGCGTGCTGGCCCAGGCGATGGACCCGCAGGTGCCGCTGCTGGAGCGGCTGCGCTTCATGTGCATCTCCTGCACCAACCTGGACGAGTTCTTCGAGATCCGCGCCGCCGCCGTGCGCCACGCGCAGGAATTCGGCCTGCCGCCGGCGCCGGACGGGATGAGCCCGCAGGCCATCCTCAATGCCATCCACGACCGCGCCGCGGAACTGGTGGACCAGCAGTACCGCTGCTGGAACGAGACGCTGCGCCCGGCGCTGATGGAGGCCGGCATCGGCGTGCTCGGCCGCCATTCCTGGACCGACCGCCAGAAGCGCTGGCTGCGCGCCTACTTCCGCAACGAGATCATGCCGGTGCTGTCGCCGCTGGGCCTGGACCCGGTGCATCCGTTCCCGAAGATCCTCAACAAGTCGCTGAACATCGTGGTGGTGCTGAAGGGCACCGACGCGTTCGGCCGCGCCGGCCATCTGGCCATCGTGCGTGCGCCGCGCTCGCTGCCGCGCATCATCCAGCTGCCGGAGAAGCTCGGCGGATCGCAGAACTTCGTGTTCCTGTCGTCGGTGCTGTCCACCTTCGTCGATGAGCTGTTCCCCGGCATGGAAGTGCAGGGGGCCTACCAGTTCCGCGTTACCCGCAACTCCGAGCTGGTGGTGGACGAGGAGGAAGTGGAGAACCTGGCGCTGGCACTACGCGACGAACTGGTCGACCGCGGCTACCGGCCGGCGGTGCGCCTGGAAATCGCGCAGGACATGCCGCGCGACATCGTGCGCACCCTGCTGCAGAATTTCGGCCTGACCGAGAACGCGGTGTACCGCATCGACGGCCCGGTCAACCTCAACCGCATCATCCAGCTGTACGACCTGATCGCGCAGCCGGACCTGAAGTACCCGCCGATGACTCCGCGCACGCTGCGCGACAGCGACGGCATCTTCGAGACGGCGGCGCGCCAGGACCTGCTGCTGCACCACCCGTTCGATGCCTTCACCGCAGTGCTGGACCTGATCCGGCAGGCGGCGATCGACCCCAACGTACTGGCGATCAAGCAGACCCTGTACCGCACCGGCAAGGATTCGCTGATCGTCGACGCGCTGATCCAGGCCGCGCGCAACGGCAAGGACGTGACCGTCGTGGTTGAACTGCGCGCACGTTTCGACGAAGAGGCCAACCTGGGCCTGGCCGATCGCCTGCAGGAAGCCGGCGTGCAGGTGGTGTACGGCGTGGTCGGCTACAAGACCCACGCAAAGATGCTGCTGATCGTGCGCCGCGAGGGCCGCAAACTGCGCCGCTACGTGCACCTGGGCACCGGCAACTACCACAGCGGCACCGCCCGCGCGTACACCGACATCAGCCTGATCACTGCCGATGCGGACATCGGCAACGACGTGCACCTGCTGTTCCAGCAGCTGTCCGGGCTGGCCTCGAAGATGAAGCTCAAGCGCCTGCTGCAGTCGCCCTTCACCCTGCACACCGGCATCCTCGGCCGCATCGAGCGCGAAACGCGCATCGCCGCCGCCGGCCGCCCGGCGCGGATCATCGCCAAGATGAACGCACTGAACGAACCGCAGGTGGTGCGCGCACTGTACGCCGCCTCGCAGGCCGGCGTGCAGATCGACCTGATCATCCGCGGCGCCTGCACCCTGCGCCCGGGCGTACCGGGCATCTCGGACAACATTCGTGTGCGCTCGATCGTCGGCCGCTTCCTGGAGCACAGCCGCGTCTACTGGTTCGGCAACGACGGCGCACCGGAGATGTACTGCGCCAGCGCCGACTGGCTGGAACGCAACCTGCTGCGCCGTGTCGAGACGTGCTTCCCGATCCTCGACCCGGAGCTGGCCAAGCGGGTCTACCGCGAAGTCCTGCAGAACTACCTGGACGACAACCTCAACGCCTGGGAGCTGGACGCCGACGGCATCTACCACAAGCGTGCCCCGGCGCACGACGAAGCCCCGCATTCTGCGCAGATGGCATTGATGCAGGGGCTGTGAGCCGGTGTGTCGACCAAGGTCGACACCTACCAACAGCAGCGGAATTCTGTCGAAGGCGGGGTGGGTCCGGTGGCAGGGGTGTGAGCCGCATGGATGCGGCGACCAAGCCCCCATGGACGGGTTAACGGCGTCCCCTGCCATCGGACCTACCCCGCCATCCTACGGATAGCCCGCTTTTGCTTTAGCCGTTGCCGTTGATTCGGCGGGTGCAGGGCGCAGCCCTGCCGCACTCCCCTCTTCCAAAATGTGAAGGCCGCGCGGTGACGAGCACACCGCCCCTTCGGCTAACATTCGTCCATGCCGCATACCACCACGACTCCGCCCGCATTGCAGGATGGCGACCTGCTGGCCGCCATCGACCTTGGCTCCAATAGTTTCCACATGGTCATCGCGCGCTACACGCTCGGCCAGCTGCGGGTGATCGACCGCCTGCGCGAGACCGTGCGCATGGCCGATGGCCTGGATGGCAAAGGTGGGCTCTCCTCCGCTGCGCGGCAGCGCGCGCTGGAATGCCTGGCCCGCTTCGGCCAGCGCATCCGCAACGTGCCGCCGCACCGGGTGCGCGCACTGGCCACCAACACCGTGCGCCAGCTGCGCTCTCCGCAGTCGTTCCTGGTTCCCGCCGAAACCGCGCTTGGGCATGCCATCGAAGTGGTCAGCGGCCGCGAAGAAGCGCGCCTGATCTACCTGGGCGTGGCCCACGCGCAACCGCCCAAGCCCGGCCAGCGCCGGCTGGTGATCGACATCGGCGGCGGCTCCACCGAGTTCATCATCGGCATGGGCATGCAGACCCTGGAGCGCGAAAGCCTGCAGGCCGGCTGCATCGCCAGCACCCGGCGCTTCTTCCCCGGCGGCAAGCTGAGCAAGAAGCGCTGGAAGGACGCACTGGCCGAGATCGGCCGCGAGTTCCAGCCCTTCGCCAGCAAGTACCGCGCGCTGGGCTGGCAGGAAGCCTTGGGCTCGTCCGGCACGCACAAGGCGATCAGCGAGATCTGCGCCACGATGAAGCTGAGCAAGGGCGCGATCACCGCCGAGGCCCTGCCCCAGCTGCGCGACGAACTGCTGAAGGCCAAGAAGATCGACGACATCCAGCTGCCGGGCCTGTCCAGCGACCGCCGCCCGATCATCGCCGGCGGCATCCTGGTGCTGGAGGCCGCCTTCCAGGCACTGGGCCTGCAGAAGCTGCTGGTCAGCAAGGCGGCGATGCGCGAAGGCATCCTGTACGACATCGTCGGCCGCGCTGGCGAAAACGACCTGCGCGATGAATCGGTGTCCGCACTCAGCCAACGCTACGGCATCGATACCGTGCAGGCCGATCGCGTGCAGGACACCGCGCTGTCACTGCTGGAACAGGTGCAGGAACGCTGGCGGCTCGATGCCGACGACGCGCGGATGCTCGGCTGGGCCGCACGCCTGCACGAGCTGGGCCTGATGATCGCGCACAGCGGCTACCACGTGCATGGCAGTTACGTACTGGAACACTCGGATATCGCCGGCTTCTCGCGGCAGGAACAGCAGATGCTGGCCGCGCTGGTGCGCAGCCATCGCCGCAGCGTAACCAAGACCGCCTTCGACGCCCTGCCCGAGCGCCTGCTGCTGACCGCACGCCGGCTGGCCGCCCTGCTGCGCCTGGCGGTGCTGCTCAATCGTGCCCATGAGGACGATCCACTGCCCGCGCTGGAACTGACCGCCGACGACAACCGCCTGTCGCTGATCGTGCCGCAGGCCTTCATCGATGCCCGGCCGCTGCTGCGCGCCGATCTGATCGGCGAGACCGACGGCATCGCCGGGCTGGGCATCCAGTTCCGGCCGTTCGTGGCCTGAGGCTCACGCTTTCCCACGAGGGGAAGAAGGTCACACACCGTTACGATTCGCGCATGCGCCCCCCGTTGACCTGCTGCGATGCAGCAGATCATGTCGGGGGAGCGCATTCAGGGCTACAGCTAAGCGACTGCTTTTGTTGAGCTTTCGTGAAATCTGACGATGAAGCTTGGTACAAATCGACACGCCCTCTTTACATGGCATTAACCAACGAGACTACTATCGGGTCATCGGTCCGCTTATCGGCGGCCGATTCCTTCGACGCCCCTTTTGGCGTCCCTGCACGACCTGAGAGAGAGAGAGCTCGTCATGACTTCACGCACCCCCCCCCTGGGGCAGGCCATCCGCTACGCCCTGGCAACCACTGCGACGCTGGCCGCGCTGCCTGCGTTCGCCCAGAGTGGCAGCACTGCCGCGCCGACCACCCTGGATCGCATCGAGATCACTGGCTCGCGCATCCGCCAGGTGGACGTGGAGACCGCACAGCCGGTCCTGGCACTGAGCCGGCTGGACATCGAGCGCCAGGGCTTCAGCTCGGTGGCCGACATCCTGCAGAACGTCACCGCGATGGGCAGCCCGGCGATCAGCCGCGCCAACGCACTGAGCTCGGGCGAAAACACCGGCGGCACCTACATCGACATGCGCAACCTGGGCGCGCAGCGCACCCTGGTGCTGGTCAACGGCAAGCGCCTCGGCATCAGCACCTCGGGCCTGCAGGACGTGTCCTCGCTGCCGGTGTCGGCGGTGGAACGCATTGAAGTACTGAAGGATGGCGCTTCGGCCATCTACGGTTCCGATGCGATGGCCGGCGTGATCAACATCATCACCCGTTCCAACGTCAACGGCGTGACCGCCAACGTCTACCACGGCCAGTACAGCGAAGGCGACGGCGCCCGTGACCGCTTCGACGTGGTCGGCGGCTGGAGCAATGACCGCGTGTCGCTGACCCTGGCACTGGAGCACTCCGAAGAAAAGAGCGTCTGGGCCAAGGACCGCTGGTTCAGCAAGTACGGCGTGAGCGACCGCCACCCGAACGATGCCTCCAACTGGACCACGCTGAGCCAGTGGGGCCAGGTCACCGGCCTGAAGGGTGGCCCGGGCTGCACCAACACCAGCCAGGGTTGCGGCTACTCGCTCAACCGCGGCGCTGATCCGACCAACCCGGCCAACTACCACCTGACCGACGCGACCCCGTTCACCGGCGATGTCAGCAACGCCAACGAGCAGATGCACGTCATGTATCCGCTCAAGCGTGACTCGGTGTACTTCGACGGTCGCTTCAAGATCACCGACCAAGTCAACCTGCGCACCGAATTCGGCTACAACAAGCGTTCGGCCGAGCGCCAGATTGCAGGCTACCCCCTGCAGTCCAGCTCGGTGTCCATCTCGGGCGACCCGACCGCTACCGGCCTGATGTCCAAGGACAGCTACTTCAATCCGTTCGGCAACCAGCACGGCTATGCCAAGCCAACCGACGTGGCCTGGAACCGCCGCACCTGGGAAATCCCGCGTGTGAGCACCAGCGAACTGAAGACCTACCGTGCGGTAGTGTCGCTGGATGGCAGCTTCGAGATCGGCCAGCGCTACTTCGACTGGGACGTGGGCTACCAGTACAACCGCAACGAGCTGACCGCTACCGCCACCGGCAACCTGCACAAGAAGCGCGTGCGTGACGCCGTGGGTCCGTCGTTCCTGGATCCGGCCACCGGCAAGGTGATGTGTGGCCGTCCGGGCGCGGTGATCAGCGGCTGCACGCCGTGGAACCCGCTGGTGCCCTACGGCAAGAACGATCCGAACGGACTGACCGGCAATGAAGAACTGATGGCCTGGCTGTTCCCGGCGGAGCACACCACCGGCCGGACCACCACCAAGAACGCGTTCGCCAACCTGTCCGGCAGCATCATGACCCTGCCGGCCGGCGACCTCGGCTTCGCTTTCGGCGTGGAAAGCCGCAAGGAAGATGGCCGCTACACCCCCGATGCCCTGGCCCAGACCGGCGCTACCACCAACCTGGCCGCAGGCCCGACCGGTGGCAGCTACAACGTGAAGGAAGCCTACCTGGAGCTCAGCGTGCCGGTGCTGGCCGACCTGCCCGGTGCGCGTGAGCTGAGCTTCAGTGCCGCCACCCGCTACTCCAAGTACAACACCTTCGGCAACACGCTCAACAGCAAGTTCGGCTTCAAGTGGAAGCCGATCGACCAGCTGCTGGTCCGTGGTACCTGGGCCGAAGGCTTCCGCGCACCGACCATCAACGATCTGTACGGTGGCGGTTCGGAAACCTTCGCGCAGTTCAGCGACCCGTGCGACACCGTGTTCGGCTCGGCCAAGGGCAGTGCTGAAGTCCGCTCGCGCTGCGCACGTGACATCGCCGATGCCGCCAACTTCCGCCAGCTGAAGCAGGGCAACACGCCGGTAACCACGGCACAGGATGCGACCCCGACGCCGTTCGTTTCCGGTTCCAACCCACTGCTGGTTCCGGAAACCTCGACCAGCAAGACGCTGGGCCTGGTGTGGAGCCCGACCTTCGTCAGCAACCTCAACGTGGCGCTGGACTGGTGGAAGATCCGCATCGACAACACCATCGTCGGTGACAGCCCGAACCAGATCCTGAAGGACTGCTATGAGCAGGGCATCGAATCGCGCTGCAGCCGCTTCACCCGCGACCCGTCCAACGGCATCGTCACCGGCCTGAAGTTCGGCAACCGCAACGCCGGCTTCGCCGAGACCGAAGGTTACGACCTGGATGTCAGCTACCGCGTCGACACCGGCTACGGCAAGCTGAGCGCAGGCTGGACCAGCACCTATGTGAGCAAGAACGTCTACCGCTCCACCAATGATGTCCGTGATGCGATCACGCCGATCAACGGCGTGGCCAACACCATCGGCACCGCCACCAGCCTTGCCTTCCGCGTGCGCTCGAACCTGGTGCTGGGCTGGGATGTGGGTGACTTCGGCGTCAGCTGGACGGCACGCTACTACTCCGGTGTGAAGGAGCGCTGCCTCAACGCCTCGCGGTATCCGGACGAATGCTCCGATCCGACCTTCCTGGCTCCGTGGCTGAAGTCGCCGACCGCTTACAACGAGCGCGGCGCGGTGACCTTCCACGACGTGCAGTTCCGCTACAACCTGCCGTGGGATGCCACCGTTTCGGTGGGCGCGAACAATGTGTTCGGCAAGGAAGCTCCGGTGATGTACAGCAAGCCGAACTCGTCGTTCTCCTACTACGGTGGCTACGACATCGGTCGTTTCATGTACATGAAGTACCAGCAGCGCTTCTGATCCATCCACGCTGTTGAAGCTCGACGACCACGGCCCTTCGGGGCCGTGGTTTTTTCTGCCCCGCGCAGACTGTCGCTTTCCACATTGACCCTGATGCGTTCAATCAGGGGCACGGTCCTCTGCGCTGCGTCCGCCGCAATGCCACAGGTTGGAGCAATCGGTTGATTTGCTTCTGCTTTGTGCAGAAGCGTCACGGCCGTCTGCGGTGCTTTCGTCGCTTGCCCATACGTCTCCGCGCCCGCCTTCACTAGGTTCGAACATCCACCGCCGCGGTGGAATTGACGCAGCCCCGCTTGGCTGTGTTCCGAAGACTTCGAAGACTGAGAGAGAGACCCATGACCATCCGTATTCCCGAACTCGGGTTGGCGATCCGTCGTGCACTGGCGTTGGCGGCCACCACCACACTGGCCGCCCCCGCATTCGCCCAGCACGCACCGGAAGCCACCACGCTGGACCGTATCGAGATCACCGGTTCGCGCATCCGCCAGGTCGACCTGGAAACCGCACAGCCGGTGCTGACCATCAGCCGCGCCGACATCGAGCGGCAGGGCTTCAATTCCGTCGCGGACATCCTGCAGAACCTGACCGCGACCGGCAGCCCCGCGCTCAGCCGCGCCAGCCCGCTCAGCAGTGGCGAAGCCTCCGGCGGCAGCTACGTGGACATGCGCGGGCTGGGGGCGCAGCGCACGCTGGTGCTGGTCAATGGCAAGCGCCTGGGCATGACCACTTCGGGTTACCAGGACATTTCCAGCATTCCCGCCGCTGCCGTGGAGCGCATGGAAGTGCTGAAGGACGGCGCTTCGGCCATCTACGGTTCCGACGCGATGGCCGGCGTGGTCAACATCATCACCCGGCGCAACGTCCAGGGTGTGACTGCCAACGTCTACCATGGGCAGTTCAGCGAAGGCGACGGTGCCCGCACCCAGTACGATGTGGTTGCCGGCTGGTCGAATGACCGCGCCTCGATCAGCGTCGCCGCCGAGCATGTCGAAGAGAAGGGCGTGTGGGCGAAGGACCGCGGCTTCAGCGCCTACACCTATTCCGATCGTCATCCGGACGATGGCTGGACCACGGTCGGCCAGTGGGGGCGCATCGTCGGCTTCAAGGGCCCGGGCTGCAGCAGCGCCCGTGGCTGCAGCTATTCACTCGATCGCGGCAGCCAGCCGGGCGGGCCGGACAGTTTCCACCTCAGTGACAACACACCGTTCACCGGTGACGTCAGCAACAGCAACGAACAGATGCACGTGCAGACGCCGATCAAGCGCGATTCGCTCTTCGTCGACGCACGCATGGACCTGAACGACCAGATCCGCTTCAACACCCAGTTGGCCTACAACCGACGCACCACCACGCGCCAGGTTGCCGGCTATCCGTTCCAGTCCGGTGCAGCCGGCATCACGCCGATGTCCGCCGACAGCTGGTTCAACCCGTTCGGCAGCCACCACGGCTATGAACGCCCAAGCGATGTGCACTGGAACCGCCGCAGCTGGGAGATTCCGCGCGTCAGCATCAGCGAACTGACCACCTGGCAGGGTGTCGCAGCGTTTGAAGGCAGCTTCCAGTTCGTCGGTCGCGAGTTCGATTGGGAAGCCGGCTACCAGTACAACCGCAGCGAGCTGGAGCAGCGAGCCACCGGCAACCTGCACAAGCAGCGCGTCGCCGATTCCACCGGTCCTTCGTTCTACAACCCGGCCACCGGCAAGGTGGAATGCGGCACACCGGACGCGCCGATTGCCGGCTGCAAGCCCTGGAATCCGCTGGTGCCGTATGGCCAGGATGACCCGTACGGCCTGACCGGCAACGGCGAACTGCAGGACTGGCTGTTCCCCGAGGAACTCACCCGTGGCCGAAACACCACCCGCAACCTGTTCGCCAGCCTCAGTGGCGGCCTTGCCACGCTGCCCGCCGGGGAACTGGGCTTCGCCCTGGGCGTGGAGAGCCGCCGCGAGGAGGGTCGCTTCATTCCCGACGCGCTGGCCCAGACCGGTGCCACTACCAACCTGGCGGCGGGCCCCACCGGCGGTGGCTACCGTGTCGACGAGGCCTATCTGGAGCTGAGCGTGCCGTTGCTGCACGACCTGCCCGGTGCACGCCAGCTGACCCTCGACACGGCGACGCGCTACTCCGACTACACCACCTTCGGCGGAACCCTCAACAGCAAGTTCGGCGTCTCCTGGAAGCCGATCGACCAGTTGCTGGTCCGTGGCACCTGGGCCCAGGGCTTCCGTGCGCCGACCATCTCGAATCTGTACGGTGGCGGCTCGCAGACCTTCACCACCGGCTTCCGTGATCCCTGCGATACCGTCCATGGCGCGGCCGCCAGCAGCCCGGAGGTACGTGCACGCTGCGCCGCCGACATCGCCAACGCAGACAGCTACCGCCAGCTAGGCCAGGGCAACGAGCCGATCACCGGCAGCAGCGGGCAGACGCCCCTGCCCTTCACCAACGGCTCCAATCCCGACCTGAAGCCGGAAACCTCGACCAGCCGCACGCTGGGCCTGGTCTGGAGCCCGACGTTTGCTGAAGGACTGAACATCGCGCTGGACTGGTGGAAGGTCCGCATCGACAACACCATCGTTGCCGACCATCCCAATGACATCCTCCGCGACTGCTACGAACTGGGCATCGCCGAGCGCTGCGGCAGCTTCACCCGCGACCCGGAACTGGGCATCGTCAACACGCTCAGCTATGGCAGCCGCAACAGCGGTTTCCGCCAGGCCGAAGGCTATGACCTGGAGATCGGTCACAAGTTCGAAACGTCCTGGGGCACGCTGAGCGCCGACTGGAAGACGACCTATGTGGTGGCTGCGGAAGAACGGACCACCAACGAGGCGGATGCCCCCCCCCATTCCCAGCAATGGCATTGCCACCAACGGCGGCATCGGCTTCCGTGTGCGCTCCAACGCATCATTGGGCTGGGAACGTGGCAACCTCGGCCTGCGTTGGGGCCTGCGCTATTTCTCCGCGGTCAAGGAACGTTGCCTGGATGCGGCCACGTACCCGGGTGAGTGTTCGCACCCTGGGCAGCGCGCACCGTGGTTCAGTGGCAGCCGTGACTACAACCGTCGCGGATCGGTCACCTTCCACGACGTGCAGGCACGCTACAACCTGCCATGGGATGCGACCGTCTCGATCGGTGCCAACAATGTATTCGGCCGCCAGGGGCCGATCATGTACAGCCAGCCGAGCGCCAACTTCTCCTACTACGGTGGCTTCGACATCGGTCGTTTCATCTACATGAAATACCAGCAGCGCTTCTGATCCACCGCGCTCCCTGCACCACCGCCACGGCCCTTCGGGGCCGTGGCTCCATGGGAACCGGACCGCCGTCATCCCGTGGTCGCAAAGCGGTCATATCCGCTACATCGCCAGGCCCGAGCATGCCGGAAACCCGGAGGCCCGCCATGCGCTATGCCATCGTCACCGAGACCTACCCGCCGGAAGTGAACGGCGTTGCCCTGACCGTGCAGGGCCTGGAGCAGGGACTGCGCACTTCCGGCCATGACATCGACCTGATCCGGCCACGCCAGACCAGCGAAGCGCTGGACTCGGCGCCAGGCACGCTGCTGGTTCCGGGTGCCGCATTGCCGCGCTACCCCGGCCTGCGCTTCGGCCTGCCTGCACCGATCCGGCTCAACCGCCACTGGCAGCAGCAGCGTCCCGATGCGGTCTACATCGCCACCGAAGGCCCGCTGGGCTGGTCGGCGCTGCGCACCGCGCGCCGCCTTGGCATTCCAGTCGCCAGTGGTTTCCACACCCGCTTCGACGAGTACCTGCCCGACTACGGCGTCGCCTGGCTGCAGGCCGCTGCGATGCGCTGGATGCGCCGGTTCCACAACCAGGCCGACGCAACGCTGGTACCCACCCGCGAACTGCAGCAGTTCCTCGGCGAACAGGGTTTCGAACGTGTACGCCTGCTGGCACGTGCGGTCGACAGCCAGCAGTTCGATCCGGGCCGGCGCGACCCGGGGCTGCGCGAGGAATGGGGCGTGGACGGCAATGGCCTGGTCGCGATCCATGTCGGCCGCATCGCTGCGGAAAAGAACCTTGGCCTGGCGGTGAAAGCCTTCCGGCGCCTGCAGCAGATCCGGCCCAAGGCCCGCTTCGTCTGGGTGGGTGATGGCCCGGCTCGCGAAAAACTGGCACATGAAAACCCGGATTTCATCTTCTGCGGCATCCAGCGCGGCGAGGCCCTGGCGCGGCATTTCGCCAGCGGTGACCTGTTCCTGTTTCCCAGCCGCAGCGAGACCTTCGGCAACGTGACCCTGGAAAGCATGGCCAGCGGCCTGGCCACCGTCGCATTCGACTACGGTGCGGCCCGCGAATACCTGCGTAATGGCGAGAACGGCGCGGCCGTGGAAAACGATGAGCAGTTCATCGAGGCAGCCGTGCAGCTGGCCGCCGATGATGCACGGCGCCGCGAATTCGGCAGCAGCGCCGCGCGTGCGATGAAGCGCCTGCATCCACAGCAGGTGGTTGCCGAGTTCGATGCGCTGCTGTCCGAGCTGGCCCAGTCGCGGAGGAGCGGCCATGCGCACCACGCCGCTTGAGCTGTTGGCCGGCCGCGAGGCGCGGCTCTGCCGCCGGGCCAACCACTACTGCCGGCGTCGCCGCGTGCGTCGCCTGTTCTCGGTCATCAGCCGTCTCGGCGATGGCGTGTTCTGGTACGTGCTGATGGGCGCGCTGGTGCTGCTCGACGGCTTCGACGGACTGCGCGCCTCCGTGCACATGGCCGCCACCGGGCTGGCCGCGCTGCTGCTCTACAAAGGCCTCAAGCGCTGGACCCGGCGTCCCCGCCCGTATGCAGCCGATCTGCGCATCCGTGCCTGGGTGGCACCGCTGGACGAGTTCAGCTTCCCCTCCGGGCACACCCTGCACGCGGTGTCGTTCACCATCGTCGCGTTGGCCTACTACCCGTGGCTGGCACCGCTGCTGGTCCCGTTCACCTTCGGCGTCGCGCTGTCGCGGGTGGTGCTGGGCCTGCACTACCCGTCCGATGTACTGGCCGCCACCGGCATTGCCATCCTGCTGGCATCGGCCAGCCTGGCCTGGTTGCCGCTGCCGGTGTGATGGCCGCCACGCCGGCCACGCATGGCCCGGCGCTACCGTCATCGTTGATGGCCTAGAATGCAGGCATGACCACGCTGTTCATTTCCGACCTGCACCTGGACCCCAGCCGTCCGGAGATCACCGACCTGTTCCTGCGCTTCCTGCGCGAACAGGCGCCCGGCGCCGATGCGCTGTACATCCTCGGCGACCTGTTCGAAGCCTGGATCGGCGACGACACGCCCTCGCCCGCCGCCGATGCAGTGGCCGACGCGCTGAAGGTGCTCTCCGACAGCGGCGTGCCGGTGTATTTCATCCGCGGCAACCGCGACTTCCTGCTCGGCGAAGACTATGCGCGCCGTGCCGGCCTGCGCATCCTGCCCGACCCGTGCGTGATCGAGCTGTACGGTCGCCCGGTGCTGCTGCAGCACGGTGACCTGCTGTGCACGGACGACATCCCCTACCAGCAGTTCCGTGCACAGACGCGCGACCCGGTGTTCCAGGCGCAGTTCCTGTCGCAGCCACTGGCCGCGCGCATCGCGTTCGCGCAGAAGGCGCGCGAAGCCAGCCAGGCCCGCCAGTCGGAGATGAAGCAGGGTGATCGCGCGCAGTTCGAGACCGTCACCGACGTGGCCCCGGCCGAAGTCGATGCCACCTTCGTGCGCCACGGCGTGGACACCATGATCCATGGCCACACCCATCGCCCGGCGATCCATTCGCTGCAGGCCGGTGGCCGCGCCTGCACCCGCATCGTGCTGGGCGACTGGTACGAACAGGGTTCGGTGCTGCGCGTGGATGCCAGCGGCTGGTCGCTGGATACCCTGGCCCGCGGGTAAGTCCTGCCGGCAGGACATCCGCGGCCGCGCAAGGCGGCCGCGGACAGTACGGACTCAGCGGAAGGCCGCGATGGTGGCCTTCGTATTGACCAGCACACGCTGGTTGTCGGCGGTACTGGCATTGCCCATCGGGATGCCGTTGTAGCTGATGTTCGGGTTGGACCAGTAGTTCAGGCGCGGGCAGCTGCGGGTGCAGTTGTAGGCCATGATCGTGCGCCAGCCGGTGCCGCTGGCCGGTTCATAGCGGTAGCCGTGGCCATAGGCGTAGGGCGAGGTGCTCGAGTCCGTGGCGATGTCATGCCGCGCGCTCTGCAGGTGGCCGATCTCGTGCGCGAAGGAGTAGTAGCCGGTCGCGCAGTCCCAGTACACCGCCGCGAATGCGGTCGATGCGGTCGAGCCGATGCCCGAGGCCAGGCCGCAGTAGGCGGCGTTGTTGATCAGCAGTACGCCCACGTCGGCCGCGGTGTTGTTGCGGCTGGTATGGATGCTGTCCATGTAGCCATCACTGGTGCCACGGAAGCGCGCCAGGTCGGTATCGAAGCTGCCGGACTCGGTGTAGCTGGTGGTCTCGTAACCGGCCAGCTGCATGGTGATGCCGACGTTGCTGTTGACGTAGCCCTGGTTGGACTCGGCCACTGCCAGCTGCACCAGCGATTGCATGTTGCCGCCATAGGCCGTTACCGCTGCATTGGTCGCCACCACCAGCACGCGGATGGTGGCCGGGGTGCCGGACGAGGCCTGCGCGATGCCGATGCGGTCATTGTTGCCCATCGGGATTTTCGGCAGCTGGTTGTAGTCGGCCGGATGATCGGCCGGCATCCGCGATTCATCCACTTCCACCAGTACATGGCGGTTGCCCAGCGGACGCAGCCGGTAAAGCTTGCCGTCCTTGCGGATCGAGCCGGTGAGGGTGTTGCCCGAACGCACCAGGATCACTGAATTGCCAGGATCATCCTGACCGTTCGAAGTGGCGGCAGTCAGCCGATCGGACGGCGAACGCAACTGGCCGTACCAGATGCTGCCGCCATCGGGCAGGGCCTCCACCTTGCTGCGCACCGCCTGCACGCGCTGGCCAAGCAGTTCGAACTCCAGTTGCGGCTGCGCGGTGGCCGCCGCGTCGACACGCACTTCCTGTACCGTCGCGGTGGACGGGGTGGCCAGCAGCTTGCCCAGCGCGGGCTCACTGTTTGCCGATGCCCGGCTGATGACCGTCACCGGCTCGAACAACGGGGCCGCATGCGCGGCCGCTGCCACCGACAAACCCAACACCAGGCCACCTGCCGCTTTGCCAATCGATCTGGACAACATTGCGTCGCTCCTTGAATGATGTGAACAGCGTTGATGCAGCACGCCCGGGTTTGCCGGGTCTGGCCATATGGCCTGCGCGGGTCGTGTGAATTCAATAGAAGATGGGAATGAAAATCAGGAACTGTGATCGACCGCATCTGCGTTAAGTAAGGTCAAAAGCGTCACTACACTTCGTCAATACACCGCTTTCGCGCTACCGTGACGCAGTCACGACGGGACATGCACATGGCACCATCGCAGGACACGGATGAAGATGTCGGCATGCTGCGGATTGGCCTGTTCTTCGATGGCACCCGCAACAACGCACACAACCTGGCACGCGGTCGCCCACAGGTTCCGCAGCCACGCCCGGCACAGCTGCGCGCGGATGATGATTCGACCTACCAGAGCCGGCTGACCAGCAGCTACGACAACGGCCTGACCAACATCGCGCGCCTGCAGCAGCTGTATCCGGACGGCCGCCGCGATGCGACGGGCGCACCTTCGTTGTCGATCTATGTGGAGGGCGTGGGCACCCGCGATGATGCCGATGATGATCTGATCGGACTGGCCTTCGGCATCGGTGCCAGTGGCGTTCGTGCAAAAGTGCAGCGCGCGCTGCAGGTGCTGCTGCCGGCGGCACTGGCCGAGCTGTCCGCGCGCTGGCAGCGACCGTTGCGTGGCGTGCAGCTGGATCTGTTCGGCTATTCGCGCGGCGCTGCCGCGGCACGTGACATCGCCAACCAGCTGCAGGGCTGGGACAGCGCGCGCTGGCGCCAGCTGCTGCAGGGCGCCGGCCTGTCCTGCACTGCGAACTTCGCTCCCGCCACACCGGTGCTGCGCTTCATCGGACTGTTCGACACCGTGGTCGCAGTCAATGGCGGCCGCGCCGATGAGCAGCCGCAGCTGGCCCTGCACAGCGGCATCGCCGGTCGCGTCGTGCAGCTCACTGCACGCGATGAACATCGCCAGCACTATCCGCTGACCAGCGTGGCGCCGCCATTCGCCGAGATCGTCCTGCCCGGTGTGCATGCCAACATCGGTGGTGGCTACAACCAGCTGGAGGAAGGCCCCAAGCTGCTCAGCCGACCGCGCCGGCAACAGTTGCGCCGCCCAGCGGTTGCCGACTACCAGGTCCCACCATTGGCGTTGCTGCAGGCCACCACGGCCTACGCTGAAACACAGGCCGATGCCGAACGCTGGCGGCAGCAGCTGGGCGTTGGGGAAAAAGAGATCTGGGTGGATGTCTGGCACCAGTGGCAGCAGCAGCGTCGCGCCGGCAGCCGCAGCGTGCTGCTGTCACCGGTGCTGTATGTGACTGCCGCGGTGGTGCTGCGTCGGCGCATCGACTGGCGTTATCAACTGATCGCACTGCAGGTGATGCAGCAGCAGGCCATCGATGCCGGCGTGCAATGGACCGCCAATGCGGCCGGAGTTCCCGGCTGGGAGCTGCCATCCGCCCTGCAGCCGATCGCACGCCGCCTGGTGGCCGGACAGCCGCTGACGCAGACACAGGAGGCGCTGCTGCGGCGGCGTTACCTGATGCAGTCGGCACACTGGAATTTCGACGCCCTGGGCGACACCGCACTGACCTACGCCGCCGATGCCGGCGTCAGCGAACTACCGTACCGGCCGGGCCCAGGCCTGTTCTACATCAACCGGCCGACCGTGGACGGCAAGCGCGTGGTGTTGCCGAATGCATAAGAAAAAGGAGACGGAGGGGATCAAGTCGTTTGTGGCATTAACGACTTGATCCCCTCCGTCCCCTTCTTCTCAACCGGCCTGCTCGACCAGGTTGGCGAGCTCATCCGCATCAAAACCAGCCAGCAGGCGCGCTTCGATGTTGAACGGCCCGTGCAGGTAGCCGCCGGCGTACTCCACCAGCAGTTCCTTGAAACGTGCGCGCGGTTCGACATCGGCGCGGTCGCAGTACCAGCGGTACCAGCGCGAACCGGCGGCAACATGCGCCACTTCCTCGCGCAGGATCACTTCCAGTACGTCGGCGGTCTCGCCATCGCCGACATTGCGCAGCTTCTCGATCATCCCCGGGGTGACGTCCAGGCCGCGCGCTTCCAGCACGCGCGGCACCAGCGCCATGCGTGCCAGGCCATCGTGCGCGGTCTTTTCGCACATTTCCCACAGGCCGTTATGCGCTGGGAAATCGGCATAGTCGTGGCCATGCACCTGCAGGCGTTCGCGCAGCAGCATGAAGTGCCGCGATTCGTCGTCGGCACAGCTGACCCAGTCGGCATGGAATGCCGACGGCAGGCCGCGGAAGCGGTACACCGCATCCCAGGCCAGGTCGATCGCATTGAGTTCGATATGGGCGATGGCATGGATGAAGGCGGCCCGCCCTTCCACACCGCCCAGTCCGCGCCGCGGCACTTCGCGCGGGTGCACCAGCACCAGTTGCGCCGGCCGGCCCGGCATGCGGATCGGCTCCGGCGGCGGCGCATCGGCGGCCACTCTCAGGCGACCGGCACGGAACGCAGCGGCGTAGGCCTGGGTCAGCGCAACCTTGCGCAGCGGGTTGGCTTCGGCCAGGCACTGCTGCGCGGCGCGCAGCAGGTCGCCACCAACGTCGGGCACGTCAACCACGCCTGGACCTCAGGCGCGGCGCTTGTGCTTGGCATCGTCCGAACGCAGCTGCTGGATGCGCTCGAAGTAGCCCGGCTCGATACCGGTCGGGTAGTGGCCGTTGAAGCAGGACGAATCGAAGTTGCGCAGCGCCGGGTTGCCCTCGCTCACTGCCGCTTCCATGTCTTCCAGATCCTGGTAGATCAGCCAGTCGCAGCCCAGGTGGGCTTCGATCTCTTCCACGCTGCGGTTGTGCGCGACCAGCTCTTCTGCAGCCGGCATGTCGATGCCGTAGATGTTCGGGTAGCGCACCGGCGGCGCCGCGCTGGCCAGGTAGACCTTGCGTGCGCCTGCATCACGGGCCATCTGCACGATCTGCTGGCTGGTGGTGCCGCGCACGATCGAGTCGTCCACCAGCAGCACCACGCGGTTGCGGAATTCCAGGTGGATCGGATTGAGCTTGCGGCGCACCGACTTCACGCGCTCGCCCTGCCCCGGCATGATGAAGGTGCGGCCGATGTAGCGGTTCTTGATGAAGCCTTCGCGGTACTTCACCCCGAGCACGTTGGAGATCTCCAGCGCGGCGTCGCGCGAGGTATCCGGGATCGGGATGATGGTGTCGATGTCGTGGTCCGGGCGCAGGCGCAGGATCTTCTCGCCCAGCTTGATGCCCATGCGCATGCGCGCCTTGTGCACCGACACGTTGTCGATCATCGAATCCGGGCGTGCGAAGTACACGTACTCGAAGATGCACGGGGTGTGCTCGGCCGGCTCGGCGCAGATTTCCGAGAACAGCTCGCCGCGCGCGGTGATCACCAGCGCTTCGCCCGGCTGCACGTCACGCACGCGCTGGAAGCCCAGCACGTCCAGCGCGGCAGATTCGGACGCCACGATGTACTCATCGCCCTCGGCGTGGCTGCGCTTGCCCAGCACCAGCGGGCGGATACCGTGCGGGTCACGGAAGGCGACCAGGCCCAGGCCCAGCACCACGCTGACCACCGCATAGCCGCCCTTGCAGCGGCGGTGCACGCCAGCCACGGCGCGGATGGCCGCTTCCGGGCTGAGCTGGCGCTGCTGCTCCAGTTCGTAGGCGAACACGTTCAACAGCACTTCGCTGTCCGAATCGGTGTTGACGTTGCGCCGGTCCTGTTCGAACACCTGCTGGCGCAGCGCCTCGGTGTTGATCAGGTTGCCGTTGTGGGCCAGCGCGATGCCGTACGGCGAATTGACGTAGAACGGCTGTGCCTCGTCCATGCCTTCCGACCCGGCGGTCGGGTAGCGCACATGGGCGATGCCGACGCTGCCTTCCAGAGTGGACATGGTGCGGGCATCGAACACATCGCGGACCAGGCCGGTGGCCTTCTGCACCCGCAGGCGGCTGCCATTGACGGTGGCGATGCCTGCTGCGTCCTGGCCGCGATGCTGGAGGACGGTCAAGCCGTCATACAACTGCCCGGCGACGTTCTGGTTGCCGACGATTCCGACGATGCCACACATGGTGCGAGGTCTCCGCTGGGCTTTGCCCAGTTACAAGGAAGGTGGCCGTACCTGGCCGCGGTGGTCGCCGCGCGCGCGGTCGACATTGGCCGGATCGCCCGGCTCGATACTGTCCGGCAGTGCTGGGGCGTCCGGACGCACTTCGGCCGGATCGTAGGAATCGCCCTGTTCCGCTTTCGCAGGCCGCAGCCATCCGCTGCCTGCCACTACCTGGTTGAGGATGCCATTATCGCCTGCCGCGCCCGGCTTTCCCAACCCGGCGCCTGCGTTCTTCCCCAACTCCATCAATGCAGATGGGGACAGGGCGTCGGTCGGCAAGCCCTTGGGCAGCAGATCGGCCCCGGGAACCTCCCAGTGCGGCAGCTTGCTGTTCATCCAGGCAACGGTGGGGTTCAGCAGTGGGCGCACCGCCGAACGCTGCCAGGAGGGCTCGGCGGTCAGCGGGGTGAAACTGCCCAGCAGCAGCAGGATCGCGGCGATCAGGCCGCCCCGCACAGCGCCCAGCACCCCGCCCAGCAGGCGGTCCAGGCTGGTCAGCATGCTGCGATGGACCAGGGCCTTGATGACCATGCCGATCACCGCGACCACGATCATCACGCCGATGCCGACCCCCAGGTAGCCACCGACGAAGTGTTCGCCACCGGGGGCCGCCGGGGCGGCCCACCAATGGGCGGCATCATTGCCGAAGGCGAAGGCCGCCCACGCGGCCAGCAGCCACGACAGGGTGCCGATGACGATTCCCACAAAGCCGCGCAGCATCCCCAGCAGGGTGGAGGCGGCGATCACGATCAGCAGCACCACGTCGATCATGGCGCCCCGCTCCTTCGGCGGCGCTGGCAACGGGGCTGCGCGTGGGTCATGGGTGCGGTCGCACCATGCCGGCCACGCCGACCTTGGCGGCGACCTGCGCCTTCAGCTGCTCGGCATCGGCGCGGTTGGCCACCGGCCCGACGCGGACGCGATGCAGGGTACCCTTGTCCGTGCGCACCTGTTCAACGAACGCGCTGAAACCGGCGGCGCGGACCTTGTCGCGCAGGGCATTGGCATCGTTGGCCTGACCGAACGCGCCCAGCTGCACGGCAAAGCCGACGCCGCTGGCAGCCGGTGCCGCCGGCGTGGTCGGCGCCGTCGCCGGCTTGCTGGCGGTGGCCTCCGGCTTCGGCTCCGGCTTCGGCGCCGGCTTCGGCGGTTCCGGCCTGGCGGCCGGGGTGGTCGTTGCGGTCGGCGTACTCGGCGGAAGGCTTTCGCTGCGGACCGGGTTGCTGCTGGCCGACGGCGCAGTGGCTGCGGACGGAGTGCTGGCGCTCGGCGTAGCCGATGCCGGAGTGGCCGCGACCGGGGCACTGCTGCCGGCCGCCGCGTCCAGAGTGATCACTTCGGCCTTCACATCCGCGCGGATCTTCACCGCCTGCAGGCGGGCCGCCTCGGCCTGGGCGCGGTCGGCATACGGCCCGACCCGCACACGCCATGCCTGACGGCCGCCGATGGTGGCGGTTTCAGTGAAGCCTGGCAGCTGCGAGCGCTTCAGGTAGGCGATCACGGCATCGGCATCGGCCTTGCTGCCGTAGGCACCGAAGGTGACCGCATAGTTGCCGGCGGCAACCGTCGGCGACGTGTCCACGGTCGGCGGCGTGGCCGGCGTGGCGGCATCCTGCAGCGGCTTGGCCTGTCCGGTCTGCAGGCCGGTGGCGCCACCGGCCGGGGCGACCAGGGGCAGCTCACGGGTTTCGAACTGGCCATCGGCCGGTGCATCCGGCGCGGCGATCGGCACATTGGCCACACCGCTGTCCGGTGCCGGTCCCTTGACCAGCATCGGCAGGAAAATCACGGCCAGCGCAACCAGCACGATGGCACCAATCAGACGCTGTTTCAGAGGCGTATCCACGTGAGGCAGGCAACTGTCCGGAGGTTGCCGTCGATTATACGGGTGCCGGACCGGACGGCGTCGGCGTTGGCTGAACGCGGATCAGGCATCGCCCTGCAGCATCTGCAGGGCAGCCGCGGCGGTATGGAAGGAGCCGAACACCAGCACGCGGTCGCCGCGCTCGGCCTGGGCCAGCACCTGCGCCAGTGCCTGTTCGACGCTGTCGGCCAGCGGCGCCTTGGCCGCAGCCGTGCCAGCCAGGCGCTCCTGCAGCTGGGTGGCGCTCTGCCCACGCGGGCCATCCAGCCCGGCCAGAGTCCACTCGCCCACCACATCCTGCAGCGCCTGCACCACGCCCACCGCGTCCTTGTCCTGCAGCGCGGCGTACACCGCCAGGGTGCGCCCGGCCGAGACCTCGGCCTTCAGCGCACGCGCCAGCTGGCCCGCTGCCTGTGGGTTGTGGCCCACGTCCACACGGATCTGCACGCCATCCCGCTCGAATGCCTGCATGCGGCCGGAAATACGCGCCGCCGCGATCCCGGCGGCCCACGCCGCACGCGGCACCGGCTTGTCCAGCGCGCGCAGGGCGGCGATGGCGGCACCGGCATTGGCCAGCTGGATCGGGCCGGCCAGCGCCGGGGTCGGCAGCTCCATGCGCAGGCCGACATCACGCCAGCGCCAGCGCTGTGCATCGATCGGTTCGTAGAAATAATCGCTGCCGCCGCGGATCGCGTTGGCACCCACCAGATAGGCACGTGCGAGCACGCTGGACGGCGGATCGGTCTCGCCCAGGATCACCGGCTTCCAGCCACGGATGATGCCGGCCTTCTCGGTGCCGATCGCTTCGCGGTCCTCGCCCAGCCACTCGGCATGGTCGATGTCCACGGTGGTGATCACCGCCACGTCGGCATCGACGATGTTGACCGCATCAAGGCCGCCACCCAGACCCACTTCCAGTACCGCCAGATCCAGCCCGGCGTCGGTGAACAACTGCAGCGCGGCCAGCGTGCCGTACTCGAAATAGGTCAGCGTGGTCTCGCCCCGCGCGGCCTCGATGGCGTTGAACGCAGCGACCAGCGCTGCATCGTCCACATCCTGCCCGTCGATGCGCACACGCTCGTTGTAGCGCAGCAGATGCGGTGACGTGTAGGCACCGACCTTCCAACCAGCAGCACGGCCGATGGCCTCGATGAAGGCCACGGTGGAGCCCTTGCCGTTGGTGCCACCGACCACGATGGTGCGCCCGGCCGGCGCGCCAAGACCCATCGCCGTGGCCACGGTGCGCACGCGCTCCAGGCCCATGTCGATGGTCGCCGGGTGCTGGCGTTCAATGTAATCCAGCCAATCGGCCAGGGTGGTCGGGGTGTTCGTCACGGCAGTGCTTCCAGCAGGTACAGGTGGTTCGGTGTGGCGGGTCAGAGTGCGCGGTGCTTGGCTTCGCCGAAGAACGGCGTGTGGTGGGCGCAGTCGTTCAGGCGCACCACTTCCAGGCTGTCCAGGTCGGCGCCCTCGAGCAGGTTGAGCGTGGTCGGTGCCTGGCGGAAGGTCCACAGGCGGGAGATCGGCAGGCCCAGCACCTTGCACAGAATCACGCGGTTGACCGCGTCATGCGCGACCACCAGCAGGGTGTCGTGCTCGCCGAGGCCTTCGGTGGCACGGGCCAGGCCACGCCAGCTGCGTTCCAGCACCAAGCGCAGCGATTCGCCGCCGGGCATCAGCACGGTATCCGGTTCCTCGCGCCAGGCCTGCAGGCGCGACGGATCCTTTTCGTTGATTTCGCTGGCCAGCAGGCCTTCCCATTCGCCGTGGGCGATTTCCTGCAGCTCCGGCTCGGTCAGCAGCATGTCGGCGCGGGCGGCGCCAAGCGCCAGCTGCGCGGTGCGCTGCGCGCGCGACAGCGGCGAGGCAACGGCACGGGTGATGTCCACCGAGGCCAAGCGGGCGCCAAGCGCCTGGGCCTGGGCTTCGCCGATCGGCGAAAGCGGAATATCGATCTGGCCCTGGTAGCGGCCTTCGGCGTTCCACGGCGTTTCGCCGTGGCGGGCAAGCAGGATGCGCATGCGTGCAAGGGGTCCTGGGGGGAGGAGGTTTCCGCGTTTCGTTCACATCCTGTGAAGTGCGCGGAACAGGGATGATACCTGTTCGGCGCACCGGGCCGGGCATGAAAAAACCCCGCGACGTGGGTCGCGGGGTTTTGGAACTCCGGCTATCTGGTCGAGGTTGCCGGCCAGCGGCCGGCACTACCGCAACCGGTTTATTTCGCCAGGTTCAGTTCCTTCAGCAGCTGCGGCGCCGGCGCCACTTCCTGCATGATCCACTGCATGTAGCGGCTGTCGACGGCGATCATGCGGGTCATCACCGGATCGAACACCCAGTTGGAGCTGACCGATTCCCAGTTGCCGTCGAAGGCCAGGCCGACCAGCTTGCCGTTGGCATCGAGCACCGGCGAGCCGGAGTTGCCGCCGGTGATATCCAGGTTGGACAGGAAGTTCACCGGCACCGAGCCAATCCGCTTGTCTTCCAGGCCGCCATAGCGCTTGGCCTTGACCGCATCCAACAGGGCCTTCGGCGAGTCGAACGGATCTTCACCGGTTTCCTTCGCCGCAACACCTTCCAGGGTGGTGAACGGGGTGTACTTCACGCCGTCCTTGCCATAGCCCATGACGTTGCCGAAGGTGATGCGCAGCGACAGGTTGGCGTCCGGGTAGACGAACTCGCCCTGGCTCTTCTTGTAGTCGGCCACGGCCTGCAGGTACAGCGGACGGGCAGTCAGCGATTCGCCTTCGCGGATCTTCTTCTGCTCTTCCTGCTTCAGCAGCGCCGGCATGACGGCCACCGCGTACTGGATGGCCGGATCATTGCTGGCTTCAAACGCAGCGCGGTCGGCCTTGAACCACTTCAGGCGGTTGTCCAGGCTGCCCAGCTCGGTGCCGCCCAGCTTGGTCACCAGCGACTTCACCGCAGCGGCATCGCTGCCGGCCAGCCACTTGTTCAGCACTTCGTTGTCGCGCTGCGCGGCCGGCAGGGCCACGTACTGGTCCAGCCAGTAGGCCTGCAGCTGCTGGTCCATCTTCGCCACGTAGCGGCGATCCATCTGCTTCAGGCTGCCCTCGATGGTGGTCAGGTCACGTTCCTGGTAGCCGGCTTCGCGCTCGGCGTCGGGCTTGCTGCGCTCGATCGACAGGCGGTACAGAGTGATCGCCGCGCCGACGGCCGAGGTGTTGTTGAACTGGCCAACGAACAGGTCGCGCTCGCGTGTCGACTTGCTGGTGTCCAGGTGCTGCAGCAGCTGCGCGTGTGCGGCCAGCGCCGGCTTGCCGGCAGCGCCCTGCTTCTTCAGCCACGCCAGCACGGCGGCTTCTTCGGCCTGCTTCTGGCCAGCGGCGTCGATGCGCTTGAAGCCTTCCAGCTGGCCCAGGTAGTTCTTGGCCACGTTGTTCATGCTGGCGGCGGTGGCGGCGTACTTCACCTTGACGTCGGCGTCGGCCTTGCCGGCGTCGGCGATCATCTTCAGCACCGCGTTGTAGTGCTTGGCGATGGTCGGGTAGGTGAAGCTGGCGGTTTCGTTGAACTCACCGGCCAGCGCATAGCGGTTGGTGCGGCCCGGATAGCCAGCCACCATCACGAAGTCGTCGGCGCCCAGCGGCTGGTCGGCGAACTTCAGGAAGTGCTTGGGCTGGTACGGCACGTTGTCGGCGGCGAAGGCGGCCGGCTTGCCGTCCTTGCCCACGTAGGCGCGGTAGAACGAGAAATCGCCGGTGTGGCGCGGCCACATCCAGTTGTCGACGTCGCCGCCGAACTTGCCGACGCTGCCCGGGGGCGCGTAGACCAGGCGCACGTCCTTGATTTCCATGTTGCGGAACAGGCGGTAGGTGTTGCCGCCGGAGAAGCTGTACAGGCGGCATCGGAAGCCGGCATCGGCTTCACAGGCCGCGACCTGGGCCTTGTCGAAGGCGTCCAGCGCGCGGCTGCGGGCCAGCGGGTCGTTGCCGGCGGCAGCGATGGCGGCCTTGGCCTGGGTGGTGACGTCGGTGATCTGGTCGAGCACGAACACGCGGGCGTTCGGGCCGGCGCTCAGTTCGTCCTTCAGGGTCGGCGCGTTGAAGCCGTCCTTGATCAGGTTCTTCTGCGCGGTCGAATTCAGCTGGATGGCGCCATAAGCGCAGTGGTGGTTGGTGACCACCAGGCCCTGCGGCGAGACAAAGCTGGCGGTGCAGCCGCCGAGGGCGACGACCGCACCCATCGGGTCGCCGGTCAGGTTGGCCAGCTGTTCCGGGGACAGCTTCAGGCCGGCCTTCTGCAGCGGGCCGGCGATTTCCGGCAGCTGCTGCGGCACCCACATGCCTTCAGCGGCATGGGCGACCTGGGCCAGCCCGAGGCTGGCGACGATGGAGAATGCAAGCAGGTTCGAGCGCATGGAGCGGCCCCTGGTAGTGGAACCTTCGATTGTAGCCCGCCGCCCTGCCCCGGCCCGAACCCCGGAAGTCATGCAATCGGATGCTTCCATCGTTCAGCGTCTCCACTGCGATCGGACGGAGGCGGGAGGCCAGGCCGATGCAGGACACGCCGTAAACCCATCCATGGGGGCTCGATCGCGCCATCCATGGCGCTCACGGTCCTGCATCGGCCTGGCCTCCCGTCTCCCGACAATTGCCTGGCCTCGGACGGTAGCGCCGGGCCATGCCCGGCGAGTGCAGCGGCCACGTTCGAAACGCCCGCCGGCGCACGCCTTTCGTTCCACCACTGCACCCGCAGCGCAACATGGGAAATCCGCGCGGCACCCTATAATCCGCGCTTTCCCCCTGATGAGTTCCACCCCGATGGCGCAGCAAACGATGAAGGCCCTGGTCAAGCGCGAAGCGGCCAAGGGCATCTGGCTGGAAGAAGTTCCGGTTCCGACCCCGGGCCCGAACGAGGTCCTGATCAAGCTGGAGAAGACCGCGATCTGCGGTACCGACCTGCACATCTACCTGTGGGACGAGTGGAGCCAGCGCACCATCAAGCCGGGCCTGACCATCGGCCACGAATTCGTCGGTCGCGTCGCCGCACTCGGCTCGGCCGTGACCGGCTATGAAATCGGCCAGCGCGTCTCGGCCGAAGGCCACATCGTCTGCGGCCACTGCCGCAACTGCCGTGGCGGCCGCCCGCACCTGTGCCCGAACACCGTCGGCATCGGCGTCAACGTCAACGGCGCCTTCGCCGAGTACATGGTGATGCCGGCCAGCAACCTGTGGCCGATCCCGGACCAGATCCCGTCGGAACTGGCTGCGTTCTTCGACCCGTACGGCAACGCCGCGCACTGTGCGCTGGAGTTCAACGTGATCGGTGAGGACGTGCTGATCACCGGTGCCGGCCCGATCGGCATCATCGCCGCCGGCATCTGCAAGCACATCGGTGCACGCAATGTGGTGGTGACCGACGTCAATGATTTCCGCCTGAAGCTGGCCGCCGACATGGGCGCCACCCGCGTGGTCAACGTGGCCAACCAGTCGCTGAAGGACGTGATGAAGGAACTGCACATGGAGGGCTTCGACGTGGGCCTGGAAATGAGCGGCAACCCGCGTGCGTTCAACGACATGCTCGACTGCATGTACCACGGCGGCAAGATCGCCATGCTCGGCATCATGCCCAAGGGCGCCGGCTGCGACTGGGACAAGATCATCTTCAAGGGCCTGACCGTGCAGGGCATCTACGGCCGCAAGATGTACGAGACCTGGTACAAGATGACCCAGCTGGTGCTGTCCGGCTTCCCGCTCGGCAAGGTGATGACCCACCAGCTGCCGATCGACGATTTCCAGAAGGGCTTCGACCTGATGGAAGAAGGCAAGGCCGGCAAGGTCGTGCTCAGCTGGAATTGACCCGAAGGGTCAATTCCCCCGCATGTTTCCTTATCCCCGCGCCTTTGGCGCGCCCCCTTGAACAACAAGGGGGCTCTTCCCCAGATGAGATCAGGAACACCGCGGAATTGAAAAAGGCGCCCGATGGGCGCCTTTTTCGCAATGCGTGCCAGGCAAGCCTGGCACCTACCGGACCACGGGTTATTTGCCGATCGCCACGGTCAGCAGCACGCGACTGTGTGCCAGCTTGCCCGAGTTCTCGCGGCCGTTGCTGTCGGTGCCGTAGTAGCCGAGGCCGACGTTGAACAGGCCGAACTTGCGGCTGACGCCGACGTTCCAGTCGGTGTAATCCTTGGCCAGGCCCTTCTCGAAGCTGCTGCGGCCGACGTTGGCGTTCAGCGTGAAGTCCTGCGGCAGGCCCCACTCGCCGCCGACGCCGTAGTACCAGCCGTCGGTACCGCTGTTCCACTGGTCGTTGGTGTAGGCCACGATCAGCTTGTAGGTGTCATCGAGCGTGGTGGTGGTGACCAGCTCGTTGTAGTTCTGGCTGCTGGCACCGATGTAGGTGTAGCGGTTCAGCAGCACGTCGAAGTTGACGCGCGGGGTGACGTCCACGCCGTAGCCGATCTGGTAGTCGATCTCGGTGTTCGGGTCGCCGGGGCCGAAGTCCACGCCCGAACCCCAGACACCGGCGTACAGGCCAACCGGCGAGGTGTAGGTGAAGCCTGCCTGCAGGGTCGGCTTCTCGTCGGTCTGCGACACGCCACGGAACAGATAATCGGAAACGGCGGTGACGTTCCAGCTGTACGGCGATTCGTGTTCCTGGGCGCTGGCGGCGAACGGGGCGGCCAGGGTCAGGGCAGCGGCAATGGCGAGGCAGGCACGGGCGTGCTTCATGAGCGTCTCCGGTGGGGGCGGTGGCGTGGAAGGCGGGGAGCGGGCGTAGCGGCCGGAGCGGGACAGCTCCGGTTCACGAATTTTTAACCAGTTTGCTATTGCGATGCAACATGTGCCGGCCGTGGCGATGCCCCAGCCGGGCCGGTCGGCACGCGGCGATGCCCGGTAGAATCAGCGGTTTCCCCGTTCAGAGCCGTGCCCACGCCATGACCGACGCTTCCTCCGCCCTGACCCGCCACTACGCCGAGGAACTGGACGCCATCCGCGCCCAGGGCCTGTTCAAGTCCGAACGGATCATCACCAGCCCGCAGTCGGCCGAGATCACCCTCGAGGACGGCCGCAAGGTGCTGAACTTCTGTGCCAACAACTACCTCGGCCTGGCCGACCATCCGGACCTGATCCAGGCCGCTAAGGATGCGCTGGATACCCACGGCTTCGGAATGGCCTCGGTGCGCTTCATCTGCGGTACCCAGGACCTGCACAAGCAGCTGGAGAAGCAGATCGCCGACTTCTTCGGCAAGCAGGACACCATCCTGTACGCGGCCTGCTTCGACGCCAACGGCGGCCTGTTCGAACCGCTGCTGGGCGAGAACGACGCGATCATTTCCGATGCACTGAACCATGCTTCGATCATCGACGGCGTGCGCCTGTGCAAGGCCAAGCGCTTCCGCTACGCCAACTGCGACATGGCCGACCTGGAAGCGCAACTGCAGGCCGCCGATGCCGCCGGCTGCAAGACCAAGCTGATCACCACCGATGGCGTGTTCTCGATGGACGGCTTCATTGCGCCGCTGGACGAGATCACCGCGCTGGCGAAGAAGTACAACGCGCTGGTGCACATCGATGAGTGCCACGCCACCGGCTTCCTCGGTGCCACCGGCCGCGGCTCGGCCGAGGTCAAGGGCGTGCTGGAGAAGATCGACATCATCACCGGCACCCTGGGCAAGGCCATGGGCGGCGCACTGGGCGGCTTCACCTGCGCCAGCGCCGAGGTGATCGAGCTGCTGCGTCAGCGTTCGCGGCCGTACCTGTTCTCCAACTCGCTGCCGCCGCATGTGGTTGCCGCCGGCATCAAGGCGTTCGAGATGCTGGCCGCCGCTGACGACCTGCGCGACACCCTTGTGGAGAACACCCGCTACTTCCGCGAAAAGATGGTCGCCGCCGGTTTCGACGTGAAGCCCGGCGTGCACCCGATCAGCCCGGTGATGCTGTACGACGCACCGCTGGCGCAGAAGTTCGCCGAGCGCCTGCTCGAAGAAGGCATCTATGCGATCGGCTTCTTCTTCCCGGTGGTGCCCAAGGGCCAGGCGCGCATCCGCACCCAGATCAGCGCCGCGCACAGCCGCGAGCATCTGGACCGCGCGATCGATGCGTTCACCCGCATCGGTGTCGAGCTGGGCGTGATCAAGGGCTGACCCCACCGGTCAAAGCGTGCCGACCAAGGTTGGCACCTACCAGAGCTTGATGGCGTGCCAACCAACGTTGGCACCTACCGGGATGGATGGCGTGCCGACCGAGGTCGGCACCTGCCGGCATCACTTCTTTTTCTTCTTGCCCTTCGGCTCGTCCTTGCTGGCCACCACCACCGGCTTGGCGGCAGCGTCCTGGCCGTTGCCCTTGGCAACGCGGATGCCGTTGGCCTTCATCCAGGCATCGAACTCATCGGCGGTCATCTTCTTGTCGCCGTTGCTCATCAGGAAGCGGTAGCTGCCGCGGCCATCCAGCTCCGGGGTCTTCACTTCCACCACCGGGGTTTCAGCCGGCGTTTCCGCCTTGGCCATCTTCTTGTGGCCACCACAGGCGGTCAGCAGCACCATCGGCAGCAGCAGGCCTGCGCAGCGCAGGGTTTGGTTGAGGGTCGGGTGGTACATGGGCAGGCTCCGTTCGGGAAATTCAGCAACCAGGCGCCCCCTACGCCTGGAACGGTGGCCGGCAACCGCCGGCCGCGGGCGATGATCAGCCCGGTGCAGCGGCCCCCAGCCGCTGCTGGTCACTGACCTCCAGCACCCGCCATTGCCCCTTGCCGAGATCGCCGAGCTGCAGCTCGCCGATCGCAACCCGGACCAGGCGCAGTACCTGCAGGTCGAAGGCCGCCAACAGGCGGCGGATGTGGCGGTTGCGGCCCTCGTCGAGGATCACCTCCAGCCACGCGGTCTTGTCGCCGCTGCGCAGCACGCGCACGGCCTGGGCAACGAGGAACTCACCCTCGTCCTCCACGCCGGCCTGCAGGGCCGCCAGCGTGGCGTCATCGGGCAGGCGATCGACCTGCACGTGGTAGGTCTTGTCCGGCCCGGTCTGCGGGTCGGTCAGGCGCGCCGCCCACTGCGGATCGTTGCTGAACAGCAACAAGCCTTCACTGGCCTTGTCCAGGCGTCCGACCGGCGCGATCCACGGCAGCCCGGCGCCATCGAAACAGCGGTAGACGGTGTCGCGGCCACGCTCGTCCTGCGCGGTGGTCACCACCCCGCGCGGCTTGTTGAGCATCAGGTACAGGCGCTGCGGCGCACCCATCGGCTGGCCATCGACCTCGATCGGCGGCGCCGGCTGGCCAATCGGGAACTCGGGATCCCGCACGATGCGGCCGGAGACGCGTACGCGGCCCTCGGCGATCCAGCGCGCGGCCTCGCTGCGCGAGCAGACGCCGGCCTTGGACAGCACGCGCGCCAGGCCATGACGGACACCGGCGGCTGTGGCAGCGGGAATCGCACGCCCACGCGATGCGTGGGAGCGGGCGGCGGGGGCGGCAGGTGGGCGGCGCGTGCGCAAGCCTCTGCTCCCCGCGGCGCTTACTTCTTGTCGACCGGCTTGGTCTCAGCCGGTGCTTCGGCCGAAGCCGGGGTGGCGGCCGGAGCCGGACGTGCCTTGACCACACGCACGCCACGCGCCTTCATCCAGGCATCGAACTCTTCAGCGGTCATGCGCTTGCCGTTCTGGCTCATGTCGAAGCGCCAGGGCGTGTTGTCGAATTCGGTCTGCGGCTTGTAGGCCGCCGGATCGTTCGGCTTCACCGCCGGGGCGCTCGGAATGGCCTTGGCGATGTTCTGGCAACCATCGATGCGCAGGCGCTGCAGCACCTGGTCCAGCGACTGCGACGGATCGTAGTTGCTGCTCAGCACACCGGCCGGCATGCCCAGCTGGTTGCCACGGATGTAGAGCTCGTCGGCCACCGGCGCGATGGTCGTGGCCGGCAACGGCAGCGGCGAGGCGCTGGTGTTGACCGAGCAATCGACCGCAGCGTGGGCGGCGGGAACCAGGGCCAGCGCCAGGAAGGCGGCCGATGCAGAGCGCAGCATGAAGGGCATCCAGGAAAGGAAGTGACGCGGCGAGTTTAGCAATGCCGCGACAGCTTTCAAGCGCCACTTTCAATGAATACGGCAACTCATTGGTTTTACGAACAAAAACCCGACGAACGGTTGCCTGCGTAGCAGTAGATACCCGGATTCCGGGCCGCAGAAACAACAAGACCCGGCCGAAGCCGGGTCCTGCTGTGTCTTACGGGCAGAGCGTCAGAACTTAGTTCTGGACGTTCAGCTCGGTACGACGGTTCTTGGCGCGACCTTCCGGGTTGTCCGAACCATCCGGGTTGGTGTTCGGAGCAATCGGACGGCTCTCACCGTAGCCGATCGGGCCGACCAGGCGACCGGCGTCAACGCCGTTCTTGGTCAGGTAGTTGTACACGGCGGTAGCACGACGCTCCGACAGCTTCTGGTTGTAAGCGTCGGTACCCTTCGAGTCGGTGTGACCGGCAACTTCAACGCGCAGATCCGGGTAACGCTTCAGGATCTCGGTGGCTTCGCTCAGGATCGCCACGGCGTCCGGACGCAGGTTCGACTTGTCGAAGTCGAAGTTGACGCCCTTCAGGTCGATCGAGACCGGCACCGGGCAACCGTCCGGACCGATGGTCTGACCCGGCTGCGAGTTCGGGCACTTGTCGTCGCAGTTGTTGACGCCGTCACCGTCGTCGTCCAGGTCGGCGCAGCTCGGGGCAACCGGAGCCGGAGCCGGAGCAGCCGCGACCGGAGCCGGGCCCAGCGGGATCACGACGCCGACCGAAGCCAGCACGTCACCGAACCAGTCTTCCTTCGGAGCGGCAACGCTCTGGTCGTCGAAGTCAGCGCGGTAGGCCACTTCGGCGCGGACAGCAACGCGCTTTTCGAAGGTGGTCTGCAGGCCGACGCCCAGCTTGGCGGCAACGTTGCCGTCCTTACGCTGGCGCGGACCATTGGCATTCAGCGCCGGGTACTCTTCTTCCGACTTCTGGTAGCCCAGGCCACCGACGATGTACGGGTTCCAGCCGCGGCCTTCCTTGATGAAGTGGCGACGCAGGTCCAGCGAGACGCCGTACTGCGACCAGTTCAGGTCCTTGTTCGAATCGAAGTTCGGGTTCTGATAGTTCAGCTCACCGTCCAGCGACCAGTTCGGGCTGATGAACTTGCCCAGGCCCAGGGTCACGAACGGAGCGTCATTGGTCAGACGGTCGCTGTCCTGGAAGTTGAAGCCGGCCGAACCGGTCAGGTACCAGCGGTCATCGAACTCCTGCGCCGAAGCTGCCTGGGCAAAAGCCAGGCCGCCCAGCAGCGCGGCAGTAAGGATCTTCTTGTTCATTGAGTACAGCTCCTATTTCGGGGGTATGAAACCGGTAGAGGCATGGGCCAGCACAAGTGCGTCGATGTACGACAGCCGATTCAGCACGCCACCGCCGCGAACATTATGCTCAGGCGGGTGAAGGCCATGTTAACAGTCCCGTAACATGTGAAGTGTTGCGCCCGACCGTCCACCGGTCCGACGTTGAAACCCTATACAGGATGATGAAAATCCGCAAGACCCACACGCTGCAAGGGTTTGACGGGGTTTAAGCGGGGAAAACGACATATTGCGCAACGCGCTGCACCACACGGTTCAGCGTGTTTCCGGAAAGGTGAGGAACCTTATGATGGAGCCACGAACCCAGCCGGAGCCGTGATGAAAGCCGTCGCCCTGAGTCGTGAATCCGCCCCTGCACTGTGCGATATCCACCTGCCCCCGCCGCTGCCTCCCCGTGGGCGTGACCTGCTGGTCCGGGTCGAGGCGGTTTCGGTCAACCCCGTCGATGGCAAGCAGCGTGCCAGCACGGATCCGGCCACGCTCCAGGCGCCCCGCGTGCTGGGTTGGGACGCCGCCGGCGTGGTCGAGGCGATCGGCGACGAGGCCAGCCTGTTCGCCTCTGGTGACGAGGTCTATTACGCCGGTGATGTCACCCGCCCCGGCTGCAATGCGCAGTACCAGTGGGTGGACGAACGCCTGGTCGCGCGCAAACCCACCACGCTGGATTTCGCTGAGGCCGCAGCGCTGCCGCTGACCACGCTCACCGCTTGGGAGCTGCTGTTCGAGCGCATGCCCCTGCGCCTGGACGATCGCCGCCACGCCGGCCAGCACCTGCTGGTGATCGGCGGTGCGGGCGGGGTCGGCTCGATGGCGATCCAGCTGGCCCGCCATGCGGGTTTCGAGGTGATCGCCACGGCGTCGCGCGAGGCCTCGGCCGACTGGTGCCGGCAGATGGGTGCCCGGCACGTGATCGACCACCGGCAACCGCTTCAGGCCCAGCTGCAGGCGCTGGGCATCGACGCGGTGCAGGTCGCACTCAACCTGGCCGACACCGATCACTACTGGGACGAACTGGGCCTGTTGCTGGCGCCGCAGGGACACGTCGGCCTGATCGTCGAGCCGCGTGGGCCGCTGCGCATCGGCGATCCCTACAAGGCCAAGTGCATCGGCATCCACTGGGAATTCATGTTCGCGCGCTCGCGCTTTGCCACTGCCGACTGCATCGAGCAGCACCGCATCCTCAGCCGCACGGCCAGCATGATCGATGCCGGCCAGCTGCGCGGCACCCTCAGCGAGACGCTGGGCCCGATCAATGCGACAAATCTGGACATCGCGCATCAGCGCCTGGCCGGCGGACGCACGGTGGGCAAGCTGGCGCTGGCAGGCTGGGGCGACTGACGCGTCATGTAGCGCCGAGCCCATGCTCGGCTGGTGGTGCCAGGCAAAGCAGCCGAGCATGGGCTCGGCGCTACAGATTCCGCCTGTAGCGGCGGATTGGTCGGCATCTGTATCTATTGAAGTGACTGGATCGGGATTACGGTGGGAACAGATCCCCCTCCCCCGAGACCGCCATGCCCACCGCCCTGCCCCTGCGCATGCTGCAACTGATCGCCGGCCTGTTCCTGTACGGCTTCGGCGCATCGCTGATGATCCGTGCCGCCATCGGCGTGGCGCCCTGGGACGTGCTGTCGCAGGGCATCGCCGCGCAGACGCCGCTCTCGTTCGGGCTGGCCACCAATGTGATCGGTGCGCTGGTGCTGCTGCTGTGGTGGCCGCTGCGGCAGAAGCCGGGCGTTGGCACCGTGCTCAACGTGATGCTGATCGGCCCGTCCGCGCAGTTCGGGCTGTGGCTGCTGCCGCCGGCGGTCGGCCTGGGCTGGCAGCTGGCGATGTTCTGCGCCGGCATGCTGCTGGTCGCGCTGGCCACCGGCCTGTATATCGGCGCCAAGCTGGGCCCTGGCCCGCGCGACGGCCTGATGACCGGCCTGCACGCCCGTACCGGCTGGCCGATCTGGAAAGTGCGCAGCCTGATCGAGGGCAGCGTGCTGCTGCTGGGCTGGTGGCTGGGCGGCAATGTCGGCCTCGGCACGCTGGCCTTCGCCCTGCTGATCGGGCCGCTGTGCGGAATGACGCTGGGCTGGTTCGGGATTGGCCGGCCGATGCCCGGACCGCGCCCGGCGAGCGCACAGCGCGGCCACGGGTAGCCGCGTCCCCGGGCATGGCCCGGCGCTACCGATTCGCCAGCCCTTGCTCCGGCCGCCGTTTCGCGGCACGCTTCGCGCTTCCGTACGCAAGCGTATCGACCATGTCGCCAGCCAACGAAAGCGCCTATCCCCACCTGTTCGCCCCGCTGGACCTGGGCTTCACCCAGCTGCGCAACCGCGTATTGATGGGCTCGATGCACACCGGCCTGGAGGATCGCGCCCGCGACTTCCCGCGGCTGGCGGCCTATTTCGCCGAACGCGCCGAGGGCGGCGTCGGCCTGATCGTCACCGGTGGCTTCGCGCCGAATGTAGTGGGCTGGTTGAAGCCGTTCGGCGGCAAGCTGTCCTGGCCGTGGGAAGTACGCCCGCACCGCCAGCTCACCGCCGCCGCGCACCAGCACGGCGCGAAGATCTGCCTGCAGCTGCTGCATGCCGGCCGCTATGCCTACCACCCTTTGTCGGTGGCGCCGTCGAAGCTGAAGGCACCGATCAACCCGTTCACCCCGCGCGCGCTCTCGGCCAGCGGCGTCGAGCGCCATATCGCCGACTACGCACGCAGCGCGAAGCTGGCCCGCGAGGCCGGCTACGACGGCGTGGAAGTGATGGGCTCGGAGGGCTACCTCATCAACGAGTTCATCGCCCCGCGCACCAACACGCGCACCGATGCCTGGGGTGGCGACGCGCGCCAGCGCATGCGCTTCGCGGTCGAGATCGTGCGCCGTATCCGCGAGGCCTGCGGCCCGGACTTCATCATCATCTACCGCCTGTCGCTGGTGGATCTGGTGGACGACGGCAGCAACTGGGACGAGATCGTGCAGCAGGCGCAGGCCATCGAGGCGGCCGGCGCAACGATCATCAATTCCGGCATCGGCTGGCACGAAGCGCGCATTCCGACCATCGCCACCTCGGTGCCGCGCGCTGCCTTCGCCGGGGTCACCGCCAAGCTCAAGCCACATGTGAAAGTGCCGCTGGTGGCGACCAACCGCATCAACATGCCCGACGTCGCCGAGCGCATCCTCGCCGATGGCGGCGCCGACATGGTGTCGCTGGCGCGGCCGCTGCTGGCCGACCCGCAGTGGCCAAACAAGGCCCGTGCCGGCCGCGCCGAGGCGATCAACACCTGCATCGCCTGCAACCAGGCCTGCCTGGACCACGTGTTCGAGAACAAGCTGGCCAGCTGCCTGGTCAACCCGCGCGCCGCGCACGAGACCGAGCTGGTCTACCGCCCCACCACCACACCGAAGAAGGTTGCCGTGGTCGGTGCCGGCCCCGCCGGCCTGGCCTGTGCCACCGTCGCTGCCCAGCGCGGCCACCAGGTCACCCTGTTCGATGCGAACGAGGAAATCGGCGGGCAGTTCAACGTGGCCAAGCGCATCCCCGGCAAGGAAGAGTTCCACGAGACTCTGCGCTACTTCCGCCACACGCTGCAGGAGACCGGCGTGCAGCTGCGCCTCGGCACCCGTGCCGATGCTGCCAACCTGGCCGGCTTCGACGAGGTGGTGCTGGCCACCGGCATCACCCCGCGCAAGGTCGACTTCCCCGGCGCCGACCACGCCAAGGTGGTCAGCTACCTGGACGTGCTGCTGGGCCGGGTCACGGTGGGCGCCAATGCGGCGATCATCGGCGCCGGCGGCATCGGCTTCGATGTCGGCGAGTTCCTCAGCCACGCCGGTGAGTCGCCCTCGCTGGACCCGCAGCGCTGGATGGCCGAATGGGGCGTGGATGCCAGCTTCGAGGCCCGCGGCTCACTGGGCCGGCCCGAGGTCGAGGCATCACCGCGGCGGCTGTGGCTGCTGCAGCGCAGCCCGGGCAAGCCCGGTGCGCGACTGGGCAAGACCACCGGCTGGATCCATCGCGCCACGCTGAAGGCCAAGGGCGTGCGCATGCTCGGCGGCGTCGAGTACCTGGGCGTGGACGACGAGGGCCTGCGCATCCGTGTGGAAGGCAGCGAACAGCTGCTGCCGGTCGACCATGTGGTGATCTGCGCCGGGCAGGAACCGAACCGCGCATTGCAGGCCGAACTGCAGGCCGCCGGCATCAACGCGCAGCTGATCGGCGGCGCCGATGTGGCCGCCGAACTGGATGCGAAGCGGGCGATCGACCAGGGCAGCCGGGTCGCCGCTGCGCTCTGATGAGGGCCTGAATGGGGGGCGGAATGTGATTTCCGTCACCTCTGCCGAACCTGAATGTCAAGCCGGACGGTTCACGATGCGTTCGGCTATTCCCCCCTACCTTGCGCCATCTTTCCGCTCACCAGCCAGTTTCCGGTGAGCCGGCGCAGCCCCCTCGATCGGTACTGATCGTTTCTTTTGGGGCTGCCCACGGGGCGGCCCCGATGGCCGCCTCCCCATGACGCCAAGTCGTACCCCGCCTCCTGTCGCCCCCGCGGCCGGAACCGGAGGGTGCGGCCCACACGGAGCAAGGAGTTATATGAAACTGGCCTGGATTCTCTGGCTGTCGCAGTTGTTGCCGCAGCCGGCCGCTGATTCATTGTGTTTGAGCACCACCGTTTACCTGGAAGCCCGCGACCAGACCCTGCGTGGCCAGCAGGCCGTCGCCGAGGTCGCCCTGCGCCGCCTCGACAGTGGCCTGTGGGGCGACTCGATGTGCCAGGTGGTCACCGCGCGCAAGCAGTTCGCGCCGACCATCGTCTCCCCCGGCACCCAGCTGGGCAATGACGCGGCCTGGAGCGAGGCGATGAACGTGGCCTTCGACGCCGAGCGCAACTGGGCGCTGCCGGCCGGCGAGCGCCGCGAGATCGTGCCCGGTGCCAGCCACTTCGCCGCGCTGTCCATCGCCAGCCCGAACTGGCGCAATGCGTACCAGGTGGCCACCATCGGCGATCACACCTTCTACAAGGTGCAGAACCTCAAGCCGCGGCAGTCGTAACGATCCGTGCTGGCGGCAGCGTTGCCGCCCGCGGGCAGGCTCTGGGATAGTGGGCGTTTCCCGCCCGCATCACCTGGAGTTCCCATGAAGCTGTACAGCAAGCCCGGTGCCTGTTCCACCGCCGACCACATCGCCCTGCAGTGGACCGGCCAGCCGTTCGAGGTTGAACTGCTGAACAAGGACACCCTGAAGGGGCCGGAATTCCTCAAGATCAATCCGGCCGGTGCCGTCCCCGCACTGGTCGACGGCGACTTCGTGCTGCTGCAGAACGCCGCGATCATGGGCTATATCGCCGACACCTACCCGCAGGCCGGCCTCGGCGGCGATGGCAGCCCGCGCCAGCGCGCCGAAGCCACCCGCTGGCTGGCCTTCGTCAATTCCGATGTGCATCCGGCCTTCTCGCCGCTGTTCGCGCCGGGCAAGTTCATCGCCGACGAGAGCCAGTTCGATGCGATCCGCGCCGCCGCGCACAAGCGCCTGCGTGGCCTGTTCGAGACCGCCGACAAGCAGCTGGCCGACAAGCCGTGGCTGGCCGGCTTCCGCAGCTTCGCCGATCCGTACTTCTACATCACCCTGCGCTGGGCCGCCGGCGCCAAGGTCGACCTGTACGGCCTGGACAACCTGGCCGCCTACAAGGCGCGCATGGATGCCGACGCCGGCGTGCAGGCCGCGCTGAAGGCTGAAGGCCTGGCCTGATCTTGACCTGGGGTCGGATCCGTCTGCGCAGCAGGCGGCTCTGACCCCCTCGGTTCCAGCAGCGTGATCAGCCGATCTGGCGGATCACTTCGCCCTTGGCATCGCGCAGGTAGGTCGGCACCACTTCGATGCACAGCGCCTCCACCACCGGGTAGATACCGCGCTCGGCACGCACGCCCGCCAGAGCCTGCAATCCCGCCTCGTCCAGTGCCCAGCGCGCGTTGTCGGCGGAGACGTCGCCCACTTCACCGCCCCTGGCCGGAACGAACTCCCACTGCCGCTCGCGGCTGACCAGTTCCAGCGATCTGCCGTGGCGCAGGCGCAGCGGCAGCAGCTCGCACACGCTGGCGACCTGGCCGGCCCCCAGCACCAGGGTGGTGACGCCCGCCTCCTGCCGCCAATCCAGTGTCTCGATGAACAACATGCCGGTACTGGAGCCCTCGCGCTCGCTGCCGGCCTGCACCTGTGCGGCCAGCGCCGGTTCCTCCAGCAGGTTGCCGCGATGCAGGTCGCTGATCCACAGCGGCATCGCCGGTTGCAGCGCCTGCAGCACGCCGCGCGTCGACCAGCGCTTGACCGCTTCCATCTCCTCATCGGTCAGCCCGACCAGCTGCAGGAACTGCAGGTGGCCATTGGCGGTGTCGCGTGCGGGCAACTGCGGATCCGCGACGAAGGCCAGATGGCACAAGCGCGTGCCGGTCTCCAGCGCGATCGGGCCGTTGGCATTGAGATGGTGACCGTCCTCGAACACGTTGCCACTGCCGAACACATAGCGCGCCAGGTTCTGCAGCAGGTTCATCGGCCACACCGGCGGGGTGCTGCCGGCGTTCTCACCGGCGTCGGCAGCGAGACGGAAGGTCAGCTCGAAACCATAGCCGCTGGTGGCGGCATCACTGCTCTCCTTGGCATACAGTTCGGAGAAGCCGTAAGTGATGTAGTGCCAGTGGGGTACAGGCGCATCCGCCCAGTACACGCTGATGCCATCGAGAGGATCCTGGCCACCGAGCGTGTACGGCAGCGCGGTGCCGAAGTGACGCGGCTCCTGCCCGGCATACAGGGGCGCCAGCGCCGCATTGATCGCGTCCCAGCCAGGGGTGTCGGTGTCGTCGTGGTCGTCCTGCACGCGGGACTCCTTGTGGGGGAAGTGAACCGATCACTTTACGCGGTGGCTCAGGCCTGCACGACCTCGCCACCACCATTGACCACGGCAGCCTGGGTTTCCTGCCACCAGCGCTGCGCCAGCGCCGGACTGCGCGCCTTGCCCACCGCCGCCAGCAGTTCCGGGCACAGGCGTTCCAGCGCCAGCGCATCGGTGCAGCGTTCGATCTTCAACTGCATGAAGTAGCCCTTCAGGCCCAGGTGGCGGCGTACCGCCTCGCTCATCGCGTCGTACAGCTGCTGGTACAGCGCCGGGTCCTGTTCGCGCCCGGTGCTGATGCCGCGCAGCGGTGTCACCTCGGCACTTCCGCCGATCACTTCGATCAGGCCCTGCGCTGACAATTGCTCCAGTGCGTCGGGCGGCGCACGCAGGCCTTCGAACAGGCCGCGCAATTCAGTGTCATCGCGATGGCCGTCGACCATCAGCAGGATCGAACGCAGTGCCGCCGGCAGGCGCCGGCCACGGTCTTCGATTTCCTGACGGCCAGCCGCCGTCTTGGCGTGCAGCAATGCCATTGCCTCCCCCTCCCTCGATGCGCAATGCCGGCGCGCCCTGGCGGGCACGCTCCCCTGCAACCGAGCTTAGCGCACCGGTTGCAGGGAGGAAGCTGCGGTGCAGCAACGGCCTCCCCTGTAGAGCCGAGCCCATGCTCGGCTGCTTTGGCAAGGCATGCGGAGCCGAGCATCGGCTCGGCTCTGCAGAAGCAGGTCAGCGGCCCAGCGCGCGGCGGATTTCCTCCAGCGCGCTGGGATCATCCAGCGTCGACAGGTCACCCGGGTCGCGCTGTTCGGCCAACGCCTGCAACGAGCGCCGCAGCAGCTTGCCCGAACGGGTCTTGGGCAGTGCATTGACCACGTGCACATGCGCCGGGCGCGCTACCGCACCAAGCGAAGTCGTCACCGTCGCCATCATCTCGGCCACCACCGGCGCCGGATCCTCGCCATCGAGCCCCTGCTTGAGGGTGACGAACACCAGCGGCACCTGCCCCTTCAGTTCGTCCTTGACCCCGATCACGGCAGCCTCGGCCACGCGCGGATGGCTGGAAATGGCCTCCTCGATCTCGCGCGTGCCCAGGCGGTGCCCGGCCACGTTGATCACATCGTCAGTGCGGCCGAGGATGAAGGTGTAACCATCATCATCGCGGATCGCCCAGTCCAGCGAGCTGTACAGCAGTTCCTTGAAGTGGCTGAAGTAGCTCTGCAGGAAGCGGCTGTCATCATTCCACACCGTGCTCATGCAGCCCGGCGGCAACGGCGGCGACACCACCAGCACGCCCTTCTGCCCCGGTGCGACTTCCTCACCGGTGTTCTCGTCGATCACCTTCATCCGATAGCCGAGATTGGGGAAACCCGGCGAACCGAAGCGCACCGGCTTCATCTCCAGGCCCGGCAGCAGGGTCAGTGCCGGCCAGCCGGTTTCGGTCTGCCAGTAGTTGTCGATGATCGGCTTGCCGAGCGCTTCGCTGATCCAGTGCGCGGTCGGTTCATCCAGCGGCTCACCGGCCAGGAACAGGTACTTCAGCGCGCGCAGGTCGTGGCGATGGATGAAGTCTGCGTCGTGCTTCTTCAGCACGCGGATGGCGGTGGGCGAAGAGAACATCGTTCGCACGTTGTACTGCTCGCACAGTGCCCACCAGATGCCCGGGTCCGGATTGGTCGGCAGCCCTTCGTACAGCAGCGAGGTGCAACCACCGATCAGCGGGCCGTACACATTGTAGGAATGACCGACAGCCCAGCCGACATCAGAGGTGGAAAACATCACCTGGCCAGGCTTGCAGTCGAATACCGTCTCCATCGACTGCGCCATCGCCACGGCATAGCCACCGACATCACGCTGCACGCCCTTCGGCTTGCCGGTGGTGCCGGAGGTGTACAGCAGGTAGCTCGGTTCGCTTGCTTCCAGCCATTGCACCGGCACATCGACTTCCCCGATCTGCGCACGCAGCGTGGCGTACTCCACATCACGGCCCGGCACGCGTGGTTCGGCTGCATCCAGCCCACGCGACACGATCAGCACATGCGGTGGCGGCGAAGCCGCTTCGGCGCAGGCGGCGTCGACCATCGGCTTGTACGGAATCAGCTTGCCACCGCGCATGCCGGCATCGGCGGCGATGAGCAGCCTGGGCTTCGCATCGTCGATGCGCAGCGCCAGGTTGTGCGCGGCGAAGCCACCAAACACCACCGAGTGCACCGCACCGATGCGCGCGCAGGCCAGCATCGCGAACACGGCTTCGGCCATGTTCGGCATGTAGATCACCACGCGGTCACCGTGACCGACGCCGAGGTGCTTGAGCACGGCGGCGAAGTCGTTCACTTCGCGATACAGCTGGCGATAGGTGATCTCACGCGTGCTGTTGGTTTCGGTGGAGATGGCGACCAGCGCGAGCTGGTCGGCGCGCTCGGCCAGGTGGCGATCCACGGCGTTGTAGCAGAGATTGGTTTCACCACCGACGAACCAGCGCCGGAACGGCGGGTTGCTGTAGTCGAGCACCTGCTGCGGCGGTTTGTGCCAATGGATGCGCTTGGCTTCCTGGCCCCAGAAGGCCTCCGGCTCGTCGATCGAGCGACGGTAGGTTTCCTCGTAGTTCATGACGCAGCCCTCCCAGACAAAGTCATGGGTTCGAGGATAGTCCGGCGCTGGCGAGCGGGCCGCCCTACCTTGGTAGGGGGTGGGTTTTTCATGCAGGGCTGCGCCCTGCACCTGCAGAAGCCGAAGCAACAGCAGAAGCTGGCTTGCTGGGGGATGGCGGGGTGGGTCCGGTGGCGGGGGACGCCGTAAATCCGTCCATGGAGGCTCGGTCGCGCCATCCATGGCGCTCACGCCCCCGCAACCGGACCCACCCCGCCTTCGACAGTTCCCCCGCAATCTGTTGGAACGGCTCTTGGGGTCAGATCCGTTTTCCGCAGGAAAACGGATCTGACCCCCGATTCATTTCGATGTCTGACAGATGTGTCGACCAAGGTCGACACCTACCAACAGCACACGGAATCTGTCAGAGGTGGGGCGGTGTCGGAGTGCGGGGTGTCAGCCGCATGGATGCGGCTGCCAAGCCTACAAGGACGTACTTGCGGCGTCCCCGCACTCCGACACCGTCCCGCCATCCCACGGATAGCCCGCCTTTGACGTTGACGTTGATTCTGCGGGTGCAGGGCTGCAAGCCCTGCGAACCTCTAGAACGGAACCGCGGACTCGAACGCGAGCGCCTCGCCCGTCAGCGGATGCGTGAACCGCAGGCTGCGCGCATGCAGATGCACGCGTTGCGCCGGTGCCGCGTCATACAGCACATCGCCGACGATCGGATGGCCAAGGCTGGCCATGTGCAGGCGCAGCTGATGGCTGCGGCCGGTGATCGGTTCCAGTTCCACGCGCGTGCGCTGCGCTTCAACATCACGAGCCAGCACGCGCCAACGCGTCAGCGCCGGCTTGCCGCGCTCATGGTCGACCATCTGCTTCGGCCGGTTCGGCCAGTCCACGATCAATGGCAGGTCCACTTCGCCGGCATCACCTTCGAGCACTCCCTGCACCACGGCTTCGTAGCGCTTGCCGACCTGGCGCTGCTCGAACTGCATCGACAATGCGGCCTGCATCTCCTTGCCTCGCGCGTGCAGCAGCAGGCCGGAGGTTACCTGATCCAGCCGATGCACGGTCAACGCATCCGGATACACCGTCTGCAGGCGCGCGACCACGCAGTCCTGGTTCTCGGCGCTGCGGCCGGGCACGGACAGCAGGCCGGCCGGCTTCTCGGCCACCAGCAGCGCGTCATCGATGTAATGCAGGTGGATCATGCGGTCCCAGGAATTCCAAATGAAAACGGGGAAGCCGAAGCCTCCCCGTTTTCTGCGTGCCGACCAGCGGTCGGTACCTACCTTGATGGAAGACGTACCGGCCGGAGCCGGTACCGCCTGCATCAGCCCAGCAGGTGGGCGACGCCGGCGCGCTCTTCTTCCAGCTCGGCCAGGGTCTTGTCGATGTACTTCTGGCTGAAGTCGTCGATCGGCAGATCCTTGACCAGGGTGTACTTGCCGTTCTCGGTGGTCACTGCGAAGCCGAAGATCACGCCTTCCGGAATGCCGTAGGAACCGTCGGACGGCACGCCCATGGTGACCCACTTGCCGTTGCTGCCCAGCACCCAGTCACGCACATGGTCGATGGCAGCGTTGGCGGCCGAAGCAGCCGAGGACGAGCCACGGGCTTCGATGATCGCCGCACCGCGCTTGCCCACGGTCGGGATGAAGGTGTTGGCGTTCCACTCCTGGTCGTTGATCGCATCGGCGATCGACGCACCATCGGCGGTGGCGAAACGGTAGTCCGGGTACATGGTCGGGCTGTGGTTGCCCCACACGACCAGCTTCTCCATGCCACCGACCGGCTTGCCGAGCTTGGTCGACAGCTGGCTCAGCGCGCGGTTGTGGTCCAGGCGCAGCATGGCGGTGAAGTTTTCCGGCTTCAGGTCCGGGGCCGACTTCATGGCGATGTAGGCATTGGTGTTGGCCGGGTTGCCGACCACCAGCACCTTCACGTCACGGCTGGCGACCTTGTTCAGCGCTGCGCCCTGGGCGGTGAAGATCTTGGCGTTTTCCAGCAGCAGGTCCTTGCGCTCCATGCCCGGGCCACGCGGACGTGCGCCGACCAGCAGGGCGATGTCGGCGTCCTTGAACGCCACTTCGGCGTCATCGGTGCCGACCATGCCGGCCAGCAGCGGGAAGGCGCAGTCTTCCAGCTCCATCATCACGCCCTTCAGGGCGGCCTGGGCCTTGTCGACCGGCAGTTCCAGCAGCTGCAGGATGACCGGCTGGTCCTTGCCCAGCATTTCGCCGGAGGCGATGCGGAACAGCAGGGCATAACCGATCTGGCCGGCGGCGCCGGTCACGGCAACACGAACGGGTGCTTTCATGGGGGTTTCCTCTTGCTTGCAAGCGTTTGATGGGACGCCGCGGGCGTGGCCACGCTGGCCTGGCGGGCGGCGGGGAACAGGGAAACGGCCACCCGTGGGTGGCCGTTTCGAAGGGGGATCAGGCGGCGAGGTGCTTGTTCCACTCCGCGACGCGCTCGGCCTGGGCGGCCAGCACGGCGTCGACGTCGCCTTCCAGGGTGATCGAATGGATCACGTCGCCCTGCTTGACCGAATCGACGATGGCCTGGCCTTCCAGGACCTTGCCGAAGACGGTGTGGCGGCCGTCCAGCCAGTCGGTCTTGATGTGGGTGATGAAGAACTGGCTGCCGTTGGTGTTCGGGCCGGCGTTGGCCATCGACAGCGAGCCGACCTCGTGCTTCACGCCATTCTTCTCGTCTTCGAACTTGTAGCCCGGGCCGCCGGTGCCACGACCCTGCGGGCAGCCGCCCTGGATCATGAAGTCGGCGATCACGCGGTGGAAGATCAGGCCGTCATAGAAACCGTGCTTGACCAGGTTCACGAAGTTGGCCACGGTCAGCGGCGCCTTGTCGGCGAACAGCTCGACCTTGATCGGGCCCTGGGTGGTGTCGAAAGTGGCGATGAGGGACATGAAGATCCTTGATGCAGAGGGGAACGCGTCTAGCCACCTAGTTTACACCTGCCTCGTGGCGGCGGCGGCTTCGACCATCGGTGGAGAACCCGGCTTCAGCCGCCGGCGGGGGAGCCCCGCACGACGGTCCTGACGGCCTCGCCCCCCGCTGCGGACAGCCAGCTGAATGGGCCCCATGACTGGTGTGAAATCCACCTTTTCGCGAATCGTCAAGTTCGACGTATAATGTTGGACTTCTTTTTCCAAATCCGGCGCCGACTGGCCCCCTTTCGTATGTCCATCGAAAATCTTCGCAACATCGCCATCGTCGCCCACGTCGACCATGGCAAGACCACCCTGGTCGACCAGCTGCTGAAGCAGTCCGGCACCCTGTCCGAGCGCACCGTCCTCGCCGAGCGCGTGATGGACAGCAACGACCAGGAAAAGGAACGCGGCATCACCATCCTGGCCAAGAACACCGCCATCACCTGGGAAGACAAGAAGACCGGCATCAAGAACCGGATCAACATCGTCGACACCCCCGGCCACGCCGACTTCGGTGGTGAGGTCGAGCGCGTGCTGTCGATGGTCGACACCGTGCTGATCCTGGTCGACGCGATGGACGGCCCGATGCCGCAGACCCGCTTCGTGACCCAGAAGGCCTTCGCAATGGGCTTCAAGCCGATCGTCGTGGTCAACAAGGTCGACCGTCCGGGCGCCCGTCCGGAATGGGTGATCGACCAGGTCTTCGACCTGTTCGACAAGCTCGGCGCGACCAACGAGCAGCTGGACTTCCCGATCGTCTACGCCTCGGGCCTGAACGGCTACGCCGGCCTGGAAGACACCGTGCGCGACGGCGACATGACCCCGCTGTACGAAGCGATCATGCAGCACGCGCCGCGTCCGGAAGTGGACCCGGAAGGCCCGTTCCAGATGCGCATCAGCCAGCTGGACTACAACAACTTCGTGGGCGTGATCGGCATCGGCCGCATCCAGCGCGGCACCCTGAAGAAGAACATGCAGGTCGCGGTCATCGACCGTGAAGGCAAGAAGCGCAACGGCAAGGTGCTGCAGGTGCTGGGCTTCATGGGCCTGGAGCGCATCGAGCAGGATTCGGCCGAGGCCGGCGACATCGTGGCCATCTCCGGCATCCAGGAGCTGACCATCTCCGACACCATCTGCGCGCCGGACTTCCCGGAAGCCCTGCCGGCGCTGACCGTCGACGAGCCGACCATCTCGATGACCTTCCAGGTCAACAACTCGCCGTTCGCCGGCAACAAGGACCTGTCCGGTGGCAAGTTCCTGACCAGCCGCCAGATCAAGGACCGCCTGGACCGTGAAAAGGTCCACAACGTGGCCCTGAAGGTCGAGCAGCTGGAAGACGCCGACAAGTTCCTGGTCTCCGGCCGTGGCGAACTGCACCTGTCGGTGCTGATCGAGAACATGCGCCGCGAAGGCTACGAGCTGGCCGTGTCGCGCCCGGAAGTGATCATCAAGGAAATCGACGGCCAGCTGATGGAGCCGATCGAGCAGCTGGTGGTGGACATCGAAGAAATCCACCAGGGCGGCGTGATGGAAAAGCTGGGCACCCGCAAGGGCCAGCTGAAGAACATGGAATCGGACGGCAAGGGCCGCGTGCGCCTGGAGTACCAGATCCCGGCCCGTGGCCTGATCGGCTTCCAGAACGAGTTCAAGACCCTGACCCAGGGTTCGGGCCTGCTGTTCCACGTGTTCGACCACTACGGTCCGAAGGAACAGGGCGCGATTGCCAAGCGCATCAACGGCGTGATGATCGCCAATGCACCGGGCACCACGCCGGCCTACTCGCTGGGCCCGCTGCAGGAGCGCGGCAAGCTGTTCGCTGCTGAAGGCGACAACGTGTATGAAGGTCAGCTGGTCGGCATCCACTCCAAGGACAACGACCTGACCGTCAACGCGATCAAGACCAAGCCGCTGACCAACATGCGCGCTTCGGGCAAGGACGATGCGATCCAGCTGACCCCGGCGATCAAGTACTCGCTGGAACAGGCCCTGGACTTCATCGAAGACGACGAGCTGGTCGAGATCACCCCGAAGGAGATCCGTCTGCGCAAGAAGTTCCTGACCGAAAGCGACCGCAAGAAGGCTTCGCGCGGCGGCTGAGCCAGCACCCCGTGAACCAGAGCGGCTACAACCCGGATCCACACCGGCATCCGGGTCTCCATGTCATCGCCCTGCTCGAAGCGAGCAAGGCGATGCTGGCACTGTTGGCCGCCACCGGGCTGGAAGTGCTCGGACCGCAGCCGCTACGGCACGGCATCATGGCCCTGATCCGGCGTTTCAGCCTGGATCCGGACCATGGCACCCTGCCCTCGCTGCTGCACATGATCAGCCCCGACGCGGTCCACCTGGCCGCGGCGGGGATGATCGGCTACGGCCTGCTGCACCTGGTCGAGGCCTGGGGCCTGTGGCGGGCCAAGGCCTGGGCCTCCTGGCTGGGCTGCCTGACCGCCGCCCTGTACCTGCCGTTCGACATCTTCGCCATCATCCGCCACCCCGGCTGGCCGTCATGGACGATCCTGGCGATCAACCTGATCGTGGTCTACGTCCTCGCCCGCGACCTGCGCAAGCGTCACCGCTGAGCACCCGCTACACTGGGGATTGGAGCCGACCAAGCCGCCCCATGCGCCCGTCCTTGCCGCCTCTGCTGACCTGCCTGCTCGCCGCGCTGCCGGCGCTGCTTTCGGCTGGCTGCAGCCCGGCCACGCCCAGCGCGCATGCGGCCGAACCTGCGAGCCGCAACGTGCCGTTCCCGTACGCCGAAACCGATGTTGCCGACCTGCAGGCGCGAATGTCCGCCGGTGAACTGGACAGCACCACCCTGACCCAGGCCTACCTGCAGCGCATCGCCGCCCTGGACCGCACCGGGCCGCGCCTGCGCGCAGTGATCGAGCTCAACCCCGATGCCCTGAAGGAAGCCGCCGCGCGCGACCGCGAGCGCCGCGAAGGACGCCTGCGCGGCCCGCTGCATGGCATCCCGCTGCTGCTGAAGGACAACATCAACGCCGCGCCGATGGCCACCAGCGCCGGCTCACTGGCCCTGCAGGGCTTCCGTCCGGACGATGCCTACCTGGTGCGCCGGCTGCGCGAAGCCGGTGCGGTGGTGCTGGGCAAGACCAATCTGAGCGAATGGGCCAATTTCCGCGGCAATGACTCCATCTCCGGCTGGAGCGCGCGCGGTGGCCAGACCCGCAATCCCTATCGGCTGAGTCATTCGCCCTGTGGCTCCAGCAGCGGCAGCGCGGTGGCCGTGGCCGCCAACCTCGCCAGCGTGGCGATCGGTACCGAGACCGATGGCAGCATCGTCTGCCCGGCGGCGATCAACGGCGTGGTCGGCCTGAAGCCAACCGTCGGCCTGGTCAGCCGCGACGGCATCATCCCGATCTCCTTCAGCCAGGACACTGCCGGGCCGATGGCACGCAGCGTCGCCGACGCTGCCGCCGTGCTGACCGCGATCGCCGGCCGCGATGATGCCGACCCGGCCACCGCGACCATGCCCGGCCGCGCGGTCTACGACTACACCGCACGCCTGGACCCGCAGGGCCTGCGCGGCAAACGCATCGGCCTGCTGCAGACGCCGCTGCTGAAGTACCGCGGCATGCCGCCGCTGATCGATCAGGCAGCGACCGAGCTGCGTCGCGCTGGTGCCGTCGTGGTCCCCGTCGAGTTGCCCAACCAGGGCGCCTGGGCCGAAGCCGAGCGCACGCTGCTGCTGTACGAATTCAAGGCCGGGCTGGAGCGCTACTTCAGCACCCACCGCGCGCCGTTGCGCAGCCTGGCCGAACTGATTGCCTTCAACCAGGCGCACAGCAAGCAGGAACTGGGCCTGTTCGGCCAGGAGCTGCTGGTAGAGGCCGATGCCACTGCTGGCCTGGCCGACCCCGCCTACATCCGCGCGCGCAGCGATGCGCGCCGCCTGGCCGGCCCGGAAGGCATCGACGCCGCCCTCGCCGCCCACCAGCTCGACGCGCTGGTCGCACCCACCACCGGCGTGGCGTGGCCGATCCGCAGCGAAGGCGACGACTTCCCCGGCGAGAGCTACAGCGCCGCTGCCGTCGCTGGTTACCCCAGCCTGACCGTGCCGATGGGCCAGATCGATGGCCTGCCAGTCGGCCTGCTGTTCATGGGCACCGCCTGGAGCGAGCCGAAGCTGATCGAAATGGCCTACGCCTACGAGCAGCGCACGCGCGCACGGCGCCCGCCGCACTTCGATACCGATGCATTGATCGACGCCGGCGAGCCGTGATCGTGTTTCTGTAGAGCCGAGCCCACGCTCGGCTTCACCGGAAAATCGAAAGCGGCCGAGCATGGCCCGGCTCTACAGAGGCTGGTCAGGCTCCGCCGGCACGATCGCCGCTTCACCATCCTCCGCGCCAGGCGAACGCACATCCGCGGTGCGCGCACGTGGGCCGCGCGGCATATCCAGCTCGTCTTCGTGTTGCAGCCGCGCACGCACCTGCGGCAGCGACTGCGGATGCTCACGCGCGAGGAAGTCGAGCATGCGCTCGCGCACCAGGCAGCGCAGGTCGAAGGCATCACCGGAGCTGCGCGCGCTGACCAGCAGCCGCACCTGGATCGCACGCTCGCTGGTCTCGGTCACCTGGGTCACGCAGACCCGGCCATCCCACAGCACTTCGCCACGACAGATGCGCTCCAGTTCGGCGCGGATCGCCGTGATCGGCGCCCGGTAGTCCAGCCACAGAAACGCAGTGCCGAGCAGATCGGCACTGCGCCGCGTCCAGTTCTGGAACGGGTTCTCGATGAACCAGGTCAACGGCACCACCATCCGCCGCTCATCCCAGATGCGCACCACCACGTAACTGCTGCCGATCTCCTCGATGCGGCCCCATTCGCCTTCGACGATCACCACGTCATCCAGGCGGATCGGCTGCGTCACTGCAATCTGCAGGCCAGCGATCAGGTTGCCGAACACCGGCTTGGCCGCGATACCGGCCACCAGACCGATCAGGCCCGCCGAGGCCAGCAGCGCGGTACCGATCTTCTGCACCATCGGGAAGGTCAGCAGCACCAACGACGCGCCCAGCACGACGATGCCACCCATCAGCACACGACTGAGCACCCGCGTCTGCGTCTGGATGCGGCGCGCCTCCAGGTTATCGGAGACATCGATGGGATGGCTGCGCAGGATCGCGCGCTCACCGGCCGCCACCGCGCGTACAAGCAACCAGATGAAGCACGCGGTCAGCGCGATGTGCAGCACATGCTGCAGATTGCCCAGCAACGGATCCTGCAGCGGTGTGGCCTGCAACGCGGGAATCAACAGCAGCAGCGGCCATGCAGTGGCCATCGGCAGCCCGAGCACACGACCGATGCGCGCACGCCGGCGATCACGCCCTTTCAGCCGGTGATAGATCCACAGGATCAGCCACGCGCCGATGCCGCCCACCAACGCCGCCAGACCCAGCGGCCATGCATATGCCTGTGCGCTTTGCCAGTGCACCGTTGCTACCTCCACACGAACAGCCAAGCGGACAGCCTCGCGCATGGCGCATGAGCGTCACGTCAGCCGTTCGTAAGCAGGGTGTTGGTGGGCAGGGCTTGCAGCCCTGCACCTGCTGCGAGCTGGAGCAACAGCAACAGCCGAAGCAGAAGCGGGTTTCCTGTGGGATGGCGGGGTGGGTCCGGTTGCGGGAGACGCCGTAAAACTGTGGTGGTCAAGTATTTTTGGACACTCCCAAAGGGAGTTCAGGCCACCTGCTCTTCACAAAGCGCAGGTGGCACAAGGCCGTTGGCACTGTGCGGCCGACGGTGGTTGTACCAGTCCACGAATTGCTCGATGTCTGCTG
>NZ_JCAFRH010000011.1:0-139947 GCF_059367875.1 Stenotrophomonas sp. YJH_SMC_16 | reverse complement strand
GACGTCTCTGGAGGAACAAGCCCCTCTGTTGAGGGGCTGCCCCGGCAGGGGCGGGGAGAGGCAGGCAAAGGGAGGGGCCCAAACGTTGCGCAGCAACGATTGGGGCGAAGCGCGCGCAGCGCACTTCGCGTCCCGCGCCAGATAACTGAAAAAGGCTGCCCTTTCAGGCAGCCTTTTTCAGTTATCTGGCGGAGAGAGGGGGATTGTCGGGTGCATCCATGCACCCGATCCCGGCGCGCTGCGCACCGGGACCCGCCTGCGGCGGTCCGGTTCTGCTCCTGCAGAACCGTCGAACCCCGGCGGGGCTTCTCTCGCCCGATGCTCTCCGCCAGACAAATAAAAAAGCCGCCCACTGGGCGGCTTCTTCATTTATCTGGCGGAGAGAGGGGGATTCGAACCCCCGAAGCGCGGTTTAGACGCTTACACACTTTCCAGGCGTGCTCCTTCAACCACTCGGACACCTCTCCGGATCCCTGCCATCGGCAAACGCCTCAGCAGGGGCGCAGATTCTAGCGGGCTGCGCGGCACTTCACAAGCACCCCAGCCAGGAACCTGCGAAGGACGTGCCGGAGGCGAGGGGGCTGGACAGGCATGGCACAATGGAACATCCGATGGAAAACGGTGGCCTGATGTCCTACCTCGTCCTTGCCCGCAAGTGGCGTCCGAAGCGTTTTGCCGAGCTGGTGGGCCAGGAACACGTGGTCCGTGCGCTCAGCAACGCGCTGGACAGCGGCCGGGTCCACCACGCGTTCCTGTTCACCGGTACCCGCGGCGTGGGCAAGACCACCATCGCGCGCATCTTCGCCAAGTCGCTGAACTGCGAGCAGGGCACCAGCGCCGACCCGTGCGGCCAGTGCGCGGCCTGCCTGGACATCGACGCCGGCCGCTACATCGACCTGCTGGAAATCGATGCCGCGTCCAACACCGGTGTGGATGACGTGCGTGAGGTGATCGAGAACGCGCAGTACATGCCCTCGCGTGGCAAGTACAAGGTCTACCTGATCGACGAAGTGCACATGCTGTCCAAGGCGGCGTTCAACGCGCTGCTGAAGACGCTGGAAGAACCGCCGGAGCACGTGAAGTTCCTGCTGGCCACCACCGACCCGCAGAAGCTGCCGGTCACCGTGCTGAGCCGCTGCCTGCAATTCAACCTCAAGCGCCTGGACGAGGATCAGATCCAGGGCCAGATGACGCGCATCCTGGCGGCAGAAGAGATCGAGGCCGACGGCAGTGCCATCGTACAGCTGGCCAAGGCCGCTGACGGTAGCCTGCGCGACGGCCTGTCGCTGCTTGATCAGGCGATCGCCTATGCCGGCGGCGCGCTGCGCGAGGACGTGGTGCGCACCATGCTGGGCACGGTCGACCGCACCCAGGTGGCGGCGATGCTCGATGCGCTGGCCGAGGGCGATGGTCCGCGCCTGCTGCAGGTGGTGGCTGCGCTGGCCGAATTCTCGCCGGACTGGAGTGGCGTGCTGGAAGCATTGGCCGAAGGCCTGCATCGCATCCAGGTGCAGCAGCTGGTACCGGGTGCCGCAGCGGCCGCTGAAGGCCTGGACGCGACGGTGTTCGCCGAACGCCTGCGCCCGGAAGTGGTGCAGCTCTGGTACCAGATGGCCTTGAACGGCCGTCGTGACCTGCCGCTGGCGCCGAGCCCGCGCGCGGGATTTGAAATGGCCGTGCTTCGCATGCTGGCGTTCCGACCGGCCGCAGCGGTACCGCCGGTGCCGAAGGCCGTCGACGGTGCGGTGGGTGGCACGCCGGGCGGTAACGCTGCCGGTGGTGGCACCGGTGCCGGTAGCCACGAAGCGACGCCGGCCGCTGCCGCCGCTTCGGCCAGCCCGGCCGTGGTGGCGCAGGTGGCCGCTCCGGCGCAGGCCGCGCCGCGCGAACCTGAACCCGAACCGGAGCCGGTCCCGCAACCCGACCCTGAGCCGACGCCGGAGCCCGAGCCGGTTCCGGTGGAGGAGCCGGTGTCACCGCCGCCGGTGAAGGCCGAAGCCGTGGCGCCTCCGTCTGTTGAAGCAGAAGCGGGCGACGACCTGCCGCCGTGGGCCACCGACGAAGCCGAGGCGCGTGACGAGGCGCGTGACGAGGCGCGTGACGAGGCGCTGGCGGCCGAGATGGCTGGGCCGGACGCCGCCATGGTGGCGCCCTGGCATGAACCGCCGGCTCCCGTCGCGGCTCCCGGCGAGCCTGCGCCGTCCGAGCGCCCGTTCCGCACTGAAGGCATTGCCATCGCGCCAACAGAGTCGGCCCCGGCACGTGATGCCGTGCCGCAGGAAGGCGTCAGCGAGCTGGCCACGGCCGAGGACTGGCTCGACCTGGTGGCCAACAGTGGCCTGAGCGGCCCGTCGCGGCAGCTGGCGGCTAACGCTGCCTTCATCAGTTGCCAGCACGGGACCTTGAAATTGGGCCTTTCGCCCGGATTTGAGTACCTGCGCTCGGAGCGTGCGCTGGCGGCCCTGGGCGAGATGCTGGAGAAAGCCCTTGGCCAGGCCCCGAAGATCGTGGTCGAGACCGTGGAAATCGAGCACGTCCCGGCCGAGACCCTGCATCAGCGTGCCGACCGCCAGCGTAGTGAGCGGCAGCAGGTGGCAGAGGCTGTTTTCATGGACGATCCGGAAGTGCAGGTGCTGATCCAACAGCACGGCGCCCGGGTTGTTTCCGATTCCATCCGTTCTTTTGACGAGTAAGAGACTATGCGCGGCAACATCGCCCAACTGATGCAGCAGGCCCAGAAGATGCAGGAAAACCTGCAGAAGGCCCAGGAAGAAATCGCCAGGATCGAAGTGACCGGCAGCGCCGGTGGCGGCATGGTCAGCGTGACCCTGACCGGTGCCAAGGAATGCCGCAAGGTGCGCATCGATCCGTCGCTGGCCAGCGACCCGGAGATGCTGGAAGACCTGATCGCCGCCGCCTTCAACGATGCCTCGAACAAGATCGATGCCGAGTCGAAGTCGAAGATGGGGTCGGCCACCGCTGGCATGCAGCTGCCGCCGGGCATGAAGCTGCCGTTCTGATTTTCAGCGTGGCACCCGTGTAACCGGGTGCCACGGACCCTGTAGCCGTCGAGCCTGCTCGACGCAATGAAAGCCTGTCGCCGTGTCCGCACCCCTGCTTGAACAATTGATCGACGCGTTGCGGGTGCTGCCGGGCGTCGGCCAGAAGACTGCGCAGCGCATGGCCTACCACCTGCTCGAGCGTGAGCGCGAAGGTGGCCGGCGCTTGGCCGAAACCCTGGCGCTGGCGGTGGAACGCATCGGCCACTGCGCGCAGTGCCGCGATTTCAGCGAAACCGAGCTGTGCCCGACCTGTGCCAACAGCAGCCGCGAGCGCAGCCAGCTGTGTGTGGTCGAATCGCCGGCCGACCGCCTGGCCATCGAAAACGCCACCGGCTTCCGCGGTGTCTACTTCGTGCTGCAGGGCCGCCTATCGCCGCTTGATGGCATCGGCCCGCGCGAGCTGGGCCTGGAGCAGCTGGAGCGACGGCTGGCCGAAGGCGAGGTGCAGGAGCTGATCATCGCCACCAGCGCCACTGTCGAGGGCGAGGCCACCGCGCATTACCTAGCGCAGCTGGCGCGTGCACGCAAGGTGCAGCCCAGCCGCCTGGCGCAGGGCCTGCCGCTGGGCGGCGAACTGGAATACGTCGATCGTGGCACGCTGTCGCACGCGTTCGGGACGCGCAGCGAATTCCGCGATTGAGCAACGGCCGGCATGGCCGGGCGTGAGCGGCCTACAATGCGGGAGACATCCCCGCCGAGGCCGACCATGAGCAACGAAACCCTCTTCAGCAAGATCATCCGTCGCGAGATCCCGGCCACCATCGTCTACGAGGATGACGAGGTGCTGGGCTTCAAGGACATCGCACCGCAGGCGCCGGTGCACGTGCTGTTCATTCCGAAGAACGAGATCATTCCGACCCTGGATGACCTGCAGCCGTCGCAGGCGCACCTGATCGGGAAGCTGGCGCTGGCCGCCGCCGAGTACGCGCGCCGCGAAGGCTTCGCACAGGACGGCTACCGCATCGTGATGAACTGCCGCGAGGATGCCGGCCAGACCGTGTTCCATATCCACATGCACCTGCTGGCCGGTGCGTCGCTGGGGCACTTCGGTACCCCGGGACGTTGAGCGCCCGGTATCCGCTCCATGCGTGGATGAAAAAGGCCGCCCGAGGGCGGCCTTTTCCGTCATGCCTGTGTGGTGATGATCACCACCAGCCCCAGCGACCATAGCCGCCCCAGTACGGGCCATACGGGCTCGGGCCCCACGGGCCATAGGGGTAGGGCACCACGTCGACCTGGCGCTGTTCCGGCCACAGGTAGATCACATCGGCCGACAGCTTCGGCAGGCGGTAGTCGTACTCGCCGATGCGGGTGTTCTGGTAGCCGTCGATCTTGCCGATGAAGGTCACGTCACGACCGGCTTCGAACACCGCCGGGTCGTAGAAGCCGGCACGGCAGGCAATGAAGCGGCCGTCGCTGGCGTCGGACGAGGTGGTGTTCGGGCGGCCACTGCCATTGAGCGGGCGCGAGATGATCTGGAAGCAGGTCTCGCCCTGGCCGGGCTTGGTTTCGATGATGCGACCGCCCCAACGGACCGGCGTGCCGACCTGCTGGGTAGCGACCGAGTCGCGAGGGGAGACCAGGCTGAACTGTCCCTGCAGCGGCTTGGGGGCCGTGGCGCAGGCTGACAGGGCCAGCGTGGCCACAGCGGTGAGAAGGAACTTGGTGTTCATGGGGAGGCTCCGGAAGTCGGGCGATGCCTGCGCAGGTCCCGCAATAATGAAGCGAGGTCGGTGCAAGTTCCAGCGTAGCGCGCGTCGGCGAAACGCTGGCTGAGTGCGAGCAGGGCCGGGTCGGGGCGCTGCCGGTGTACCCGCTGTGCCCAGTCCTGTGCGGTTTCGTGCGGTTCACGGGCCAGGCCGAGGCGGGCGTAGCGCCGTCCGAGCCGGTGCCAGGCGCGCAGCAGCGGCTCGCGTTCGCGCTCGCCACGGGCCAGCAGCCAGGCCATCCACGCCAGCGCCAGCAGTGCGGCTACCACGAAGCCAGCGACCAGCTGCCCGGGGCCCAGATCGTCCAGCCCGAACGGCTTGAGCAGCTGCTGCTGGCGGCGCGCGTCGAAGGACAGCACCAGATCGTTCCAACCGCGGCGCAGCCAGTCGCCCATCTGGCCCAGCTGCAGCCAACGCTGCTGCAGTGGTGTGTCCGTGCCGGCCTGCAGGCGGTCATCCAGGGTGTCTAGGATGCGTTCCGGTGCCACGGCTGCGGTCGGGTCAACCCGGACCCAGCCGCGCTGCGGCAGCCATACCTCGGCCCAGGCGTGGGCATCCATCCGCCGCACCACCCAGTAGTCGCCGATGCGGTTGCGGGTGCCACCAGCGAAACCGGTCACCACCCGCGCCGGGACGCCGGCGTTGCGCATCAGCACCACGAAGGCCGAGCTGAAGTGTTCACAGAAGCCGGCCTTGTAGCCGAACAGGAACTCGTCGATCGGGTCGCGCCCTGCCGCAGGGGTATCCAGCGTGTACGAGAAATCGGTGGTGATCCACTGCAGCGCGCGGCGCACGATGGCCTCGTCGTCGCTGCCAGCGTCCTGCCGCCATTGCTGCGCCAGCGTGGCGGTGCGCGGGTTGAAGCCGGCCGGCAGCTGCAACGTCGCGCGGCGCAGATAGGGCGACAGCGTGCTGTCGAAGCGCAGTGGCGGGGCCGAATGCAACCGCCAGCGGCTGAGCGAGGCCAGCGGGCGTTCGCTGCTCAGGCTCATGTCCGCATCCAGCACGCTGCCCGCAGGTGCGCGGCTGGGCAGGTCCAGCGCCACCAGCTGGCGGCGGTCGGTGGGCTCGTAATCGATCTGGTAGTCCCAGCCCTGTGTACCCGCTGCAACCACTGCAGCAGGTCGCCGCGCGCTGGCACGGTCGCGTGTCCAGCGCCGTCCATCGAAGGCGGTCAGTACAGGGCCGCGCCAGTAGCGCTGCGCCGGCTCGGGCGGAGCGCCGAAGAACTGCACGCGCAGCGCCGGGGTGTCGTCGGCCATCAGGTCCAGCCACTGGCCGGGTTCCATGCTGTCGGACAGCCCCGGTGTACCCACGGCGCGTTCGGGAATACCCCACAGTGGCGTGGCCAGTCGGGGGAAGAGCCAGAAGCAGGCCAGTGCCAGCGGCAGGCCGATCGCCAGCAGGCGGCCGACACCACGCAGCTGTCCACGCAGTGGCTGGCGGCCAGCATGGCCTTCATCCTGCGCCAGGCGTTGCAGTGCGATCAGTGCGCTGCCCCCGGCCAGCGCGGCCAGCGCTGTTGTCAGCGGCCCCTGGTCGAGCAGGAATGCTGCAAAGGGCGAGAACAGCGCGAAGCCGAGCAGGCTGCGGGCATCACGCAGGCTGCGCAGCTCGCTGGACTTGATCGCCAGCATCGCGGCCAGCAGCGCGCAACCGGTATCGCGTCCTGGGCGCACCACGCCCATCTGCCAGACGATGGCGCCGAGCATGGCCAGCACCAGCAGCAGGCGTACCGGCATCGGCAACACTGTCCGCCACGACAGGGCGGCAGTGATGATCGCCGCCAGCGCGATCACGCCCGCCAGCAGTGGTGGCAGCTGCAGCAGCAACGGCAACAGTGCCAGCGCCGCGCTGGCCAGGGTCCAGTTGCGGGCATTGCGGTCGAGCAGGGCCGGGGTCTCAGTCATGCGGCATCAGCGCCAGCGCGCGCAGGCACAAGTGATGATGGCTGGCGCCCTGGCCGGGCCCGAACGGTGGATGCGCAGGCAGCAGCAGGGTGTAGCGGCGGCCCTCGCGCTCGGCCACATCCACCCAGCGCGCCAATCGAGCGATGCGTGCTTCATGGCCCAGCGGCGCCAATGAGCGCCAGTCGAGGATCACTTCGATGCCGACCGGCTTTTCGTACTCGCGCACCAGCAGGCTGTCGCGGCGTGCCGAGTGCTTCCAGGAAATGCTGCGCGGCGCATCGCCCGCCCGGTAGGGGCGCAGCTGATGCAGCTCCTCGCCGCTGGCATGGGCACGGGTATGCAGCGGATCGCTGCCGCTCTCCGGCAGTGCAGGCGCCACGGCCTCGGCCAGCGGGTAGACCAGCAGCGGCTGTTCCGGCCACACCCACGACCATGCCCGCACCAGGCCCAGCGGCTGGGTGGTGGACAGGCGGATACGCGGCAGTTCCAGCCAGCCACGGCGTTCGCTGGGAACGTCCAGTTCCACTTCGCCACGGCCGTGCGCAGGCAGCGAGGTCCAGGCGTTGCTGTCACCCAGCTGCAGATGAAGGCCGTGCCGCGCACGCGGATCACGCAGTGAGAGGTCTACGCGCAGGCGCAACGGTTGCCCGGCCGGTACCGGCTCGGCCGAGATCGCATCGATCTGCACGCCGGACAACTGGAGATGCGCGGCAATGGCACTGGCGATGGCCGCTGCGGCAAGCAGCAGGGCCAGCAGCAGCGCCGGATTGTTGTTGTAGTTCAGCGCGCCCAGCAGCATGGCCACCAGCAGGGTGGCAACGAACAGGCCGAAGCGGGTGGGCAGCACATAGATGCGATGGCGGTCCAGCCGCTTCGGCAAGGCTTCGGGCCTGCGTGGCCGTGCCAGCAGCTGCATGCGTGCCCAGCGTGTGGCCACGCTCAATCCACCGCGACGGTCTGCAGGATCGCGCGCGCCAGTGCCGGTCCCGAACTGGATTCGGCTTCCGCCACCAGCCGGTGACCAGCCACTGCGACGAACAGCGTCTGCACGTCCTCGGGCACGACATGCCCGCGACCCAGCAGCAGGGCATGTGCCCTGGCCGCACGCAGCAATGCCAGGCCGGCGCGTGGTGACAGGCCGACGCGCACGCCGGCGTGCTGGCGGCTGCGGGTCAGCAGGGCCTGCACATAGTCGATCAGCGCGTCGCTGGCATGCACCTGGTTCACCGCGTCGCGCAGCGCGCGCACCTGGGTGTCATCCAGTTTCGGTACGGCGCGCGCGATCAGGTCGCGGCGGTCGCTGCCACGCAGCAGTTCGCGTTCGGCCTGGGCACTGGGGTAGCCCATCGCCAGCCGCAGCAGGAAACGATCCAGCTGCGAATCCGGCAGCGGGAAGGTGCCGGACAGGTCCACCGGGTTCTGCGTGGCGATCACGAAGAACGGGTCGGGCAGCGGATGCGTCTGTCCGTCCAGGGTGACCTGTTGTTCGGCCATCGCTTCCAGCAACGCGCTCTGCGTGCGTGGTGGTGCCCGGTTGATCTCGTCGGCCAGCAGTACGTGGGTGAACACCGGGCCTGGGTGGAACTGGAACTGGCGGCTGCCGGCTTCATACACCGACACGCCCAGCACATCGGCCGGCAACAGGTCGGAGGTGAACTGCACGCGCTGGAAGCTGAGGCCGAGGCTGCTGGCCAGCGCATGCGCCAGCGTGGTCTTGCCCAGGCCGGGCAGATCTTCGATCAGCAGGTGGCCGCCGGACAGCAATGCGACGAACGCCAGCCTGACTTCCGGCACCTTGCCCAGTACCAGTGCGTTCACCTGATCCTGTGCCTCCCGCAGGGCCTGACGCAATTGATCGGTTAGCATGCTGGGATTGGGGGACGAAGCTGGCATGATCGTCTCAGATCTGGAATCCACTCGATTATCCATAGAGCAATGCAAGGCGAACAGCGCGCACGGACGATATTTCTCTGGTTATGGACGCTGGTCACAGCGGCCAAGCTGATCGTTGCCGCGCGCCTGCCGCTGTTCGTCGACGAAGCGTTCTATTGGCAGGAAGGCCAGCATCTGGCCGCGGCCTATTCGGATCTGCCCGGGCTGACCGCCTGGCTGGCCCGCCTGGGCGTGGAGATCGGCGGGCATCACGTGCTCGCGCTGCGCCTGCCGTTCCTGGCCATCGGTGCGCTGCTGCCGCTGCTGGTGGTGCGCACGGCCACGCGCTGGTTCGGCAATGTGGCCGGTTGGCAGGCGGGCAGCCTCACGCTGTTGATGCCGTTGTCGGCGACGCTGGGCCTGCTGGCGGTACCGGACGTGCCGATGGCGTTGGCGGCAGTGATCTGCCTGCACGCCGGTGCGCGCCTGCTGCACAACGTGGATGCCTCCTCGGCGATGAAGCTGGCGCTGGGCCTGCTGATCGGTGCACTCAGCCACTACCGTTTCATCGGTGTCATCGGCGTCGGTTTCATCGCGTTGCTGGCATTGCCGCAGGGACGTCGCATGCTGGCCGATCCGCGCGTGTGGGTGGCATTGGCGGTGGGCGTGCTGGCATGGCTGCCACTGCTGGCGTGGAATGCGGACAACCACGATGCCGGCCTGAAATTCCAGGTGATCGAGCGTCATCCCTGGGCGTTTGAATGGGGCGGGCTGTGGTTCCTGGTGATCCAGCCGATGCTGGTCACGCCGATCCTGTGCATGGCGATGTGGAAGGTGGCGCTGGCAGGAACCCGGAGCGGTGGCGGTGCGCGCGTGCAGTGGCGCTATTTCGGCCTGGTGGGCGGCGTATCCACGCTGGGCATTTTCGTGCTCGGCTTCTTCACTGACGTCGAGCGGATCAGCTTCCACTGGCCGCTGCCGGGCTACCTCGCATTGCTGGTGGCGGTGCCGGTGGTGCTCAACGGCTGGCCGCGCTGGCTGCGCCGCACCGGCTGGTGGCTGGCCGGCGCGGGCATGGTGCTGGCCTTCGGCTACTACCTGATGGCATCCACGCCGGCACTGCGCGAGCAGATGGCCGGCAGCAAGTACTATCCGCGCAATTTCGCCGGCTGGCAGCCACTGGCAGTTGCGGTCCATGAAGAGCTGCGGCAGATGCCGGAAGGAACGCGCGTGCTGGCCGGCAACTTCAAGGTTGGCGCCGAGCTGGGTTTCCAGCTGGGCAATGGCAACATCGAGGTACTGCCGCATCCGCTCAATGACAAGCATGGCCGCACCGCGCAGCTGGCGCAGTGGGGCCTGCTGCATGAGGGCGAGCGCACGGTGCCGATGCTGCTGGTGCTGTCACCCAGCGACCAGCGCTATCGCGAACTGCTGGAGCGCTATCACGCCATCTGCAATCAGGTGGGGCCGATGCCTGCGCCACGCGTGGTCAGCAGTGATCACGGGTTCCAGCGCTTCCTGCTGTTCCGGCTGCCGGTGCAGCGCGCAGAAGGGCCGTGCGTGACGCCGGCGATGGCGTGGCTGGATGCGCCGTCCAATGGTGAGAAGGTATCCGGCACGCTCGCGATCAAGGGCTGGGCGTTCAAGGATGGTGTCGGCCTGGCGCGCGTCGAAGTGCTGGTCGATGGTCGCTCGATCGGTGACGCCCGCTATGGGCGTGTGTTCGACGTGCGCCACACCTGGCCGGACAGTACCGATCCGCAGCATCCGGCGGTGGGCTTTGATGCGTCGCTGGATACCGCCACGCTGGCGCCGGGCCGGCATTGGCTGGGCCTGCGCCTGCACGGCCGCGATGGCAGTGTGGAGGCGTGGCAGGAGCAGCCGTTCGAGGTTCGTTGAGGTCCTCTGGTCCTGTAGAGCCGAGCCGATGCTCGGCTGCTTCTGCTTCTGCTTCAGATGCAGGCTGCCTCGAAAAAAGCAACCGAGCATGGGCTCGGCTCTACAGTTCAGGGCACCGCGAAACCGGCCCTGCGCAGCAATCCGCATACCGCGATCAGCGGCAGGCCGACCAGCGCGGTCGGGTCGCGGTTGTCGATGGCGTCGAACAGGCTGATGCCCAGGCCCTCGCATTTGAAGCTGCCGGCGCAGTCCAGCGGTTGCTCGGTGGCCACGTAGCGGGCGATTTCGTCTGGTTGCAGTTCGCGGAAGCAGACTTCGGTCAGATCGACGGCCGTGAATGATTCTCCGTCACGGCTGAGACAGACGGCGGTGTGGAAGCGGACGGTCTGCCCCGACATCGCTGCCAGCTGCGCACAGGCGGCCTCGACCGTACCCGGTTTGCCCAGTGGCTGGCCGTTCAGGTCTGCGACCTGGTCCGAACCGATCACCCACGCGCCGGGGTGGCGGGACGCCACCTCGGCCGCTTTGGCGGCGGCCAGGCGGGTGGCCAGGGCCAGCGGAGCCTCCCCGTTCATGGGAGTCTCATCCACCTCCGGACGTGCGCAGTCGAAGGGCAGGCCCAGCCGTTCCAGCAGCTCGCGGCGGTAGCGGGAGGTGGAGGCCAGGACCAGTGACATGCGAGAATACCGGGGCAGGGCATGGCAGTCTGGCGTGTCCGCAGCGCCAGCAGCAAGTCCTGTATGGCGGGCATTTGACAGTCGGCGCCCGGATCCTTAGTATTCAGCGGCTTATGTCCGCGAACGTGCCCGAAACGCTGGATGCCTGGCGGATGGTTGTAGCGCGAAGGCGCTTCGACGGTCAGGTGTCTCTGGCTGAATTGACCCGCCTGCAGGGGTTGGTCGCAGATACCGACGGTGAGTGCAATTACTCGCTTGAATTCGGTCGCGACGACGTCTTGCGGGTATCCTATGTGGAATTGACCATCGACACCGCGCTGCCGCTGACCTGTCAGCGCAGCATGCAGCGATTCCTGTTGCCGGTGAAGGTGACCCAGAGGCTTGGCCTGATCCGCGACGAGGACGAGGAATCGTCCCTGCCGGAGGAATACGAGGCGTTGCTGGTGCCGGAAGATGGCCAGCTGAAGCCGCTGGATCTGGTCGAGGACGAACTGGTGCTGGCGGTGCCGGTGGTACCGCTGTCGCCCGACGGTGAAGCAGTCGACAAGGACTGGGCGCCGAGCGAAGAAGAAACGAAGAAGGCCAACCCGTTTGCGGCGTTGGCGGCATTGAAGAAACAATAGCAGCCGGTTGTCGTCGGCGGCTGCGGCGAAAGCGAAAAGTGTGCTGGGCGCTGGCGTCCTGTGCGACGAAACGACGAAGCAAAACGAACCGAGTTTGGAGCAATCCCATGGCTGTCCAGAAATCCCGTGTTACCCCGTCCCGCCGCGGCCAGCGCCGTTCGCATGACGCCCTGAGCGCCAAGCAGCTGTCGACCGACCCGACCACCGGCGAAGTGCACCTGCGTCACCACATCACTGCCGATGGTTTCTACCGCGGCAAGAAGGTCATCCAGACCAAGACCTCGGCCGTCGAAGAAGATTGATGTGCCGGGAAGGCCGCTGCCTCCGGGCAGCGGCCTTTGCCTTCTTCCCCGGGTGTGCCGGTGATCGGCGGCCCGCGCAACAGGAAACATGATGAGCAAGCGGATCTACTCGAGGATCGCGGGCACCGGTAGCTATTTGCCGGAAAAAGTCCTGACCAACGCCGACCTGGAAAAAATGGTCGAAACCTCGGATGAGTGGATCCAGTCGCGCACCGGAATTCGTGAACGGCACATCGCGGCCGAAGGCGAAACCACCAGCGACCTCGGCTACAACGCCGCCCTGCGCGCGCTTGAAGCCGCAGGCATCGATGCCTCGCAGCTCGACATGATCGTGGTCGGCACGACCACCCCTGATCTCATTTTCCCGTCCACCGCGTGCCTGATCCAGGCCAAGCTCGGTGTTGCGGGGTGCCCTGCCTTTGACGTCAACGCAGCCTGCTCGGGCTTCGTGTTCGCGCTGGGCGTGGCCGACAAATTCATCCGTTCCGGTGACTGCAAGCATGTGCTGGTGATCGGCACCGAAACGCTGACCCGCATGGTCGACTGGAACGATCGGACCACCTGCGTGCTGTTCGGCGATGGCGCCGGCGCCGTCGTGCTCAAGGCCGATGAAGAGACCGGCATCCTCAGTACCCACCTGCATGCCGATGGCAGCAAGAAGGAGCTGTTGTGGAACCCGGTCGGTGTCTCGACCGGCTTCAAGGACGGCGCCAATGGCGGCGGCACCATCAACATGAAGGGCAACGACGTGTTCAAGTACGCCGTCAAGGCGCTGGACTCGGTCGTGGACGAGACCCTGGCCGCCAACGGCCTGGACAAGTCCGACCTGGATTGGCTGATTCCGCACCAGGCCAACCTGCGCATCATCGAAGCCACCGCCAAGCGCCTGGACATGTCGATGGACCAGGTCGTGGTGACCGTCGACAAGCACGGCAATACCTCGTCCGGCTCGGTGCCGCTGGCGCTGGACGCCGCCGTGCGTTCGGGCAGGGTCGAACGTGGCCAGCTGCTGCTGCTGGAAGCCTTCGGCGGCGGCTTCACGTGGGGTTCGGCTCTGCTGCGCTATTGATAGTGCAAGTTACGACAACGTGAAGCTTTGTCGTTGCGGCCCCTCTGGGGCCGTAACGCGTTTAAGGAGGACCTGTCATGGTTGAGCCCATCGTCATCGAAGGGCAACGTGCCTGGCTGAAGCAGTACGGCAAGGGAAGCCGGGCGCTGGCCCTTGGCCTGCTCAATTTTGTTGCCCGTCGTTTTCATCTGGACGCCCTGCGCCCGCCGCCGCACCGTGGCGGCGACGCCGCACGCGAAACCGAAGCCCGTCGCCTTGCAGAACTGCAGGCGCAGGGCGTGAACGTGCCCGACGTGCTGGGTACCGGGCATGCCGCGCTGGTGATCGGCGACAACGGCAGTTCGTTCAATACCTGCCTGCGCGAAGCCGACGACGCAGGTCGCGACCGACTGGTGATGGCGGCGATGCTGGCCATTGCCGCAGCGCATGCGCGCGGCGCCTATTTCGGCCAGCCGTTGCCGCGCAATCTCACCTGGGATGGCGAGAACGTCGGTTTCATCGACTTCGAGGAAGATCCGCTGGAAGTGATGGATCTGTCCGAAGCGCAGGCCCGCGACTGGCTGATGTTCGGCTATGGCGTGGCCAAGTACTACGCCGACCGCCCCGAGCACCTGCAGGCGATGATGGCCGAGGCGATGGGCGATGCCCAGGCGCCGGTGCGCGAGCACGTGCACGCGGTCAGCGGCCGCCTGCGCAGCCTGGCCCGGGTCTGCATGAAGCTGGGCCGCTCAGCGCGCGCGCTGGCCCACTCCATTTTCATCGCCCATGGCGCCAGCACCGCTGGCGTGCTGATGCTGGTGGGCCTGTGCGTGGATTTCCTCGCCGACGGCGACCTGGACGTCCTGCAGCTGTTCTGCTGATCAGCGGCTGGGGCCGGATCCCTTTTTTCCATGGAGAGGCATCCGGCCCCGGATCTCCAGCGTGTTGCGACAGCCATTCACCATACGCGTGCATACGCGCACGTACAGACGACACGGCATGTTCCCCCTTATCATGGCCCGCTTCGATTGCAACAAGCGGATGACCGCGTGACCCTATCCACCCTCGCTTTTGTCTTCCCCGGTCAGGGCTCGCAGTCTGTGGGCATGCTGGCCGAGCTGGCCGAACTGCACCCGCAGGTGCGTGCGGCCTTTACCGAGGCATCCGATGGTGCCGGCGTCGACCTGTGGGCGCTGTCCCAGGGCGGCCCGGAGGAAATGCTCAACCGTACCGAATACACCCAGCCGGCCCTGCTCGCCGCCAGCATCGGCGCGTGGCGCGCCTGGAACGCCGTTGGCGGTCCGCGTCCGTCGGTTCTGGCTGGCCACAGCCTGGGCGAGTACACCGCCCTGGTCGCCGCTGGCGCCCTCAGCCTGCACGACGGTGCGCACCTGGTGCGCCTGCGCGGCCAGCTGATGCAGGAAGCCGCGCCGGCCGGTGTCGGCGCCATGGCCGCCGTGCTCGGCGCCGAAGACCAGCTGGTGCTGGACGTCTGCGCTGAAGCGGCAGGCAGCCAGGTGGTGGTGCCGGCCAACTTCAATTCGCCGGGCCAGATCGTGATCGGTGGCGACGCCGATGCGGTCGACCGCGCGCTGGCGCTGCTGGCCGAGAAGGGCGTGCGCAAGGCGGTCAAGCTGGCCGTGAGCGTGCCCTCGCACACCCCGCTGATGCGCGAAGCCGCCAACCGCCTGGCCGAAGTGATGGCCGGCCTGGCCTGGCAGGCGCCGCAGCTGCCGGTGGTGCAGAACGTCGACGCCAAGGTGCATGACGGCATCGACGCGATCCGTACCGCGCTGGTCCAGCAGCTGTACCAGCCGGTGCAGTGGACCGGCTGCGTGCAGGCGCTGGCTGGCCGTGGCGTCACCCAGATCGCCGAGTGCGGCCCGGGCAAGGTGCTGACCGGCCTGGTCAAGCGCATCGACAAGGCCATCGACGGCCGTTCGCTGGCCACGCCGGGCGACTTCGAAGCTGCCCGCGAGGCATGGTCGGCCTGATCCCCCTGTTCCTGCCGACCGTACCAGTGGCCGCTGCACGCGGCACGGGTGCGGCGGCCGCCCCAGCCTGAGGAGAACATCATGAGCAAGCCCCTGCAGGGTGAAATCGCACTGGTCACCGGCGCCAGCCGTGGCATTGGTGCCGCCATCGCCGATCTGCTGGCCGCCCAAGGCGCCACCGTCATCGGCACCGCCACCACCGAATCCGGCGCTGCCGCGATCGGTGAGCGCCTGGCCGCCCACGGTGGTCATGGCCGCGCGCTGAATGTCACCGATGCGGCTGCGCTGGACAGCGTGCTGGACGGCATCGCCAAGGAATTCGGCCCGATCTCGATCCTGGTCAACAATGCCGGCATCACCCGCGACAACCTGCTGATGCGCATGAAGGACGAGGACTGGGCGTCGATCATCGACACCAACCTGACCAGCGTGTTCCGCACCAGCAAGGCCGTCATGCGCGGCATGATGAAGGCGCGCAAGGGCCGCATCATCAACATCGCATCGGTGGTGGGCGTGACCGGCAACGCCGGCCAGGCCAACTACGCTGCCGCCAAGGCCGGCATCATCGGCTTCAGCAAGTCGCTGGCCAAGGAAATCGGTTCGCGCGGTGTCACCGTCAATGTTGTCGCACCTGGCTTCATCGACACCGACATGACCAAGGCGTTGCCGGAAGAAGCGCGTACCGCGCTGATCAACGACATCGCCCTCGAACGCCTGGGGTCGCCGGAAGACATCGCCCATGCGGTGGCCTTCCTGGCCAGCCCGGCTGCCGGTTACATCACCGGCGAAACCCTCCATGTGAACGGTGGCATGTACATGCCGTAAGCAAGGGGCGCAGGGATTGCGCCGCAAGTGATTGATCTGCTGAGGTTTTTGCTGCGATGCAAGGCCGCGCCGGTTTCCACTACACTATCCCACGGCCATCGCCTTTGATGGCGACCACTTTTGAACCACAACTCCATCTGGAGCGAGATCCCATGAGCACCATCGAAGAACGCGTCAAGAAAATCGTCGTCGAACAGCTTGGCGTCAAGGAAGAAGAAGTCACCAACAGCGCATCGTTCGTCGATGACCTGGGCGCTGACTCGCTGGACACCGTCGAGCTGGTGATGGCCCTGGAAGAAGAATTCGAGTGCGAGATCCCGGACGAAGAAGCCGAGAAGATCAGCACCGTGCAGGCCGCCATCGACTACATCAAGGCCCACGTCAAGGCCTGATGTCAGACGGCAGTGCGCGCGCGGGTTCACGCTCGCCGCGCACCGCACCCCATGGGGCCGCTGTTGCGGCCCCGTGTGTTTGAGCATCACACCGAAGCAAACCGAGTTGCCCGTTGAAACCATCCGGGCCAGGAGAATCAGCAATGAAGCGTCGCGTCGTCGTAACCGGCCTGGGTATCGTCTCGCCGTTGGGCAATGATCTGGCCAGCAGCTGGGAAGGCATCACCCATGGTCGTTCGGGCATCGGTCCGCTGACCAACGTTTCTGATGCCTATCTGGATCGGTTCACCACCAAGATTGCAGGTGAGGTCAAGGGATTCGACATCACCGCCGACAATGAACTGTTCGGCAAATTCCGGGTCAGCGGCAAGGATGCCAAGAAGATGGACCCGTTCATCCATTACGGCCTCGGTGCCTCGTTCATGGCCCTGCACGACTCGGGCCTGGAGATCACCGACGCCAATGCCGAACGCATCGGCGCCATCGTCGGCGCCGGCATCGGCGGCCTGCTCGGCATCGAAGAGCAGACCATCGAGTTCCACGAGGGCAAGAAGATCTCGCCCTTCTACGTGCCCAAGACCATCATCAACATGCTGCCGGGCCAGCTGAGCATCATCACCGGCCTGAAGGGCCCGTCGTTCTCGGCGGTGTCGGCGTGCGCGACCTCGAACCACTCGATCGGCACCGCGATGCGCATGATCCAGTACGGCGATGCCGACGTGATGGTGGTCGGTGGTGCCGAGCGTGGCTCGTCGCCGACCGCGCTGGGCGGCTTCTGCGCGATGAAGGCCATGAGCACCCGCAACGATGCCCCGGAACAGGCCTCGCGCCCGTGGGACAAGGACCGTGACGGCTTCGTGCTGGGCGACGGCGCCGGCATCCTGATCCTGGAAGAGTACGAGCACGCCAGGGCGCGTGGCGCGAAGATCTACTGCGAGCTGGCCGGTTTCGGCGCCAGCTCCGATGCGTACCACATGACCGCACCGAGCGAGAACGGCGAAGGTGCCGCCCGCTGCATGGCCATGGCCATGAAGGACGCCGGCGTGACCCCGGAGCAGGTCGGCTACCTCAACGCGCACGGCACCTCCACGCCACTGGGCGACCTGGGCGAGACCATGGCGATGAAGACCGCCTTCGGCGACCACGCCTACAAGATGATGGTCAGCTCCACCAAGTCGATGACCGGCCATCTGCTGGGCGCTGCCGGCGGCGTGGAAGCGATCTTCTCGGTGATGGCGCTGCAGGACAACGTCATTCCGCCGACCATCAACCTGCAGCAGCCGGGCGAAGGCTGCGACCTGGACTACGTGCCCAACGAAGCACGCCAGGCCAAGGTGGACGTGGTGATGTCGAATGGTTTTGGCTTCGGCGGCACCAACGGCACGCTGGTCTTCAAGCGCGTCTGACCGAGTTGTAGCGTCGGGCCATGCTCGATGCCGCGTTCTACGGAGCCGCCGCAAGGCGGCTTCCGTGCATCTGAACCCCCGACCTGGCCGCCATGACCCACGCACCGCTGATCCACCCGCTGCCGCACCCGATCGATCTGCTGGCCCTGCAGCAGCATGACCCGGCGCGCTTCCCGCTGCTGATGGAATCCACTGCCTCGGGCACCGCCCAGGGCCGCTGGAGCCTGCTGCTGGCCACGCAGGGCGAGGGCCTGCGGCTGGACGCCGATGGCCAGGTGCGCGACCTGCAGGGTGCCGTGCAGCCCGGCACGTTCCTGCAGGCACTGGACCGTGCCTGGCAGCATGAGCGCCTGTCGCACGACGGCAGCCACAGCCTGCCGTTCCGTGGCGGCTGGGCGCTGATGCTGGATTACGAAGTGGCCAGCCAGATCGAACCGGTTCTGCCGGCGCGTGCGCGCGAGGACGGCCGCCCGACCGCGCTGGCACTGCGCTGCCCGGCTGCGGTGCTGCACGACCATCACAACGATGCCAGCTTCGTCATCGCCGAAGCCGGCGAGCGGGCGCTGCTGGACGCGCTGGTGGCACTGGCTTCGGCCGCGATGCCCGAAGCCGGGCAAGGCTGGCAGCCGCCGCAGTCGGTGGCCGAGGATGCGCCGCAGCGCTTCACCGACGGCGTGCGCCGGGTGATCGACTACCTGCGCGCCGGCGATGTGTTCCAGGTGAACCTGTCGCGGCGCTGGAGCGCCCGGTTCGCCGCGCCGGTCAGCCCGCAGGCGCTGTACGCGCAGTTGCGCCGTGCCAACCCGGCACCGTTTGCCGGCCTGTTCAGCGCGCATGGCCGCCACGTGGTCAGTTCCTCGCCGGAGCGGCTGGTGTCGGTGCATGCCGGTCACGCGCAGACCCGGCCGATTGCCGGCACGCGTCCGCGTTTCGAGGGGGACGATGATGCCGCGCGCATCCAGGAACTCGTCGGCCACCCCAAGGAGCGTGCCGAGCACGTGATGCTGATCGACCTGGAACGCAACGACCTGGGCCGCATCTGCCTGCCCGGCACCGTGGTGGTCGACGAGCTGATGACCGTGGAGAGCTACGCTCATGTGCACCACATCGTCAGCAACGTCAGTGGCCATCTGCGCCCGGAGGTCACGCCCGGCGAGGTGATCGCCGCCACGTTCCCGGGCGGCACCATCACCGGCTGCCCCAAGGTGCGCTGCATGCAGATCATCAGCGAACTGGAGCAGGTGCCGCGCGGTGCCTATACCGGCGCCTTCGGCTGGCTGAACCGGGATGGCGACCTGGACCTGAACATCCTGATCCGCACCGCCGAAGTGGATGGCCACGAGGTGAGCTTCCGCACCGGCGCCGGCATCGTGGTTGATTCGGACCCGGACAAGGAACTGGACGAGACCCGCGCCAAGGCCCGCGGCCTGCTGCGGGCGCTCGGTCAGCAAGGCTGATTGACCGCCCCCGCCGGGCATGGCCCGGCGCTACCGACGCATCACCCTCCCGGTAGCGCCGGGCCATGCCCGGCGAGCGAAGCGGGGTTGGGTGCCACCCCGGTCATGACCCCACACCAGCGGCACGGTATCCTGCACGACGGAATCGAGTTCAGAGGTAGTCCATGGCGGGAGCCAAGCGCGGGTGTCTGTTCGTGGTAACGCTGGTGGTGGTGCTGGCCGCCGTCGTGGCTGGCGCGGGCGCGTGGTTCTTCTACCAGCAGACCCGGTTCGCCGATGCCCCGATCACCCCGACTGCCGAGAGCATGGTCATCGCCAGTGGCGATGGCATGAACAGCGTGCTGCGTAAGCTGCGCGATGCCGGCGTGGACGAGGGCCAGGATGCCCAGTGGCAGCTGCTGGCGCGCCAGCTCGATGCCGCCGGCAAGCTGAAGGTGGGCGAGTACGCGCTCAGCGGCGACCTGACCCCGCGCGAGCTGCTGCTGCGCATGCGTGCCGGCAAGGTGCTGCAGCACCGCGTCACCATCATCGAAGGCTGGAACATCCGCCAGCTGCGTGCCGCGCTCAAGCGCGCCGAGCCGCTGCTGCACACCACCGACAATCTTGATGACGCCGCGCTGATGCAGCGCCTCGGCTTCGGTGGCCAGCATCCGGAAGGCCGCTTCCTGCCGGAGACCTACGTCTACCAGCGCGGCGACAGTGATCTGGACGTGCTCAAGCGCGCCCACGCCGCGATGGAAAAGGCGCTGGATGAAGCCTGGGAAAGCCGCGCGCCGGACCTGCCGATCAACACGCCCTACGAACTGCTGACGATGGCCTCGATCATCGAGAAGGAAACCGCATTGGCCAGCGAGCGCCCGCAGATTGCCGGCGTGTTCATGCGTCGCCTGAAGATCGGCATGCGCCTGCAGACCGACCCGACCGTGATCTACGGCATCGGTGCCGCGTATGACGGCAACATCCGCCGCCGCGACCTGACCACCGATACGCCCTACAACACCTATACGCGTGCGGGCCTGACCCCGACCCCGATCGCCATGCCCAGCCGCGATGCACTGATGGCCGCCGCGCAACCCGCAGCGGGCGACGCGCTGTATTTCGTCGCCGTGGGCGATGGCAGTGGCGCGCACGTGTTCTCGCCCAGCCTGGACCAGCACAACGCCGCAGTCGCCCGCTACCTGCAGCAGCTGCGCCAGCAACGTACCAAGGAGACCTCGGCGCAATGAGTCCCGCGCTGCTTCGCCACCCGCGTTTCGTCAGCCTGGAAGGCGGCGAGGGCGCAGGCAAGACCACCGCCATCAACGCCATCCGTGACTGCCTGCGCAGCCACGGCCACGAGGTGGTGCTGACCCGCGAGCCGGGCGGCACGCCCCTGGCCGAGCGCATCCGCGGCCTGGTGCTGAAGCCCGATGCCGAGATCGCCGCCGAACCGCTCAGCGCCGAAGCCGAGCTGCTGCTGGTGTTCGCCGCACGCGCGCAGCACGTGCGCCAGGTGATCCAGCCGGCGCTGCAGCGCGGCGCCTATGTGCTGAGCGATCGCTTCACCGATTCCAGCTATGCCTACCAGGGCGGTGGCCGCGGCCTCGATCCGCAGTGGATTGCCGATCTGGAACGACGCGCGGTGGGCCTGCTGCCGGGCCTGACCCTGCTGCTGGACGTGGACGTGGCGGTGGGCCGCGCACGCGCCAATGGCCGCGACCTGTGGCCGGACCGCATCGAGAGCGAGCAGGACGATTTCTTCCAGCGCGTGCGCGAAGTGTTCCGCAGCCGCGCACAGCAGGATCCGCAGCGCTTCGCGCTGGTCGACGCTGGCCAGGTGCAGGAACGCGTGGCGGCCGACGTGGTCGCGCGTGTCGAGCGCTGGCTGCGGGACGGGGAGGGCGTATGAGCACGTTTTCGCCGTGGCAGCAGCGCGCGTTCGATCAGACGGTTGCTGCGCTCGATGCAGACCGGCTCGGTCATGGCCTGCTGATCTGCGGCCCGGCCGGGTTGGGTAAGCGCGAGGTGGCACTGGCGCTGGCCGACCACGTGCTGGCGCGCGGTGATGCCGCGCATGCCACGCGCACGCGCCAGCTGATCGCCGCGGGTACCCACCCGGACCTGCAGCTGGTCAGCTTCATCCCGAACAAGAGCGGCGACAAGCTGCGCACCGAGATCGTCATCGAGCAGGTGCGTGAGATCACCGACACGCTGGCGCTGACCCCGCAGTACGGCGTGGCGCAGGTGGTGATCGTCGACCCGGCCGATGCGATCAACCGCTCGGCGGCCAACGCGCTGCTGAAGACCCTGGAAGAGCCGCAGCCCGGCCGCTACCTTTGGCTGATCAGCAGCGACCCGGCACGCCTGCCGCAGACCATCCGCAGCCGTTGCCAGCGCCTGGAATTCAAGCTGCCGCCGCAGCACGAAGCGCTGGCCTGGCTGCAGCAGCAGGGCCACAGCGAAGCATCGGCGCGCGAAGCGCTGGACGCGGCGCGCGGCCATCCCGGCCAGGCCGACAACTGGCTGCGCGAAGACGGCCTGAGCCTGCGCCGCGAGGTTGGCCGCGAGCTGGAACAGCTGGCCGCCGGCAAGACCGGCGCAGTGGAGCTGGCGCAGAAGTGGTGCGGCGACGACAACGCAGCGCTGCGTCTGCGCTTTGCCGCCGACCTGGCGCTGGCCCAGGCCAGCACCGATGCCTTGACCACGCCGGAGCGATTGCACAAGCTTGCAGCCTGGTTCGATGCGGCCAACCGCACCCGCGACCTGCTGCGCACCACGGTGCGCGCAGACCTTGCGGTGGTCGAGTTGCTGCTGGCCTGGAACAAGGTGAACGAGCGGCCTGCCGCAAGGGGAAATCGATGAGTGCCAGCAACGCCCGCCAGGGCATCCTGTCCCTGGCCGTGAAGGACAAAGCCGCGCTGTACAGCGCGTACATGCCGTTCGTGAAGAACGGCGGCATCTTCGTGCCCACGCCCAAGCGCTACTTCCTGGGCGACGAGGTGTTCCTGCTGCTGACCCTGCCCGATTCCAGCGAGCGCCTGCCGGTGGCTGGCAAAGTGATCTGGGTGACCCCGGCCGGCGCGCAGGGCAACCGCACCGCCGGCATCGGCGTGCAGCTGGCCGACGGTGCCGAAGGCGAGGGCGTGCGCCACAAGATCGAGACCCTGCTGGCCGGTCTGACCGGTTCGGACAAGCCGACCCATACGATGTGAGGTAGCACCGGGGTCTTTCTGTAGAGCCGACCCATGCTCGGCTGCGGCCCCCGGAAACACCCGTGAACACGAATGTGAAAAACTGTTGACGGCCTCTGAAAAGCCCCTATAATGAGCGGCTCAGCAACACACCGGGCGGTTAGCTCAGCGGTAGAGCATTGCCTTCACACGGCAAGGGTCACAGGTTCGATCCCTGTACCGCCCACCATGTTGCAGAACGAAAGAAGCCTCCAGCAATGGGGGCTTTTTTGTTGCCTGCGATTCTGCTGGGCCGACGGGCAGCGGACCCTGTCTCAGCCGTGTTCGTCCAACAGCGCGCGCGCGATCAGTGCCGTTGCATCCAGCAGGTCGTGGCCGCTGCCGGCCTGCACCACCACTGCAAGCAGACCACGGCCCACCTCGGCATTGCCGCTGGTCAGTTCCATCTCGCCTTCAAAGCACAGATCGGCCAACCATTCGTGGACCTGTTGCAGCCCGCGCTTGCGGGCGCGGCGGAACTCCGCGAGCAGCTTCGCCTGGCCGGCCTCAAGCTCGCCATCGGCAAGCAGGCCGATGGCTCCGCCGTGCGCTGCGCGCCAGAGGGCTGGCAGCGGGCGACCGTTCGCGTCCACCACGTCTGCCGCGAACTCCGCGCAGTACATTTCGTAGCGCTTGCCCGCTGTGCTGCGAGGCACGATGTCGGCCTGGGCGAGCAAGCGTTCGGCTTCATCCAGTTTGCTGAACTTCAAGCGCAGCAGTGCAGGGCGGCTCAGTTGTTGTGCCAGCGCCTGCTGGTTGGCGGCGAACCATACGTTCCAGCCTACGCTTGCGCGGCCCTCCAGAGCGGCCTTGAAATACTCCAGGTGTTCGGCGTCCATTGCGGCCTCCCGCGTTCCCTGCGCGATTGTAGCGGGAGCGCATCCGGGCCGGTCAGGTGTGGCCCTCGGCGAGGCAGTGATGCTCCTCGCGCACCAGTTGTCGTGCCGCCACGATCAGTCCGTCGGTATGGAAGGCGCCCAGCTGTTCCTCCGGGCCGGCCTCGGCACGCGCCCGGTCGGCGGCCTGCAGCAGATCGAGCACTGCGCTGAGCCCGGACATCGAGCGGCGCAGCGAAGCGTGATTGCTGGCGCCGAGGGTGAGGCCGCCACACGGTTGCCCGTCATCGGCGTCGGCGTTGCTGATCGCATTGAGGCAGGCGAAGAACGTGGGCGACTGCACGGGCAGGTTCTGTTCCTGCAAGGCGCACTCGATCTCGTGCGCGAGCTCTTCAGGCACGTCGGCGGCGATGTTGCCGATCAGGGCGTGCAGGCGGGGACGGTCGGCGGTGCGATTGGTCATGGCGAAACCCTCACTGGCGTAGAGCCACCTTCCGGAGTGAAGGTGGCGGACGGTGCGGGTTGGCGTACCAAGGCAAACGAACTCCCATCGAGAAGAAGGCCTGGCGGATCTGTCGATCCCCACGCACCGGCCGCCATTGAAGGCAATCGGTGCATTCTCTCTGCTGCGGCGTAAATCGCAGCGATGGGTGTTCATTCGTTTATTCGAGACGCCAATCCCGGCCCAGGCAATCTGCCTCGGCGCGGTGATCATGGGATCGCGCAATCACGGTGGTCTGTAAGGAAAGTTCTCAACTCCACGCAGGCACACCAAGCGTTTCCGGTTCTGTGCCCTCCAGCATCCGCCGACTGTGTGGCCCATCACTGATGGCGCAGAGCGCCGCCCACGCCGACCGTGCACATGACGACTCCAGAGCGGCGCCACCATGGCAATTCCGTCACCCGGCGCACGCAGGCGGGAATGTGTCATGCATGGAGCCAGAGGGTTCCATCCCTGCGCTGTCCCACCGCCCCGGGCAGGCGTAGTCTCATCCTGTCGCCTTACCCATCCACGCTGGAGTGCCACCATGCCGCTCGCCCGCATCGATCTTCGCAAAGGTAAATCCGCCGACTACCTGCAACGTGTCGGCGAAGCCATCTACCAGGCCATGCGCGCGGTGGGCGTGCCGGAGAACGACCGCTTCCAGATCTTCCAGCAGCACGACGCCGGAACGCTGATCTACGACCCCGGCTACCTGGGCGTGGACCGCACCGACGACTTCATCTGCATCCAGATCACCTGGAACGAAGGGCGCACGCTGGAGCAGAAGAAGGCGCTGTATGCCGGCATCGCTGATGGCCTGCACGCGGCGGTGGGCGTCCGCCGCGAGGATGTGTTCATCAACCTGGTGGAAGTGAAAAAGGAGAACTGGTCGTTCGGGAACGGGGTTGCGCAGTACGTGAGTTGATGCGCGAAAAGCATCCACGCATGGCATGGATCTACCGAGCCTGGTCGAGGCCGCCGATGTAGACCCACGCCAGCGTGGATCTACACCTCGCTGCCGACCTGCTCGCCTTCGGTGGCCGCGGCACTGCGGGCCGCCTTCACTGCGTCGGCGCTGTTGGGTTGTTCGCACTCGATGCTGGTCACGTAGCCGTCGTGGCTGATGTTGTGCTCGGCGCGCTTGACCAGCCACTGCCCATCCACGCCATCGCGGAAGCCCTGCATCACCACCGTGGCTTCGGCCATCAGCGTCTCGCGGCCGGGCAGGGTGTAGCTCAGCGTACGCGTCTGCCGGGCCTGTTCCTGGTGCTTGGCGCGCGCTGCGGCTTCGGCGGCTTCGCGGTCGGCGTAGGCCATGCGCAGGCGCACGATCGGTTCACCGCTGCCCAGCTTTACTTCCTGGCGCTTGGCACCACGTACATCGCGATAGTAGGCAATGGTGGTGCCGGTCTTCTCGCGTGAGACGATGCTCACTTTGTAGCCACTGCCATCGGCCGGGGTCAGGGTGACGTCGGGAATGCGCTCACCGCTGGCACTGGTGGATTCGCCGCGCTTGACGAACATCAGGCGGCCTCCGCCCGGCTTGGCGATGGCATCATGCTGCTTGGCCAGGCGCAGCAGCAGGTTCATGTCCGACTCCTGCGACTGCACTGTCAGCGGCAGTGCGATCGACGCCAGCGATCCGCTCACGGCCGCGCTGAGTCCGTGCTCGCCGGCCATGCGCTGGACCATGCCGCCGATCGTCGTGCCCTTCTTCCAGGTGCGCGTCTTCTGCGTCTGCAGATCGTTCTTGCCGCCCCTGCTGGCCTCGAACGGTGCGGCGCGCGCGCGCAGGGTCATGCTGCCCGGGTAGCCGGAAATCTCCACCTCATCGCAGATGTACAGGCCCATGCGCCGCACTTCGCCGTCATAGCCGATGAAGGCTTCCAGTTCCGCGCCTGCCGGCGGCAGCTGGATCGGATCGGACGGATCATGGTCGGCCAGCTGCAGCTCCAGCATGTCCGAGTTGTTGTCGGTCTCGTCGGTGATGCGCAGTGATTTGAAGCGCGACATGATCTTGTCGGTGATGTCCTGGCTGTTGGCCACCACGCGGAATGCCGGTGTGATGTTCAGTCCCACAGCGCGATCCCCTTGCGTTCGCCGGCGGGGCGCTGCACGTCCGGCAGAGTGATCGCGATGCCCGCGGGCAGTACTGCGCCGCGCGCGGCCAGGCCCGGGTTGGCGTCGAGTATCGCGCGCAGAATGGCCGGTGATTGTTCGCCATAGTGCGCATGCGCGATGCGGTCAACGACGTCGCCGTCGCGGGTGTTATACGTTCGTGCCATCGCTGTGCTTCCGCAGGGAGAGGGTGAATTCGTGCCGCTGGATTCCCACATCGACGGTGAAGCCGGAGGCAGTGGCGTCGATCTTGTCGATGACCCACAGCCCCAGGTTTCCGCCCTTGCCGGTCAGCAGCCGCTGTGGCTTGCCCTGTGCCGCCAGCTTGCGCAGCTGCGAGAGCTCATTGCCGGCACCCCGGAACGCATAGTGGATGACGCCCGGCAAGGTCATGCTGGCCTTGCCGGGGCCGGTGTACTGCAGGGCGGCCATCTGCCCGATGCGTTCCTGCGCAGCCCAGCCATACTCGTTGCTCTGCTGGATCTCCTGGAACACGGCGGTGTTGAGGCTGAACTTGAAGCCGCCCAGCATCAGCAGTACCGGGGCGTTGCCGGAGTCGTTGCTCTGGAAACTGGACAACAGCTTGTCGATGGATGCGGTTACGAACTCACGCTTCATGCTTAGTTCCTGTCTGCCAGGCCACCACGGGCAGCAACCGCGTTGCGACGCTGCAGTTCGTCGGCCGTGCGACGCGCCACCGATTCGCTGGATTCACCCGGTTGCTGGTGGATGGTGATGTTGTTGGTCTGTTGCTGCTGCACGGTGGTGACGCCGCGCGTAGTGGGCGATGGCATGTCGGGTGCGGTGCGACCGCGAGCGGCCTCGCTGATGCCGCCCCAACGCTTGCGCGCGCCCGGCGCGTCCAACGTGGCGACGTCGCCGACCAGGCCCACGGCGTCATCCAGGCCGCCTCTGCCGCCGGCCCGCATGTTGGTGTACCCCACCATGCCGTTGCCGATCGCTTCCGCTCCACCGGCAAGCACCTCCTTGCCGAAGTCCAGGCCTTTGCCGACCAGCGCACTGACCTTGCCAATGCCCCCTTCGACGAACCCCATCAGCTTCTCGACGTAGGGCATGAGGAAATCCAGCTTCGGGATGAGCCAGTCGAACAGGGATTCGGCACCGGACTTGATCGCCGTCCACATCTTGCTCATTTCGATTCCGATCCCGCTGGCGACGGTCGTGTACACGTTGCCCATCCAGGCGACGTACTGCACCAGGCCGCTGATGAGCTGAATGTTCATTCTCAGGCCTTCCATCAGAACGGTACCGAGGAAGGTGCCGATCTGGGCAACGCGCGACAGTTCGTTGCCGGTGTACTGTGCAGGTGCAAGCATCTTCGACAGCCAGTCCCAGGCCTGGCCGATCAACCCGCTCATGACTTCCCAGGCGGGGCGCAGCGGTTCAACCGCACGCATCAGTTCACCCATCGCTGCGGTGCCTGCACCGCTCAGGCCCTCCCAGACGCCGCCCAGGAATGCCTTGATCGGCTCCCAGTACTTGCGCACCAGGATGGCGCCTGCGGTGATTGCCGCGATGGCGATCGTGATCGGACCACCACCGATGGCGGCCACGGCAGTGGCGACGATGCGGAAGCCCGATGCCAGGCGCATGGCCATCGGCCCGAAGCGCCCCATCTGTGCCAGCAGGCTGCCACCACGGAACAGCTGGAAGGCCTTCTGCACGCCCAGGATCGGGCCCTGCAGGAAGGTCCAGGCGTAGCGAGCGCCGAGCACCGCCGTGCGCATGCCCAGCATGCCGACCACGATCTGCGTGGTGTTGGCGATCAGCTTCGGGTTTTCCTGCACGAACGAGGTAACCCCGTTCAACAGCTCGGTCAGCTTGACCGCGGCCTCGCCCACCGCGGGCAGCAGTGCCGCACCGAAGGCCTTGGACAGGTTGTCCACGGCGATCTTGGCACCTTCGATCTTCTGCGGATCGGTCTGCATCGCATCGGCATAGGCCGCATCGGTGGTACCCGCCGATCCATTCAAGGCCTTGTCGCGGACACGGACGTAGGTATCCCAGTTCTCGATCATCGGCTGGACGAAGTTCTTCGCCTGTGCATCGCTGAACAGGGTGCCGATCTTCTTCTGGTCGCCCGCGGTCGCCTGGATGATTCCCTGCATCGCAGCGTCGAAGGGATTGCCGCCGCTGGTCTGTGCATCGCCGATGATCTTGCGCAGATCCAGGTTCAGGCTCTTCTTGGCCTTCTCCTGAATGTCCGGCGAGAGCACCTCGGACATGAAGCTCTTCATGTTGCTGGCGGCCTTGTCGGCGCCGCCGGCCGAGTCCAGCGTGGCCTGCAGGGCCGCGCCGAGGGTGGCGGTCGCCGAGGTGCCCTGCAGCTTCATCGCTTCGAACGACGAACCCAGGGTAGGCAGCACTGCGGCCATGTCCTTCAGGCCCAGGCCGCCCTGCCGGCTGTTGACCACCAGCACATCCAGCGCGTTCTGCATGCGCGAGGGATCGATATCGAACGACTGCTGCAGGGCGGCCGCAGCCTGGGCCACATCATCGATGCTGGCACCGGTGACGGTGGTGGTCCGCCCGACAGCACCGAGGCTGGCCTGGGCCGACTGCGCATCCATGCCGGCGTCGACCATCAGCCTGATCGAGCGCTGCAGCGCGTCGGCGCCCTGGTTGGTTGCACGCGACTGTTCCAGGATGGCCTGCCCCAGTGCGCTGACCTGGGCGCGGCTGAGGTTGGCTGCCACGCCGATCTGCTGGTTCTGGCGGGCGAAGCCGGAGGCGTTCTCGACCGGCTTGGCCAGCGCGGTGACGGCCGTGCCAAGCGTGCCGCGTGCCTCGCCAAATGCCGAGCCGAGCTTCCCGCGCTTCTCCAGGTTGGCGTCGCGCTTTGCTTCGATGCTCTCCAGCGCCACCTGCGAGGCACGCAGCGCATCGACCTGGGTACGCATGCGGGCGTACTCCTTGCTGGTCGTACTCATGCGCGCGAGCCTGCGGTCCAGCAGGGTCACCTCGGTGCCGAGGCGCTTGATACCGTCGTTGGCAAAGGAGAAGGCGTCCTTCAGTGACTTGGACACCTCGCCGCCGATCGTGATCGTTGTCGTTTGAACGTTACTGGCCATGTACCGGCAATCCCTGAATCCACCAGATGAACTTAGACACCCGCAGTGTCATGATCTCGCGCAGGCCCCAGCCGGTATGACCGGCCAGGGCGAGCACTCCCTGCCTGATCTGAGGCAGGGTCAGGTGGTAAAAAGCGCGACGCCTGCCTGCAGTCGTGCGTAGTCGCGCAGCGGCATCTTGCGCACGTCTTCCGGCGAGACCTCGCACAGGTTGGCGATCATCCGCACCTCGCGCTGTGCGTCGCTGCCCTTGTCATCCTGGTAGCGCTCCATGTCTTCCACGGTCGGTTCGCGCATGCGCAGCACGGCGGTTTCCATGCCGTTGACCTGGCGCGGGCGGGTGAGGGTGATCTCGGCAAAGCCATCGCGCTCGATGACGGTGTCGGTGGGGGTCTTGGTCTTGCTGGACATGGATGCGTTCCTGGAATGCGATGCGGTGCGATGGATGCGGGGGCGCGAGGCGCCCCCGGGTTCTTCAGTGCGGCGAGGGTTCAGATGCCCAGTGCGCCGCGGATGCCGGCCAGCACGTCCACGCCACCCTGGCGGGCGATCATGTTGACCACGTCGATCTCCTGCACGACCTGGGCACCATGGGTCAGCTTGTAGTAGCTCAGCGCCAGGTTGACCTTGATCGTGCCCTTCTCGCCGACCTTGGTTTCGCCACGGTCCAGCAGCTTCACCTTGCCGCGCATGTTGTGCACGACCTGCGTCACTTCGCCGTCATCGCCTTCCAGCGCTTCGCGGGCGGTGAAGCCGTACTCCTTGCTTTCGATGACGTGGAACTTGCTCATGATCTCCGCGTCGTCGGAGGCGAACTCGACATCGGCGGTCAGCTTGTCATGGCCGAGCACGATCTCGGTCGGGGCCAGCATGCCGCCGGCCTGGAAGTCCTCGGTCTTCAGCGACAGCTTGGGGGCGGTGAAGGACATCACGCTGCCAGCATAGCCCTTGCCGTCGACGTAGAAGTTGAAGTTTTTGCGGATCTTGCGCGCCATGCTTAGAAGATCTCCGAGACGTAGTTGTTGTTCATGTGCATGCGGAAGGTCAGCTGCTCACCCGGGTAGGTCGGGGTGAAGTCGAAGTCCCAGTAGAAGCGGCCCTGGGCCACGCTGTCCGCTGCGTTCAGGTCGGGGTCGATCCAGCAGTTGCCGCCGAGGATCGCGCCCTGGGTCTTCAGGCCGCGCAGGAAGGCATTGACACCCTCACGCACGTCGTCGACGTAGGTCTTGCTGATGCCGCGGTCGACGGCCCACAGGTGGGCGGCTTCCAGGCTGTCGGCGATGATGTCGGCGGTGCGCACCACGCACAGGAACTGCCACTTCTGGTCGCTGCTGGCGGTACGGTTGCCCCACAGGCGGAAGCCACCTTCGCGGATGATGGTCGCCACGTTCGACTGGTTCAGCAGGTTGGCGCGGCTGGTCGCGTCGGACAGGCCGAAGTCGATCGCACGTGCGGTACCGACCACGCCGTTGAGCTCCAGGTTGGACGGCGATGCCCACCAGCCGCGTTCGTTGTCGCTGCGGGCAATGGCACCGGCCACGGCACCGGAGGCGTAGCGGGTGACGATGGCATCACCGGACTGCACCAGCAGCGCCGGGTCGACCACGTAGACGCGCTTGGAACCGGTCAGAGCGGTGGTGCTCTTGGCGGCGTCGTCGTTGCTGTTCGGGCCATCCTTGATGATCACCGCGCGCAGCTTGTCGGCAATGCCGAGCAGTTCGGCCACGACCGGGTTGGCCAGCAGTTCGGTATCGCGCTTTTCGTGGGTGTGGGTGAAGCCCGGTACCGCCAGGATGCGGGGCTTGATGCCCACCACCGACTTTGCCGCCAGCAGTGCATGCACGCCGGTGTAGGCACCGGTCTGCGCGTTCACGCCGCCCAGCACGTTGGCCAGGGTGTCGTTCTCGGTGGCGCCCTTCTCGACGCGGATGACGACCACAACCGCGTTGGACTGGTCGAAGATGGCGTCGAGCTGGCCCGGGAGGGTGCCCTCATCGACTTCGGTTGCGGCGTTGGCGAGCAGCTTGGCTGCCTGCGAACGCGAGGTCACCAGGACCGGAGTGTTGTAGGGGAAGGCGATCTTGTCGGCGCGGGGCGCGGTGCCCACGATGCCGATGACGCTGGTCGAGGCAACAGCGATCGAGCGGGAACCACCATCGATGTTGACGACCTGCACGCCATGCAGAAATTCGGCCATGCGTTGTTTTTTCCTTGGTTGGGTGGGTGCTGCGGTCGCGATCTGCGCCGCATGGGTACATGTTCGTATCTGGCCGCGGCTGGATTAATTGCAGCGGTGGCCCGAAATCACGGTTGCGGTTGCGGTTGCGCGGCCGGGTCGGGTTCGGGGGCAGTGACCATCACCCAGGCAGCACGGGCTTCATCGAAGGTGACCGGGTAGCTGCGATCTGCAGGCGGTGCCAGATCGGTGACCGATGGCGGCAGTGCGACCCCACGGGAAACGGGAGTCGCGAAGCTGGCATCGTGCTTGTTCCACAGCGGTCGCGAGCTGTAGTCCGGCAGCAGCGTCCATTCGCGGCGGCTGGCATTCCACGCGTTGTATTGCGCGGTGGTGCCATCCAGCTTGAATGGTTCGGACAGGGTCACGTCCTTGGGCAACGGCTCGCCCAGCGCGAGGCGGTTGGGTACCGCCATCGCGGTGCGTGTGTCCCACAGCATGCAGTTGCGGAAATCGGCCACCAGTTCCCAGCGTGAGCCATCCTCGGCCAGGCGCAGTGCCTGGTATTCGCCGGCAGGTTGGCGAGGCGCGACGTCCACGGTGAAGTCGGGCAGGTTCCAGGCGCCGTCCGGCGAAGGCTGCAGGCGGACCTTGCCCATGTAGGCGCGGGTATCTGGATCGTAGGAGTGCGCGAAGCGCGGTTCGGTAGGCAAGTTCATGTCCTCAGTACGCGATGCAATAGATCATCCGCAGGCCAGCCGGCAGGTTGCGGTCGCCACCAGCGTTCTCCACCACGACGGTGTGGGTGTGCGCACCGGCATCGGCGGCCGACGCGGCGTGGCCGTGGTCACCCACCTGGGCGATGGAAATGGTGTGCGAGTGGCCGCCGGCGCCGTTCATGCCGATGTTGTGGCCGTGGCCGCCTGCGCCGTCGGTGGTGAAGCTGTGGGCGTGGCCACCGGCCGGGCTGGTGTACGGCCAGGGGTTGTCGTAGTCCAGGTTGCCGCGTGAACCGGCGTGGTTGTTGTAGTCGGCGCCCCACGGGTAGGTGGTGCCTGATTCGGCGAACGCGGTGAGATGCTGGTGATCGCCGATCCACGAGGTGCCGCCGGTATGCGCGTGGTGGCCCTGCGAGTCGGTCCATGCACCGTGCGCGTGGTCGCCTACCGCGCTGGCGCTGGCGCCATGGGAATGCGCGCCGCCTGCGCCTACGGAAATGGCGTGGCTGTGGTTGCCCGCTGTCGCCGCACTTGCGCCATGGGCGTGGCGGATCACCTCACCCTGGGTGAAGCTGCCGACCGCTTCCGGGTTCAGTGTGTGCGTGACCACCGTGCCTTCCTGCATTGCCGGCAGGTTGAAGGTGGTTGCGCCGTCACCGGCGCCGTAGCGGGTACCGATGGCGGCGAACAGGGCCGGGTAGCTGGCACGCGGAACAGCGGCACCATTGCACAGCAGCATGCCGTTGGGCGCGGTGGCACCGGCGAACAGAATCACCTGTCCGGGCACGTGCACGCTGGATGGCACGCCGGTCATGTTGCGCCAGTCCAGGTAGTGGGTGCCGTGGCGGCCATCGAGCAGGTCGGCATCCAGGCCCTTGTCGGCGCCCTCGTCCTTCAACGCGGCCGATTTCAGCCCCAGGGCGGAGCGGAACGCGGCATCGGTGGCGATCGACAGCAGCGTGCGGACGAACTGGGTGGGGGCGCTGGCGCCAAAGCGCTTGTCGATGAAGGCACGCAGCCCGCGCGGCGTCACCGCACGCTGGGCATCTGCACCCTCTTCGGTCTCGGTCGTCGTGGCCAGTTCGACCACGCCCTGCACCTCGGTGGTGGAGGGCGGATAGATGAATTCGGCATTGCCGAACTCGATCAGCGCGGTATCGACTTCACTGAAGCGGGTATCGGTGGAGAGCAGCAGCATCGAGGCTGCGGTCTTCTCCATGATCGGATCGGTCTGGCCGAAGGTTGCAAACAGCGTACCGTCGCCCAGGTACAGGCCGAAGCCGCGCAGGCTGTAGGCGGTAGCGCTGTCGTCACGGATCGTGACGTGCAGCGTGTCGTCGCCCACGGCCTTGCCGCCGAACGTCGAGACCCGCTTGATCTCGCCGGGCAGGGCGGTCAGCCCTGCCGTCGGCGTGAATGCCGTGGACGTCAGGCCGATCTCGGTGATCAGCACGGCACTGGTGCCGGTGTTGGGTGGATTGACCAGCCTGGCGAAGCCGGCGTCGGTGATTTTCAAGCGCATGCGGGGTTTACTCTCCGATCAGTTGGATGCGGCGGAAGGTGGTGCCATGGGCGCCGGCAAGTGCACCGATACCGGCGCTGGCCTGCATGCCCTGGGTGAACGTGAAGTGCGAGCGCACCGGCTTGGTTCGGCTGATCTCGCCGATCACGTCGTCGACGAACTTGGCGGTGGCGGTCTCGCCGCCCTGGTTGGCGATGGTCATCACCGCTTCGAAGGTGTGCGGTGCACCTCGCGGCTGCATTTCCCACCATTCGCGGATCAGGATCGAACCGCCGAACGCAGCCACCACATCGCGGACGCTGCCCCAGGTGCCTTTGCGGCGCTGGATCGCGATCGCGGCGCGCACGCGGGCACGCTTTACCGTTTCCGGCCAGTAGGCCTTCCATTCGTCGACGGACAAGGCCCAGGCCAGCCAGGGCAGCAACGCGGCCGGGCAGCGGTCCGCATCCCACAGCGCGGTGATGTCCACCGGCAGCGGGCGGGTCACCGCAGCACGGGCCAGCGCCCGTTCCGCGCGGGTGGCGTTGGGCGGCAGCAGGGTGGTTGCCGTCGGCACCCTGATCAGCGCGTCGGCGTCGATGATCGAACCGGGAGCGGGAGGGCGGCTGAGCGTGATCACATTGTTGAGCACGCTGTAATCGATCACGCCCACTGGCTCGGGCATGGTGCGGATGTAGCTGGTCGCCTCGCGGCCTTCCTCCACCTGCACGCCCCAAAGGTGGATGCGGCTGTCCGGCTTCAGGCCGGCGTTCCCGCCCGCCCGCCGATCCAGCACGATGCTCACGCCCCGGGGGGCGTCATCCGCGGTTGCGGCATAGGTGTAGCTGTAGCGCTTCCACTCGGTGCCCACCTGCAGACGGGTCCTGCCTGCGCCGGTGGCGCGCATGCCGAAGTCGATCGCACAGGGTTCGGTTGCACGCAGCCAGATGCTGATGGTGCGCACGGCACCATTGGGAAACGCGCTTCCATCCTCGTCCACCACGCCGGCGAAGTTCTGCTCCGGGCCCCCGATCGCATCGGAGACCGGGAAGGACCAGGCACTGGAGCTGCCATCCGGAGCGGGATGACTGGACGACAGGTTGGCCGGCTTCACGTAGAAGCCTTTCCATCGTGGATGGTCGAAGGATGCCGAGAAACGCTGCAGGTTGCGCCGCATCGTATCCGACAGCTTCAAACGCCCCTGCCAATCGGTGCGGTACACCGCCTGCAGGGTGGCCAGTGCGCCACCTGGATGGCGGAACTGCAGGTTGTGCCCATCGATCGCGCCACGCAGGCGTGCATTGATCAGGCGTGCGGTGGAATCATTCATCGTTGCCGCCATGGGTCAGGGTCACCGCGGTGCAGTAGGTGGCCTGGGTCCGGTCCACCACCACGTCAGCCGCCGGGCTGGAAATCTCCACGCGCTGCACGCCCTCGGCATGCAATGCGGCGAACAGGCCGGAGCGGGTGACATCGCGGCCGAGCCGATGCGACTCGGCGATGTAGCGATCCAGGCGCGAGCGTGCTTCGGCCAGCACCACCTGCGAATCCGGGCCGGCGTAGGTGTAGAGCGTGGCGGTGACCGCGTAGTTGATGATTGCCGCCGTGCGTACCAGCACGTGATCCGTCAGCGGCCGCACGTCGGCCGCACTCAGCTTCGCTTCCACTGCGTCGAGCAGCGCCTGGGTGGCCGTGCCATCGGCTTCACGCGACAGCACCGAGACCACCACTTCACCCGGCGACGGACTGGTCGCGCTGGCGTCGAGCACCCGCGGATCGGCACTCAGCGCGTGGAAGATGTAGGCGCCTTCCGGCCCGGCCACGCTGAAGCCTTCCGGACCCAGCTGGATGCGCCGACGGAAATCTTCATCGCTCTCGTAGCGTGGCGGAATGCCTTCCTGCGGCTTGCCCGGGTCCAGCATCTGGCGGCCGATGCCGAAGATCGCGGCCAACTGGTCCAGGTCGCTGCCGACCGCGTAGGCCAGCATCACGCCACGCGCCGCATCGTTGACGCGCTGTCGGTCGAGCAGGCGCAGGTAGGTGCAGACCTCCAGGATCTTGAAGGCCGGGTCCGACGGCAGCAGCGCGTCGAAGGTGGGGTCGAGCGCCTGCAGTGCGGTCAACGATTCATCGAACAGCGTCTCGAAATCGAGCACTTCGATGACCGCCGGTGCAGGCAGCTGGGAGAGATTGACACTGGTGAACGAGCCGGATGCCACGGTTAGCGAACCTCGATTCCTTCGATGGTGATGGCCTCGCCGTCCGGCAGGTGGATTCCTGTCACTGCCAGGATCATCACGCCGGGGGCGGGGAGGGAGACGTCGACGTTCTCGACGTGAAGCCGCGGTTCCCATCGCGCGAGTGCGTCGACGGTGGCCGCGATCAGGTCCATGCGCAGCGAGCGGTTGGTCGGCGCATCGATCAGTTCGAACACGCGCGAACCGTATTCACGGCGCAGTACCCGGGAGCCAAGGGGCGTGGTGAGAACGTCACGCACGGACTGGTGCAGATGGGCGAGCCCATCCAGTGATTTGCCGGTGTTGGCGTCGATTCCTCGCATGGCCTCTATCGTCGTGGAGTGCGGGTTTTCAGGGCATTGCACGCATGGCCGTTCAGGGCTGCGCGGGCGTGGTGGGTGCGGTCGGACCCTGTGCGGTGTGCTTGTGTGCCTTCAGGCCGATGGCGCCAGCCTTGACCTCGCCGGATGTGCTGATGTCCTTGCCGGCACTGATCGCACCGGTGACGTCCAGGTCGCCAGTCGCCTTGATCGATGGCGTATCGAGCACGATCGATTCGCTGGCGATCACCTGTGCACTTGCACAGGTGACGATGACCTTGCCGCTGCCCACATCGACGTTGAGCGTTGCGGTTTCCTGGTCGTACTCGACAACGCTGCCGTCGGCGAACTCGGTGCGGTGCCGCAGCCGAGAGTCGGCGGGCGCCGGGAACCGGTCCTGGTACAGGCTGCCGAGAACGAGTGCCTGGCCCGGGTCGCCATAGGGGCACGCCAGCAGCACCTGCTCGCCGGGTTCGGGTGCACACCAGCTGCGCACGCCCGGGCCAGCACGGCGCTCCAGCCAGGGAATCCAGTCGGTCAGCATGCCGTCTGCATCCACGCGCACGCGGCCGCCCGCTTCGTCCAGCTCGCGCACGACGCCGATCATCAGCAGGTTGCCGATCAGGCGCGCGTGTTCGGCACTCATGGTGCTGCTCCTTCAATGGGCTGGTAGCGTGCTTCGTGATCACGACCGATCTCCGGTACGAAGCTGTAGAAGGCCTGGGGAACTGCGCCTCCGGTCTCCTCCCAGGCGTTGCTGCCCAAAGCGACCGGCAGTGACCACTCCACCAGCCAGGTGCGAAGGCCTGGCTGCGCCGCCGCCGTGTCTTCGGGCAGTGCGGCGATCACATCGATCGCGCCGCTGGCCGCGCCGGGGAACCGGCCGAGCTGGTGCAGCCAGCCGGCGAGCGCGACGGCGGCCTTGCGCAGCTGCAGTGCCGCGTCGATAGCGGCGGCAGCGACGACGACGCGTGCCTCGAAGCGCAGCAATGCCTGCATCTGCCCGCTGCCATCGTCCTTGTCCTTGCTGCGATCGCAGCGGGTCATTGCCAGCAGGCAGGCGGGTGTGGCCAGGCCTTCAGCACCGGGTTCGCGATAGAACTCGACGGTTGCGAAGTCCGGGAAGCGGGCGCGGATCGCGGCTTCGATGGCGGGGTGCAGTGCGTCGAGAATGGAAGAGGAGGAGTTGGTCGCCATGTCAGCTCGTGCGTTGAATGGGAGGACGCGCCTGGTTGGGGACGCGCGCTGTCTGCATCCAGTGTTGCCATCACCCGCCGCATGGGACATTGCAGGCGTGGCCGCGGGGATCAGCGCTGTTGTCGCGCGGTGGCCGTGCCGGTGGCTGTGCACTCTGCAGGCGCCATTGGCGCTGTACCGTTGAGGGTGATCCCCTGCTGGCTGCCGAGGCTGCACAGCAGGGCACGCAGCTGGTCGGCCAGTGCGTGGTACTGCCGCGCGACCGCAACGTGATTGCGTAGCAGCGCATCGTCGTTGGCCGCCTGCAGGTCCGGCAGCTCGTCCGGCGCACGCAGCTGCGCCGGGGCGATGTTGAGATCAACGCGACAGGGCGCGACCGGCGTTGGCTTCGCGCCAGATGCGCACGAACTCAGCATCAGCATCGCCGCGGTCACGGCCAGGAGTCTTGGCATGGGTCTCGATGTCCTGTTGCAGGGTTTGGAATTGCCGGGTGCGTTCGGCCTGCGTGGCCAGGCGCTGCGATTCGGCCTGCGCACCTGCGCGGGCGTTGCCGAGGTCCCGCTGATGTGCGGCCTGCGCCGCATCAGCGCGCGATGCCTGCTGTGCGGTCTGGACGGTGGCGATGGCAAGGTCCGCGCTGCGGTCGCGCAGCGTCCACCCCAGCCAGGCACAGCATGCATGGGTACCGGCGAGGACCAGCAGGCCCATGCGGAACCGCAGGGCGACGGGCGTCACTGCAGGCCTCCGCCGGCGGCGCGGTAGGCTACGCGCAGTGTTTCCAGCGCATGCTCCTTCTGCCCGTAGCCGGCGCCCGGCAGTGACGCCCAGATACGTCGTGCGGCGTTGATGCCGGCATCGAGGCGACCGAGGCGGATCAATTCGTAGGCACCGCATTGCTTGAGCAGCGCCACGGCCGCGCGGTCCTGCGAAACCGGGCCGAAGTCGGGCAGGCCCAGCCGCGCGCGCAGGTCATCCCAGGTACTGCGCAGGAACTGGTAGCGACCGGCGGCACTGGACTTGATGCCATAGCGTGGCAGCGACACCAGCACGCGGGGATGGTCGCGGTAGTCGTTGAACAACTGGCCACCCACGATCACGTCGTAGCCGCGGTCACGCGAGCGCTGGCTGGGGATGTCGGTGCCTTCGGATACCGCCAGCATGTCCAGGAATGCGGCGACGTTGGCCCCACCGAGGGCGCTGGCTGCAGCGGCGGTCATGCGGCGGCCCCCGGCTGCTTGCGCACCAGGTTCAACAGCGCGTCTATCTGCACGCTCTGCTGGGCGATCTGCGCGCGCAGGGCATTGACCTCGCCGCGCAGCTGGCCGATCTCCTGGGCCATTGCTTCGCGCTCGTGCATCAGGCCGTCGGCGCGGGTACGCTCGGCTGCGAGCTGCTCCTGCAGGGTGCGCAGGGTGTTGCTGGTGGCCTCGTCTGCGGTGCGGTCGACCTTGGCCGACGACAACCACTGGCGCAGCCACAGCGACACCGCGATCAGTACACCCGAGGTTCCCCCCAGATATTTGGCCCAGTCCGGCACGCCCGCCAGCAGGTCGCTCTCGTTCATGCGCGTGCATACCCCTTGAGCAGGGCCGGATGGACCGCAGGCGGTGGCGCGGAACGGGCACCACGCAGGGCGCGCTTGATGGTGGTCTGCGAGACACCGAACTCGCGCGCGACGTGCTCGCGCGGCATGCCACAGGCGACCGCTCGTGCGATCTGCTCGCGGCGCTCATGGGCATTGGCCGCAAAGCACGAGGCCAGGAACAACAGCTCGCCACCGAAGTGGGTGACCAGCCGTTGGGCAACGTCGCGGCCGAGGATGTCGATCAGGCGATGCTGGTCGGGCAGGGTGGAGGGAACGTAGACGATGACGCGATGACGGCCGGTGGTGCTGGAGGTGGTCGGCGGCCACGCACGCACCAGCGTGAGGGCTGCGGATTCGCCGATGACCTCGGCCAGGGTCTGGATGCTGTCGGGCAGGGCGTTCATTGAGGATGTCTTCAGTGGCATTGATCTCCACTGTTGCCATCCCTTGCCGCCAGTCAACACCTTTCGTCTACTTTCGAGTGTGCGTGCTGAAGGTATTCATCGGTGCCCCGAGGACGGGTGAGGATGGCTGCTCGGCAGCGTATGACGCCCTGCGGCCGCTGGCTGTTGCTGCTGATGTTTGCTCCTTCCTTCGTACTCGCAGTCCTCACAGAGAGGAGGGAAAGGCAGATCAAGGGGATGTGGCAGGTATGGGGTGAGGATGGCGTCCCGTTGGTCGTCCTCCCTCATACCGGTGAGCAGGCCCTGAAACGAAAAAGCCCCGGACGATGCCGGGGCTTCAGGACTGCAGGTGGTGCTGGATCAAAGGTCGAATACCAGGTTGCCGCCGGTCTTGCGCGGAATGTAGCCGGCATCACGCAGCCAGCGCGCTGCATTGACCTGGTCCATGCGCTTGACCGGGAAGCGGTTGGCGAACATCAGGAACCGCGCCACGGTGATCGATTCGCCCTTGCCCTTCAGGGCGGCCAGGGTCTCGGTGAACCACGGCGCGGGAGGTTGCTGGCTGCCGGGACGAGCCGCAGTGCGTTCCTGCCGGGTGGTGCCGGTCTCGGCCCGGGCGTTGGCCAGCGAGCACAGCGAGATGAAGATCGCGTCCAGGCTCACGATGTCCTTGCCACCCTTGGGCTGCGACTTGAACAATTCGATGGCCTTCTGGCGCGTCGACGTGAACTGTTCGACCTCCATGACAATTCCTCTTTGCGAAATGATTGGGGATGCAGGGTGACGACAGGTGCCGTCGGTGATGGGGGACGACCTTACATCATTTTCGCCGATGATGGGCCGGAACCTGCGGTTGGGTCAGGGGAAGCTGCAGGGCAGCGCGGCCCTGCTCCAGGCTCAGATCACGCCGCGCGACAGCAGCTGGTCCAGCGTCCTGCGTACCAGATCGGCCCGGCTGCCGTCGTTGCTTACCTCGATGTCGACCAGCTCATCGGCCAGTGGCTGCTCGCTGGCGTGGGTGTCATGGTCTCCATGGCCCGGGCGGCTGACGCGGATCACGACACCACCACGGCGACGGATCGCGCAGGCCTCATTGCTGAAGCGGACGTCGGGCACCAGGCCTCCCGCAGGCAGGCGCGCGAACAGCGAGCGTACCCACAGCTCGGGATGGACGCGGTCGCGGCCCCATTCGGTACCCGCGGTCTGCATCAGGTGACGAGGAGTAAGTTCGGCCAGCCAGTCGATGGTGTCCTCCTTGCGGCTGTCCAGTTCACGCAGGGAGAGCCCGAGGAGGGAGGCGACGAACTGCCGCAGCGGTGCGGCGAAGCTGTCGCAGGGCAGTGCCAGTGCCGACGCCAGCCCGCTGGCGAGGGTGTCCTTGCCCGCGCGCTTGGCGCCGGCGATGCCGATGTAGAGCGGCGGACCCGCCTGCGGGCGTGCGCGGAGCGCCGTGCTGGCCAGGGCAGGCCCGGCACGGAACGCAGCCAGCGTGTCGGCGATCATGCGATGGCCGCTGTCGAGGGACGCGGGAATCATGGGGAATCTACTCCTTGAAGGACGTGGCCGCTGCCGGTGGATCAGGAATCACGTGCGGCGGTGCTGCGGGCGCGCAGGATGCGCTGGGTGATGCGGCCACCGCGCGCTGCCGCCGCGATCGGGTCAAAGCACAACATGGCGGTACGCGTACGACGGCCGGCAGCAAGGTGATCGCGGATGGTCCGCTCGGACAGTACCGGTACCCGTTGGTGGATCTGTCGCACGGTGAGCTGCTCACCTTCGAAGGCATGCAGTCGGGGTCGAGGCATGGCGGAAGCGCTCCTGGAAGGTGGCGTGGCCGATACAGTCATCTTGCCTCTGTGGACCGCTCCAGTCAACACCTTTCATCTACTTGCATCCTCGGCGGGCTGGGAGGGGGGATTGGCGATCCATTGCCGTACCGCCAGTGACGCCAATCGCTCGCGCTCCACAGAACCCCGGGTGGCCTGTACGCGCGCCAGGTACTGCTGGCGATGCCGGCGCGGGCTGATCGTTCTGCACCGCCCTTGAGCGTCGATGCAGCGGTAGCCCGCCAGTTGCAGCAGGCGCCGTGCCTCGCAGTCGAGGCGCCACTCGGCGCTGTCGCTGCCGACTTCGCGGCCATCATGGGTGCGTGGCATCAGAACGGTCCTGCGATGTGTTCGGACAGGCTGCGGCTGCGCGGTGGCATCAGCCACACCTTTGCCCGTTCCTTGCCCACCACGCGGGTGCGCACGCCATGCCGCTTCACCACGTAGGCGGCGGCCTCGTTGACCTCGCGCCGGTTCGGTTTGTCGATGCCCACCGCGATCACGATCTCGGTGGCACGGTAGTGCGTGCTCCAATGCTCGGCGGGGAGGGACCAGTCGAAGTGGCGGTCGATCAGCTCGGCGATAGGCGAGATGGGTTCGTGCTCGCTGTTGGTGGCATTGAGCGCATCCAGCTCTTCGCCGGACAGGTGCCAGGTCTCGCCATTGCGGTATAGCGCATGGGCTTCGGCCCACACCTGCTGCATGTCGATCCGCGCCGGTTCACCCAACGCCACGGCATGCACGGTCCACCAGCGGCTGTTGCCGGTCGCGTCACGCAGGAAGCGCTCGTCGTTGACACTGGCGAACAGGATGGTGCGCCGCGCATAGCGCGATTCGGTGCGTGCGTAAGGCCGGCGGATTTCATCGTGGCTGCGCGAGATGAATGATTTCAGCGCGGCGATATCAGTGCGGCGGAAGGTGGCGTCGACCTCACCCAGCTCCACGATCCACTTGGAGATGACCTGCTTGATGCTGTCCTTGTTGGTGGGGTCGAGTACCACGCCATCGGCGATCAGCTGCAGTTCGGCCGGTGCCAGCTGCCGTGCCCAGCGCGTCTTGCCCAGATTCTGCCTGGAGACGAAGGTCAGTACACCACGCGCGACCACGCCATCCGGTTCAAAGGCGGCCGCCACGCCGGAGATCAGCCAGCGCCGCATCAGCACCTCCTTCAGGATGCGGCCATCGGCCATGCGCGTGGGCTGGGCTTCCTGCACGGTGTCGAAGAACGCCTGGAGGCGGGACTGGCCATCCCAGGGCTGCGAGGTGATCCAGCTGGCAACGGGATTGTAGGGATTGGCTTCGGCCACCTGGCACAGGTTGGTCTCGAAGCTGGCGGTGGCCATGCCGGCACGGTGCATGCAGCCCATCACTTCGCCGGCGGCAACCTCCTTGGCATTGTCGATCGTGGACTGGAGGTCCGGCACCAGGATCTCCAGGTCCTTGCGGATGACGTTGTAACGCACCGTAACGCCGGTGCGGCGGCACAGCTCGGCGAGATTGCGCGCGGTCGGCAACGGGCGGCCGCGTGCGCTGCTGTCGGGGAACGGAGTGAAGGTATCGAAGGCGGAGAGGTTGCCGGGAACCTGGTAGCTCGCGGCGGCCGGGGAGCGTGTGCCGCTCTCGGCGGGGACTTCGCCCGGCGCGCACGGTGGGTCGGCAAGCAGCTGCGCGCGCAGTGCTTCCAGGCCTTCACGCCGATGCAGGTCGTTGAAGTCGGTGGGGCGATCATCGTCGCCGTGCACGATGGCGAATTCCGGCCAGACCACCCGAGCACCGATGTCTACCGCAGCCTGCGTGGCCTGGCTGACACCAGGGTTCTCCAGTGGTTGCCGCGTCCATTGGTCGTTATCCGCGCAGAGCACGAACGAGGCATCGGGTACGGCGTTGCGCCAGGCACGGGCCACGGCGGTCAGGTTGCCCGCATCCCACGCGACCACGACGCACCAGCCGGTGGCCTGATGGATCGATGCCGCGGTGGCATAGCCCTCGGCAATGGCGATGGGATGCCCGGGCAATGGCTTGCCGATGACATGGAAGCAGCCCTGCTTGCGGCCACCGGCCAGGAAGTCCTTGTCGCGCCCCAGTGCCGGGTCGGTACGGGGAAGGATCGCCTGCAGGGAGACGATGCGTCCGGCAGTGTTCACCACCGGCACCAACAGCGCATTCTCGATGTGGCGGAACACCAGCCCGTCGCTGTTGCGTACCGGCCACGCTGCCACGCGCAGGCCATGAGCGTGCACGCCCTTCCGGGCAAGATAGGGGTGGCTGTCGTCGGCGGGCATGGCCCGCTGCCACAGTACGTTGGCGGCCTTGGCTGCGGCATCCTCGCGCTCGCGTTGTTGCCGCTCCCGTTCGGTCCGGGCCGATTCCTGGCGCTGCCGGATCGCGCGCTGCTCGGTGGGACTCAGCGTGGCCGGTGATTGCGCGCACCAGGCGTGACGGGTACCGGTACGCCAGCTGCCGAACTCGCCGGCGGGCACGTTGTCGCCGAACAGGACCGCCCAGCCATTGCGGGTGCCACGACGGTCACCCTCCACGTGGAAGCGCACCAGCTTGCCGTCGGCGTTGAGTGCATCGCGTCCGCGTGCGTCCGGCACGATGCCGTGTGCATGCATGGCCTGCAGGAACGCCGGGACGACGTCCTGCGTTGGGTGCGGTGTGTACATTCGGCGGGACCCCCTTGGAACGTTGTTCGATGCACAGCGACCGTGGATGGCAATGGCGCTGTGCGATGCCTGCGCTGTGCAGGCCATGCGGCGGCGGCCCGACGCGAAGTGGTCAGTAGGTGATGGAAGGTGTTGATTTGGTCATGGTGTCCGATGGATCCGCCATTTGCAACACCTTTGGATACCTGCTGTCCCTGGATCCGCCAAGGGCGCTCCACGCGGTTCAACATGCGACTGCGATCGCAGATCCGCATCATCGCCGTCTTGTGTCGCAATCGGCGAGAACCGGTTTCCGGATGATGGCCGCGCCGTTCGACGCGGCCCTTCACTCTCTCTCGAACGCCCGCCAGGGCGCCCATGCACAAGGAGCCTGCATGACTGAAGCCGACCTCAATGAAATGCCCCGGCCTGACGCCACATGCGCGCCGCAGGCCGCGGCCGCGACGTTCTCAATCAGTGCGACGACCCCTCGATAGAATACAACCCGCATGACGGACACCATCGACGAAGCGCAGGAACTGGACGCGCGCCATCTGCAACGAGCACTGGCCCAGCACGCAACGCGGGCCCGCAGCGTTGCCCCACTCAGGCCCATTGGGGAATGCCACAACCCGGACTGCAGCGAAGACTTCGACAACGATCCGGCCAGGCTGTTCTGTGGGCCTGCCTGCGCCGAGCGTTTCGAAGCCATCCATCAACACCGCAACGCATAGGAACAGGGGACATGTCTCTGAACAGCAACGACGCTGGCTTCACCGAACGCATCGCCGGATTGTCGGCCGAGCTCGCCGTGCTGGTGAGCCTGGTGGAGAACCACATCCATCTGCAGTTGGCCGACCTTGCCGACTCGGGTGATGTGGATGCACAGGAGCGATTTGCGGTGGCCGATCCGGAGCGCTGGTTGGAGAACGCCCGCAACAGCCTGCAGGCGGGCGTCATGTTCCTGGAACGTGCGGTGCTGCAGCCCGCGCGGTTCTAGCAATGCGATGTGGGGACGGAAGGGGCTGTAAGGCCGCCTTCCGTCCCCCTTTGGGGCCGTGGAGAGCGTCTGCGTCCGCGGCTGCGTCATAACGTCGCACCGCCTTTCTGGAAACCCTGAACTCGGTCCAAGGTTGGCCATCGCCCCGTAGAATGGTGGCGTGCGTCGTTCTGTCCTCCACCGCCGGTTCCAGGTCCTGGCATGGCTTGCCATGCTGCTGGTGCTGCTCGCCCCGCTGGTGAGCCGCTGGCTGGCGCATGACCACGTTGCGGCCACCGCACCGGTGGCAGCCTTGAATCACGCGATGCACGCAGAGCATGCACAGCACGCGATGGAAGCGCACCATGACCATCACGCGATGGCAATGCAGAACGGGGAATCGACACCGAAGCCGGCTGCCGATCCACACGCCGACCATGAGATGGGTGTGGACTGCGATTACTGCCTGATCGCTGCACGGCTGATCACCCTGCTGGTGGCGGCAGTGTTGCTGTTGGCGCCGATGGCACCGGTGTGCCGCGCGCTGCGCGGTGCGGTGCAGACGTTGCCGCAACGGATCAGCGGCACATTGGGAGCGCGTGGGCCGCCGGCCTTGATGGCCGTCTGAGCCGCACGCGTGTTGCACTGAACGTTCTTCCATGAGGTTGCCGGCCACGGCCGGTGCCCGCACGCGCGTGTTTGCCCCTTTCTGATTGCTGCCCTGCCATTGCGGGGTGGCCTTGCATGCCGTGAACAAATGAAAAACAACCCCAACTCCGCGCGCCTGCGCAGGGCGACACTGCCTGCGCTGTGCATGTCCCTGTTGTACGCCGTGCCCGCCCTTGCCGCCGATGCGCCACCTCCGACCACGCTGGATACCGTGCGCGTGGTCGACACCCGCAGCGGTGAACTGTCTTCCACCGCCAGCGCCGGGTCTGCGCTGGGCCTGAGCGTGCTGCAGACACCGGCCAGCCTGACCGTGATCTCGCGCGAACAACTGGAACAGCGGGGCGACACCAACCTCAATGATGCGATCAGCCGGGCAGGCGCGATCAGTGCGATGCCGCACCCAGGCAACGGCCTGAGTGCGTTGTCCAGCCGTGGCTTCACCGATGGCGCCTCGGTGATGCGCCTGTACGACGGGCTTCGCCAGTACGGCGGCGTGGGCATCACCTTCCCGTTCGATACCTGGTCGATCGAACGCATCGAAGTACTGCGCGGCCCGGCTTCGGTCATCCATGGCGATGGCGCCATTGGCGGGGTCATCAACATCGTGCCCAAGAAGCCCTCGCGTAGCGCCATCGAGAACGAGATCAGCGTGACCGTCGGCAGCGAGGATACTGCGCGCCTGGGCTTCGGCAGCGGCGGTGCGTTGACCCGGGACCTGGCCTATCGGCTGGACGTGAGTGGCAATTACAGCGGTGGCTGGGTTGACCGCGGGCGAAACAGTGACGTGACCCTCTCCGGTGCCTTGCTGTGGCAGCCGCGCCCGGACCTGCAGCTGACCCTCACCCATGCGCAGGGCCACCAGAGACCGATGCGCTACTTCGGCACGCCGCTGGTGGGTGGGCAGCAGCTGGAGGCATTGCGCCATCGCAACTACAACGTGGAAGACAGCGACATCCGTTATCGCGACCGCTGGACCCAACTTGATACGCTGTGGACGCCGACGTCGAACGTGGAATGGCGCACCCGCGTCTACCAGATCGACAGCCAGCGCGACTGGCGCAATGCCGAGGCCTATGTCTACAACCGCGCCACCGGTTTGATCGATCGCTCGGGCAACACCGAGATCACCCACGACCAGGACCAGACCGGGTTGACCTCGACACTGCAGGTACAAGGAAACATCGCGGGCCTGGCCAACCGCTTTGCCGTGGGCCTCGATGCCAATCGTGCGCACTTCAAGCACACCAACAACACCTATGCCGGCAGCTCGGGCCCGGTCGATCCGTTCGGTCCGGTGCCAGGCCGGTTCGCCAGCGACGCGCCCAACCTGCCGCGCTATCGCAACCGCGCCGAGCAGTACGCGCTGTTCGTGGAGGACCGGCTGGCGTTGAGCGAACGCTGGTCTGTACTGGGTGGGCTGCGCCACGACCGCGCGCGCATCGATCGCACCGATCTGATCAGCGGCCAGAACGCGTTCTCGAAGACCTACAGCAGCGCCGGCTGGCGTGCAGGCACGGTGTTCGCGCTGCAGCCGACGCTGAGCCTCTACGCGCAGTACTCGCAGGCGGCGGATCCGGTCAGTGGCCTGCTGATGATCAGCCCAGCCAACGGTGCCTTCGATCTGGCCAAGGGCCGGCAGATCGAGGTGGGCCTGAAGCAGGCCTTCGATGGCGGCGAGTGGACGCTGGCGGCGTATCGCATCCGCAAGACCGGTCTGCTCAGCCGTGATCCGCTGGTGCCGGATCGCCGAGTGCAGGTGGGTGCGCAGACCTCGCGCGGTATTGAAGCGTCCTTGAACTGGAACTTCGCGCCGCACTGGTCGCTCGATGCCAACGCGACGGTGCTGAACGCCGAGTTCGAGGACTTCCTGGAAACCACGGGTTCGCCGGCGGTGCTGGTGTCGCGTGATGGCAACGTACCGCCGAACGTGGCCGAGCGCTTGGCCAACGCATGGTTGAGCTGGCAGTTCCTGCCGGACTGGAGCGCAGCGGCGGGTGTTCGCTATGTCGGCAAGCGCTACGCCGACAATGCCAACGCGTTGGAACTTCCCGGCTACAGCACCACCGACCTGGCGCTGACCTGGCAGGCGGCACCGCGCACGCGGCTGTCCGCGCGGTTGTTCAACGTGTTCGACAAGGCGTACTACGCCACCGCGTACTACACCAGCACGCAATGGCTGCTGGGTGCGGACCGGCGCGTCGAATTCACCGTCGACCATCGCTTCTGAGGAGGCCGGCCATGACGCTGCGATCCACCGCCAGGCGCTGGACCTACCTGGTGCATCGCTGGCTGGGCATTGGTGGGTGCCTGTTGATGCTGCTGTGGTTCGTGAGTGGCATGGTGATGCTGTTCATCGGCTACCCGAAGCTGACGCCGGGTGAGCGGCTGGCGGCGTTGCCGGTGCTGGGGGATGCCCGCGGCTGGCAGGGGCTGTCGGCATTGCCGGCCGCCGTGCAGGCCGAGCCGGAGGCCGTGGCACTGACGACGCTGCGCGGCGAGCCAGCGTACGTGGTGCGAAGCGGCGGCAACGTGGGCGCCTGGTCTGCGCGCACCGGCCAGGTTCTGCTGCCGGTGTCGGCACAGCATGCCGAAGCATCCGCTGCGCAGTTTGCTGGCGGCCAGGCGTTCGTCGGCGCGATGCGCGTGGATGAGGATCGCTGGACGCACTCGCGCGCGCTGGACGCGCACCGGCCGCTGTACCGGGTGGAGGTAGGGGGTGCGCAGCCGGGTGACCTGTATGTGTCCTCGCACACCGGCGAAGTGGTGCTGGACGCACCGCATGTGCAGCAGCGTTGGAACTATGTGGGTGCCTGGCTGCACTGGCTGTACTTCCTGCGCATGCAGTCGGTGGACCCGGTGTGGACGTGGGTGGTGATCGTGTTGTCCGCGCTGTGCACGGTGGCCGCAGTCAGCGGCATCGTGGTCGGTGTGTGGCGCTGGCGTTTCCGTGGACACTACCGTTCGGGTGCGAAGACGCCATACGTCGAACCATGGATGCGCTGGCACCATCTGATCGGGCTGGTGGCTGCAGCGTTTGTGTTCACCTGGATCTTCAGCGGGCTGATGTCGATGAACCCGTGGGGCGTCTTGAGCAGCACGCGCGAGGCGATCGACAGCGGACGTTATCGTGGTGGCACGGTGGCGGTGGATGGCGCATTGGGTGAGCCGACGGCGCTGCTGACGGCCGTCGAGGCCGAGCGGTTTATGCCCGTGGAGATCCAGTGGCGACGCATCGGTGGCGAGCTGTTCGCGGTGCTGCTGGACGGACAGGGCGAGACCCGTATCGTGTCCGGCAGCAATGGGCATCTGCAGGTTGCGCGGTTGCTGCCGGCCGGGTGGCTGCAGCAGAAGGTGCGGGCGCTGTCGGATGCGCCCATGCAGGGGTACTGGGTCCAGCATGCAGCGGATGCGTACTTCTACCCACGTGCACCGGAAGCCATGAACGGCGCAGCGGTGCGCCGCTTCCCGGTGGCGGTGGTGGATTTCGGCGATGCCGAGGCGACGCGCGTCTACCTAGACCTGGCCACCGGCGATCCATTGCTGACGATGGGGTATCGCGAGCGGGTGGGGCGCTGGCTGTTCTACTTCCTGCACAGCTGGGACCTGCCTGCGATGCTGCGCTTCGACACCGCCCGGTTGGCTGTTCTGCTGCTGTTGAGCGTTGCGGGCACTGCGTTGTGTGCAACGGCCACGGTGATCGGCTACCGCCGGTTGCGGATGAAGCTGCGGCGCAGGCGGCGCTGATGCACTGGGCTACACCCGCAGCCAGCGCGTGGACACTGCAACCAGCAACAAGGCCGTGGCCACGCCGATGAACGCGGCGATCAGGCCGAAATGGTTGGCGGCGAAGCCGATCAGCGCCGGTCCGGCAAGGATGCCGGCGAAGCCCAGCGTGGAAACGGCGGTGATCGCCAGCGCACCCGGCATGCGGGTCTGGTGGCCGGCCAGCGAGAACAGCGCCGGCGCGATGTTGGCGCAGCCAAGGCCGACCAGCACATAGCCCGCCAGCGACGCCTGCCATGGCGTGACCAGGGTCAGCACCAGCACGCCAGCGGCAGCAAGCAGAGCGCCGAAAACGATCGCGCGCTGGCGGCCCACGCGCGCCACCAGTGCATCGCCGAACAGGCGGGCGATGGTCATGGTCAGGGTGAAGGTCACATAGCCGATACCGGCGAGGCTGGCATCGACGCGACGCACATCGCTGAGGAACACCGCGCTCCAATCCAGCATCGCACCTTCGCCGAGGAACGCAACGAACGCCAGTACGCCGATGAACAGCACGATGCCGTGTGGCAGGGCCAGCATCGGTGTGTCGTGCGGCATCCGTTCGCTGTGCCAGTACGCCGCTGACAGCAGCAACGCCAGCAGCATGGCGCCGACGCCGATCAGCACCGACGCTATCGGCGGCAATTGCGCGGACAGCAGCACAGTCATGGTGGCCGCGCCGAGGAAGCCGCCGATGCTGAAGAAGGCATGGAAGCCGGACATCATCACGCGCCGTGCTTCGCGCTCGACGATGACGGCCTGTACGTTCATCGTGCAGTCCATCGCGCCCACGGCGGCACCGAACACGAACAGCACCAGTCCCAGCGTCCAGGCCGAACCGGCCAGTGCCAGGCCAGGCACCGTCAGGCAGATCAGCAGGCTGCTGGCCACCATCACCCGGCGGCAGCCGAGGCGCGCGGCCAGCACGCCGGACAAGGGCATCGCCAGCAGCGAACCGGCACCGAGGCAGAGCAGTACCAGGCCCAGCGTCGCGTCATTGATCTCGGTACGTGGCTTGGCGAAGGGCACCAGCGTGGCCCACAGCGCGGTGGCGAAGCCGGGAATGAAGAATGCAGCGCGGGTCGCGTGCTGTTCGGCACGCGCGCGGTTGGCGAGGGACATGAGCGGTACGGTCAGGGAGGAGTGGGGTGCACCGCAATACCGGCGGCGCGGAAGCGAGCTGCCAGTGCGGGCGGTGCGGTGGTGGTCAGCACCAGATCGTCGATCTCGTCGAGGCTGGCGATCTGCCAGTGGCCGCGGGCGCCGAGCTTTTCCGTGGTGGCGGCGACGATGATGCGACTGCTGCAGGCCACCATCGCGCGCTTGAGCGTGGCTTCCTCGGCATCCATCGCCCACACGCCGGTGTCGCCGTCCACCGCGCAGGGGCCGGGCAGGTACACGTCGGCACGCAGGCGTTGCACCTGGGCCAACGCTTCGGCACCGACCGCACCGCCGCCGCTGGCCAGGCGGCCGCCGATCAGCTGCACCAGGGTGCCTTCAAGCATGCTGGCGGCTGTGGCGATCTGCGGGGCATTGGTGATCACCGTCAGCCCGAGAGCGGCCGGCAGTTGCTGGGCGATCGCCAGGTTGGTCGAACCGGCATCAAGCAGTACGACCTGGCCGGGTTGCAGCAGCGCGCAGACGCGGGCGGCCAGCTCGGCCTTGTCGCTGCGGTCGCGGGTGAGCCGCTCGCGCAGCGGGCGTTCCTTCGGTGGTGGCAGCACGGCGCCGCCGTAGACACGCTGGCACAGGCCCTGTGCGGCCAGCTCGCGCAGGTCTCGGCGGATCGAGTCTTCGGAGACGGCATAGCGGCGCGCCAGTTCGGCGGCGACCACGCGGCCCTGCTGGCGCAGTTCCTCGAGGATCTGCCGGGTGCGCTGGGCGGGGAGGGGGCTGGGAACGGAGCTCATGACACAATTCTGCACATTCGTGCATTAACGTGCAACAACGTGCAATGGATGGAAGTGGGCACAGGGTGGCTGGACTGCCGGTGAACCCGCCGGCGCCCGGAGTCTATGGATCGCCCTCGCGGCCGGCATCATGGCGGGGCACCTGGCATGGAATCCCTGATGTCCCCCACCGTTCACCGCGAGCTGCGCATCGGCGCAGACCAGTACACCGGCCAGAAAGTGGTCGACCAGCAGTTCCACAAGTGCGATTTCTCCGGCGCGGACCTGACCGGCACCGAGTTCATCAACTGCAGTTTCTACGATGCCGACAGCCGTGCCGGCTGTCGCTTCAACGGCGCCACGCTGAAGGAAGCCAGCTTCCGCAGCTGCGACATCAGCATGTGCCACTTCAACTTCATCAAGGCACTGGGCCTGGAGATCAGCGAGTGCCGCGCGCAGGGCGCGGATTTCAGCAACGCCAGCTTCATGAACCAGATCACCACGCGGAGCTGGTTCTGCAGTGCCTTCATCAAGAAGTCGAACCTGCGCTACGCGAACTTCTCGCGGGTGACGCTGGAGAAGTGCGAGCTATGGGAAAACCGTTGGGACGGTGCGAACGTGAGTGGCGCCAGCTTCGCCGGCTCGGACCTGTCCGGCGGCCAGTTCGAGGGCATCGACTGGAACAGCGCCAACTTCACCGACTGTGATCTGACCAACTCCGAGCTGGGCGAGCTGGACCTGCGCAGGACCAACCTGCGCGGCGCCACGCTGGACGTGCAGCAGGTGGCGCTGTTGATGCAGCGCATCGGCATCACCGTGGTGCCGTAAGCATCACCTAGCGTACGCCACCCAGCCCTTGAAGCTGAAGCCGGCATAGAACAGCTCCACGTCGTCGAAGCCGGCCTCCTGCAGCAGGGCGACCTCCTGCTCGGGCGCCAGCAGCGGCAGCCGCTCGGCAATGGCCTCGATCGCGCGCTGCGCATCGGCGCGGGCAACCCCCGAGGCTTCGGCGAACGCCGCGTAGCGCTGCAACCAGCGCAGCTTGCCGGCCGGATCCTGCGGCACGCTGTGGTGCGCCACCACCAGCGGCGCGCCGGGCTGCAGGCGCCGGTGCAGCTCGCGCAACGTGTGCAGGCGCTGCGCGGCGTCGAGGAAGTGCAGGGTCAACAGGCAGCTGGCACCGTCGAAGCGCAGATCGGGCGCATCGTCGATGTAGCCTTCCAGCAGCTGCACGCGCGACTTCAGCGGACCCAGTGTCTGTTCGGCCAGGGCCAGCATCGGTGCGGCCGGATCCACGCCGAGCAACTGCCAGCCCGGCTGTGCCTCGGCGAAGGCCTTCAGCTCAAGCCCGCCACCGGCACCGAGTACCAGCACGCGGCCCTGTGCGGGAACGCGTTCGGCCAGCAGCAGGCGGCTCATCTGCTGCAACGCGAGGAAACCGGGCACCTGGCGCAGCGGTGCTTCGGCATAGCGGGCCACCGCCTGCGGGTCGGAGAACGTGGACATGTGCGGATTCCTTCGACGGGGACAGACCACTGTAGCGCGGCGCGCAAGAGGCATTGCGCGCCGCTGCCGCAGAGACAGCACAGGGCTCAGGCCGCTGCGGCCTCAAGCACGTCTTCCAGCCTCACCTCGCCGAGGAAGCCACCACTGCTGGTTGCCGGCTGCTGCGCTTCGATGGCGTGGGCGAACTGCACGCCCGCGTCGTCCTGCAGGCGTTCGAACAGCTGCTGCACCCTGGGGAACTCGCGGCGGTCGACCACCTGGTGATAGTCGTTCCAGCGCGCGATGCCGGCGAAGTAGGCATCGGCGAAGCTGCGCTGTTCGCCCAGCAGCCACGGGCCCGTACCGATCATCTGCTCCAGCGCCTGGTGGGCGTGGCGCACCTTGGTCGTGCCATAGGCACCCAGCACCTCGGCTTCATCACCTTCCGCATGCTCCAGTGCGTGCCAGAGCGGCGCGTAGGCACCGAAGAAGCTGGTGTTGAGATAGGCCAGCCGGTGGTTGAGGCGATCGAAGCCAGCCGTGCCCTGTGCGAAGCCCAGCCCCTGCGCGATGCCCTTCGCGGCCAGGTGGTTGAGGATGGCCAGGCTCTCGCTGAGCAGCTCGCCCTGCGGGGTTCGCAGGGTCGGGGTTTCGCCCAGTGGATTGAGGCGGCGGTAGTCTTCGCCCTGCACCTGGCCGGGCATGTCGATGCGGCACAGCTGGTAAGGCTGGCGCAGCCACTCCAGTGCAACGATGGAGCCGAACGAGCAGCCCGAGGGCACGCCGTAGAAGAGGATCGGGGTCATGGCAGATTTCCGGTTCGAGCCGCGATGCGGCGGGTGAGGAAAGCGTGCCAGCATGGACATTTCCGCTGAAGCCGTCCGAATGGCATCCTGAAGTCCACACGTGTGGACGTTGCGCATGCTCAACCTCAATGATCTGGCCCTGTTCGTGACCGCAGTGGAGCAGGGTGGTTTCGCCGCAGGTGGGCGCCATCTGGGCCTGCCGCGCTCGACCCTTAGCAAGCGCGTGGCGCTGCTGGAAGAACACCTCGAAGTGCGGCTGCTGCAACGCAGTTCGCGCCGCTTCGCGCTGACCGAGGTCGGCCAAGAGTTCTTCGAACGCGCACGCGCGGCGTTGTCGGAGGTAGAGGCTGCGGAGGCCATTGTCCGCGACCGCCAGGCCGAACCCAGCGGCACCGTGCGCATCAGCGCTTCGATTCCGGTGGTGCAGGGCGAGCTCGCCGCGTGCCTGCCCGCGTTGGCCCGCCGCTATCCGCGGCTGCGCATCGAAGTTGAAGTGAGTGATCGTTTCATCGATCTGGCGCAGGAGGGCATCGACATCGCCCTGCGCAGCCACTTCGGTCCGCTGCCGGATTCCGGGTTGGTGCAGCGAATGCTCGGTAGCGAACGCATCGTGCTGGTGGCGTCCCCTGATTATCTGGCAGCCGCGCCGGCAGTGGACACGCCCGAGCAGCTACGCGCGCATGCCGGCCTGCTGACCGCGCGCCATGCAACGCGCTGGACGCTGCACAGCGCCGACGCCGGCACCGTGCAGGTGGAGCCGCAGGTGGCGCTGGTCGGCAATGAATCGCAGCTGCTGATCGCGGCGGCAGAAGCGGGTCTTGGCATCACCGTGCTGCCCTACAGCCTGTGTGCGGCGGCCATCGCTGCTGGCCGCCTGCAGCAGGTCCTGCCGGCGTGGCATGCCGGCGAAGTCACCACCAGCGTGCTGCTGCCGCATCGTCGCGGCCAGCTGCCGGGCGTGCGCGTGGTGGTGGATGCGCTGGTCGCGCATTACCAGCTCAACGCAGCGCGCGTGCCAGTACCTGCCAGATCCTCGGGTCCTGGCACTGCGAGACGTTGAAACGCACATAGTCGGCCGCGCGCTGCGATTGGCTGAACGCGTTGCCCGGGGCCAGCACGATGCCTTCGCGCAGGCACTGCCGTGCCAGCGCAGCAGCATCGCGGCCATCGGGAAGCTGGCACCAGAGGAACAGGCCGGCTTCCGGTTGCAGCCACGGCGTGATGCCCAGCGTGTGCAGTTTCCGCAGTGTGTGCCGGCGCGCATCGGCCAGGCGCGAGCGCACCGATTGCATGTGGCGGCGATAGCCACTGTCGGTCAGCGCGATGTGCATCAACTGCATCGCCAGATGGCCGCCGCCGAAGCTGGTGGCCAGCTTCAGGTCGGTCAGCGCTTCGATCCAGTCCTGGCGTGCAGCGATGTAGCCACAGCGCGAAGCGGCCGACAGGGTCTTGGAGAAGCTGCCGACGTGGATCACCCGCGACAGCCCATCCAGCGCAGCAAGGCGCGGTGCCGGCTGCAGTTCGAAGTCGGCGAAGATGTCGTCCTCGACGATGATCAGTTCGCTGCGTTCGGCCAGCCCCAGCAGCCGATGCGCGGTGCTGGCCGAGAGCACCGCGCCGGTCGGGTTGTGCAGGCCCGAGTTGGTGATGTACAGCCGTGGCGAATGCGCCTGAAGTGCCTGCGCGACCGCCTCCAGGTCCGGGCCGCTGTGCGTGTACGGCACGCCGATGGCCTGCACCTGGTGCGCCTTCAGCAGCGCGTGGTAGTTGAAGTAGCTCGGATCATCCACCAGCACGCAGTCGCCGGGCTTGAGCAGGAAACGGCAGAGCAGATCGACCGCGTGCGTACCGGATTCGGTCAGCAGGATCTGCTCAATCGGTGCATCAATGCCCAGCGCCGCGCTGCGCCGCTGCAGCAGCTGGCGCAATGCGGGCAGCCCGAGCGGACCGGCGTAGTCGACCAGCTGCATGGCATCGGCACGCGCCAGTCGGCGCAGGCCGCGGCGCACGCCGTCGTGATACAGCCAATCACTGGGCATCCAGCCGCAGCCCGGCTTGAGGTGGCCCGCCGGCGTTTCCAGCGATTGCCGCGACACCCACAGCGGGTCCACCGCGCGGTCCAGGCGTGGTTCCATTTCGGCCAGGGCGAGCGGTGCGGCCGGTCCACTGACATAGAAGCCGGAACCGGCACGCGCGCTGATCAGCCCTTCGGCGGCGAGGCGCTCGTAGGCCTCGACCACGGTGGAGACCGACACGCCCATCGCCGCCGCCTGCGCACGCACCGAGGGCAGGCGTGAGCCGGGGCCATCCACCCGCGCGCCGATGCGGGTACGGACGGCCTGGATGACCGATTCGATGCGGGTAAGCGGGCGCGTCATGGCGAAAGTGTGCTGTAAGTGTGGGCAGTACAGTTATTTGAAACTGTACTGGATTGTAGCTGGGGGGCGCGGGCCGCAGGTGCTTCCATGGAGACCCCGCCGGGCACCGCCCGGCACCCCGGGAGTACAGACGTGGAACGGTCGGCGAGTGGTTGGATCAATGGCTTCATCGGTGTGGTGATCTTTGCCGGCTCGTTGCCGGCCACCCGCCTGGCCGTGCTGCAGCTGGACGCCGGGTTCGTTACCGCCGCGCGCGCCACCATCGCCGCCATACTCGGCCTGGGCCTGCTGCTGATGCTGCGCCAGCCGTGGCCGCGCCGGAGTGATCTGCCTGGACTGGCGGTTGTCAGCCTGGGGGTGGTGGTCGGCTTCCCGCTGCTGACTGCGCTTGCCCTGCGCCACGCCTCATCAGCGCACACCATCGTGTTCCTCGGCCTGTTGCCGCTGAGCACTGCGGTGTTCGGCGTACTGCGCGGTGGCGATCGGCCGCGCCCGGCGTTCTGGCTGTTCTCGCTGCTGGGCAGCGCCTGCGTGGTCGGCTATGCCGCGCGCAACGGCATCGAGGCCTCGTTGCAGGCCGACCTGCTGATGCTGGCGGCGATCGTGGTGTGTGGACTGGGCTACGCGGAAGGCGGTCGGCTTGCCCGTCATCTCGGCGGCTGGCAGGTGATCAGCTGGGCGCTGCTGCTGGCACTACCGGTGATGCTGCCGCTGACGGTGCTGATGCGCCCGCCCTCGTTCGTCGAAGTGGGGGCATCCGCGTGGTGGGCGCTGGGCTACGTGGCGGTGTTCAGCATGCTGCTGGGGTTCCTGTTCTGGTATCGCGGGCTGGCCCAGGGTGGAATCGCCGCGGTCGGCCAGCTACAGCTGCTGCAACCGTTCTTCGGCCTGGCGCTGGCTGCGCTGTTGCTGCATGAAGCGGTCAGCCTCAGCATGGTGCTGGTGACCGTGGTCGCGGTGATCTGCGTCGCCGGCGCGCGCCGCTTCAGCCGCTGAGCGAAAAAGGGGACGGAAGGGATTAAGTCGTAACTGGCCCTGCTGTGCCTGAAACGACTTAATCCCCTCCGTCCCCTTTTCCGGTGATAGCGAGGGCGTATCGTGGGCGGTGGTCAACGGTATTGGCCGGGGCGGTGAGCTTGGCTGAAGCTGTGCGTATGAAGCCGATGTCGCGTATTTCCTTCGAGGGTCAGGTGGGCCTGGTGACCGGTGCCGCGGGTGGGTTGGGTCTGGCCTACAGCCGCCTGCTGGCCGAGCGCGGTGCGCAGGTGGTGATGCATGACGTCGGTGCCGGTACCGATGGCCGCGGCGCCGATCCGCAGCGCATCCTTCGCAGCGTGGAAGTGCTGCAGGGGCAGGGTCTGCCGGTGCAGGCCGCAAGCGGTCCCATCGACCATCGCTCGGGTTGCCACGCGCTGGTGCAGGATCTGTTGCAGCAACATGGCCGCATCGATTTCCTGATCCACAACGCGGGCTGGGTCGAGTACCAGCCGCTGGAAGCGATCGAGGACGAGGCGCTGGATCAGACGCTGTGCCTGGCGGCGAAGACGCCGCTGTGGCTGGCGCAGGCGGTGTGGCCGGCGATGCGCGCGGCGGGCGGGGGCCGCATCGTCATCACCACCTCCGATCGCGCGCTGTATCCGCAGTACGCACAGCGCGGACTGTCTGCCTATGCGATGGGCAAGCTGGCCGCGCTTGGCCTGGTCAATGTGCTGGCCCTGGAAGGCGCCGAGCACGGCATCGTGGTCAATGCGGTTTCGCCGGTAGCGAAGACGCGCATGTGGGGCATCGAAGGCGAACCCGACGAACTGCATCCGGAGGCGGTCGCGCAGGGCGTGGCCTATCTGGCATCCACGTGCTGCCACGTGGGCGGATGGACGCTGCGCGCCAGCAACGGGCAGTTCCATGCACTGCGCCTGCAGGAGGCCGAGCACGTGGCGTATCCACGCGATCTGCGTGCGGTCAGTGCGGACAGCATCGAGTCGGTGGCCCTGCAGTGGCCGGCCATCGCGCGCGCCAGCGTGGACCAGCGTGGTTGAGGGCGTACCCTAGGCAGGTTCCTACTGTCTGCTTCGAGATGATCGACCTGCGCCTGCTTCGCCAGTTCGTGGCCGTGGCCGAAGAACTGCATTTCCATCGCGCCGCGGCCCGCCTGCACATGTCGCAACCACCACTGACGGCAGCGATACGTCGGCTGGAAGACGTGCTCGGATGTGAACTGATCGTGCGCGGCAACCGCACCCTGGGCCTGACCGTGGCCGGGCAGACGTTGCTGGTGGAGGCACGTGCGACGCTGCAGCAGGCCGAGCAGGCATTGCTGCGCACGCGCGAGGCGGCGAGCGGACAGTCTGGCTGCCTGCGCGTAGGCTATGTCGGCAGTGCGCTGTATGGCCGCCTGCCAGGTTTGATCCGCCGCTTCCGCCAGCAGTACCCGCAGGTGCAGTTGCACCTGCAGGAAGCCACGTCGCACCAGCAGCAGCTGTGGTTGCGTGAGCAGCGCATCGACGTGGGCGTGTTGATTCCACCGATTCCCGCAGCCGAGCTGGTGCTGCTCGACTTCGACCACGACCATTTGGCGATTGCGCTGCCACGTGCACATGCATTGGCCGATGTGCCGGAGGTCAGTGTGGCGATGCTGGCTGACGAGCCGTTCGTTTCCTGGCCGGCGGGCGAGGGCATCGGCTTCCATGCACAGGTGCTGGGCCTGTGCACGGCGGCGGGATTCACGCCGCGCGTGGTGCAGGAAGCACAGGGCATGCACGCGGTGTTGTCACTGGTGGCCGTAGACGCCGGCGTGGCGATCGTGCCTGCCAGCATGGCCAGCTTTCGTCCGCAGGAGATTGTCTACCGTGTGCTGGATGGCGATGCAGCGTGTTTCGCGCTTCAGTTCTGCACGCGCCCGGAACAGGCGTTGCCGGTGGTGCGCAATTTCCTGATGGCCGCGACCACCGGCTGATCCTGCGGATCGGCTATGCCTGGCCGCTGCGGAACAGATGCGCAGCGGCATAGTCGATGAACACCCGCAGCCGTGCGCTGGGGTGGCGCCCGCCGGGCCATAGCAGCGAGAACTGCCCCTTGTGCGTGGGCAGCGCTGGCAGCACCTGTTGCAGGCGGCCGTCGGCCAGTGCGTCGGCCGCCAGGAAGTCGGGCATCCAGGCCAGGCCCATGCAGCCGATGGCGGCGGCCAGCACGGCTTCCATGTTGTTGCAGGTCATCGCCGTCGGAAGGCGCGCGCCTGCATCGCCTTCCACCCCCGGCAACTGCCAGGGGTGCAGCTTCCCGGTAGTCGGGTAGCGGAAGCGCAGAGCCGCATGCATGCGCAGATCGCCCACATCGCTGGGAATGCCGTGCGCCTGCAGATAGCCAGGCGCCGCGCAGAGCATGAAACGAAAGCCACCCAGGCGCCGTGCGGTCAGGCTGGAATCGGCCAGTTCGCCGCTGCGTATCACCGCGTCGAGGCCTTCGCTGACCACATCGACGATGCGGTCGTTGAAGTCCAGTTCCAGCTGCACCTGTGGGTAGCGCTGCTGGAAGCCGGGCAGCACCGGCAGCAGGAAGCGGTAGCCGATGGTGGGCAGACCGATGCGCAGCAGCCCGCTGGGGGCGTGCTGTCGCTGCGCGAGGTCTGCCTGCGCTTCGGAAAGTTCATCCAACGCACGCCGGCAGCGTTGCAGCAGCAATTCGCCTTCGTCGGTGAGGTGCACGCGGCGGGTGGTGCGATGGAACAGGCGGGTGCCGAGTTCCTGCTCAAGGCGGGCGATACGCTTGCCGACCGCCGAGGCGGACAGGCCGAGCACGCGGGCAGCGCCGACGATGCTGCCGGCTTCGGTGGTACGGACGAAGGCAAGCAGGGCGGAGATGGAGTCCATGCGGGCATGATTGCGGAACATCTGGCCGCAATCAACGTCCATCCAGCCTGTTTTTCAGCAATACCGGCCTGCCCATCATCAACGCCCCTGATGGATGGAGGCCCACATGGCCCCGGTTTCGATACGCCCTATACCCGTCCGCATGCAGCAGCACTGGACGCTGCTTGCGGTCTGCCTGGCCGCGCTGGCGCTGCCGTTGTCCTTTTCGGCCGGTGCCGTCGCGGTGCCGGTGCTGGCTCGTTCTGCGGGGGCCTCGCCCACCGCGTTGGCCTGGGTGACCAATGCCTTCATGCTGACCTTCGGCAGCCTGCTGCTTGCTGCCGGTGGCCTGGCCGACCGCTACGGCCGTCGGCGGATGTTCCTGACGGGCACGGTCGGATTCACCGCTGCTACGACCGCTGTATGCGTGGCCCCGACGCTGCTGTGGCTGGATCTGGCGCGCGGCCTGCAGGGCGTTGCCGCCGCCGCCGCGCTGGCCTCGGGCACTGCGGCGCTGGCGCAGGGCTGGCAGGGGCCGGCGCGTGGCCGCGTCTTCGCCCTGCTGGGCACGACGTTCGGTGCGGGGCTGGCGCTTGGGCCGTTGCTGGCGGGCCTGCTGCTGCAGGCACTGGGATGGCGCAGTGTGTTCGCAGCCGGTGGTTTACCGGCATTGGCGGCCTTCGCACTGGGCGCGCGCGTGTTGCCTGAGAGCCATGGAGAGCGCGGCCGGCTGGATGTCGGCGGCATGCTGGGTTTCAGCATGATGCTGGCGGCGCTGACGCTGGCCCTGCTGTGGCTGGGCGAATTCGGCGTGCACGCCATGCGCGTGCAACTGGCATTGCTCGCCACGCTGTTGCTCGGCGCAGCGTTCGTCTGCGTCGAACGGATGCATCCATTCCCATTGCTGGACCTCTCGCTGTTCTCGCAACCGGCGTTCCTGGGCGTCCAGCTGCTACCGGTGGCGACCTGCCTCGGCTACGTGGTGCTGCTGGTGGTGTTGCCGCTTCAACTCCTGGGTGTGCATGGGCAGAGCACCACGTGGGTTGGCCTGCAGATGCTGGCCCTGTCTGCGCCGATGCTGGTGCTGCCGCTGTTGGCCGCGCGCTGGGCGGGACGGATCGGCAGCGCACGGCTGTGCACTCTTGGCCTGCTGGTGTGTGCGTGCGGCCTGTATCTGCTGTCGCGGTATGCGGCCAATCCGTCGCCGCGGCAGTGGATGCCATGGCTGGTACTGATCGGCGCAGGGACGGCGTTGCCGTGGGGGCTGATGGACGGGTTGTCGGTGAGCATGGTGCCGGTGCAGCGGGCCGGCATGGCTGCAGGCATCTTCGGCACCGTGCGGGTGGCCGGCGAAGGTATTGCGCTGGCGGCGGTGACAGCAGTGCTGTCGCTGATTGCCAGCGAGCATCTACAGGGAGCATCGCCTGCATCGTTGGCGCGCGCTGGTGCCTATCTGGCCACGGGTACGCAGGCACAGGCGCAGGCACTGCTGCCGTCGATGAGCGGTGAGCAGCTGCAGCACGCCAGTGCCGAGGCGCTGGCGGTGCTGCTGCGTCTGCTGGCACTGCTGACCGCCGCATGCGCGGTGGTGTTTCACCTGCTGCTGCGGCGGCCGACATTGGCCGTGCTCAGAACCGATAGCTGATGGTGCCGGTGACCACGCGCGGGTAGCCGGCGAAGCAGTCGCCAAACGTACGGCACGGGGCGTAGTAGCGCTTGTCGGTGAGGTTGGTGATGTTCAATGCCATCGTCCAGTCGGTCACCTGCACTTCCACCAATGCATCGGCCAGCGTGTAGCTGGGCGTGATGATGCGCCCGCCATTGCCCAGCGATACGGTGTTGCCGACGTGGCGCACGCCCAGGCCCAGGCGCAGGCGTGCGGCATCGTCAAGCTGGAAGCCCTTGGATACCCAGGCCGAGGCCAGGTCCTGTGGGGTGTCGTTGAGGCGCTGGCCCACTTCCAGCGCGAAGTTGCTGTGGCTGACTTCGGCCTCATTGCGGGCCACCGCGGCGGTGATGGTGAGGTCGTTGGCGAACTGGAACTGGCCTTCCAGCTCGAGGCCCTTGGAGCGGATCTGCCCGGTCTGCACCACGTTCAGCACGTTGTCCGGGTCGTTGGTCTGGCGGTTGGTTTCGGTGATGCGGTACGCCGCCATCGTCAGCAGCAGGTTGCGTGCCGGCTGCCACTTGATGCCGGCCTCGCTCTGGCGGCCACGCATCGGTTTGAAGGCCTGGCCGAACAGGTCCTGGCCAGTGACCGGCAGGAACGACTCGCTATAGCTCAGGTAGGGCGATACACCGGCGCCGAGGTCGCCGATCAGGCCGGCGCGGTAGGTCGTCGCGTTGTCGGTCTGGCTGGGCTGGCCTTCGGTCTTCGAGCGCGCATGGTCGCGGCGCGCGCCCAGCACCAGCGAGACGCGGTCGGCCCAGCGGATCTGGTCCTGCACATAGACACCCAGCTGGGTGGAGGTCTGGTCCGGCTGACGATCCCAGCCACGCACGACCGGTGCGGCCGACACCGGGGCGTAGATGTCGATCGGCGTGCCGGTGGCATCCAGCCGCTGCAGCTGCTCCTTGTACTGGCTGTAGTCCACCCCGGCCAGCAGCAGGTGCTGGAAGGCACCGGTGGCGAAGTCGAACTGCAGCGCATTGTCGGCGCTGAAGATCTGCACGTCGGGGCGGGTGCCGTAGGCGGTGCGGTTGACCACGCGGTGGTCGGCATCGATGAAGGGATCTGCCGGATTGCTGTAGCTGTCCACGTACATCTGCTGCAGGGTGGTCCTGCCATCGATGTAGCGCACCGCCGAGCGCAGGCTGAGCACGTCATTGAAGCTGTGGTCGAACAGCGCGGTCAGGCTGTAGACGCGCGAATCGATGCGATCAAAGCCGGGGTGGCCGATGAAGGTGGAAGTGCCCAGGCGGCGACCCGGCAGTGCCAGCAGGGTCGCGGCCAGCGGCAGGAACTGCTGGCTGGAGCCGGTCCTGTCGTGCTGATAGCTGGCCAGCAGGGTCAGCGTGCTGCGTTCGCCGCGCCAGCTGATCGAGGGCGCCAGGTAGATGCGGTCATCGTTGAGTACATCGGTCTGCATGTTGGATTCACGCATCAGCCCGACGAAGCGGCCGGCAAGCGTACCGGCATCGTTCAAGGCGCCGCCAATGTCACCCTGAAGCTGCCTGCGGTCGAAGCTGCCGAACTGCACGCCGACCTCGCCCGTGAGGGCGCCGAAGGTCGGGCGCTTGCTCATCGCATTGATGATGCCGCCGGTGGCGCCGGCACCGTACAGCACCGAGGACGGGCCGCGCAGCACTTCCACCCGCTCCAGGCCATAGATTTCCGGGCGGGCGAGAGGGCTGAAACCGTAGCTGCGGCGCAGGCCATCCTGGTACTGCACGGGGTCCAGCCCGCGCACCGAGGTCGCGTCGTTGCGGGTATCCAGGCCCCAGGCATCGGCGGTCACGCCGGCGCTGTAGCGCAGCACTTCCTGCAGGTTGTGCGCGCCGCGATCGGTGAACAGCTGCTGGGTGACCACGCTGATCGCCTGCGGCGTCTCGGTCAGGGCGGTGTCGGTCTTGGTCGCGGTGCTGGCCCGCTCGGCCACCACGGTCACCTTGTCCAGGGTGCGTGCCGCCGGGCCGTCCTGGGCCTGGGCGATGGCCGAGGCCAGCAGGGTGGGCAGGGCAAGCGTGTACAGCAGCGGGCGGCGCGGCGACAGGGCGGGCATCGTCAGGAATCCGGGAAGGCGGTGACGGCGGATTATCCGGATGCTCGACTGCAAATACAAATGATTCCCAAATGCGATTGGATCACTCGGGACAGGCGTCAGGGCAGGCCGTCCGAGGCGCCGCGGATGCTCAGCCAGGCGCCACCGCCCGGGGCACTGCCTGCGCGCAGCCGGAAGCCGTGCAGGCCGGCAATGGCGGCCACGATCGACAGGCCCAAGCCGAATCCAGGTCCCTGGCCGGCACTGCTGCTGCCGCGGAAGAAGCGCTGGTAGATCAGTGTGCGATCCTGCGGCGGGATGCCGGGTCCATTGTCGATCACATCGATCCTCGGCGCGCCGTGATCATCGACCGCACGCAGCAGGATGCGGCCGTGCGCAGGGGTGAACTGCAGGGCGTTGGACAGCAGGTTCGCCACCGCTTCGAACAACAGCTCACGGTCGCCACGCAGCAGGCTAACCTTTGGATCCACCTGCAGTTCCAGCAACTGCTGCTTCTCTTCGGCCAGTGGCAGGTAGAACTGGTGCAGTTCCTGCAGCAGCTCGGCAACGTCGACCTCGTCGAAGGCCGAACGCCGCTGGTGGCTTTCCAGTTCGGATACCCGCAGCAGCGCGGTGAAGCGCGCCATCAGCATGTCCGTTTCCGCCAGTGCCTTGTCCAGCGGGTCGGCATGGGGATCCTGTTCGTCCAGACCGACGCGCATGCGGTACAGATGCGCCCGCAGGCGGGTGAGCGGGGTGCGCAGATCATGGGCGATGCTGTCGCACACGCCTTTGACCTCGGTCATCAGCTGCTCGATGCGTTCGAGCATGGCATTGACGATGCTCGACAGCCGATCGATCTCGTCGCGACGGTTGGATACCGGCAGGCGCTGGCCGAGGTCGCCGGCGACGATGCGGCTGGTGGCCGCTTCGATCTGCTGGATCCGCTTCAACGGGCGCCGGCGCAGCAGATGCCAGCCGACCAGGCCAGGGATGACGGTCAGCGACACGCCCCACAGCAGTGCATCGAGAATGATGCTGTTGACCGCCATGAGCTTGCCGTTCTGGCGCACGAACACCAGCGTCCGCCCATCCCGGGTCGCTACGCCAAGTGCGCTGCCGCCGCTCTCGTGCTTTCCATCGACCAATGTCCAGCCTTCCACCGGATGCGAGCTGCCATCCAGCGGCAGTCCCGCTGGGATGGCGGTCAGCGGTCCAGCCAATGGCGCGCCGTCGCCGCTGAACAATCCGTAGGTGTAGACCTGGTGCAGGTCGAAGCGCTGGCTGTCGCGCAACGCATCGTCCAGTGCCTGGCCGTCGAATGCCATGAACAGATGGGCACGCTGCTGCAGCCCGGATTCGGTCAGGTCATTGAGATAGTCCGAGATGCGCCAGTACATCACCCCCAGCAGCAGGCTCGACCAGGCCACGAACAGGATGCAGTACAACCCGAGCAGGCGGCTGCTGGACGAGCGCCACTGGTCAGGATTGCGCATCGAAGACATAGCCGGTTCCACGTACGGTGGTGATGGGTTGAGGGCGGCCCGGCTGCTCGATGCGCTTGCGCACGCGGCCGATGTGGACATCGATCAGGTTGGTGCCGGGGTCGAAGTGATAGCCCCAGACTTCCTGGAACAGCATGCTGCGGGTGACCACCTGGCCGGCATTGCGGACCAGGAATTCGAGCAGCTTGAACTCGGTCGGCAGCAGGCTGATCTCCTGCCCGCCACGCCGGGCCGAACGGGTCATCAGATCCAGTTCGAGGTCGCCGGCATGCAGGACACTGTCGGCAGGGCCGGCCTGGCTCTGGCGACGGATCAATACCTCCACGCGGGCCGCCATCTCATCGGAGGCGAACGGCTTGGTCAGGTAATCGTCGCCGCCTGCACGCAGGCCACGCACGCGCTCGTCCACGTCCGACAGCGCGCTGATCATCAGTACGGGCGTGACGATACCTTCGCGCCGGAGGGCCGTGACCAGCGCCAGGCCATCGATGCCGGGCAGCATGCGGTCCAGGGTGATCACCGCGTAGTCGCCCGCCCGCGCCAATGCCAGGCCGGCAGTGCCGTCAACGGCAACGTCGACCTCGAAGCCATGGCTGCGCAGTTCTGTTGCGATTTCCTCCGCAGTGACAAGGTCGTCCTCGATGGTGAGTACGCGCGGCATGGGCCATTGTGCAGGTTGGATGGCTGCCATCCTCGCAACCGCTCGCGGTGACTGCAAATGAAAAATGTTTCATGCGCGATTCGCCAGATTCCGCGCACAGGTCTTCTATATTCGGCGCCGAGCGTCTCCCCACGACGCGCGGAACCCCGGCACCCGATGAACCTCCTGCACATGCCCTTGCCATGCCATGCCCGGCCACTGCGGCTCCGGCGGCCTCTGCTGCTTGCGCTCGTTCTGCTCGGCCTGCTGTCGGCCTGCGGCAAGGATGCGTCCACGCCGGCCGGCAGGCTTCACGAGGTGGAGGTGCTGACCATGCAGGAAAGGCCGCTGGCGATGGAACAGGAGCTGCCTGGGCGGACCATCGCATCGCAGGAGTCGGATGTGCGCCCGCAGGTGGATGGCGTGCTGGTGAAACGCCTGTTCGAAGAGGGCGAATCCGTGCATGCCGGGCAGCCCTTGTTCCAGATCGAGCCGGCCCTGTACCAGGCGGCAGTGAACCAGGCGCAAGCCAACCTGAAGACCGCCGAAGCGGCGGCAGTGACCGCACGCCTGCGCGCGCAACGGATGCAGGCGCTGGGCGGCGAGCAGCTGGCCGCGCGCCAGGACGTGGATGACGCCATCGCCAGCGGGCAGCAGGCCGCAGCCGCGGTACAGGCGGCACAGGCGAGCCTGGATACCGCGCGCACGCGGCTTGGTTTCGCCACGGTGACCGCGCCGATCGCCGGTCGCATCGGCCGCGCGCTGTTCACACCGGGTGCGCTGGTCACCTCGGGCCAGGCCAACCCACTGGCGCGGATCCAGCAGGTCGACCCGATGAACGTGGACATCACCCAGTCCAGCAACGAGTACCTGGCCTTGCGCCGCGCCATCGCCGACGGTGGCGTGCAGGCCACCACCGCTGCGGTGCGGCTGAGGCTGTCCGATGGCAGCGCGTATCCGTTGCCCGGCACTCTGGAATTTGCCGATATCGACGTGCAGCAGGAAACCGGCAGCATCACCCTGCGTGCACGTTTTCCCAATCCCGCCGGGCAGCTGCTGCCAGGCATGTACGTGCGCGCGCTGGTGGGGCAGGGCACCCGCCAGCAGGCGCTGCTGGTGCCACAGGCTGCGGTCGACCGCAGCCCGAAGGGCGAGGCGCAGGTGTGGGTGGTGGATGAGGGCGGCAAGGCGAAGCTGCGCCTGTTCCGCACCGCGCGTGCGGTGGGCGATCAGTGGCTGGTGCTCGATGGCCTGGCCGCCGGTGAACAGGTGGTGGTGGCCGGCACGCAGGGCCTGGCCGATGGCATGGCGGTACGGGTGAAGTCTGCGCCGGCACCGGCCGGGAAGGACTGAGCAGATGCTGCCGCGCTTCTTCATCCATCGCCCGGTGTTCGCCTGGGTGCTGGCGATCTGCATCATGGCGTTTGGCGCGATCGCCGTCAGCCAGCTGCCGGTCGAACAGTACCCGGACATCGCACCGCCACAGGTCAACATCACCGCGAACTACACCGGCGCCTCGGCGCAGACGGTGGAAGACAGCGTCACCCAGGTGATCGAACAGCAGATCAAAGGCATCGATCACCTGTTGTATTTCTCGTCGACCAGTTCGTCATCGGGGCAGGCGCGCATCACGGTCACATTCGACCAGAGCGCCAACCCGGACATTGCCCAGGTCCAGGTGCAGAACAGCGTCAACCAGGCCATCAACCGGCTGCCGCAGGAAGTGCAGCAGCAGGGCGTGACGGTCGCCAAGTCGCAGGGCGACTCGCTGATGGTGGTCTCGCTGTATGACACCAGCCGGCGCATGGAACGGGTGGATGTTTCCGACTTCCTGGTCAGCAACGTGCAGGATCCGATCAGCCGCATTCCGGGTGTCGGCGAGATCAATGTGTTCGGCTCGGCGTATGCGATGCGCGTGTGGCTGGACCCGCACAAGCTGCGCGCCTACGACCTGATGCCGGCCGACGTGCGCACGGCCATCCAGGCCCAGAACACCCAGGTCACGGCCGGCGAACTGGGCGCATTGCCATCCAGCGCAACGCAGAGCCTGAATGCCACCGTCACTGCCCAGTCGCGGCTGCAGACGCCCGAACAGTTCCGCGCGATCATCCTGCGCACGCTTCCCAGCGGCGCTGCAGTGCACCTGGGCGACGTGGCACGGGTGGAGATCGGTGCCGAGAACTACCAGACCAGCAGCTATCTCAATGGCTATCCGGCGGCGGGTTTCTCGGTCACGCTGGCCTCCGGGGCCAACGCGCTGGCCACCGCGGATGCGGTCCGTGAGGAGATCGAACGCCTGCGACCAACGTTCCCGCCCGGGCTGCAGGTCGCCTATCCGCGCGACAGCACACCGTTCGTGCGGGTCTCGATCGAGGGTGTCATCCATACCCTCATCGAGGCCATCGTGCTGGTGGTCGTGGTGATGTTCCTGTTCCTGCAGAACCTGCGTGCTACGTTGATCCCCGCGATCACGGTGCCGGTGGTGCTGCTGGGCACGTTCGGCGTGCTGGCGGTCGCCGGATTCACGATCAACACGCTCACCTTGTTTGCGATGGTTCTGGCGATCGGCCTGCTGGTCGACGACGCGATCGTGGTGGTGGAGAACGTGGAGCGCATCATCCACGACGAGCACCTGCCGCCACGCGAGGCCACCGAAAAATCGATGGGCGAGATCACCGGCGCGCTGATCGGCATCACCGTGGTGCTGGGCGCGGTGTTCCTGCCGATGGCCCTGTTCGGTGGTTCCACCGGCATCATCTACCGCCAGTTCTCGATCACCATTGCATCTGCGATGGCGCTGTCGGCGCTTGTCGCGCTGACGCTGACCCCGGCGCTGTGCGCGACCCTGCTCAAGCCATCTTCGGCGCAGAAACCGCAGGGCCGCTTCTTCAGGACCTTCAACCGGGGTGTCGAGCGCAGCCAGTTGGCCTATCAGGGAAAGCTCGGTGGCGTGGTCTCCCGGCCGCGGCGCTGGATGGCGTTCTACCTGCTGGTGGTGGTTGCCATGATTGCGCTGTACGCGCGCATGCCCACCGGCTTCCTGCCGGTGGAAGACCAGGGCCAGGTGACCTTCCAGTTCTCCACGCCGGAGGGCACGCCGATGGCGCGTACCGAAGCGCTGGGCGAGCAGATCAGCCGCTACTTCATGGAGCACGAGAAGCAGAACCTGGACGTGGTGTTCGTGGTGGTTGGCCGCAACAATGCCGGCACCGGCCAGAACGCCGGACAGGGCTTCCTCGCACTGAAGCCCTGGGATGAGCGTACCGGCGACAACACCGCTGCGGCGATCATCACGCGTGCCAATGCCTACTTCCGCGGGTTGCCCGATGCCAGGGTCAATGTGCTGGCACCGCCGGCGGTGCGTGGACTGGGCCAGTCCAGCGGCTTCGAACTGTGGTTGCAGGACACCAGCGCCGCCGGGCGCGTGGCCCTGCAGGCGGCGCAGGAACAGGTGGTGCGTGCGGCCGGCGAAGACGATGGGCTCACCTCGGTGCGCCTGAACGGCCTCGGCGACAAGGCCGAGCTGCGGCTGGACATCGACCATGCGCAGGCCAGCGCGCTGGGGTTGTCCCAGGCTGACATCAATTCCACCCTGTCGGCGGCCTGGGGCGGCAGCTACATCAACGATTTCCTCGATCGCGGTCGGGTCAAGCGTGTGTACATGCAGGGTGACCAGCCCTACCGCAGCGTGCCCGACGACATCGGCCAGTGGTATGTGCGCGGTGGCAACGGCCAGATGGCGTCGTTCGCCAGCTTCGCCAGCAGCCACTGGGCGCGCGGACCCCAGCTGCAGCAGCGCTTCAACGGTCTGCCGGCGATGCAGATCCAGGGCAGTGCCGCCGAAGGACGCAGTTCGGGCGAGGCGATGCAGCGCATGCAGGCGCTGATTGCGGACCAGGCGGGATTCGACCTGCAGTGGAGTGGCCTGTCCTACCAGGAGCGGTTGGCCAGCAACCAGACGCTGTGGCTTTACCTGGCCTCGATTGCCTTCATCTTCCTGTGCCTGGCTGCGCTCTATGAAAGCTGGACGGTGCCGGTGGCCGTGGTACTGGTGATTCCCTTGGGCGTGATCGGTACCGTGCTGGCGACCACCGCGGCGGGCTTCGTCAACGACATCTACTTCCAGGTCGGGCTGCTGACCACCATCGGCCTGTCCGCCAAGAATGCGATCCTGATCGTGGAGTTCGCCGAGGCCCGCTATCGCGCGGGCAGTTCAGCGGTGGAGGCCGCGCTGCAGGGCGCACGCCTGCGCCTGCGTCCGATCGTGATGACGTCGTTGGCCTTTGTGGCCGGTGTGATTCCGTTGGCGTTGGCCACCGGTGCCGGTGCGGTCAGCCGTCGTGAGATCGGCATGAGCGTGATCGGCGGCATGGTCTCCGGCACGGTGCTGGCGGTGGTGCTGGTGCCATTGTTCTTCGTGCTGGTGCGCCGCCTCGGCCGGTCACGGCCGCAGGACTGAGGGGGGCGCGGCTGTCATCTGGCTGCCGCAGCACCATCACCCGTCCTTTGCCCAGCTGTCGCTAGCGTAGGTCGTCCCCGTCCCCCACGGAGACCTGCCATGTGGCTGCTCGATCATCTCTGGCCCGGCCGCAGACCTGTCCCTCCCCCGGTCGCTGCCGAACCACAGGCGACGCCCCGTCGGCCCTGGCTGAAACGCCCGGTGCGGGCCGGCCGCAGTGGCATGGCGCCGTGGCAGAAGGTCGCCGCACCGCCACGGCGGACGCGCCACTAGGCTAGTCGCCGCGGTCGGCCGGGTGGTTGACCCCGTCGTTGACCGGAATGATGCCCAGTGCGAACGGGTCGATGCCCTCCAGGCAGGCCACGTTGTAGCCGTACTGGTCCGGGTTGGAACGACGCCGGTGGTGGGTGTAGATGCCGCACACGCCGCAGAAATAGTGCTCGGCCACATGCGTGTTGAACTGGTACAGCTGCAGGTGGTTCTGCCCGCGCACCACCTGCAGGCCCGCGCGTGCGACGCTGGCGGCGATAGCGCCACGGCGGCGGCACATCGAGCAGTCACAGCGGCGCGGGTCGACGATGCCATCAGGCAGGTCCAGCAGCAGTTCGACCGTGCCGCAGTGGCAGGTGGCGCGATGCCGGGGTTGGACCGGAACGCCGGCCACGGAAGTGATGCCCATCGTTGCTCCTGTGAGGTGAATCTGGCCGCAGAGGCCGCCGCCGACGGTGCGCCGGCCTGCCTGAACGGGCCGTAGATGCCACGGTGAACCCGCTTGTGGCTAACTATGCGGCTTCAAGACCGCGACAGGATGCCAGTGAACGCCGCAGGACGTTGGATGACAGGAAGTGCCATGGCGCTGCTGGTGCTGTGGGTGACCGGGCTGCTGGCCTATCAGTTGCCTGGGCCGGGCTGGCTGGCCGCCGGCGTCGCCGGGCTGTGGCTGCTGGTTGCGCTGTGGGCGTCGTGGCGGGTCGCGCGGGGCCGTGCCTCGCGCCGCCTGGGTCTGGCGTTCGGGGCATCGCTGGCACTGGCCGGCCTGTGGTGGCTGCTGCTGACCCCGCGCCAGGACCGGTTGTGGGCCGATGACGTGGCGCAGCGCCTGCACGTGGTGTCCTTCGATGGCCGCCACGTCGTGCTGGACAATGTGCGTGACTTCAGTTGGCGCACCGAAACCGACTACGACGCACACTGGGTGCGCCGCGAGTACGACCTGGACCAGCTGCGCTCGGCCGACCTGGTGCTGTCGTACTGGATGGGCCCGGCCATCGCCCACACCCTCATCTCGTTCGGCTTCGAGGACGGTCGCCACGTGGTGTTCTCGCTGGAGATCCGCAAGGAGCGCGGTGAGTCGTTCTCGGCGCTGGGCGGCTTCTTCCGCAAGTTCGAGATGACCCTGGTGGCGTCGGAGGAGACCGACATCATCCGCACACGCACCAACGCGCGTGGCGAGGATGTCTACCTGTACCGCCTGCATGGTATGAACCGCACGCAGCTGAAGGAACTGTTCGCTGCGTACATCGCGCAGGCCCGCGAACTGGATGCGAAGCCCGGCTTCTACAACACGTTGACCAGCAACTGCACCACCATCGTCTTCGACCTGGCCCGCCACATCGCACCGCGCCTGCCGCTGGATTACCGCCTGCTGTTGTCCGGTTACCTGGCCGAATACGCGCAGGAGGTCGGCGCGCTCACTCCAGGCGTGCCGTACACCGAGCTGCACGACAAGGGCCGCATCACCCAGCGTGCGCTGGACCTGGGCGATGGCCCGCACTTCTCCACCGTGATCCGCCAGGGCGTGCCCGGCACCGAGCAGGACCCGCAGTAATGACCCAACTCTTTCTGACCCGCTGGCAGCGCATGCTGCCGGCGCTGCTTGCCGCCTTCCTGCTGCTGGGCAGCAGCGGCTGTGCGATGGTGACCGTCAAGCAGGTCAAATCCAGCGATTCGCTGGTCAACAAGCGCGCGGATGTGCTCAACACCGGCAAGCTCAGCCCAGCCGCGCGCGAGACGCTCAGCGCGGCGGGCCTGGACGAGTCGCAGTGCGAGAAGGACTTTCTGGTCTGCCGCAGCACGCTGCTGATGACCGATGAGCTCAATGTCGAGCAGCGGCTGTCGGCGCTGTCCGAATTGTGGGTGAAGGCCGCGCTGGCGCTGACGCCGAAGAAGACCGCAGCGGGTGATCCGCCGATGAGCGATGCGGCATTGGATGCTTGGCTGGAAGCGGCGCGCTACGCGTATGCGTATCTGTTCTACAGCGGCCGGTCGCCGTCCGACCGTGCCTTCGAGGACCGCCAGACGCAGGTGCGTGACTACTACAACTACGCGGCCGAGAAGGCGGCGGTGGTGCTGTTCGTACGCGCGCGTGCCGCTGCATTGGCCGGCGAGGACTATACGAAGCCGATTTCGGTCGGCAGCTGGTCGCTAGCCTCCAACTACCAGCAGCTGGGCCTGAAGAGCATCCCGGCGCAGCTGGTGCCGGCCGGTACCGTCAGTTTCGTCGGCCTGCGCAGCACCTATCGCCGCGATGGTTTCGGCGCCGAGCTGGTGATGGTGATGGATCCGCCGAAGCTGGTCGCGCCGGTGATCGCAGCCGATGGCCCCAAGGCCGAGGCGCCGCAGGAGGATGAGGACGACGCACGCCGTGGCCGCCGCCATCGCCATGACGACTCGGTGCCTGAGTTCAGCGAGATGTCCTCGATCAACGTCACAGCGCTGCTGCGCTTCGAGGGCAGCAGCCTGGAAGACGTGATGCGCACACGCCGAGTCGAGCTGGATGCCTATTCGCCGGAAGCCACCGAGCGCATCACCCTGCACGGTGAGCAGGTACCGCTGGCCGGCAATTTCACCGCGGCCTATGGCCTGTGGCTGGCGCAGAGTGGCTTCGCCCGGCAGTCGCTGCGCACCCTGTTCGGCATGAGCGAGGGCATCGGCGAGCCGCACATCTACCTGATGCAGCCGTGGGACCCCAACCGCCGCATCATCTTCATGTTGCACGGCCTGGCCAGCAGCCCGGAAGCCTGGGTGAACCTGGCCAACGAGATCATGGGCGATCCCGAGCTGCGCCAGCAGTTCCAGGTCTGGCAGGTCTATTACCCGACCAATGCGCCGATCGCACTGAACCGCTACGAGATCGCCAATGCGTTCAACGATACGCTGAAGCATTTCGACCCCAACGGCAGCACGCGTGCATCGAAGGACATGGTCTACATCGGCCACAGCATGGGCGGTGTACTGGCGCGGCTGCTGGTGAGCGACTCGGGCGACGTGCTGTGGAATGACCTGCTGGCCAACTACGACCTGAAGGGTGAACGGCTGAAGCGGGTGCAGAACAAGCTGGGGCCGCTGCTGCATTTCAAGGCACAGCCGAACGTGGAACGCGCGATCTTCATCGCCGCACCGCACCAGGGTACCGACATCGCCGGCAACAAGGTCGGCCGCCTGATCGGTCGCCTGGTGCGCCTGCCGCTGACCATTCTCGGCAAGTTCGAGGACGTGTTCATGGCACTGGCGCAGGCCGAGCAGCAGGTCGATGGCACCGCCAAGCCGAAGATCCCGAACAGCATCGACAACCTCAAGGCCAGCGATCCGTTCGTGAAGGCCGCCGCACAGCTGCCGATCGAAGCGGGCCTGAAGTACCACTCGATCATCGCCCAGCGCAAACCGGAACTGCCGGTGGAGAAGTCCGATGACGGGCTGGTGCCGTACTGGAGCGCACACCTGCCGGGCGCATTGTCGGAGAAGGTGATCATTTCCGGCCACAGCGTGCAGGAGACCCCGCAGGCGGTGCTGGAGGTGCGGCGCATCCTGCATCGGGACATCGATGATGTGGGAGCCGACAGGACACCCTGACCGCTGCGTTCGCCGGGCGTGGCCCGGCGGAATCCGCCCGGTGGTGTTACACCCGTCGCGCGATCACCGTGGCCAGCAGCGCCAGGCCGAAGGTGATCGCCAGGCACAGCACGTAACCGGTGTGGGGTGCGCTTTGCACGAACAGCGCGAACAGCGCGCCGGAAACCGCCAGCGCGGTGGTCACCGACAGGGCCTCGCTCAGCTGCAGTGCCGAGGTGTTGGCACCCTGCTCCTGCGGCGCCGACAACGACAGCGTCAGCACCGACAGGCTTGCGTAGATCATGCCCATGCCGAAGCCGGTCACGGCCCAGCCGAGCAGCGACACCGGCAGTGGCACCACGTTGAACAGCACCGCCAGCGTTGCGGCGATGCCGACCGTCATCATCGTTGTGCCCACCCGCAACAGCTGCTGGCGCGACCAGCCACGCTGCTGGTGACCCTGCAGCCATGAACCGGCGAACCAGCCCAGTGCGCCAAGACTGAGCACGGCACCGGCCCAGCTGGGCGAGAGCCCGCGTTCGCGCTGCAGCAGCAGCGGCAGGTAGGCCTCGCAGGCGAAGAAGGCGGCCGCCGCGACGCCGCGCAGCGCGATCACGCTGGGCAGGCCACGGCGCAGGATCAGCGTTCCGGGCGGAAGCAGTCGATGTACGCAGAACAGCAGCGCCAGCATCGCCACGCCGATGCAGAGCAAGGCAGGCAGGCCCTGTTGCTGACCGCCGAAGTACAGCAGCAACGCGGCCAGCGAGGCACCACTGGCCCAGCGCACCACGTTGCCGCCTCCATCATCGGCGCTGCCGGCAGGACTGGGCTGCATGCGTGCCAGCGCGGGGCGCAGCAGCAGGGCCGCCGGAACCGCCAGCAATGGCACCGCCAGGAACACCCAGCGCCAGCCCAGGTGCTGCACGATCAGGCCGCTCAACGCCGGGCCGACCATCGATGGCACCACCCAACCGGCCGAGAAGGCGGCGAATACCTTCGGCCGCAGGTGCTCGGGGTAGCTGCGGCCGACCATCACATACAGCGAAACCGAGATCGCGCCCGCGCCGAGGCCCTGCAGCAGCCGCCCCGCCACCAGCATGCCCATGCGCATCGCGAAGCCGGCCAGCAGCAGGCCCAGCACGAAGCAGCCCAGGCCGTACCACAGCGGCCTGGCGGGCCCGTGGCGGTCGGCCCAGCGCCCGGCCAGGGTCATGCCGATCACGCTGGTGGCCAGGGTGCCGCCGAAGGCGAGGGCGTACAGGCGCAGGCCATCCAGCGCCTCGGCCACGGTCGGCATGGCGGCCGCTACCGCCAGGGCTTCGAAGGCATGCAGCGCCACCAACGCCACCATGCCGATGGTGGTGGCGCGGTAGCGCGGGGACAGGATCGACGTATCCGCCGGTGTACTGGCGTTGGCGGGGGCGAGCGTGGGGGTCATACGGGTCAGATGCGGGCCGCGCTTGTCAACTGGCGGCGAAGATAGCAGCATGACACCTCAACTGCAGTTGAGGTCAAGCAATGGTGTCCCAGGAACTGAGCGTTGGCGAAGTCTCCCAGCGCAGTGGCGTGGCGGTTTCCGCGCTGCATTTCTACGAGCGCAAGGGGCTGATCAGCAGCCTGCGCACCTCCGGCAACCAGCGTCGCTACAGCCGTGACGTGCTGCGACGGTTGGCCGTGATCCGTGTCGCGCAACGGGTGGGCATGCCACTGGAAGCCGTCGGCCGTGCCTTCGAAAGCCTGCCCGAGGGGCGCGCACCGACCAAGGCCGACTGGGCCAAGCTGTCCGCGCGCTGGCGCACCGAGCTGGAGGAGCGCATCCATATGCTGGAACTGCTGCGCGACGAACTGACCGGCTGCATCGGCTGTGGCTGCCTGTCGCTGCAGCGTTGCCGCCTGGCCAACCCCGGTGACGTCCTCGGCGAACGCGGCGACGGCCCGATGCGCTGGGAGTGACCCGCGAAAAGGGGACGGAGGGGATTATGTCGTTTGTGCATTAACGACTTAATCCCCTCCGTCCCCTTTTTTCTTACCAGACCGTGATCGTCTCGCCGCTCTGGATGCCTTCCACTGCACGCTGGAAGGCCAGCGCCGCGCGTTGCGCGCTTACCGCTTCAAAGCCCGGGAAGTAGGGGCCGTACGCCGCCATCGATTCGATCAGCACGTTCGGGCTGACCACGTTGATGCGCAGGCCACGTGGCAGCAGCTCCAGTGCTGCCGCACGCACGAAGCCTTCCAGTGCGGCGTTCACGGCGGTGGCATTGACGCCATCGCGGATCGGTTGGGCGCTGATGATGCCGCTGGTCAGGGTGATCGAACCGCCGGCGTTGAGGTGGTGCTGGGCGGCCAGTGCCAGCCGCACCTGCCCCAGCAGCTTGTCCTGCAGCCCGATGTTGAACTGTGCTGGCGTCATCTGCTGCAACGGTCCGAAGTGCACCGAGCCGGTGGTGGAGATCACCGCATCGACCGGGCCGGTACGCGCGAACAGTTCGGCGACGCTGGCGTCATCGGTCAGGTCCACGCGCAGTTCGCCGCTGCTGCGGCCGGCGGCGAGAATCTGATGCTGCTGGCCGAGCTGGTGGGCGACTGCCTGGCCGAGCGTGCCGCTGGCACCGACGAGGAGGATCTTCATGGCCGTTCCTTGGGTGAGGGGGTGAGCGCAGTCTGCGCCGTCACAGTGGAGTTAGGTAAGCGGCGTATGCTTCGCAGATTCCTAATTCTGGATTAGTAATGGATACCCTTCGCTGCATGCAGGCTTTCGTTGCCGTGGCCGAGCGCGGGAGCTTCGCCGGCGCCGCCGAACAGCTGCAGGTCTCGGCGGTGATGGTCGGCAAGTACATCCAGCAGCTGGAGGCGCACCTGGGCACCGCGTTGCTGCAACGGAACACCCGCCGCCAGCGCCTGACCGAAGCCGGCAGTGCCTACCTGGCCGGGTGCCGGCAAGTGCTGGAGCAGGTGCAGCAGGCCGAGGCCGATGTGGCCGGCCTGCAGATACAGCCACGCGGGCTGCTGCGGGTCAGCGCACCCACCACCTGGGGCAGCTGCGTGCTGGCGCCACAACTGGCCGGCCTGCTGCGCGCGCAGCCGCAGTTGAACATCGAACTGGATCTGAGCAACCGCCGTGTGGACCTGATCGAGGACGGCTTCGACGTTGCGATCCGGGTCGGGCCACTGCCGTCGCAGGAGGTGGTGGCGCGGCCGCTGCCACCGTATGCGATGAGCCTGTGTGCGGCACCGTCCTACCTGCGCCGGCGCGGCACGCCGCGTACGCCCGCGGATCTGCAGGGGCATGATTGCCTGAGCCACCTGGCCTGGCGCGGCGGGCATGGCTGGCAGTTGGCCAATGGCGAACAGGTGGATTGGGAGGCGCGTCTGACCTGCAATGATGGGTTTGCGTTGCGCGAAGCGGCGGTCGCCGGCGCGGGGCTGGTGCTGCAGCCGACCGCATTGCTGGCCGGCGAGATCGCAGCAGGTCGGTTGAAGCCGCTGCTGCGCGACTACCTGCCCGAACCACGGCCGATGCACCTGATCTACCTGCCCGACCGCAGGCCGCGCCCGCGGTTGCAGTGCTTCGTCGATTTCGTCATGACCACATTGGGGCAATGAGCATCCACGCCAGGCGTGGATGACGGGGGGTGCCGACCGTTGGTCGGCACGCATCGGGATCAATCATTCGCCGCAGACAGTTCCTGCCCACGCACCTGTGCGGCACGCAGTGCGGTGTCCACCAGGGCCTCGAAGCCACCGGCCTGGAAGCTCTCGATCGCGGCCTGGGTGGTGCCATTCGGCGAGGTCACGCGGCGGCGAAGCTCGGCCGGGCTCTCACCGGCTTCATCAAGCATGCGCGAGGCACCCAGCAGGGTCTGCACCACCAGCGTGCGCGCGGCGTCGGCTGGCAGGCCCTGGGCAATACCCGCCGCTTCCATCGCTTCGGCCAGCAGGAACACATAGGCCGGGCCACTGCCGGATACGGCAGTCACTGAATCCATCAGCGACTCGCTGTCGATCCACACCGTGCGCCCGGCACTGGCCAGCACCTTCTCGGCCTGTGCGTGCTGCTGCGTGTCCACCGACGGTGTGGCGAACAGGCCGGTCACACCTGCGCCGAGCAGGGCAGGGGTGTTCGGCATCGCGCGCACCACTGCCAGGTCGCCTCCCAGCCAACGCTGCAGCTGCGCGCTGGTGATGCCGGCGGCAATCGACACCACCATCGGTCGGTTCGCCTGTGCCAGTGCCCGCAGCGACTGGCAGACCTCACGCAGCACCTGCGGCTTCACCGCCAGCAGCCAGGTGCTGCCCTGCGCAGCGGCATCAATCGCGTTGTCATGCACCTGCACACCGAAGTCGGCGGCCAGCGCCTGGCGCAGTTCGGCCACCGGTTCGGCGACGTGGATGTGCGCGGCGGGTGTGCCCTGGCGGATCAGGCCGGCGATCAGGCTGCGCGCCATGTTGCCGCCGCCGATGAAAGTGATGGAATCAGCTGCCATGGAAAGCTCCTTGGAAAGTCAGGCTGGGCGCGGGCGCGCGCCGAACAGTGCGGTACCGATCCGCACCAGGGTGGCACCCTCGGCGATGGCTTCGGCGTAGTCGCTGCTCATGCCCATCGACAGCGTGTCGATCTGCGTGTGCTGGGCAGCCAGCGACTGGAAAAGTGTGCGCATGCGCACGAATGCATCCCGACGGTGCTCGGCCTCGGGCCATGGCGCGGGAATCGCCATCAGTCCGCGCAGGCGCAGGGTGGGTTCGGCGGCAATTGCGGCGGCGAGTACGTCCACTTCCTCCGGTGCACAGCCATGCTTGCTGGATTCGTCGTCGATGTTGACCTGGATCAGTACGTTCAGCGGGCCGCGCGCGGCCGGGCGATGGCGCGCAAGCGCCGTTACCAGCTTGGGCCGGTCCACGCTCTGCACCCAGTCGAAGTGGCTGGCCACGGCATCGGCCTTGTTCGACTGCAGGTGGCCGATCAGGTGCCACTCCAGCGCCAGGTGCTGCAGCGCCTGCATCTTGGCCAGCGCTTCCTGCACATAGTTTTCGCCGAAGGCATGCTGGCCCTGTGCGGCCAGCGCGGCCACGGCCTCGGCCGGCTGGGTCTTGGACACCGCCAGCAGGCGTGGATCGGGCCTGCCCGCGGCCTCGGCGGCGGCATGCAGGTTGCTCAGGATCTGGGGCAGGGGAGTGGCCACGTAACGCGTTCCGTTGAATCAGGAGGCTATACTGCCGCCCGGGGAAAGATCCTTCCAGTCGAAGCCGTTATTGGGGAGTAGCCGCTCATGGATATCGCCGAGCTGTTGGCGTTTTCCGTAAAGAACAAAGCGTCCGACCTGCACCTGTCCGCAGGCCTGCCGCCGATGATCCGCGTGGACGGCGACGTTCGCCGGATCAACATCCCAGCCCTGGACCACAAGCAGGTCCATGCGCTGGTGTACGACATCATGTCCGACAAGCAGCGCCGCGATTACGAGGAATTCCTCGAAGTGGACTTCTCCTTCGAGATTCCGTCGCTGGCGCGCTTCCGTGTGAACGCGTTCAACCAGAACCGTGGCGCCGGTGCGGTGTTCCGTACCATTCCGTCCGAGGTGCTCACCCTTGAGGACCTGGCCTGCCCGCCGTTGTTCCGCGAAGTGATCCAGCAGCCGCAGGGCCTGATCCTGGTGACCGGTCCGACCGGCTCGGGCAAGTCGACCACGCTGGCGGCGATGATCGACTACATCAACAAGAACGAATACGGCCACATCCTCACCGTCGAGGATCCGATCGAATTCGTGCACACCTCGCAGAAGTGCCTGATCAACCAGCGCGAAGTGCACCGTGATACGCATGGTTTCAATGAAGCGCTGCGCTCGGCACTGCGTGAGGACCCGGACATCATCCTGGTCGGCGAACTTCGCGACCTGGAAACCATCCGCCTGGCGCTGACCGCCGCGGAAACCGGCCACCTGGTGTTCGGCACCCTGCATACCAGCTCGGCGGCCAAGACCATCGACCGCATCATCGACGTGTTCCCGGCCGGCGAAAAGCCGATGGTGCGCTCGATGCTGTCCGAGTCGCTGCGTGCGGTGATCTCGCAGGCGCTGCTGAAGAAGGTCGGCGGCGGTCGTACCGCAGCGTGGGAAATCATGGTCGGCACCCCGGCCATCCGCAACCTGATCCGTGAGGACAAGGTGGCGCAGATGTACTCGGCCATCCAGACCGGCCAGCAGTACGGCATGATGACCCTGGACCAGCACCTGCAGGACCTGGTCAAGCGCAGCCTGATCACCCGCAACCAGGCCCGCGACTACGCCAAGGACAAGCGCCTGTTCGAGTAAGGCGGGGCAGCCACGGGCGACGCGTGCAATGGCGCGGCCGCTCCGTGTTGTTTCCTCCACCGACCGTTACCTGGTAAACCGCTTTTCCGGGAGCCTGCTGTGAACACCACCGCGACCACCATCGATTTCACTTCGTTCCTCAAGCTGATGGCGCACCAGCGCGCCTCGGACCTGTTCATCACTGCGGGCATGCCGCCGGCGATGAAGGTCAACGGCAAGATCTCGCCGATCACGCAGACCCCGCTCACGCCGCAGCAGAGCCGCGACCTGGTCCTCAACGTGATGACCCCGGCGCAGCGCGAGGAATTCGAGAAGACCCACGAATGCAACTTCGCCATCGGCCTGTCCGGTGTCGGTCGTTTCCGCGTGAGCTGCTTCTACCAGCGCAACCAGGTGGGCATGGTGCTGCGTCGCATCGAGACGCGCATTCCGACCGTGGAAGAGTTGAGTCTGCCGCCGATCATCAAGACGCTGGCGATGACCAAGCGCGGCATCATCCTGTTCGTCGGTGCCACCGGCACCGGTAAGTCAACGTCGCTGGCGGCGATGATCGGTTACCGCAACCAGAACTCGACCGGCCACATCATCACCATCGAAGACCCGATCGAATTCGTGCACAAGCACGAGGGCTGCATCATCACCCAGCGTGAAGTCGGCATCGATACCGACAGCTGGGAAGCGGCGCTGAAGAACACCCTGCGCCAGGCGCCGGACGTGATCATGATCGGCGAAGTGCGTACCCGCGAAGGCATGGACCATGCCATCGCGTTCGCCGAGACCGGCCACCTGGTGCTGTGCACCCTGCATGCCAACAACGCCAACCAGGCGATGGACCGCATCGTCAACTTCTTCCCGGAAGACCGCCGCAACCAGCTGCTGATGGACTTGTCGCTGAATCTGAAGGGCGTGGTTGCGCAGCAGCTGATTCCTTCGCCCGATGGCCGCTCGCGCAAGGTGGCGATGGAGATCCTGCTGGGCACGCCGCTGGTGCAGGACTACATCCGCGATGGCGAGATCCACAAGCTGAAGGAAGTGATGAAGGACTCGGTCCAGCTGGGCATGAAGACCTTCGACCAGAGCCTGTTCGAGCTGTACCAGGCCGGTGAGATCAGCTACGAGGACGCACTGCGCTACGCCGATTCGCAGAACGAGGTACGCCTGCGCATCAAGCTCAGCCAGGGCGGCGACGCGCGCACCCTGTCGCAGGGGCTGGATGGCGTGGAGATCTCCGAGATCCGGTGACCTGGCGATGTGTAGAGTCGACTGACAGTCGACTCTACCGGGCGCGCGGGCGATTGATGAATTCCGGTCATGACCGACTGCCGTCCAGCCGGTTCAATCCAGCGCCCCTGCAGGCGTATCGTCAGCGCTCCCCCTCTGGAGCATGACGATGCAGACACGTGAACTCGGCCGCAGCGGCCTGAAGGTTTCCGCCCTGGGCCTGGGCTGCATGGGCCTGACCCATGCCTACGGCCAACCGGTCGAAACGGGCCAGGGCATTGCCCTGCTGCACGCCGCCGTCGAGCGCGGCGTGACCTTCTTCGACACCGCCGAGGTGTACGGCCCGTACACCAACGAAGACCTGCTCGGCCAGGCCCTGGCACCCTACCGCGACAGGCTGGTGATCGCCACCAAGTTCGGCTTCAAGGATGCGCGCACCGATGCTGGCCTGGACAGCCGCCCGGAGAACATCCGTGCCGTGGCCGAAGCCAGCCTCAAGCGCCTGCGTACCGACCATATCGACCTGTTCTACCAGCACCGCGTCGACCCGAACGTGCCGATCGAGGACGTGGCCGGTACCGTGCGCGACCTGATCGCCGAGGGCAAGGTCGGCCACTTCGGGCTGTCCGAGGCCAGTGCCGCCACCGTGCGTCGCGCGCATGCGGTGCAGCCGGTCACCGCCGTGCAGAGCGAGTACTCGCTGTGGTGGCGGGAACCGGAGCGCGAGCTGCTGCCGACCCTGCAGGAACTGGGCATCGGCTTCGTGCCGTTCAGTCCGCTGGGCCGCGGCTTCCTGACCGGTGCGATCAACGCCGATACCACCTTCGACGCCAACGATTTCCGCAACACCGTGCCGCGTTTCGAAGTGGAAGCACGCCGCGCCAACCAGGCGCTGGTGGACCGCATCAGCACGATCGCGGCGGCGCGGGGAGCGACCCCGGCGCAGGTGGCGCTGGCCTGGCTGCTGGCGCAGGCACCGTGGATCGTGCCGATCCCGGGCACTACCAAGGTTTACCGCCTGGAAGAAAACCTGGGCGCGGCCAACCTGCAGCTGGCGCCGGAGGAATTGCAGCGCATCGCACAGGCGCTGGATGAAGTGTCGATCGTCGGTGAGCGCTACAACGCGCAGCGTGCGGCGCAGGCCAAGGGCTGACCACCCGGCGGGTGCGGACCGTTGGTGGTGGGTGCGGACCGTTGGTCCGCACTCCTTGACCCTCACCCCATCGGCCCACGCAGCGCATCAAGCACCGTGCGCATCGCCACGGTGACGTGGCGGCGCGACGGGTAGTACGCGTAGTAGCCATCGAAGTGGGGACACCAGTCGTCCAGCACCGACCGCAGCCGCCCATCGTCCAGCATCGGCTGCACCTGGTCTTCCGGCAGCCAGGCCAATCCACTGCCGGCCAGCGCAGCGGCGCGGGTCATGCCCATGGTGTTGAAGGTCCACTGGCCGGTGACGCGCACGCTCAGTTCGTTGCCATCATGGCCGAAATCCCACGGCATCAGCCCGCCATGCGTGGGCAGGCGCAGGGTCACGCAGTTGTGGTCTGCCAGCTCGTCCGGATGCCGTGGCACCACATGCTGGCGGAAGTAGCTGGGCGCGCCGACCACGCGCATGCGCAGCGGCGGGCTGATCGGCACAGCGACCATGTCGCGCGCCAGCCGCTCGCCGAGGCGGATGCCGATGTCATAGCGCTCGGCCACGATGTCGGCCAGCCCGTAGTCGGCGGCCAGTTCCACCTTCAAATCCGGATACTGCTGCAGCAGCGGCGCCAGCCGCGGCCAGGCGATGTACTCGGCGGCGTGGCCGGTGGCATTGATGCGGATGGTGCCGGCCGGGCGTTCACGGTACTCGGCCAGCGCGGCCAGCCCGTCCTCGATCTCGGCCAGGCGCGGACCCAGGGTATCGAGCAGGCGGGCCCCGGCTTCGGTGGTGGAGACGCTGCGGGTGGTGCGGGTCAGCAGGCGCACGCCGAGACGTTCTTCCAGACCGCGCATGGCATGGCTGAGCGCGGACTGGGATACGCCCAGCTGGGCGGCGGCCTTGGTGAAGCTGCCCTCGCGGGCAACGTGGACGAAGGCCTGCAGGTCGTTGAGATTTTCGCGGGGCATGACAGGATGATACGGCTCCCGGATTGAACGGATCTGTCGATTTCCGGCTCCCCGGTTCGTCGTACCGGTACATCCAACGCAAGGAGCTTCCGCATGAGCACTGACACCAAGCCCAAGGGCCCGGCCTCGTACTTCCCCTCCATCGAGAAGACCTACGGGCAGCCGGTGGCGCACTGGTTCGGGTTGCTGGCCGGGAAGAAGGGCCTGAAACACATGGAACTGGTCAGCTTCCTGAAGAGTGAACATGGGCTGGGCCATGGCCATGCCAACGCGCTGGTGGCGCACCATCTGGCCGGCAAGGGCTGAGCAGGCAACCCCGCGCTGAACGGTTGTCGGCGGCCTCGCCCCACGGGATGCAGGGACGGGCAGACTGGGCGTCCATCCTCAGGCAGGACGCCCGCATGCAGGTCACGCTGGAAACGATCACCTCCGACAACTACGAGGCGGTGTGCGACCTTGACGTCAGCGAGGCGCAGCAGGACTTCGTGGCCGGCAATACCTGGTCGCTGGTGCAGGCAGCCTTCAATCCCGGTTACCAGACCCGCGCCATCCGTGCCGATGGCGAGTGGGTCGGGTTCTTCATGTGGGTGCCGGAGACGCCGCAGCGGATGTCGATCTGGCGCTTCATGGTCGATCAACGCTGGCAGGGCCGCGGCATCGGTCGACGTGCGCTGGAACTGGCGCTGGCGCAGATCCGGGCCACGCCCGGGCTGGCCGAGATCGAGATCTGCTACAACCCGCGCAATCCGGTGGCCGGCGCCTTCTACGGCAGCTTCGGTTTCGTCGAGACCGGAATGGACGAGGCCGGAGAAGACATGCTGGCCGTGCTGACTGCAGCGGTCCCGAAATAACTGAATGGGCAAGGGTGGCTGAACGATTTCATCTGCAACTGTCATGCAGATCGTGTCTAATACCGCTCCCCACCTGCTGTTCCCCACCCGTATGTCCCTTCCCTCCCATGGCCCCGCGCCGTGCGACGACGCTGACGGCCACCTGGTCACCGCCGGTCCGCTGACCCCGCCGCCCGACAGCGCCGGTACCACCGCCGACGAAAAAGCGCTGCGCCACTCGATCGCCGAGGATGTGCAGGGCATGGTGCTGGCCACGATGGTGGCCTCGCTGGGCCTGGCCATCTTCGCCAAGAGTGGGCTGATGATCGGCGGCATGGCCGGCATGGCGTTCCTGCTGCATTACGCGCTGGACTGGAACTTCGGCGTGGTGTTCGTGCTGGTCAATCTGCCGTTCTACTGGGTGGCGGTGCGGCGCATGGGCTGGGAATTCACCCTGAAGACCTTCGCCGCGGTCACCGCCTGCGGCGTGCTGACCGACCTGCTGCCGCGCTGGATCGACTTCTCGCACATCCACCCGCTGTATTCGGCGATCGTCGGTGGCGCATTGTCCGGCCTGGGCATCCTGTTCTTCATCCGCCACCGTGCCAGCCTCGGCGGTATCGGCATCCTGGCGGTGTACCTGCAGCGCACCCGTGGCTGGAGCGCGGGCAAGGTGCAGATGTCCTACGACGCCTGCCTGATGGTGGCCGCGTTCTTCGTGCTGTCGCCTTCCAAGGTGCTGTATTCGGCCATCGGCGCGGTGGTGCTCAGCTTGGTGCTGATGTTCAACCACCGCCCCGGCCGCTACATGGGCGTGTGATCGCGCTCTCCGCGTTCGCCGGGCATGGCCCGGCGCTACTACGTGGCGGTTCCGGTAGCGCCGGGCCATGCCCGGCGGCCGTCCTTCAACGTACGGCGGCCTGCAGCCACGGCGGCGACAGCGTCAGCAGCCGCGCATGCACCGGGCAATCCTCGGCGTGCGCGCCGGGCAGGTAGCCCAGGCTCATCAGGAATTCGCCGGTGATCTCGCCGCCGGTGAAGCGGAACGTCTTCTTGAACAGCTTCACCCAGTCGGCCTTGCTGAGCGGGTGATGCGCATCCAGCCACGCCGCGAAGCTGCCATGGCTGGCCCGCAGCTGCTGGATCACCTGCGCGTTGTGGATCGCCGCCAGTACCTTCAGCCGGTTGCGGATGATGCCCGCGTCCGACAGCAGGCGTTCGATGTCCTGCTCGGCATACGCTGCCACGCGGTCCACATCGAAGCCGTCATAGGCCGCGCGGAAACCCTCGCGCTTCTTCAGGATCGTTTCCCAGCTCAGCCCGGCCTGGTTGATCTCCAGTACCAGCCGCTCGAACAGTTCGCGCTCGTCACGCTGCGGGAAGCCGTACTCGTTGGCGTGGTAGTAGTCGTGCACCGGATGGCCCGGGGCGATGAGGCAGTAGCCGCTCATGGGGAAGACTCGTTGGATTCGGGTTCGGGATCGATGGCCAGCGCAGGGCGTCCGCCGATGGACAGCATCGGCCAACGCGGTGGCACAAGAGTGAGTTCGCCATCACGCAGGGCCTGGTTGATCGCCTCGGCCTGGCCGCTGACGGTGCCGAACAGCGAGCCGGCCCGGCGCCACCGGGCATCCCTGCCACGTGCGTACAGCACGCAGTCCGGTCCACGGTGGGTGTACAGCTCGCACAGCAGCACTTCGCCGGTGCCATCGCCGTCCAGGTCGCGATGCACGATCAGGCAGTCGCGCTCGCTCTGGGCGCAGGATTCACCATTGATCGCGCGCGTGGCCAGTGCCTGCCACCAATCGTCCGGTGGCGAGCTGGACCCCTTGGCCAGCTTCAGCGTGCGCTGCAGGGCGACGACGTCCTGCGGCCCCTTGTCGAGGCGCTGTCCGTCGTCCCAGCGTGACGTGCGTGCCAGCGCTGCCGCGATCACCTGTGGCGCGTTGGCATCGGCGGTGATGGCCGGATCACGCTGCAGCTCGCGCAGCGCCTGCACGCCACGGCGCCCCAGATCGAAGCGCAGCACGTTGACGTCGCTGCTGGTGATCGCCGGCGGGTCCGCGCGCAGCCGCGCCAGCTGGCTGGACAGGGTCAGCCGCACCGGATCCAGCAGCGGCGAGTTGCCCAGCAATGCCAGTGCCAGCACCGCCCAGCACATCCAGCGGTTGACCGGCTCCAGCATCTGCAACCAGCCCCCCTGCCGGCGCAGCACCGCCAGCGCGTAGCCCACGGCATAACCGGCCACGGCCAACGCGATCAGCACCGCCCAGAACCGGTCCACGGTCCAGCCGTACTGCACCACGCGCAGGCCCAGTGCATACAGCGCCAGCGCCGCGTAGACCGGCAGCGCCAGCAGGCTGGCTTCAACAAGGCGGCGCAGCAGCAGGGGGTAGGGGGCGCTGTCTTCCCCCTGCTGGTAGACCGCATTGGTGAACGTCACCAGCAACAGCGACAGCACCAGCAGCAGGCTGGCCGCCGAGCGGGTCTTCCACAACGGCTCCAGCCCGGTAAGCGGCAGGCTCAGCACGAACAGCACGGCGATGAACGATAGCAGCGGCAGCAGCCCGCGGCAGATCGCGAACAGCACCTGGCGGGTGATCTGGATCGCGCGGTGCTGGGTGCGCCCGATCAGCACGCCGAACCCGGCCAGGCTGCCGGTGGCCAGCGCAATGAACGCGTCCTGCCGGAACAGGTCGCGGAAGAACGTCACCTCCAGCAGTTGGAACAGCGCCGCCCACAACCACAGCAGCAGCCAGGTCAGCCCGGTGAACAGTGCGGCGAGGGCCAGGGTCAGACCGTTCTGCCAGGCGCGCTCGAACAACGCCGGGTAGCTGGCACGCCAATGCCCGTGCTGCAGCTGGAACTGCCACCAGGGCAGGGCCACGAACACCGCCACGGCCATGCCCAGGGTCAGCGGGAACTGCAGCGCGCCCGATTCCAGTGCGGTCTCGCCATTGAGGTTCCAGCCGATCCAGGCGGCCAGCGCCAGCACCACCGCCGAGCCGAGCGCGGCCTGCAGCCACAGGCGGCGCTGGCCCAGCTCGACCAGGCTCAGCGCCACCGCGCTGGGGATGGCCAGCACCCAGGCGTACCAGCAGTAGCGCCAGCCGATATCGCGGAAGGGCCAAGCATCGGACAGCTCCTGCGCGGCGTACAGCATCAGGCCCTGCAGCAGGGCGATCAGGACGATGGCGCTGCGTGCCGGCAGACTCAGGGGCGAAGAGGGCTGCATCGATGACCTTCCATGGCAAAGCACCATCCTAGCCCATCGCTGCACGCGCCCATCGCGCGACCATATCGGCCCCAGCAGGTAGAATGGGGCCATGCCTGTAACGCCGACCTCCCTTGCCGATCACCTGCTCGTCGCGCTGCCGTCGCTGCTCGACGCGACCTTTGCCCGCAGCGTCGCGCTGATCTGCCAGCACGACGAGAACGGGGCGATGGGCGTGCTGGTCAACCAGCCTTCCGAGTACACGCTGGGTGAAGTGCTTGCACAGATGGACATCACCACCGGTGATGGCGACCTGCAGGCGCGCATGGTGCTCAACGGCGGCCCGGTGCATCCGGAGCGCGGCTTCGTCATCCATGACGACGCGCGGGCGTGGGACTCCAGCCTGACCGTGGGCGACGGCCTGTACCTGACCACCTCGCGCGACATCCTCGAAGCGATGGCGCGCGGCGAAGGCCCGGCCAATGCCGTGGTCACCCTTGGCTGTGCCGGTTGGGGCGCAGGGCAGCTGGAAAGCGAGCTGTCCGAGAACAGCTGGCTGACGGTGCCGGCCGATGCCGAACTGGTGTTCCAGCTGCCGCTGGAGCAGCGCTGGCAGGGGGCGGCCTCGCGTATCGGCGTGGACCTGTTCCGGCTGACGGATTACAGCGGCCATGTCTGAGCCGGTCGCGCCCGCACCGGTTCCTGCTGCCCCGGCGATCCGCCGTGATGGCACCGTTCTGGGTTTCGATGTCGGCTCGCGACGGATCGGCGTGGCTATCGGCAGTGCCTTCGCCGCGCATGCGCGCGCGGTGGCCGTGGTCGATGTGCACGGCAACGGCCCGGACTGGACCGCGATCGAGCGCCTGCTCAAGGAATGGAAGCCCGATGGCCTGGTGGTTGGCGACCCGCTGACCCTGGACGGCCAGGACCAGCCCAACCGCAAGCGTGCGCAGGGCTTCGCCCGCCAGCTGCGGGAACGTTTCAAGCTGCCGGTGGTGATGATCGACGAGCGCTCCAGCTCGGTCGAGGCCGCCCGCCGCTTCGCCGTCGAGCGCGCCGAAGGGCGCAAGCGCCGCCGTGATGCGGCCGCCCTCGATGCCGTGGCCGCGGCGGTGATCATCGACCGCTGGCTGTCGTCGCCGGACGACGCCACCCCCATTCCCTGACTGCCCGACACCGCCATGACCGCCCAGCAAATCGATGCCTCCGGACGCCTGCGCCACCTGCTGACCCTGGAGGGCCTGCCGCGCGAGACCCTGCTGCAGCTGCTCGATCGGGCAGGGCAGATCCGCGATGCCGCAGTCGGCCGCGTCGGCAACAAGCGCCACGTATTGGCCGGTTCGGCGGTGTGCACGCTGTTCTTCGAACCGTCCACGCGCACCCGCAGCTCGTTCCAGCTGGCCGCGCAGCGGCTGGGCGCCGATGTACTGAACTTTGATGCCTCGACCTCGTCCACGCGCAAGGGCGAAACCGCCTGCGACACGCTGCGCAACCTGGAAGCGATGGGCGTGCGCGGCTTCGTGGTGCGGCACCCGGATGATGGCGCCGTGGCCGCACTGGCCGAAGCGGCGGGCGAGGGCACTGCGCTGATCAACGCCGGTGACGGCCGCAGTTCGCACCCGACCCAGGGCCTGCTGGACATGCTGACCCTGCGCCAGGCCAAGGGCCCGGATTTCTCGAAGTTGAAGGTGGTGATCGTCGGCGACGTGAAGCACTCGCGTGTGGCCCGCACCGACCTGCATGCGCTGCGCACGCTGGGCGTAGGCGAGATCCGCGTCTGCGGCCCGCAGTCGCTGCTGCCGGACGACGAGACCCTGAAGGGCTGCGTGGTCGGCGATGATTTCGACGCGATGCTGGAAGGCGTCGACGCGCTGATGATGCTGCGCCTGCAGCGCGAGCGCATGGAAGAAGGCCTGGTGCCGTCGCTGGAGCAGTATCACACGCAGTACGGCCTGACCACCGAGCGCCTGGCCCGCGCCGGCAAGGATGCGGCGGTGCTGCACCCGGGCCCGATCAACCGCGGCGTGGAAGTGACCGACGAGGTGGCCGACGGCCCGCAGTCGTGGGTACTGCGCCAGGTCGCCAACGGCGTCGCCGTGCGCATGGCTGTGCTGGAAACCCTGCTGGGCTGATCTGCCGCATCACCATGGGTGCCAACCTTGGTTGGTACTGCTGCTGTGGTGGGTGCCAACCTTGGTTGGCACTGGCCTACCCTTGCGAAGGTGATTTCCCGTTGTTCAGGGAACATGCGCCCGCCCATGCTCTTCTGCATGAACAGCGCCCGCCTCCTGCTAGGCCGTCACTCCACTATTGGCCAGAGCTACATCCTCACAACGAACGTGCATGGCCGGGCGGCACTGTTCGCCAACGACGCCGTTGCGGATACCGCCATGCAGGAGTTCCGGCGTCTGGATCTGGAAGGTCTGACCCATTCGATTGCCTACGTGGTCATGCCGGATCACATCCACTGGTTGATGCAGCTGCGCGCGGCATCGCTCGACGTTGTCATGAAGCGCTTCAAGTCGCGTACGGCCGTGCACGCAAACAGGGTACTGGGCAGGGTGGGGCGCTTCTGGCAGTCCTGCTATCACGATCATGCAATCCGCTCTGATGAATCGCTGTTCCGGCACGCGATGTATGTGATGGCGAATCCGATCAGGGTGGGGCTGGCAACGCAGCTTGGCCAGTACCCGCATGCGTGGTGTCAGTGGGAACTCGAAGGTTCTGCCAAGGCGGAGCTCATGGGGGCGGACAGATAGTGCCAACCAAGGTTGGCACCCACCGAAACCAGGATCCAACCAGGGTTGACAGCCACTGGAGCCAGGATCCAACCAGGATTGACAGCCACTGGAGCCAGGATCCAACCCTGGTGGGCAGCTACCGGAAGCCGCGACTCACCGCTTCTGCGCGAACAGCCACGCCCACATTGCCGGGTCCGCATAGGTGGCATCCCAGGCGTTGTGGTTGCCGTCGGGGTACTCGGTATAGCGCACGTCGCGTGCGCTGGCGCCCTGGAAGGCGGCGTGCAGCCTGCGGTCGTCGTCCGGCGGCACCACGTCGTCCAGCGCGCCGTGGAAGATCCAGATCGGCGTGTGCCGCAGGCGCTGCGCGATCACGGCATACGGATCGGTTTCCTGGGCGACCTGCTCGACGAACAGGGTTGGGCGCTTCGCGCGTGGTGCAAGTACCGCGCCGCACACGGGGACGATCGCGGCAAAGCGGCGCGGGTCGTCCAGCGCGATGTTCCAGCTGCCGTAGCCGCCCATCGACATGCCAGTCAGGTACTGCCGTGCCGGGTCGGCGCCGAATTCGGCGATCGTGGCGTCCAGTGCGGCCACTGCCGCACGGTTGTTGCGGCCGCTCCATTCCTCATGGCCCGGTACCTGTGGGAACACCACCAGGGCGGGGAAGTCGGGATGCTCGCGCAGGTAAGGCCCCAGCCCGGCGTAGGTCTGCTTGACGCCATCGGCACCGCGCTCGCCGGAGCCGTGCAGGAACAGGATGACCGGGAGGTGGGTGGGAGCGGCGGCCTGCACGCCGGCCGGAATGAACACCTGATAGTAGGCGGTCTCCCCCTCCACCTTCACCGCACGTGCCTCGAAGCGACCACGCGCGCTGTCCGGCAGCGAAGTGCAACCGCTCATCACCAGAAGGGCCAGCAGTGGCAGCCAGCGCGACATCGAACGGACCATGGGAATTCCCGAAGCGGCAGGTATGGCCGCATCGTAGTCCGCCGCACGTCAATGAGGCATCGTGCGCCGCGTCACTGCGGACGCGGAAAACTGGCGATGATGTCCAACTGCTCCTGTGCCTCGGCGTTGCCTTCGGCGGCAGCTGCCTGCACCTGTGCCATGTCCGGATGCAGCACCACCAGCAGCGGGTTCTCGCAGACCGGGCAGTCGTACTCGGTGGCGTCCTCGTCCAGCTCCATCTCCATGGCACGCGAGCTGCCCTTCCATTCGCAGGCCGGGCAGGTGTGCTGCTGGTCGCGCCAGCCGGGCTGGAAATAGTTTTCGATCGTTGTTGCCATGGGTGTTCCCGTTGGGTGGGGTCAGCGCCCCGCGTGGCGGGGCCCGATCCTTGATGCGGTCAGTGCAGCAGCACCAGGGTGGCCAGGCCGAGGAAAGTGAAGAAGCCCATCGAGTCGGTCACGGCGGTCAGGAAGATGCCACTGGCCAGCGCCGGATCGAAGCCGAAGCGCTTCAGTGTGAGCGGCACCAGCACGCCGGCCAGCGCTGCGAACAGCAGGTTGCAGGTCAGCGCGATGGCGATCACCGCAGACAGACCGGGTGAATGGAACCAGGCCAATACGATCAGGCCCAGCACCGAGCCGAGCATCACGCCGTTCAACAGCGCAACCCGTACCTCCTTCCACAACAGGGTGCGCGCGTTGGAGGCGCCCACCTGGCCCAGCGCCAGGCCGCGCACCATCAGCGCCAGCACCTGGGTACCGGCGTTGCCACCGAGGCCGGCAACGATCGGCATCAGCACCGCCAGCGCCACCAGCTTGTCGATGGTGCCCTCGAAGTGGCCGACCACGCTGGAGGCCAGGAACGCCGTGCACAGGTTGACCGACAGCCACATCAAGCGGCGGCGCATGGCGCGCCAGACCGGGCTGAACAGATCTTCGTCCTCGTCCAGGCCGGCGGCGCCCAGCGCCTGGTGCTCGGCCTGTCCACGGATGATGTCGACCACGTCATCGATGGTGATGCGGCCGACCAGGATGTTGTTGTCGTCCACCACCGGCGCCGAGATCCAGTCATGGTCGGAGAACTGGCGGGCGACCTCCTGGTCGCTTTCGCCGACATCGATCGCCGGCTGCTCGTCGTCGATCAGGCGGTTGATCGGGGTGGTGTCCTCGTGGGTCACCAGTGCCGCCAGCGACACCCGGCCGAGGTATTGATGGCGCCGGCTGACCACGAACAGGTGGTCGGTGTGGTCGGGCAGTTCGCCTCGCAGGCGCAGGTAGCGCAGCACCACGTCGACGTTGACGTCGGCGCGCACGGTCACCACGTCCGGGTTCATCAGGCGCCCGGCACTGTCCTCGGGGTAGGACAGCACCTGCTCCAGGCGCTCGCGGTTCTCGCGGTCCATCGACTTGAGGACTTCGTCGATGACCGTGTCCGGCAGGTCTTCGACCAGGTCGGCCAGGTCGTCGATGTCCAGGTCTTCGACCGCGGCGATGATTTCGTCCGGGTCCATGTCCGCGAGCAGGCTCTCGCGCACGTCGTCGCCGACGTGGACCAGCACCTCGCCGTCATCTTCCGGATCGACCAGGCCCCACACCACCTCGCGCTTGCCCGGCGGCAACGATTCGAGCAGGTTGCCGATCTCGGCCGGGGCCAGGGTGTTGACCAGGCGGCGCACCGGGCCCAGCCGACCGCTGTCCAGTGCGTCGGACAGCATCCGCAGTTGGCGTGCAGTCTTGTCGTGGCGTACAGCTTCAGCCATCGCAGCTCCCGCGGGATAAGAAAAGCCGCGATCCCGGCAAGGATGCGGCAACAGGGGTGTTCAGCGCGTCATTATCGCAAGGGGATGTTTCAACGCATAGCCGCCACGCATGGCGGCCGATGGTAGTGCCGGCCGCTGGCCGGCAACCTCACGGACCTCGATGGCGGCGATTGCCGGCCAGCGGCCGGCACTGCCCTTGGCGCTCAGGCCGTTTCGGCCACCAGCGCCAGCCAGCGCTCGATGGCGCGGCGGTCGCGTGCGGCCAGCAGCTTCGGTGCGCGCGCACGCAGCGTGGCCAGGTCGGCCTCGCGGATCGCGCGGCGCACCTCCAGCAGTGTGCCGGGGTGCAGGCTGAACTCGCTCAGGCCCAGCGCCAGCAGCAGCGGCGTCATCCGCGCATCACCGGCCATCTCACCGCAGACCGCCACCGGGATGCGATGCCGCGCACCGGTCTCGATCACCATCTGCAGCAGCCGCAGCACGGCCGGATGCAGTGGCGAATACAGCTCGCCCAGTGCCTCGTTGTTGCGGTCGGCGGCCAGCAGGTACTGCACCAGGTCGTTGGTGCCGATCGACAGGAAGTCGACCAGGTCGATGAAGCTCTCCAGTGCCAACGCCGCAGCGGGCACCTCGATCATCGCCCCCAGTGGCACATGGTCGGACACCATGTGACCTTCGCCACGCAGCTGTTCGGTCAGCTTGAGCATGCGCCGGCGCACCGCCAGCAGTTCCTCGCGGGTGCTGACCATCGGCACCAGCACGCGCAGCTTGCCGTAGGCCGAGGCCCGCAGGATCGCGCGCAGCTGGGTGTCGGCCACCTTCGGCCGTGCCAGCGACAGGCGCACGCCGCGCAGTCCCAAGGCCGGGTTCTCTTCATTGCTCAGGGTCAGGCCGGTACGGTCGGCCTTGTCCGCGCCCAGATCGAGCGTGCGGATGGTGACCGGTCGCCCGCTCATGCCCAATGCGGCATCGCGGTAGGTCTGGAACTGTTCTTCTTCGTCCGGCAGCTCGTTGCGCTGCAGGAACAGGAATTCGGTGCGGTACAGGCCCAGTCCCTGCGCGCCCAGCGCATGTGCCTGGGTGACGTCCTCCAGCGATTCGGCATTGGCCAGCAGCGCGATGTCGACCTGGTCGCGGGTACGGCTGGGCTTGCTGCGCAGGCGGCCGAGCTCGCGCTGCTCGCGCGCATGCTCTTTCAGGCGCGCGCGGTAGTCGCGCAGGTTGTCGGCCTGCGGGTTGGCGGTGATGCTGCCGTCGGCGCCATCGATGATCAGCACGTCGCCATCGGCGATGCGGCTGAGCAGCTGCGGCACGTTGACGATCAGGGGCAGGTGCAGGCTGCGCGCCAGGATGGCGCTGTGCGACAGCGCGCTGCCGGCGGCGGTGACGATGCCGACCACGCCCTGCGCCTGCAGTTGCGCCAGCTCGGACGGGGCGATGTTGTCGCAGACCAGGATCTCCCCGGCCAGGCCCTTCATCACCGGCGGCCGTTCGGGCTGCAGGAAGGCGTGGATGCGGCCGATCACATGGTCCAGGTCGTCCATGCGGCTCTTCAGATAGGCATCGTCCATGCCATCGAAGACCTTGGCCAGGCGGTCACGCTGCAGGCGCAGTGCATAGCCGGCGCTGTAGGGGCCGCTGCGGATCAGTTCGTCCAGCCCGAACAACAGCTCGGGATCGTCCAGCAGCAGGGCATGCAGGTCGAGAAACTCGCCCACTTCCTGGTTCAAGGCGCCATGCAGGCGCTGGCGCAGCTCGTGCATTTCCGTGCGCGCGGCATCCACCGCCCGGTGCAGGCGGGCCAGTTCGGCCTCGATCTGATGGGCGGCGATGCGCTGCTCGGCCACTTCCAGCGCATGCGGCAGGCGCACCCGTGCCCGGCCCATCGCCGCGCCACGGGCAGCACCGTGCCCGGCCAGCAGCTGTACCGGCCGCTGGCTGGAAGGGACCTGGGCGGCACGCGCGCGTGGCACGCTCAGCTGTCCTCGTCGAAGCGGCGTTCGAACAGGCCGACCACCGCTTCCATCGCGGCGGCTTCGTCCTCGCCGTTGATGCGCACCGTGACCGGGGTGCCCTGGCCGGCGGCCAGCAGCATCACGCCCATGATGCTCTTGGCGTTGATCTCACGGCCCTTGGCGGCCATGGTCACGTTGCAGCGGAACGGCGCCAGGGTCTGCACCAGCTTGGCGGTGGCCCGGGCATGCAGGCCCAGGCGGTTGCTCACGGTGAGTTCTCGTTCAAGCATCGTCGACTATCGCTCCATTACGGGTACCCGCCGCGGCTGTGGCGGGCAGTTGATCCAGTCCCTGTTCCGGATAATTCATCACCCGCAGCAACATCGGCAGGCTCAGCGCCGACACCCGGCGAACCGGGGTCCCCAGACGGGCCAGCTGCCCGGCAAGGTTGGCGGGGCTGGCGCCGTACAGGTCGGTCAGGATCAGCACACCTTCACCGCCATCGACCCGCCGCAGAGCGGCCGAGGCAAGCGGGAGAAGAGCATCCAGGTCTGCGTCGAACGGTACTTCGAAAGCTTCGGTTTTCAGCGGCAACTGCCGCAGGAGCCGGGTCGCCACGTCAAGCAGGGCGGTGCCGACCCCGGGATGTGTTACGAGGAGAATGCCACAGGTCATTACTGCACGTTAACAGGTCAAGGTGAATTGGCGATAGCAGCAGGAGAGGGGCACTGTGTCCCGTATTCAGTGTTGCCAGGGTCAAAGCCCTTTTCCCCTGGAAAAGGGATCCGACCCCATCCGTTTTTCTATGCCTGACCGAGATTCATCCACGCATGGCGTGGATCGTGTCGACCAAGGTCGACACCCACCAACAGCACACGGAATCTGTCAGAGGCGGGGCGGTGTGGGTAGGCAGGACCGTTGGCGCCATGGATGGCGCCATCGAGCCCCCAGGGAGGGGTTCACGGCGTGTCCTGCCTGCCCACATCGCCCCGCCATCCCACGGAATGCCGCTTTTGCTTTTGCTGTTGCTGTTGCCGGCCAGCGGCCGGCACTACCAGCGGGTGCCGGGCGCAGCCCGGCCGACCACCCTCAATCCTGTTCGCGGTGGTACGTGGCCACGTCTTCCCAGCCCATCTCGCGGGCATGCCGGGCCAGGCGCTCGGCGAGGAACACCGAACGGTGCTTGCCACCGGTGCAGCCGAACGCCACGGTCACGTAGCTGCGGGTGCCATCCCCCAGCTTCGGCAGCCAGATATCGAGGAAATCCATCAGTTGGGCCAGGTAGCGCTGCACGTCCGGCTGCGCTTCCAGGTAGTCACGCACGCCAGGCTCACGGCCGCTGAGCGCGCGCAGGTCCGGGTCCCAGTGTGGATTGGGCAGCACCCGCGCGTCGAACACGAAGTCCGCTTCGGCCGGCACGCCGCGCTTGTAGGCAAACGATTCGAACAGCAGCGACAGGCCGGTGGCATGGTCCATCGTGAACTCGGTGATGATCCGCCGCCGCAGCTGATGCACGTTGAGGTTGCTGGTATCGATCACCGCATCGGCCTCGCGGCGCAGCGGTGCGGTCAGCTCGCGCTCGCGGGCGATCGCTTCGGGCAGCGACAGGCCCAGCTGGCTCAGCGGATGGCGACGGCGGGTGTCGGCATAGCGCTTGAGCACCGTTTCATCGCTGGCCTCGAAGAACAGCACCTTCACTTCCACGCCGGCGTCGGTGGCCAGCTGCCGCCAGTCGCCCAGCTGGCTCAGGTCGGCCTGGCCGCGCACGTCGATGCCCACCGCCAGCCGGCGCGGCGCGCTGCCGTCGTGGTTGGCCAGCAGGCTGCGCACGAAGTCAGGCAGCAGGTGGATCGGCAGGTTGTCCGAGCAGTAGTAGTCCTGGTCCTCGAAGGTCTTCAGGGCGACGGATTTACCCGAGCCGGACAGGCCGCTGACGATGATCAGGGTCGGGGCGGAGGGGGTTGCGGTGCTCATGGACAGGCTCTTCGAAGGGCAGGGGAATCAGGGCGTTCGCCGTTCCAGCAGGTTGCTGTGGCGGGCGATGAACATCGCCGCCGGGTCGATGCCCTTGGTACGCAGGATATGCAGGCGGGTGGCGGCTTCGGTCAGCACGGCCAGGTTACGGCCAGGCATCACCGGCAGGGTGATCAGCGGAACATCCAGGTCCAGCACATGGCGGGTGCCCGAGTCGCCGGTCAGGCGCTCGTAGCCATGCGGGGTGGGTTCGGTCATCGGCTTGGTCAGGTGGACGATCAGCCGAAGGTACTTGTTCTTCTTTACAGCTGTGTCGCCGAACATCTCGCGCACGTTCAGTACGCCCAGGCCGCGCACTTCCAGCAGGTCCTGCAGCAGCTCGGGGCAGGTGCCGTCGAGTACGTCGGGCGCGATCTGGGTGAATTCGGGGGCATCGTCGGCGACCAGGCGATGGCCACGGCTGAGCAGTTCCAGCGCCAGCTCGCTCTTGCCCGATCCGGCCTCGCCGGTGATCAGCACGCCGATCGAGTAGATCTCCATGAACACGCCATGCAGGATCACCCGCGGCGCCAGCGTACGCGCCAGGTGGTAGGACAGGTGGTTGAGCAGTTCGTGGCCGCGCTTGGGCGACAGCCACAGCGGCGTGCCGGATTCATCCGCGGCGGCACGCAGGTCTTCCGGGCACGCCTGGTTGCGGGTCAGCACCAGCGCCAGCGGGTGCGACTGCATGATCTTTTCGATGGTCTCCCAACGCTGGCGCGGTTCCAGCGCATCCAGCCAGGACAGTTCCTCGGTGCCCAGGATCTGCACCTTGTTGGGATAGATGGCGTTGAGGTAGCCGGCCAGCGAGGGGCGCCGCGAGACCGTGTTGCCGGCCTCCAGCTCGCGCTTCTCGCCGGACTTGCCGGCAGCCCAGCGCAGCCCCAGCCGCTCGCGCTGCTGTTCGAACAGTTCACGGGCGGTGATGCTGGTATTCATGCGGCGCTCGCAGGTGGGGTCATGTCCAGCGCCTCGCGCAGGGCCCGGGCATCGCCCGCTTCGCGCAGGGCCTGGCGGATGTCCGGCGCGGAGAACAGCTCGGCCAGCTCGGACAGCAGCATCAGGTGCTGGTGGGTGTAGTGGGCGGGGACGGCCATGGCGAACACCAGGTCCACCGGCTCGTCGCCGCCGAAGTCGACCGGGGTGGCCAACCGCAGCAGGGCGCCGCGGGGGCGGTCCAGGGTTGGCGCGCGGCCGTGGGGAATGGCGATGCCGTGACCGATCACGGTGCTGCCCAGCGCTTCGCGCTGGCACAGGTTCAGATAGATCTGTTCGGCGTTGGCCTGGCGGCAGGCCAGCAACCCGGCGGCGGCCTGCAGGACGCTGTCGCGGTCGGTGGCCGTGCAGAGCTGGGTCTGCACGGCCGCCAGGAGGTCAGTCAGGGGCATGTCTGCGGGGAACGGTGGCGATCAGCCACCATTGTCGCCCACCGGCAGCGGCGCGTGCTGCTGTTTTTTCTCCTTGTGCTTGATCACCAGGCGGTCAAGCTTGTCCGCAAGCAGGTCGATCGCGGCATACATGGTCTGGGCATTGGCCTCGGCGTGCAGGGTCTGGCCGGGAATGTTGAGGCTGGCGTCGACGTGGTGTTCGGTCTTCTGCAGCTTGAGGGTCACCCGCGCTTCGCAGTGCTGGTCGAAGTGTTTGCCGATCCGGGCCAGCTTCTCCTCTACATAGGACTGCAGGGCCGGGGTGACTTCGACATCTTTGCCAAACGTTTCGATGCGCATCGGGTTTCTCCTGTGTTCGGATGTGCCAATGAACCTCTCCGCCGGGCGCGGCGGCGCGTCAAGCGATTCTGACCCTTTCGTGCGAGGCGGAAATGTTCATGGCTTCACGATACTTCGCCACGGTGCGCCGCGCTACTGGAATTCCCGATGATTTGAGCAGGTCAGCCAGCTTGGCGTCAGAAAGCGGCTTGCGCGGGTTCTCGTCGTCGATCAGGCGCCGGATCATCGCCTGGATGGCGGTGCTGGACGCCTCGCCGCCGCCCTCGGTATCGATGCCGGAGGCAAAGAAGGCGCGCAGCGGCAGGGTGCCTCGCGGGGTACGCACGTGCTTGCGGGCGATCGCGCGCGAGACCGTGGATTCGTGCAGGCCGAGCTCGGCGGCGATCTCGCGCAGGGTCAGTGGACGCAGCGCCTGCTCACCGAATTCAAGGAAGCCGGCCTGCTGCAGGATCAGGCTGCGCACGACGCGCAGCAGGGTTTCGCCACGCTGCTGCAGCCCTTTCAGCAGCCAGCGCGCTTCCTGCAGCTGGGCACGCAGGTAGCCGGCATCGGCGTCGCCACAGCGTCGGATCAGCTGTTCGTAGCCGCGGTGGATCACCACCTTCGGTCCGGCATGCGCGGCCAGCGCCGCGCGCCACACACCGTTCTGCCGCCACACCACCACGTCCGGCACCACATAGGTGTCCTGCGACAGCGGTGCGATCTGCGTGCCCGGGCGCGGGTCCAGCGAGCGCAGCAGCGCCACGGCAGTCTCGACCTCGTCCAGCGGCTGCTTCAACTCATGGGCAAGCCCGGCGACGCCGCTGCGCGGCAACCGTTCCAAGGGGCCTGCGGCAATCTGCCGCGCCAGGATCAGGCCGGGCGTGTCGCCGGCCAGCACATCCAGCTGCAGCAGCAGGCATTCGCCCAGCGTGCGTGCAGCCACACCCACCGGATCGAAGCGCTGGATGCGATGCAGCACGGCGAGGATCTCGTCCTCGTCGGCGTGGATCGCCGGCAACAGGGTTTCAGCGATGGTGGCCAGCGGCTCGCGCAGGTACCCGTCGTCGTCCAATGCATCGATCAGTGCCGCGCCGATGCTGCGATCACGCGAGGACAGATGCGACAGATGCAGCTGCCACAGCAGATGGTCGGCCAGTGTTTCGGTTTCGGCTACGCGCTCGGCAGCGCTGCCGTTGTCGTCGTCATCGTCGAAGCTGCCACCGCTGCCGGCCGCGCTCCAGTCCAGTTCGGCCGGCGCCCAATCGTCACCGGCATCGGTGCGTTCTGCGGGGGCATCACTGTCGTTGCCATCGCCGGCTTCGTTGGCGGTACTGCTGCTGTCACTGCTGTTGGCCCAGTCCAGCAGTGGATTGCTTTCCACCGCCTGCGCGATTTCCAGCTCCAGCTCGGTGGTGGACATCTGCAGCAGCTTGATCGCCTGCTGCAACTGGGGCGTGAGCACCAGGTGCTGTCCCAACGATGTCTGCAGCCGAGTCTTCATGCCTGTGCCGAAAGGAAGGAAAGGGACCCGGCGACCGCAGTCACAGCTTGAAGGAATCCCCAAGGTAGACCCGACGCACGTCGGCATTGTCCAGGATCGCCTCCGGCGAACCCTGGGCCAGCACGCTGCCCTCGGCGAGGATATACGCGCGGTCGCAGATACCCAAGGTCTCGCGCACATTGTGGTCGGTGATCAACACGCCGATGCCACGCTGCTTGAGATGGGTGACGATGCGCTGGATCTCGCCGACCGAAATCGGGTCGACACCGGCGAACGGTTCGTCGAGCAGGATCAGGCGCGGCTGCGCGGCCAGGGCGCGGGCGATCTCGCAGCGGCGGCGTTCGCCACCGGACAGGCTGGCGCCGAGCTGGTCGGCGACATGGCCCAGCTGCAGTTCGTCGAGCAGGCTGTTCAATTCGCGCTCGCGGCCCTTCGAATCGAGGTCCTCGCGCAGTTCCAGCACCAGGCGGATGTTGTCGGCCACGGTCAGCTTGCGGAACACCGAGGGTTCCTGCGGCAGGTAGCCCACGCCCTGCTTGGCGCGGGTATACATCGGATCGCCGGTGATGTCTTTGCCATCGAGCACGATGCTGCCAGCGTCAGCCGCAACCAGGCCGACGATCATGTAGAAGCAGGTGGTCTTGCCGGCGCCGTTGGGGCCGAGCAGGCCGACCACTTCACCGGCGTCGAGGGTCAACCCGAAGTCCTTGACGACTTCGCGCTGCTTGTACTTCTTGCGCAGGCCCTTGGCGACGAGCATTACTTCCTGCCCCCGGCCGGCTGCGCCGGCGTGGTGGCCTTGGGCTGTGCCGCAGGCGCGGCCGGGGTCTTGTTCTTCGGCGGGATGACGGTGCGCACGCGGCTGCCGTCACCACCGGAGTTCATCTCGCCGGTGCGGGTGTTGTAGACCATGCGCTGGCCGGCATTGGTGCCGCGGGCGCTGGTGACCTTGTAGTTGCCGGTCAGGGTGATGATCTCGGTCTTGATGTCGTAATCGATGCGATCAGCCAGCGCGTCCATCCAGGTGCCGTCATCGAGCTGCTGCTTCATCTTGGCCTGCTTGCCGGTGAACACCACGCGCACGGCCTCGCCGTCCTTGAGGTAGATCTCGGCCTCGGACGAGCGCAGGTCCAGCGTGCCCTGGGTGATGATCACGCCCTGCGACAGCACGGTCTTGCCGTCGCCGGTGAGCATGCCCGACTGGGCGCCGGAATCGATGTGCATGTCTTCGTTGCGGTCGGTGGACTTGGCGAAGGCGGCGCTGGGGACAAGAAGACCGAGCGCGAGTACGGCGGCAAAGGGAATCTTCATCGGGGTCCGTTCTACCGGTGGAGGCCGCCCGGGCGGGCCGGGGGCGGGCGGATGGGGCTGCCGGCCCTGCGCCTGTCCGGAGACGTCGCAGGCTGGCGGCGGAATCAGTGCTTGGGCGTGTAGCGGCCCTTGGACTGGCTGAGGAAATGATACGTGTTGTTCTTCGAATCCACTTCGAAGCCGACGCCGGACTGTTCCATGCCCGGGCGGGTCATGGTCACCAGGGCGTCGGTGCGGGCGCGGTTTTCCTTCGGGAACACGTCCAGATGATCGGTGCGGAAGGTGGTCGGCACCGTGCCCGGGCCGGCCGGGCTGTCGCCGGCAACATTGCCGCGCAGCTTCATCTCGTCGCCCTTGGCACTGAGCCAGCCGGTCTCGGCACGCAGGGTCCAGTGCTTGCCATCCTTGTCCGGCATCTCGAACAGCGGCGTGGCGATGTTGATGGTCTGGTCACCGCGCTGGCGCTCCAGCAGCGGCGCACGCAGGGTAGTCGATTCCTTGCCGTGCTCATCCAGGGCGACGATCTGGAAGTCATGCAGGATGTAATCCACGCCGACTTCCTGGCCGCCACTGGCCGGGCCCTTGTCACGGTTGCGCAGCGCCGCCCAACTGCTCAGCAGGGCGGCCAGCAGCAGGCCGATGCCGAGCACGGTGCGCCAGTTCAGGGTGGGCAGGTTCATGCGCCGAACCTCGCCAGCACGGCGTCCACATGGCCCTGGGCGGCCAGCAGGATGTCGCACAGCTCACGTGCGGCGCCCAGCCCGCCCTCGGCACGGGTCTGCCAGTGCACGCGCTCGGCGATCCACGGATGGGCGTTGGCCGGGGCCACCGCCAGGCCGACAGCACCCAGTGGCGCCAGGTCGGGCAGGTCATCGCCCATGAACGCCACCTGTTCCAGGCCGATGCCGTGCTGCGCGCACAGCGCCTGCACGCTGGCCAGCTTGTCGCCCACGGCGATCTGGGTGTCGATGCCGAGGTCGGCGCCGCGCTTGAGCGCGGACTGGCTGTTGCGCGCGGTGATCAGCACGGGGTGGATACCGTGCTGCTGCAGCAGTTTCAGGCCCAGGCCATCCTGCACGAAGTACGCCTTGCTCTCGTTGCCGTCCTTGTCGTAGTACAGCCGACCGTCGGTGAGGGTGCCGTCCACGTCGAAGCAGGCCAGGCGGATACGGGCCGCGGCGGCATGCAGGTGGGCGGGGAAGGCGGGCAGGGGGGACCAGGGCATCAGGGCGGCAGGCTCGTTGGGGGCAGGTGCGGCGTTACAGACTGAATGGGGTTGATGGACTGTCGGTTAAACCACCCGGGCCCGCAACAGGTCATGAATGTTCAGGGCGCCGACCGCGCGGCCCTGGCCATCGACCACGATCAGGCCATTGATTTTCTGGGTTTCCATCTGCCGGGCCGCCTCGACCGCGAGCTGGTCAGCACCGATGGTGCGCGGGTTACGGGTCATCACATCGGCGATCTTTGCGGCGCGCACGTCCAGCGCGCTGTCCAGCGCACGGCGCAGGTCACCGTCGGTGAACAGGCCGATCAGTACGCCGTCGGCATCGACCACGGCGGTCATGCCCAACCGTTTGCGGCTCATTTCCATCAGCGCTTCGCTGAGGCTGGCGTCGGCGCCCACGCTGGGCAGGTCCTCGCCGGTGTGCATCACGTCGGTGATGTGCAGCAACAGGCGGCGGCCGAGGCTGCCGGCCGGGTGCGAGCGGGCGAAGTCATCGGCGGTGAAGCCGCGTGCGTCGAGCAGGGCCACAGCCAGCGCATCGCCCATCGCCAGCGAGGCGGTGGTACTGGAGGTCGGCGCCAGCGCCAGCGGGCAGGCCTCGGCCGGCACACTCACATCCAGATGGATGTCGGCGGCGGTGGCGAGGCTGGACTGCGGGCGGCCGGTCATGGAAATCAGCACGTTGCCCTGGCGCTTGAGTACCGGCAGCAGCATCAGCACCTCGTCGGACTCGCCCGAATAGGACAGGGCCAGCACCACGTCGTCTTCGGTGATCATGCCCAGGTCGCCGTGGCCGGCTTCGCCCGGGTGCACGTAGAACGCGGGCGTACCCGTGGAGGCCAGGGTGGCGGCGATCTTGCGGGCGATATGCCCGGATTTGCCCATGCCGGTGGCGACCACCCGCCCGCGGCTGGCCAGGATCGCCTGGCAGGCCTGCTGGAAGGCCTCGCCAAGGCGGTCGGCCACGGCATCCAGCGCCTGCCGCTCGATCTCGAAGACGCGGCGGCCGCTGGCGACCAGGCCGGCAGGGTCGACGGAACGGGGGGGCAACAGGGATTTGGCCATGCGGACGCCACGCAGCGGAAGTAGAATGGACGCACATTTTATTAGGAAAGCCCGTTGGACGCCGACACCATCCGCAATCTGATCGAAACCGGCCTGCCTGGCGCCCGCGCCGACGTGCAGGGCGACGATGGCGTGCATTTCGAAGCGACCGTGGTCTGCGAGGCCTTCGCCGGCAAGATGCCGCTGGCCCGCCACCGCATGGTGTATGCCACGCTTGGCGACCTGATGGGCGGCGCGATCCACGCGCTGGCGCTGAAAACCGTGACCCCGGCCGAAGCCGGCTGAACCGCAGAAGATCCCGAATACATGGCCAAGATCGTTGTGACCGGCGGCGCTGCGCTGCACGGTGAAGTGAGCATCTCCGGCGCCAAGAACGCCGTCCTCCCCATTCTCTGCGCGACCCTGCTGGCCGATGCGCCGGTGGAGATCACCAACGTGCCGCACCTGCACGACGTGGTCACCACGGTGAAGCTGCTGGGCGAGCTGGGCGCCAAGGTCACCATCGACCAGGGCACGCTGTCGCGCGGCAGCGCGATCGTGGTCGACCCGCGCTCGGTCAACCAGCACGTGGCACCCTACGAGCTGGTCAAGACCATGCGCGCTTCGATCCTGGTGCTGGGCCCGCTGCTGGCCCGCTTCGGCGCGGCCGAAGTGTCGCTGCCCGGCGGCTGCGCGATCGGTTCGCGTCCGGTCGACCAGCACATCAAGGGCCTGCAGGCGCTGGGTGCCGAGATCGTGGTCGAGAACGGCTTCATCAAGGCCACCGCCAAGCGCCTCAAGGGCGGCCATTTCACCTTCGACATGGTCAGCGTCACCGGCACCGAGAACGTGCTGATGGGTGCGGTGCTGGCTGAAGGCACCACCATCCTCGACAACTGCGCGATGGAACCGGAAGTGACCGATCTGGCGCACTGCCTGATCGCGCTGGGCGCGAAGATCGAAGGCCTGGGCACCGCCCGCCTGGTGATCGAAGGCGTCGAGCGCCTGTCCGGTGGCCGCCATGAAGTGCTGCCCGACCGCATCGAGACCGGCACCTTCCTGGTCGCCGCAGCGATGACCGGTGGCAAGGTCACGGTCAACCGTGCGCGCCCGAACACCATGGACGCGGTGCTGTCCAAGCTGGTCGAGGCCGGTGCGAAGATCGAGACCACCGACGACACCATCACCCTGGACATGCAGGGCAAGCGGCCGAAGGCGGTCAACCTGACCACCGCGCCGTACCCGGCATTCCCGACCGACATGCAGGCGCAGTTCATGGCGCTCAACTGCGTGGCCGACGGCGTGGGCGTGATCAACGAAACGATCTTTGAGAACCGTTTCATGCACGTCAACGAACTGCTGCGCCTGGGTGCGGACATCCAGGTCGAAGGGCATACCGCCATCGTGCGTGGCAGCGAGCACCTGAGCGGTGCACCGGTGATGGCGACCGACCTGCGTGCGTCGGCGTCGCTGATCCTGGCCGGCCTGATGGCCAGCGGCGACACCACCATCGACCGCATCTACCACCTTGATCGTGGCTACGAGAACATCGAAGAGAAGCTGTCTTCGCTCGGCGCCACCATCGGGCGCGTGCCATGATCCTGCGCGGCAAGTTCAGCCCGCGTCGCAAGGCGCTGCTGGCCCTGGTGCTGATCGTGCTGGCGTGGCTGGGCTATGCCTGGTACGCCAACATCGCCATCACCCGGGGCATCGAGCAGAAGGACATGGACTGGAATGGCGATGGCACGGTCACGCGTGATGAAATCATCGAGTCGTTCTATGCGGTCGCAGTGAACGACAGCCAGGACGGCAACCGTCATTGCCGCACCTTCGTCTGGCGCAGCACCGGCGAGCAGATCCGCGTGGACTGCCGCACCGAGTTCAAGGCGGCCGAAGAGAAACCGGCCGAAGCGAAGAAATAAGAAAACGCCCGCGAAAGCGGGAGTTTCTTTTTGGGATCCACCCATCCACGCCATGCGTGGATGACGTGGATCTCCGGTCAGTTCATCGCCTTGATGGTCAGGTCCAGCGCATCGCGGCCGCTCTCGCGCTGCAGCATGCGCGCCGGCACCGGGAACTCCGGCACGATCCAGGCGATCAGTTCCTTGTTGCCGTCGGCGCGCGAGACCTTGGTGGCCTCGTAGCTCTTGCCGCCCACGGTGATCGACTCCTTGCCGATCACGCGGTACGTCATGTTCTTGATGCGGCCTTCGTCGACCATGCGATAGGTCAGCGGCTTGCCGGCGGCCAGGTCACGGGCGATCGCCAGGTTGATCAGCAGCGCGTCCATGTCGCCCGCCTTCAGCGCGATGGGGCCCGCACGGTCCGGCTTGATGTCGCCGGTCCAGGTGGCCTGGTTGCTGGTCCAGTTGTAGTTGGCCTGCACGTTGCGCTTCTTCACCAGCAGCGCCGAACGGTCCTGGCTGCTGAGCGGGCGCAGCTGGCCACGGACTTCCTCGAACACCGTGCTCTGGCTGAGGTCGGCCAGCTGGTTCTTCACCTGCAGGCTGTAGCGCCACTTGTTGCTGCCTTCGCTGGCCAGGGTCATGGTGCCGTTGGCCTGCATGCCCATGTAGCTGGCCAGGTAATCCGCCTTGAACGGTTCCAGGGCCATGGCCGGCAGGCTGGCCACGGTCAGGGCAGCGGCTGCGATCCAGGTGAGGGGGCGGGTCAGGGTGTTCATGCTCAGACTCCTTGGTATTCGATCAGGCGCAGATCGACGCGATCTTCGCCGTCTTCGCGTTGCAGGATGCGCACCGGGGTGGGGACACCGTTGGCGATCCAGAGAATGGTTTCGTTTCTGCCGCCGTTGGTCCGGTAGACCCGCAGCGCGTTGTAGGACAGGTCGCCGACCTCGACGTTCTCGGTCTGCGGCGCGGCCTGGTAGTCGTGTTCGCGGACCTTGCCCATGTCCACGTAGCGGTAGTGCATGGCGGCGCCCGGGCGGGCATCGCGCATGATCGCCAGATTGATCAGCAGTGCGCTCTGGTCGCCCGCCTGCAGCGGGATCGGCTGCGCGCGTTCCTTCTTGACGTCACCGGTCCATTGCGCGGTGCCGGCCTGCCAGTTGTAGGTACCGACCGCCTTCTTGCCCAGGAACAGGCCCTTGCGCACCGTGCTCTGGCTGAGCGGCGCATACACGCCGCTGCGCTCCTCGAACACCGTGCTCTGTTCGATGTTCAGGCCCAGCACGCTGGCAAAGCCGCGGCGGCCGACCACCTGCATGTCCACCCGCCACTGGCTGCCGCCGGTGTGGGTGACCTGCATGCTGGCATCGCCCGCTTCCTTGCCCTTGTAGAAGGCCTGGTAGGTGGCGCTGAATGGCTGCAGCGGCGGTGGCTCCCAGGCCAGTGCCGGTGGCATCGGTACGACCGGCGCCTCGGCAGGCGGCTGCGCTGCGGGCACCGGTGCCGGCGGGGTGGCGGGCGCCGGTGCCTGTCCCCAGCCCACGCCGGGGAACACGGCAAGCGACAGCAGCAATGAAGTGGACAGCAGGGTCGTGGTCTTCATGGAGGACAGGGACCGCAGGAGGGGGGCAGGATGCCAGCCCCGCAGTCAGCAGGGCGTGTGCAAGGGCGTTACCGGTTCAGGTTTCCGGCGGAATCTAGGGCCAAGGGGCTAAACAGGGGGTGACCGTCCAGCCAGGGCTGACCCTCCCGTTCAGCCAGGCGGCCCTCGCACAACAGCTGCAGGGTGGCGATCAGCAGCGGATGCTCCACCGCCAGCACGCGCTCGGCCAGGCTGTGCGCGTCATCACCTGGCTGCACCGGTACACGTACCTGCGCCAGCACGGCTCCGGCATCCAGCTCCGGCACCACCAGGTGCACGCTGGCGCCGTGCTCGGCATCGCCGGCCTGCAGCGCCCGGGCATGGGTGTCCAGGCCCTTGTGCAGCGGTAGCAGCGACGGATGGATATTGACCAGCCGGCCATCGAAGCGCTGTACGAAGGCCGCGCCGAGGATGCGCATGTAGCCTGCACAGACGATCCAGTCCGGCTGTACTGCGGCCAGCGCATCGCCGAGCGCCTGCTCGTAGCTGGCGCGGTCACTGAAGGACTTCGGTGCGTGTGCCCAGCGCAGGTTCGGTGCGACGCGCTGCAGGGCCTCTGCAGCAGGGCGGTCGGAGAACACGCCGACCACCTCGGCCGGCAGGCGGCCGCTGCCGATCGCGTCGAGGATGGCCTGCAGGTTGCTGCCGCGGCCCGAGGCGAGCACGGCGATGCGGGTTGGGGCGGTCATTGCAGGGAACTCCGACGGATCAGTGGCCACGTCAGCAGGCTGCCGACGGTCGCCATCAGCATGTCGGCATGCGCATCCCACATGTCACCCTGCTGGCCGTTGTAGGCCTCGGCGGCATCCGGCGACAGCGCCAGCGCGATGGCCCACTCGAACCATTCGTAGACCAGGCTGGCACACATCACCGTCATCACCGCCAGAGTGAAGGCCTGGCCCAGGCGCAGCGCGGGCCACGCATGGCGCGCCAGCTGCAGCAGCGCGGGAGTGAAGCAGACGCCGAACAGGAAGTGGATGAGGCGGTCGAAGTGATTGCGCTGCCAGCCGAAGGCCGCATTCGGCGACCAGCCGGTCAGCGCCTGCGCCCAAGCGTCGTAGGGCACGTTGGAATACAGCCAGCGCGCCGCCACGCAGTGCAGCGCGATGAAGCCACAGATGGCGATGAAGGCGCCGTTGCCCAGCCAGCCGCCGCGACGGTCGACCCACAGCAGCGCGGCCAGCCCGATCACGGTCAGGGTGCTGTGCAGGGCCTGTTCGGTAGGCCACAGCGGGTGGACCCAGCTGATTGCGAACACCGCCAGTACGGTGGCAAAGGCCAGCTTCTTGGGCCCCGAGAAGCGGTGGGTGGTGGGCGAAGTGGACGTCGGGAGGGCAGGCGCGGACATGGGAAATCGATCAGGACAGGACGGGGCGTCTGCCGGCAGGTTCAGACACTGAGGTGGTCGCCGCGGTCGAACAGCGCGGCCATTTCAGGCTTGGACAGGAACACCCAGGCATAGGCGGCCAAGGCCATGCCCAGCGGGCCGGCCAGCACGCCCAGCCAGGCTGCGCGCTGGCACCAGGCCAGCCCGGTGCGATGTGACAGCTGGCGCGCGGTGTGCAGCTGCACGAACCCCAGCACGGCGGCCAGCCCGGCGATCGACGCATAGACCGTGGTCAGCATCCAGGCATCGTCCAGCCCGCGTGACTGGGCCACCCAGCCGCTGAGGCCGAGGAGCGCCACTGTGGCGACCCAATGGAAGCCGGCCAACGCGTAGAACAGCACTTTCAGCGTCTGCAGATGGCTGGTCAGCTGCAGCTGCGCCAGGGCCTGATGCGGCAGCGGCGGCGGATTGCCGGAGGCAGTCATGCGGTCGTGGCGGGAAGGTCGAAGGCGGCCTTGACCTGCGGGCGCAGCAGAGTGATCAGGCTGAACACCCCCAGTGCGGTGCCGATCGGCGTGAACAGGCAGGCCAAGCCGGCCACGATCAGGCACAGCAGATAGCGGCGGCGACGGGTCAGGCAGCGGCCGGCGTAGGCCACGAACGCGCCCAGGGTCACGCCACCGAACACGATGACGCAGCCGACGATGGTGAACATCCAGCCGAACAGGCGTTCCTCGGCCGGCGATGACGGCTGGCCGCCGGAATTCATCGGCAGGTTGCCGGTGAGCGCGGTGATGCCCAGCACGATGTGGATGATGAAGATCAGCGAGAACAGCGCGATCAGGGCGCCGACCACGTAGTGCGCGATGGCCAGCATGCGCAGGTGATCGGCATCCTGCGCGCTGAACACCGGTACCGTCGCCAGCGGCGGCGGCACGGGGGCGGGCGACAAGGGGGGCGTTGCGTCCATGCGGGCTCCTGGGTTGCCGGGATCAGCCGATGTGGACGCGCTCGGCGCCTTCGGCGGTGACCACCTGGCCGATGGTCCAGTGCTCCAGGCCCTGCGCCTTGACCGCGTCGGACACTGCAGCCACCTGGTCCGGCGCCACGATCAGCACGAAGCCGATGCCGCAGTTGAAGGTGCGCCACATTTCACTGTCGGCCACCGCGCCTTCCTTCTGCAGCCACTGGAACACCGGCGGCAGGGTCCACGACGAGGCCTGGATGTCCAGGCCCAGGCCTTCGGGCACCACACGGATGATGTTCTCGGTCAGGCCACCACCGGTGATGTGGGCCATGCCGTGGATGGCCTCGCCGTGCGACTTCAGCAGCGACAGGATCGGCTTGACGTACAGGCGGGTCGGCGCCATCAGCGCATCGACCAGCTTCACGCCGCCTTCCAGCTCCAGATCGGCCGGGCGACCGGCGCGGTCGTAGATGCGGCGCACCAGTGAGTAACCGTTGGAGTGCGGGCCGGACGAGGCGATGCCGATCAGCACGTCGCCGGCGGCCACGCTGGCGCCGTCCTTCAGCTCGCTCTTCTCGACCGCAGCGACCGTGAAGCCGGCCAGGTCGTACTCGCCCGGGGCATACATGTCGGGCATTTCAGCGGTTTCGCCGCCGATCAGCGCACAGCCGGCCTCGGTGCAGCCGTTGGCGATGCCACCCACGACCGCCGCGGCGGTGTCGATGTCCAGCTTGCCGGTAGCGAAGTAGTCCAGGAAGAACAGCGGTTCGGCACCCTGCACCAGCACGTCGTTCACGCACATGGCGACCAGGTCGATGCCGATCGTATCGTGGCGGTTCAGCTGGTGGGCCAGCTTCAGCTTGGTGCCCACGCCGTCGGTACCGGACACCAGCACCGGCTCGCGGTACGTGTTGGACAGGTCGAACAGGGCGCCGAAGCCACCCAGGCCACCCATCACTTCCGGGCGGAAGCTGCGCTTGACCAGGGGCTTGATCCGCTCGACCAGCGCGTTGCCGGCGTCGATGTCGACACCCGCGTCACGATAGGTGAGGGGGGAGGGGGCGGAAGACGGGGTGTTGGTCACGGGCGTCGGCGCTGGCAGGGGTTGAACGGGCGATTTTAACAGGCCGCATTGGCGCAAAGGCCGTATTCGGGCAACAATTCCCCCGGATACGTCGAGCCAATGGATGTCCTGATGCGCCGCAGCCTGATTCTGACCCTGCTCCTTGCGCTGAGCCTGCCGGTGGCCACGATGGCCCAGAGCGGCCTGCGCACCGAGGGTGATGTTGCCACCGCCACTGGCGCGTACGAGGCCGAAGTGCCCGTCAACAGCCAAGCCGAAGCCGACCGCAACGGCGCCCTGGCCCGCGCCTTGAGCGTTGTACTGGGCAAATTGTCCGGCGATCGCAGCGTGATGTCGCGCCCTGGCGTGGCGCAGGCGCTGCGCAATGCCAAGGATTACGTGGCCAGCTACGACTACAAGCAGGACCAGAGCGTGAGCGCCAGTGGCGCCCCCAGCTTCCGTACCCTGCTGGTGGCCCGCTTCCGCGAGGACGATGTCGATTCGCTGGTGTCGGCGCTGGGCCTGCCGCTGTGGCCGCAGCCGCGCCCGAAGCCGGTGCTGTGGCTGGCCGTCGACGACGGCAGCGGTCCGCGCCTGGTCAGCGTGCAGCAGGCCAACGCCGCCCGGCCGTTGCTGAACCGCGCCATCGAGCGCGGCTACAAGCTGGGCCTGCCCAGCGGTGGTGCTGCCGAACAGGCACTGGCCGGTGCCATCTGGCGCCAGGACAGCGCCGCCGTGGCCCGCGCCTCTTCGCGCTACTCGCCGCCGATGCAGCTGATCGGCAAGCTGTACCGCGCCAACGGTGGCTGGCAGGCGGACTGGGTGTTCGTCGACAACGGCCGTGAGCTGAACAAGTGGACCAGCAAGGACGCCAACGCCATGCGTGCGATGGCCGCCGGTGCCGATGGTGCCGCCGATGCGCTGGTCAAGCGCTATGCCAAGGCGGGCGCCGCCGTCGGCCAGGCCGGCACCTACCGTGTAGTGGTCACCGGCATCAACAGTGCCGATGACTACCTGCGCCTGGCTGCCGGCCTGCGCGAGGTGCCGGTGGTGCGCAACGTCACCCCGCTGCACGCCTCGGCCGGCCAGCTGGAGCTGAGCCTGGAGATGACCACCGGCCTGGCCGGCTTCAACCGCATGCTGGGCGACAACGGTGTGCTGGCGCCGAGCGCACCGCTGCCGGCCCTGCCGACGCCGATCGATGACACCACCGGTACCCCGGTGGCCGCCCCGGTCAGCAACGAGTACCGCCTGCGATGACTCTGACCCCGGAAGCGGAAATCGCGCAGTTCCTGCGCCGCCTGAAGTACATCCTGTTCGCCGGCCTGGTCGGCTGGGTGGTGTGGCTGCTGGCGCCGATCCTGACTCCCTTCGTGCTGGCGCTGGCGCTGGCCTGGCTGGGCGATCCACTGGTGGACCGCATCGAGGCCACCGGCCGCTCGCGCATGACCGGCGTGGTGCTGGTGTTCGCGGCGATGGTGCTGGTGATCGTGGCGCTGCTGCTGGTGCTAGTGCCGATGATCGAGCGCCAGATCACCACCCTGATCGCGGTCGCGCCGCAGGCACAGGCGTGGTTGATGGAAAAGGGCATTCCCTGGTTCGAGCAGAAGACCGGCCTGGAAGTGATGCAGTGGCTGGACCCGGACCGCCTGATCGAATGGGTGCGCAGCCACTGGCAGCAGGCCGGCGGCTTCGCCACCACGTTCATGGGCTACGTCTCGCGCTCGGGCTTCGCGATGGTGACCTGGGTGGTCAACATCCTGCTGCTGCCGATCCTGGCGTTCTACTTCCTGCGTGACTGGGACAAGCTGGTCGAGCGGGTCGCGTCGGTGATTCCGCGCAACCAGATCGGCACCATCAGCGCGCTGGCGCGCGAATCCAACGAGGTGCTGGGCGCGTTCATCCGCGGCCAATTCCTGGTGATGCTGGCGCTGGGCGTGATCTATGCCGGTGGCCTGTCGCTGGTTGGCCTGAAGCTGGGCCTGCTGATCGGCCTGATTGCCGGCCTCATCAGCTTCATCCCTTACCTGGGCGCGACCACCGGCATCCTGATGGCGATCATCGCCGCACTGGTGCAGGCGCAGGGCTTCGACCTGAAGCTGCTGATCCTGGTCGGCGTGGTGTTCACCGTGGGCCAGCTGCTGGAAAGCTACGTGCTGACCCCGCGCATCGTCGGCGACAAGATCGGCCTGCACCCGGTGGCGGTGATCTTCGCGGTGATGGCCGGCGGCCAGCTGTTCGGCTTCCTCGGCATGCTGCTGGCGCTGCCGGTGGCGGCGGTGACCAACGTGCTGCTGCGCTACGCGCACCAGCGCTACCGCCAGAGCGAGCTGTACGTGGGCGAGAAGCCGGCGATCGTGCTTGATGGCGTGGTCGATGCCCCCCATATCATCATTCCGAACGACAAGGGCCCCGACCTGAAGTGATGGGTGTGCCGCAACTGCCGCTGGCCCTGCATTACCCACGGGACCAGCGCCTGGAGACCTTCATCGGCGCGCCGGATGGCGCGCTGGCGCAGCTGCGCGCGATCGCGGTGGGCGCCAGCCACGACTGGGTCTACCTGGAAGGGGCGGCGGGCACCGGCAAGACCCATCAGGCGCTGGCGATGTGTTCCAGCGCCGAGCAGGCCGGGCGCCTGCCGACCTACGTGCCGCTGGCCAGTGCGGCCGGCCGCGTGCGTGCGGCGCTGGATGGGCTGGAGGTGCGCGAGCTGGTGGCGCTGGACGGCCTGGATGAGATCGCGGGCAATCGCGAAGACGAGATCGCGCTGTTCGATTTCCACAACCGCGCGCGCGCTGCAGGCGTGACCGTGCTGTACACGGCGCAGAAGGCGCCGGAAGAACTGGGGCTGGTACTGCCCGACCTGCGTTCGCGCCTGGGCCAGTGCGTGCGCGTGCTGCTGCAGCCGTTGGATGAGGAAGGTCGCGCGGCGGTGCTGCGTGAGCGTGCACTGCGGCGTGGGCTGGCGATCGACGAGGCGGCCATCGAGTGGCTGCTGTCGCACACCGGGCGCGAGCTGGGTGGATTGATCACGCTGCTGGACTGGCTGGACCGCGAGTCACTGGCGGCGAAGCGGCGGATCACCGTGCCGTTCCTGCGCCAGGTGCTGGAAGAAGGCCGGCCTCGTTACTGAGGGTGGGGTTTGTTTGCAGGGCTGCGCCCTGCACCCGCAGAAGCCGAAGCAACATCAACGTCAACGTCAAAAGCGGGCTATCCGTGGGATGGCGGGGCGCTGTGGGTTTGCGGGGACGCCGTGAACCCATCCATGGGGGCTTGGTCGCCGCATCCATGCGGCTCACACCCCGCAAACCCACAGCCCCCCGCCTTCGACAGGTTTCCGCGGCTGTTGGTGGATGCCGACCTTGGTCGACACCAGAGCAAGCGCAGCGAAGCGACCCGCTTCTGCTTTTCTTTCCTTTCTTCCGTGGCTGGACGCGCACGGAAACTGTCAGAGGCCGGTCGGGGTGGGCTGCGCAGGGGCGTGAGCCGCATGGATGCGGCGACCGAGCTTACATGGACGTACTTGCAGCGTCCCCTGCGCAGCCCACCCCGACCGGCCAAGCACGGCTTCTGCTTTCAATGAGTCCAGCCACGAGGGGCTCAGCCGTTCGCCGCCAACTCAACATCCAGCGCGCGCAGGCGATCCACGGTACCCACATCGGTCCAACGCCCGCGATGGTGCTGCCCCGTCATCAACCCCTGCGCCATGAAATGCTTCTGCAGCGGCACCACCGAGAACTTCGGCGGAACACGCTCGCTACCCGGCGCATCGCCGATCACCGTGCGCCAGTCGGCCACGATGGAGGGGCGATACACGCCGATGCCCGCGTAGGTCAGGCACGGCCCTTGGCGGTCGTGGTGCAGCAGGCCCTGCGCGTCCAGCCGGTAGTCGCCGTCCGGGTGCTGCGCGGGATTGTCGACCAGCACCAGGTGCGCCTGGCCCTGTGGCTCGCGGGGCAGCGTGGCGAAATCGAAGTCAGTCCAGATGTCACCGTTCACCACCAGGAACGGGGCGTCGCCCAGCACCGGCAGCGCGTTGAGGATGCCGCCGCCGGTTTCCAGCGGGGTCTGCCCTTCGTACATGAAATGCAGGCGCAGGCCCCATTGGCTGCCATCGCCCAGCATCGTCGGGAACTGCTCGGCCAGCCATGCGGTGTTGATCACCACCTCGCGCACGCCAAGCGCGGCCAGGCGTTCCAGGTGCCAGACGATCAGCGGCTTGCCAGCCACTTCCAGCAGCGGCTTGGGCGTGTGCAGGGTCAGCGGGCGCATGCGCTCGCCGAGGCCAGCGGCAAAGACCAGCGCCTTCATCGGGCCACGCGCAGCGGTGCGGCCAACTCGGCCAGTGCTGGCTTGATGCGGTCGTCCAGCAACTGCTGCAGCGGCGCCAGTTCGCGATAGCGTGGCAGCACTTCATCCAGATAGCCGATGAAGCGCGGCGCGTCGTCGAGGTAATGGCCCTTGTTGTCGCGGTAACGCAGGCGGCAGAACAGGCCGAGGATCTTCACGTGGCGCTGGATGCCCATCCAGTCGGCATCGCGCAGGAAGGTGGCGCGGTCGGGCACCGGCAGGCCGGCACCGCGCGCACGCTCGTGGTACTGCGCCAGCCATTCGTCTACACGCTGCAGCGGCCAGCTCAGGAAGGCGTCCTTGAACAGGCTTACCGCGTCGTAGGCGATCGGGCCGCGCACCAGGTCCTGGAAATCCAGCACGGCGGGGCCGTCGTCGACCGGCATCAGGTTGCGCGGCATGTAGTCGCGATGGGTCATCAGCTGGGCCTGGCCCAGCGCGTTGTCCATCAGGCGGCGATGCACCAGCTGCAGGCCTTCGATCTCGCCGCAGTCCAGCTCCAGGTTCAGGTGGCGCTGCAGGAACCATTCGTCGAACAGGCCGGCATCACGTTGCAGCAGCGCTTCGCCGAACTGGCCGAAGTCGGCCGGCACCGGAATCGCCTGCAGGCGCAGCAGCTGTTCGATCGAACGGCCGAACCATTCGTCAGCGTTGCGCTCGTCGAGGATCTTCGCCAGGGTCGGGCCGCCGAGGTCTTCCAGCAGCAGGAAGCCGGCCTCCAGATCCTGTGCCAGCAGCGCGGGCACACGCAGGCCGTTGTCGTGCAGCAGGCCGCGCATGCGCATCCACGGCCGCGGATCTTCCAGCCCCGGCGGGGCATCCATCACGATGTGGCTGCCACCGGTGCTGGTGGTGCGCCAGTAGCTGCGCATGCCGGCATCAACCGAGGCGCGTTCGACCACCGCGCTGGCATCATCGAGCTGGGTACGGGCCCACCGCAGGCGCTGCGCGCTGCGCTGGGGGTCGGAGGCGGGTTCGGTCATGCAGGCATATCCGGGCGCGCCGGGCGCGCCAACGTCGGGAACAGGAAGGGAAGGGGATGCGCGCTCAGCGGCGGCCGCTGAACAGGCGCAGGACGGCCAGCACGGCCACCGCGCCCACCACCGCACCGAGGAAACCGGCCGGCTCACCGGGGGCGTACCAGCCCATGTACTGGCCAAACCAGCCGGCCAGCAGCGCACCGAGGATGCCCAGCACGATGGTCAGCAGGCAGCCCATGCGGTTGTTGCCGGGCATGAAGAAACGCCCGAGCAGGCCGACGAAGAAGCCGACCAGGATGATGTAGAGCCAGCTGCTGCTGCCGAACAGACCATTCATGCGCGCGATTTCCAGCAAGGGTGGACGCAGCCTAGCAAGGCCAGACTGCGTCCGTCACGGTGTGACGTAATCAGCAGCAGCCGTGGTCGCCGTGGCGGGTGCCACTGTCGGCAGCCACCGGCGAACCGCTGGTCTCGCCGCGCAGGCTGGCGGCGTAGTGCTCGCTGATCACCTTGGACACGCAGGCGGTGACCTTCTTGCCCATCGGGATGTGCAGGAACTCGTTCGGGCCGTGCGCGTTGGAGTGCGGGCCAAGCACGCCGGTGATCATGAACTGGGCGCCCGGGAACTTCTCGCCCAGCATGCCCATGAACGGGATCGAGCCGCCTTCGCCCATGTACATCGCCGGCTTGCCGAAGAAGGCCTGGCTGGCGTCGTCGATGGCCTGGGTCAGCCACGGCGCCATGGCCGGGGCGTTCCAGCCGGTGGAGGCCTTTTCCAGATCCAGGGTGACCTGCGCGCCGTTCGGCGGGTCGCGCAGCAGCGCTTCCTTCAGCAGCTCACCGCAGGTCTTGCCATCGGCGGTCGGCGGCAGGCGCAGCGACAGCTTCACCGAGGTCTGCGGGCGCAGCACGTTGCCGGCCGATTCCAACGCCGGCATGCCACCGACGCCGGTGACCGACAGCGCCGGGCGCCAGGTGCGGTTGAGCACCAGCTCGGTCAGGTCCTCGTTCATCGGACGCAGGCCGTCGACCATCGGGAACTTCTCGAAGATTTCGGTATCGACCACTTCGGCGGCGCGCTTGGCCTGTTCCTGGCGCTCGGCCGGAATTTCAACGTTCATGCCGTCGATCAGGATGCGGCCGGTGTCCTGGTCCTCGATGCGCGACAGCAGCTGGCGCAGCAGGCGGAAGCTGGACGGCACCACGCCGGAGGCATCGCCGGAATGCACGCCTTCGTTGAGCACCTTCACGGTGAAGTTGCCGCCGGTCAGGCCGCGCAGCGAGGTGGTGCACCACAGCTGGTCGTAGTTGGCGCAGCCCGAATCCAGGCAGACCACCAGCGACGGCTTGCCGATGCGGTCGGCCAGGTGGTCGACGTAGGCTGGCAGGTCGTAGCTGCCCGATTCTTCACAGGCTTCGATCAGCACCACGCAGCGGGCGTGCGGCAGGCCCTGGGCCTGCAGCGCCAGTACGGCGGCCAGCGAGCCGAAGATGGCGTAACCGTCGTCGGCGCCGCCGCGGCCATACAGCTTGTCGCCGCGCAGGACCGGGGTCCACGGGCCGAGGTCGTCGTCCCAGCCGGTCATTTCCGGCTGCTTGTCCAGGTGGCCGTAGAGCAGGATGGTGTCGTCGCCGGTTTCGGCGCCGGTAGCCGGAATTTCCAGGAAGATCAGCGGGGTACGGCCTTCCAGGCGCACCACTTCAACCTTCAGGCCGGGCAGCTGCTGGGCCTTGGCCCAGTTCTCCATCAGCGTGACCGCCTGTTCCATGTAGCCGTTCTGCACCCAATTGGCGTCGAACATCGGCGACTTGTTGGGAATGCGGATGTAGTCGACCAACTGCGGGACGATCTCGCTGTCCCACTTGTCATTGACGAATTGGCCGAGCTTGGCGCTGTCCATCTGAAACTCCGATTGCATGGGCTGTGATCGCGACATTCTACGCCTGTGCCGTGGGTAGGGTTTTTCCTACATCACGTCGGGTATTTGGCTGGCTTTTAGAAATCCAGGAAACCGATAGGCTGTGTGCATGTGGTGACGGACACTGTTCCTACCGACGGGATTGCCGGTCGGGACGGTCAGAACCACAAGGAGATACACGTCGTGCCTTGGAGTGTCGTGTTGAGGGCACTGGTGCTGGTCGTGTGGATCGCTGGGGCGCATGCCGCCGAACCGATCGACATCAACCGCGCCGATGCCCAGGCGCTGCAGCAGGGATTGACGATGGTCGGAGCCGCCAAGGCCGAGGCGATCGTCGAGCACCGGCGCAGACACGGCCCGTTTCATCGCGTCGAGGACCTGGCGCAGGTGAAGGGGATAGGGAAAGCAATCGTCGAACGGAATCGACAGCGGATCACCGTAGGCAACAGGTTGTTGCCGGCGGATCCGGTACCCGGATCGGTACCGGTGCGAACCGTACCGAGGCGCTGACAGCAGGAATCGTCGGAACCGGCAGGAGGCTGGTTCACCGGTCACGGACAGGAAGGCCGTGACCACCGACCGCCGCAGGACGCGGCACCACTCACCAGGATGGTGGCATCACAGACCTGTGGAAGGGGCTGAGATACAAACAGGACAGACGCGGCCGCGTGCAGGATGCAACGCTACCCCCACAGCGCAGGATGCGAGGGGGCGGCAGCAGGCCGACAAGGACGTAACGATTGCCCGGTACGACACATGGCTGTGTCGCCGGGCAGTTTCATTTCCGGCGCCTGGTTTTGCCGCGGCCACCACGGGCCGATGGTGTACGGTGGCCGCTCTGCATGGAAAGGACCCCCGCTGGATGCTTCCGCACCGCCCCACGACCCTGATGCTCGCCCTTGCACTGGCCCTGCCGCTGCTGGCCCATGCCGCTGCGCCGACGCCGGCCGCCAAGCCTGCAGCTGCCGCTGCGGCCACCGCCGAGGTACGCGGACCGACCGACCTCAAGCCGGGCGAATACCTGTGGCATCCGGAAATCTCGCCGACCGGCCCGATCGTGCTGGTGGTCAGCCTTGATGAGCAGCGCGCCTACGTGTACCGCAACGGTATCGCCATCGGCCTGACCACGATCAGCTCGGGCAAGGCCGGGCACGAGACGCCGACCGGTGTGTTCACCATCCTGCAGAAGGACAAGGACCACAAGTCCAACCTCTACAACAGCGCGCCGATGCCGTACATGCAGCGGCTGACCTGGGACGGCATCGCCCTGCATGGCGGCAGCCTGCCCGGGCATCCGGCCTCGCACGGCTGCGTGCGCCTGCCGCAGGCCTTCGCGCAGAAGCTGTTCAGTGAAACCCAGCGCGGCGATACCGTGGTCGTGGCCGATGCCAAGAGCTCGCCGATGACCCTGGCCTATCCGTCGGTGCTGGCGCCGGTGAACGCGCGCGGCCAGGCCCTGCCGGAGACCGAGGGCGGAGCCCCGGCACAGGCCTGGTGGGACGACGCCGCGGCGCCGGCCGGGCAGGTCGGCATCCTGGTCAGCCTGCACGACCAGCGCCTGTACGTGCTGCGCGATGGCGTGATGATTGGCGAGTCGCCGCTGAAGGCCGACGCCCTGCCGGCCTTCCAGGGCACCACCCTGTTCGTGATGGGGCAGGGTTACAGCGATACCCCCAGCCCGCTGGACGTGAACCAGCGCCTGCACCAGTGGACGGCCTACCCGTTGCTGGGCCAGGACCGCGCCCAGGCCACGCCGGACCTGCTGGCCACGCCCTCGCTGCCGATGGCGCTGCCGACCGATTTCGCTCGCCAGCTGTACCAGGTGCTGGTGCCGGGCACGACCCTGCTGGTCACCTCGCTGCCGGCGGTCCGCCCAAGCCCGGCTGAATCCGGAATGCAGCCGGTCTTGGAATCCGAGCCGCCAGGGTCCACCCTCAAGGGCAACTGAGTCCCCTCGTTGTGCCCATGACTGCATCCCGCCTGTGCCGGCTGGCCGCGTTCGGCCTGCTGGCGACCTCGGCCAGCGCCCCGGCGCTGGCACAGACGCCCGCCCTCGCCACCTCTGCCGATGATCTGGCTGCCCTGCTGTCGCGCAGTGCGCCCAAGGCCGACCGCCACGTGCTGCAGCTGGCGGCGCACGCCATGCGCTGTGCGTTGCAGCGGCCGGAACTGGGCATCAATGGCGATCGCCTCAGCGTGATCGATTACTCGCGCCCGTCCACCGAGCCGCGGCTGTGGGTGTTCGACCTGGCCCATCAGCGCCTGTTGTTCGAGGAATGGGTGGCGCATGGCCGCAACAGCGGCGAGAACCGCACCGAGCACTTCTCCAACCGCGACGGCAGTTTCATGTCCAGTCTCGGCGCGTTCACCGCGCAGGAGACCTACATGGGCGGCAATGGATATTCGCTGCGCCTGGCCGGCCTGGAACCGGGCTTCAATGACCGCGCGCGTGACCGAGCGATCGTCATCCATGGTGCGTCGTACGTGAACCCGGCTACCGCGCAGCTGCAGGGGCGGCTGGGACGCAGCCTGGGTTGCCCGGCGGTGCGGCTGTCGGTGGCCAAGCCGCTGATCGATGCGTTGCGTGGTGGCACGATGGTGTTTGCTTACTACCCCGACCAGGATTGGCTGAAGCACTCGCAGCTGCTGGCCGGCGGGTGCGGTGGCCAGGGCACGCTCGCCACGCGGTGATGCACGACGGCGCGCGGCATGATGCAATGCGCGGATGAACATCGACTCCCTGCTGCACACTCCGAGCCAGGTCATTTCCAGCCTGGACTATCGCCGCGAGCGCTGGCGGAATGGACTTGGCTGGACCCGCGAGATCCTGCGCCTGCCTGCGCAGGGGGATGACTGGGCGCTGCGTCTGTCGGTGGCCGAGATCGAGCAGGACGCCGCGTTCTCCGCCTTCCCCGGCGTGGAGCGCGAACTGGTACTGCTGCAGGGCAATGGCGTGCGCCTGCGCTTCGACGATGGCCGCGTTGCCGAGGTGCTGCCGCCGCATGGACGGGTGCGCTTTGCCGGCGAGGAAACCCTGCACGGTGAACTGGTCGATGGCACCACCCACGACTTCAACCTGATGTGGAAGCGCGAGCTGCTGCAGGCCGAACTGCTGCACCGGCCGCTGGTGGGCGCGATGTTCTTCTTCTGCGAACCGGGCGTGGCCTGGGCGCTGCATCTGCTGTCCGGTCAGGCAGAGTTCGGTGCCGACAGCGGCCTGCCCGCGCTACGGGCCGGCGATACCGCGTGGTTGGCGGCCGGCGAACGTCAGCGGCACGCGTTGCAGGGCGGTGGCGAGTTGTTGGCGATACGGGTCAGTGCAGCAGCGGGATGATTCCTGGGCGCCGGTGGCTCAATCCACGCATGGCGTGGATCTACTGGGGTGTAGTTGCCATGCCTGGACACGCCGCGCAGTAGATCCACGCCATGCGTGGATGCGGCAACCTCAATACACATCGCGCCGGTAACGACCGGCCAGCAACAGCGCTTCCTTGCCCGCAACACCCAGCACCTGTTCGATCACCGCATCCACCGCCGGGGCCATGCCCTGCAGGCTGCCGCAGACCAGGATCGTGGCGCCTTCATCCACCCACTGCCGCAGCGTTGCCGCTTCGGCCAGCAGCCGGTCCTGCACATAGCGATGCGCGCCGCCGTCGCGGCTGAACACGGCATCCAACCGCGCCAGTGAGCCGTCGGCCAGCATTGCCTGCAGTTCTTCACCGAAGTGGAAGTCGTGCGCGGCGGTGCGCTCACCGAACAGCAGCCAGGTCCGTCGTGCGCCACTGCGGATACGTTCGTGCAGATGCGCGCGCAGGCCGGCGATGCCGGTGCCGTTGCCGATCAGCAGCAGCGGTACGTCGGCGGGCACGCCATGGAAATTGTCGTTGCGGCGCAGGCGCAGCTGCACCGGTTCGCCGATGGCCGCGTGGTCGCACAGCCAGCCGCTGCCGATGCCAGGCGTGCCGTCCGCGCGCAGCTGTCGGCGCAGCAGCAGCTCGACCGCACCGTCGGCCATCACCGAGGCAATCGAGTACTCGCGATGGGGCAGCGGTTGCAGGGTCGCCAGCAATGCGGGCAGATCACCCGGGGGAACCAATGAGGGCAGGTGCGAGCGCGCGACGCGTGCCAGCAACGTCCGCCCGTCATCCAGCACGGTATCCGCATCGAAGCGTTGTGCGTCCAGCCAGGCACGCACGGTGTGCGGTGCGTGCTGCGGGCCGATCTCGGCGATGTCACCGGCCTGCCACTGCGCATCTGCATCGGCCGGGGGCTGCAGGCGCAGCCAATACACGGGGCCGCCGGGGCTGCCCGGGTTCAGATGCTCACGTTGCAGCAGCGTCCACGGCTGGTACTCGGCCGGGCTCCAGTCGGGCAGTTCGCTGGCGCCGCCGCCGAGCTGGCCCAGCAACTGCTGCCAATGGCGCAGCGCGGCCGGATCGGCGTTGTCGACGTCGATGGCATCGAACAGCGGATGCGCACCGTGCTGGCGCAGCCACTGATCGAGCTGGTGGCCGAATCCGCAGAAGTGGCCGTAACTGCGGTCGCCCAGTGCGAGCACGCCGTACTGCAGGTGCTGCAGCGCAGGCGGTGAGGTCATCACGCCGCGCAGGAACGGCAGCGCATGATCGGGTGGGTCGCCTTCGCCAGTGGTGCTGGCGATGAACAATGCACGCTGGCTGTCGGCCAGCAGCGTGGCGTCGACCTCATGCAGGCCGCGCACGCGCACCGGCACGCCGGCACCGCGCAATGCCTCGGCACTGCGTTCGGCCAGTTCGCGGGCAAAACCGGTCTGGCTGGACCAGACCATCAGGATCGGTGCGACGTCGCCACAGGCAGCATCGTCGCGCGGTCGCCCACGCCACCACAGTGCGGCGCAGGCCAGCGCATACAGCGCGGTGGCGATGATCGCAATCTGCGTTCGCCGTGCCGGCGGCGCGCCCTGCCACCAGGCTTCACCCAGATGCAGCCGCAGCAGCGCCCAGCCGATCACTGCCAACAGGAACAGAGCCAGTGCGTTGCCGAGCCACGCGCGCGATGGACGTGCGCTCATGCGTCCTGCTCGTCGAGCAGGCGCTGGAAGGCGCTGCTGAGGAATTCGCGGGGGCCTACGGCGGCCCGTTGCAGGTAACGCACGGCCAGGCCTTCGCGTTCGGCCAGCGCCATGCCCTGTTCGTGGCCGAGCACGGTCAGTGCGGTGGCCCAGGCATCGGCGTGCATGGCATCGTCGGCGACCACGGTGACCGCTGCGGCGACCTGGCGTACCGGCATACCGGTGCGCGGGTCGAGACTATGGCTGAAGGCCTGGCCATCGGCCTGGTACTGGTGCCAGCGATCACCGGAGGTGGCCACCGCCTTGTCCTCCAGTGCCAGCACCCGCGGTGGTGTTTCGGTGTGCGCGTCTTCTTCCGGTGCGGACTCCACCAGCACGCGCCACGGCTGGCCGTCCGGTTTTCGGCCGTAGCCGGCCAGTTCGCCACCGACCTCGATCAGTGCAGCGGCGATGCCCTGATCGCGCAGCCAGGCGGCCACGTGATCGACGCCGAACCCCTTGGCGATCGCCGACAGATCCAGTTCCAGTCCGCCCGGTTGCAGCAGCGCATCGCTGCGCCATTGCAGGCGCTGCCAACCGCAGCGCTCGCGCGTGGCCTGCACGGTGGCGGCATCGGGTTGGCGGCGTTCGCCGGCATGTGCACCGAAACCCCACAGTGCCACCAACGGGCCGACGGTGGGATCGAATGCACCATCGCTGGCGGCGGCGATGGCCTGTGCGCAGGCCAGCACCTGGCGGGTCTCAGCCGGCAGCGCGCACCATTGGCCCGCGTTGGCGCGGTTGTAGCGGCTCAGGTCCGAGCCGGGCTCCCAGGTGCTCATCTGCGCGACCACCTCGTCCAGCCGCGCCTGGATGCCGGCATGCAGCGGGTACAGGTCGCGCTGGCGCGGCGCGACCAGCGACACGCTCCAGGTGGTGCCCATGGTGGTGCCACCGAGGCGGGCGATGTCGAGCAGGGGATCGGTCATGGTGGTGTGCTGCAGATGCGATGCCGGGGCTGCCCGGCATCGCGGTCCACGTCATTACTGCGGCAGCACTTCCAGCGTGGCCACGTAGCTCAGGCGGCGCTTGGCGGCCTGCTTCACCGAGGTCTTGTTGTCCTCGGTGCCGGTTTCCAGCCAGTACATGCCAGCTTCCGGCCAGGTCACCTTGATCTCGCCCTTGGCATCGCTGGTGACCTTCAGTTCGTCCTGCGCGTTGCGGTAGCGGGTGGCGCCACGCACGATCTCGAACTCCAGGCCGGTGGCCGGCTTGCCGTCGACCAGCACGCGGAAGGTGGCTTCCTCGCCGGCGAACAGGTCGTTCGGGTGGCCGACGGCGACCAGCTCGATGCCACGGTTTGTGGGCTTCAGCGCGGTGTCGTTCGGCGCACCGTTGGTGACGAAGGTCTCCACGCGGCCGACCGACTGGCTCACTTCCAGCTTCTTTGCGTCCTTGGGCAGTTCGCCGAAGGTGGCGACGCTGCCGCGCCAGCGCTTGCGCTCGCCGTTCTGCTCGTAGGTGGCGAACAGGCCGTCATTGACCGACGCGATGCGGTAGGTGCCCTGCTGCTTCAGCTCGACGTCGAACACGCTGCGGTACTTGCCGGTGGCCGCGTTCTGCGCCTGCACGGTGCTGCCGTCCGGGGCAGTGATCACCACCGATTCCAGGCGCAGCGGCACGTGGTTGAAATAGAACAGGTCGTTGGAGACCGCACCATCGACGGTGATCCACGGCGCGTTGCCGGCGATCACGGTCTGCGAGGGCAGCAGCCAGGCCTTGTGGGCCAGGGCAGAGAAGGGAAGGGCAGCGGCCAGAGCGGCGGCGAGGACGAGCGTGCGCTTCATGCGGAAGACTCCAGTGGAATGCGGGGTGATGCGACAAGGGCAAGGGGATTACGACTTGATCCCCTCCGTCCCCTCTCAGGGTTTGACGGCGAGGGTGACCAGGCCCAGTTCGGTGGCGCCCTGCGCGCGGCCGTTCTGTGCAGCGGTGGCCGGCCAGGTGAAGGGAATCTTCAGCAGTTCACGGCCGCCGACTTCGCGCACCGCTTCCACCACCAGGGTGTAGTTGCCCGGGGCCAGCTGCTTCAGCGCCGGCTGCTTGTCGCTGAACGACAGTGCGTGCTTGCCGGCAGGGCGGGTCGGGCCGGTCACGCCATCCACCGGTACCTGCAGGGTGCGGCCACTCTTGCGCCACCACTGGCGCAGGTCGGGCAGCCATTTGGTGCCATGGCCTTCGCTGTTGCTGGTCTGCTGGTACCAGACCGAGAGGTTGGCCGCGACCTTCTGGTCGGCACCTTCCAGCCACACCGCCACATACGGGCGGTGGTATTCGGCCACGTTGAGCTTGGGCACTTCGACGTTGATGTCGAGGGTGGTGGCGTAGGCCGGCGAGGTGGCCAGCAGGCCGCTGAGGGCGATGGTCAGGGTGACGCGCATGGGGCGGCTCCGGAGAAACGGATGGAAATCACGGTGAATGTCAGTGGATCAGCAGCAGGGCGATCAGCAGCGGGATCATCAGGCCCAGGCCGACCAGCGGCCAGGTCATGCGTCGCTGCCGCGCATGCAGGTGCAGCAGGAACAGGCCGGTGATGCAGAACACCAGGCAGGCGACGGCGAACACGTCCAGGAACCAGCCCCACGCGGGTCCGGCATTGCGGCCCTTGTGCAGGTCGTTGAGGTAGGACACCGCGCCGCGTGAGGTCGATTCGTACTCCACCGCGCCGGTTTCGCGGTCGATGCTCAACCAGGCGTCGCCGCCGGGGCGTGGCAGCGACAGATAGATTTCCTCGGCCGACCATTCGGCCGGGCGGCCGCCGATGGAGACACCCAGCTGACCGTCGAGCCATTCCCGGGCCGGGCGCGGGATCGGTGCGTTGCCTTCCTCGCGCGTGCCCAGTTGGCCGAGCAGCCCGGCCGGTAGTTCCAGGTGCTGGTTCTGCACCTGCGGCTTGGCCTCGATCTTCGCGGCGTGGTTGAGGGTCAGGCCGGTGACCGCGAACAGCAGCATGCCGATCAGGCAGACCGCCGAGCTGATCCAGTGCCACTGGTGCAGGGTACGCAGCCAGAAGCCGCGGCTCTGTTGCTGCTGCACGGTGGAAGATGCGGGACGGCTCACGGCACGGTTCGGGACGGATGAATACTGGTCATTACATCATTGATGAGAATTGCTCGCAATTAGATGTCGTTGTGTATCTCTGGAGGGGGATTGCCGGCCAGCGGCCGGCACTACCAACTACCGCTGACCGGTAGATCCACGCCATGCGTGGATGAAGCGGTGCCGACCAAGGTCGCTACGGGCAGTAGATCCACGCCATGCGTGGATGAAACGGTGCCGACCAAGGTCGGCACCCACCAGAGCGGCGATCAGAACTTCGCGTTGAGCGAGATCCAATAGCTGCGGCGCTGGTCCTTGGTGGCGTAATCGTCCACGCAGTTGTATTCGCTGGGGCTGGTCAGCAGGCACGACTGCGAGACGAAGTTCTTGTCGAACAGGTTGTTGACCCGCGCGTTGACGGTCAGCCACTGCGTAGCCTTCCAGCTGCCACCGAGGTGGAAGATGGTGTAGTCCTCGTAGTAGCGGGTGTGGCTGGCACCGGCGGCATCGAGGATCGTGTCGCGGTAGCGGTCGTAGCGGCCTTCGCCGATCAGCGACAGGCTGATGGCATCGTTGAGCTGCCAGTTGAGGCTGGCGTTGGCCATGTGCTTGGCCGGCATGGTGCCGGTGATCGGCAGACCCTTGCCGGAACCGGCGGTCTGCTCGCTCCTGGTCCAGGTGTAATTGCCACGCAGCTGCAGGTTGTCCAGCAGGTCGACGTGGCCGGCCAGTTCCGCGCCGCGGGTTTCAGCCTTGTCGATGTTCACGCTCTGGGTGAACGTGCTGTAGCCCAGCGACGCCCAGCCCGGGCCGATGTCCACGCAGTAACCACTGCCGGCTGGTGCAACCTCACAGTTGGGGAACGTGCCGCCGCTGGCGATCTTGTCTTCGAACTTGTTGATGAAGCCGGTGACGTTGAAGCCCCAGCGCTGGCCCTCGTAGTACGCGGCCAGCTCGTAGTTGGTGCTGGTTTCCGGCTTCAGGTTCGGCGAACCCACCAGCGGCAGCACGCCCTGGCCACCAAAGCCGGTGATGCCGGGAAACAACTGGTCCGGACGCGGGGTCTTGTAGCCGGTGCTGATACCACCCTTGAAGGTCCATGCGTCGGTGGCGTTCCAGACCAGGTAGCCGCGCGGGCTGACATGGCTGCCGAAGATGTTGTGGTCGTCGTAGCGCAGGCCGAAGGTGGCGGTCAGGGTGTCGGTCAACGACCAGTTGTCCTCGGCGAACAGCGCCCACATGCGGTGCTTCTGCTTGGTGTTGCTGCGATAGCCGGCACCGTCCATGCCGAACACGCCGTCCACCATGTCGGTGTCGTTGTACTGGCCGCCGACGGTGAGCTTGTGCGCGCCGAAGTCCAGGTCGAGCATCGTGTCCAACACGTAGCCTTCCAGTTCCATGGTGCGCAGCGGACGTGGCAGGAAGGCCTGCAGGCGCGCCTGTTCGCTGGCGTTGAGTGCACCCAGGGCGTTGTTGCGGCCGGCGGCACAGTTGTTGGCCGCGCCGGTACGGCGGCAGACGTCGTTCCACAGGGTCTGCAGGCCGGCGCGCTCGTCCAGGGTCAACGGCAGCGAGCGGCCGAGGTTGTTGCTCTTGCTGTGGGTCAGCGAGGTCTGCCAGGTGCCGAAGCTGTAGCGGCCCTGATGGGTCAGCGACAGCTGGTCGCGCTCATAGCGCTGGTAGGCGGTGTAGCCCACGCGCGGCTGCACCACGCGGCGGGTGACCGTGCCGCTGCCATTCGGATTGGGGACCACCGCGTTGCCCACGCGCCACAGGCTGGCCAGGCTGTCGAGCGTGCCGGTCTGGCCCTCGCTGTTGTCGTACTTCTGGCGCGAGACGTCGTAGTCCAGCCACAGTTCGTGGTCGTCGTTGACATGGAAGTTCAGCCGCACGCCGGTGTTCCAGTTGGTGTTGGCCACCGACTTGCCGCCGCCACCGAATCCGATGCTGCGTTCCCACAGCGTGCCATCGGGCAGGGTCAGTGCATCCCATTCGGGATTGGATGCCTTGGCGTCGTAGTAGCTGCCGCGCACGGCCAGGCCGAGGCGATCCTTGACCAGCGGGCCGCTCAGGTACAGGTCGGTGCTGCGCGCATCGCCGAACTGGTCGTCCTGCTGCACGGTGAAGCCCTGGGTGACCGCGCCGTGCCAGCTGTCCTGGTTGCGGCGGGTAATGATGTTGATGACGCCGCCCATTGCATCCGAGCCGTACAGCGTGGACATCGGGCCACGCACCACTTCGATGCGTTCGATCGCATCCAGCGGCGGCAGGTAGGCGAACTGGCCACCGCCGAAGTTGTTGGGATACAGCTGACCGGCGTTGCTCTGGCGGCGACCGTCGATCAGCACCAGGGTGTATTCGGACGGCAGGCCGCGCATGGAGATGGTGGCGCGGCCGTTCTTGTCGGTGGCTTCCAGGCCGACGTCGATGCCTTCCACGTCGCGCAGGGCGTCGACCAGGCTGGTATAGGGGCGCTTGCTCAGCTCTTCGCGGCTGACCACGCTGATGCTGGCCGGCGCATCGACCACTTTCTGTTCAAAGCCGGAGGCGGTGACCACCACCTTGTCCAGCGTCTGCGGCGCGCCGGAAGCGTCACCGTGGGCGAAGGCAGGGGCGGTCATGGCCGCCAGTACGGCACTGGTCAGCAGGGTACGGGACAGGGACGAACGGACACGATGGCGCTGGGCCATGGCAGTAACCTCGAAGGATGCAGGGTGGTGCAATGCCAGGCGCGAGTGGCGCGGCATGCACGGGGAGGCCCGGTCAGGGGCGGCAGGGATGAAGCAGGCAGCGGTGCGCTGACGCGACCGCGCGGGCGGTCACGCAGGGCCGTGGATCAGGCGAGCGGCGGCGCCTGGCCGCGTTGCTGGCGGCGCCCGGGCGCGTCGGCCCAGGGCGTGTCCGGAGCGGCCAGCGGCCAGTCCGGGCGCACACCGGGCATGGCCGGCGTGGCGGGTACGAGTTCACGTTCGGTACGCAGCCACTGGCTGGCCAGCAGCAGCGGCGGGTGTGCCTTCTCGGCTGATTTCACCGGCGCGGCAGCACAGCGACGCAGCTTGGCCGGGGCTTCTTCCTGCAGCGGGGCTTCGCCGCCACGCTCTTCCAGCGGCGGCTGCACTGCCTGCGCGGCGTTGCCGGCGTGGGCCTCTGGGAGCAGCGGCAGAGTACCCATCAGCAGTACCAGCATCGCCACCCACGCCAGCAGGCTGGCCAGCGCAGGACGCTGGCCGCGCATGGCGGTGCCCATCTTGCGATGGATGAGTGGGCGAGGGCGAAGCGGGCGCAGCAAGCAGGGGTCCCCAGGGGTCTGCCGGCAGTGGCCGGCATCAACGGGGCGTGATTGTAATGAGAGCTGTTAGCTGTTGCAAATGAGAATGATTGCCAAAATGTCGCAGGCCGGCCCGGCAAGGCTCAGACTTCGCTCCAGCGCCGCAGCAGATTGTGGTACACGCCGGTCAGCTGCAGCACCGCTTCGGCGTCGCCGCCGGTCTGCCGCAGGCGCTCGATCGAACCGTCCATTTCCCACAGCAGGCGGCGCTGCACATCGTCGCGGACCATGCTCTGCACCCAGAAGAACGAGGCCACGCGCGCACCTCGGGTCACCGGCCGCACCTGGTGCAGGCTGCTGGACGGATACACGATCAGGTCGCCCGCCGGCAGCTTCACTTCATGCTCGCCGTAGGTGTCGCTGATGATCAGTTCGCCGCCCTCGTACTCGTCCGGCGCCGAGAGGAACAGGGTGCAGGAGATGTCCGAACGCAGCTGTTCGCCGTTGGCCAGGTTCATCACCGCGCCGTCGACGTGGAAACCATAGGTGCCGCCGCCGCTGTAGCGATTGAAGCGCGGTGGCAGGTACTTCAGTGGCAGCGCGGCGCTGAAGAACAGCGGGTGCCGGGCCAGTGCGACGAGGATGATCTCGCCCAGTTCGCGGCGCAGCGGTGAGGCCTCGGGCAGCTGCTGGTTGTGCTTGGCCTGTGCGCCCAGATGGCCGACGGTCTCGCGGCCATCGGTCCAGTCGGCGGCATCCAGCCGGCGGCGGAAGTCGGCCACCTGGTCGGCGCTGAGAATGTCGGGGATGTGCAGCAGCATGCGGGACTCCTCAGAGGGACGGCGGTGCGACCAGGGCGCGCACCTGTGGATGCGGCGATGCGGCCAGTTCCGGCACGAGGTGCGCCATGAACGCCGGGCTGCCGTGGGCCAGTGCAAGCCGCAGCCAGTGCACGGCCTGCTCGACGTGGCCGGCCTGCAGCAGGATCGAGGCGTAGTTGGCCTGGCCGCGGAAATCACCGGCCTCGGCCGCGCGCTGGTACCAGTCCAGCGCCGCCTGCGGATCGCGCTCGATCTCCAGTCCGTCTTCGAGGTGGCGGGCCAGCAGGTTCATCGATTTGGCGTGGCCCAGGTGCGCGGCGCGCGTGTACAGCGCCAGCGCCTGCGCGCGGTCCAGCGGCACGCCGCGGCCGGTGGCCAGCAGGTTGGCCAGGTTGTACAGGCCCCAGTCCAGCCCGGTGTCGGCCGCGCGGCGGTACCACACTGCGGCCAGTGCCGGATTGGCCGTGGTGCCCTGGCCCAGTTCGTGGCAGCGGCCCAGCATGTTCATCGCCATCGGCGCGCCGTTGTTGGCGGCGGTTTCGTACCAGAGCAGTGCCGCCGAGGCGTCCTGCGCGGTGCCTTTGCCTTCCATGTGCATCTGCGCGAGCAGCAGTTGTGCCTCGACCTGGCCGGCCTGCGCAGCGTCGCGCACGCGTGCGAACGCGGCTGCCGGGTCGTGCTGCAGCAGTTCGGCCAGGGCGTCGCTGTCGATGGGGGTAAGGGTCGCCATGGGGTGAGTATCGCCGGAAACAAAAACGGCGGCAGGAGAGCCTGCCGCCGTGGTGGAGCGAAGTTACATCAGAACTTCACGTTCAGTGCCAGGGTGGCCGAGCGACCCGGGGCGATGCTCGCGTAGTGCGAGGCATAGGCCTTGGTGAAGTAGGTCTTGTCGGTCAGGTTCTGCACGTTGAGCTGCAGGCTGATGTTGTCCTGGATCGCGTAGCTGGCCATCGCGTCGAAGCGGGTGTAGCTGGCAATCCACTTGGTGTTGGCCACATCACCGTACTGCTTGTCCGAGTAGAACGCACCAGCGCCGATGGTCAGGCCGATCGGGAAGCGGTAGGTGGTCCACAGGTTGGCGCTGTGCTTGGCGGTGTTCGGGAACACGTTGCCGTTGTTCGGCGACGGCACGTAGACGTTGGACGGGCAGGTGCGGCCCACCGGTGCGCCACAGACAAAGCCATTGTCCTTCAGCTCGGAATCGAGGTAGGTGTAGCCGCCGTACAGGCTCCAGGCGTCGGTCAACTGGCCGTTGAAGCCCAGCTCGAAACCGTTGATCTCTTTCTTGCCGGCGTTCTGGCTGGTGCCGTTGTCGACGGTCACGCGCGCGTTGTTCATCACGGTGTGGAAGATCGCAGCAGTCAGGTTCAGGCGGTTGTCCAGCAGGTCCCACTTGGTGCCCAGTTCGAGGTTCTTCGTGTCCTGCGGCTTGAGGTCGGCAACGGCCGCGCTCAGGCCGTCCGAACCGTCACCACCGTCCATGCCCGGCGGGGTCGAGGAGGTGCCCCAGGACAGGTAGATGCTGCCGTTGGTGGCCGGCTTGAACACGACGCCGGCCTGGTAGTTCAGGAAGTCGTTGCTGTTGCGCAGGCGGGTCGGCGCTGCGTTGAGCACCGGCGTGGTCAGCGTGGTGCTGTAATCGTCATAGCGCAGGCCGACGTTGAAGCTCCACTGTGCATTGAGCTCGATGGTGTCGAACAGATAGGCGGACTTGGTCTTGGTGCGCTGTTCAACGTCCAGCGCCTTGTTGCTGCGGTAGACGATCTGACCGGCCGCCCACGGATCGTTCGGGTTCGGATTGTTGAAGTCGGTGCAGTTGTAATTGGTGGCAGCGCCGGACACCCGGCACACCGAGCTGTTGGCCGCGAGAGGTTCCAGCGGATTGGCGGTGCCCGGCGTCATCTGATAGCTGCCGCGGGTCATCTTCTCGTCGCTGTACTCCACGCCCGCGCTGTAGCTGTGCTTGAGCGCGCCGGTCTGGAAGGCGCCGGTCAGGCCCAGCTGGTCCGCGAAGCTCTTGACGTCGACGGCGCGGCTGTTGGTGCGGCGCCACAGGGTGCCGTAGTTGTTCGGGTTGCCCTTGCTGTCGTCCGGCTGGGTCCACAGGTAGTCGTTGCTGGTGTTGCCCAGGCGCGCGATGTTGCGCAGCTTGTGGCCGCCGAAATCGTAGCTGGCGTCCAGGGTGCTGATATCGGCGCGGGTACGCTGGAAATCACGGTCGACCAGGCCGTAGTAGTTGTTGCGGTCCGGCACCATCGGGCGGCCGTCGCCGTTCTTGGCCACGTTCGGGCCGCTGGTGAACGGGTTGTTGTACGGGAAACCACCCGCATCGGGCAGGTCATCACTCTGCATGTGGTAGTGGCTCGCAATCAGCTGCGCCGGGCCGTTCAGGCCGAACGCGATCGACGGCGCGATGCCCCAACGGCTGACATTGGCCGCATCACGACCGGCGATGTCCGACGCGTGCTTCATCAGGTTCAGGCGGGCGGCGATGCCATCGCCCAGCACGTAGTTGGCGTCCACGGTGCCGCGCGCGTAGCTGTCGGTGCCGATGCCCATGCTGGCGCTGGTCTCGTTCTTCAGCTTCGGCGTCTTGCTCACCAGGTTCAGGCTGCCACCACCGGAGTCACGGCCGCCGTAGGCCGAACTCGGTCCCTTGACCACTTCCACCTGCTCCAGGTCGAAGATCTCGCGGGTCTGCGAGCCGACGTCGCGCAGGCCGTCGACGAAGACGTTGCTCTGCGAATCGAAGCCACGGATGAAGGGGCGGTCACCGGTCGGGTTGCCGCCTTCGCCGGCACCGAAGGTGATACCCGGGACCATGCGCAGCGCATCCTGCAGGTTGGTCGCACCGGTTTCGGCGATCAGCTTTTCCGACACGATCGACACCGACTTCGGGGTGTCCAGCAGCTCGGCGGTGAACTTCGGCGAGGACGGATTGAACCAGCTGCCGCGCACCTGCACCTTGTCCAGGTCGGTGGCGTTGCGGGAGCTGGCATCGGCGCTGTCGGCGGCCTGTGCGGCCAGCGGTGCGAAGCCGGCGGCCAGGGTGGCGGTAGCGAGCAGGGAAACGCGCGGGGCGTGCTTGCGGGACGTGATGTGGGTCATGGTCTGGGTGGCGGTGGCTTGGATCAGAAAAGGGCACGGGCCGAAGCGCAGGCAGCGCGACGGCATGTAGAAGGCGATATCTGTAGAGCCGAGCCGACGCTCGGCTGGCAGGAAACGTAAACAGGCGCACGGCAAAAGCCGCAGGGCGCCTCAGCTGGCGTGCGGTGCGGGCGGTGCGTGGCCGGGGTTCAACCGCAGTGCGGGATCGTGCAGCTGCCAGCGCAGGGCGTTGGAGCGCCACAGCGGAACATGCGCGACCAGGACGGCGCGCGGGGGAGCCAGTCCGGTACAGGGCGTGGTGCCCTCGCCATCCAGCGGCGGCTCCGGTGCTGGCGCGGCATGGTGCGGGCACTCGTCCGCCGGCGGGGCCGGCATCGGCATGACCTGCTGCAGATCTTCAGCCTGTGCCTGCCAGCCGTGGGCAGCAGGGCCGTTGTCGCGTCCTTCGTGCAGTGCCGACCAGCCCAGCAGCAGCGTCAGCAGCACGGCCACAACCAGCGGCCACCCTTGACGGGCAAGCTGGCACAGCGTGGCGGTGGGCGCGGGCGAAGCCATGGCGCGGAGGCGGAGTCGTTACGAAGATGTTACGTAGAATAACATCAACGATAATGATTCGCATGTACTGGGCGTGGCGGGCCGCTGGGGCGGCCCCGGAACGGCCTGGGAAGGCCCTCATGGGCTTTCGGTACATCCACCCCATGGGTGTGAATGCTCTCTGCCGGGGCGCCCCGTGGATGACCTCTCAGGGCGGAGTGCCGCCTCAATCCCGGTCGTCGCGGGTCCAGACAGCGTCGTGCTCGCGCTTCACCGGAAACTTGGGCACCGGGCTGTAGGCCGGGGCGCACAGGGCGCGCCCGTCACGCACGTCGAAGCGCGCGCCGTGCAGCACGCACTCCACACTGCCTTCGGTCGTGTTGAACTCGCCGGAGGACAGTTCGAACTCTTCATGCGTGCACTGGTCTTCCAGTGCGTACAGCTCGCCGTCGAGGTTGAACACCACGATCGGCGTGCCTGTCACCTCGTCGAACACGCTCTTCATTTCGCCCGGCAACAGCTCGTTGCCGGCACAGACGAAGGTCCAGGCCTCGCTCACGCGGCGGCTCCGGCCAGCGGCTTTTCCAGGATCTCGAAGCGCAGGTCGTCGCGCTTGGGAATGCCGAAACGCTCGTCGCCATACGGGAACGGCTTCTTGATGCCGGTGCGGCTGTAGCCGCGACGCTCGTAGAAGGCGATCAGCTCGTCGCGCACGTCGATCACCGTCATCTGCATCACCGGCACCTTCCATTCGCGTGCGGCGTGCGCTTCGGCGGCGTCCATCAGCTGCTTGCCAACGCCGCCACCCTGCTGGGCCGGGTCGACCGAGAACATGCCGAAGTAGCCCTTGCCGTCGACATCGGCGACGTGGGCGCAGGCCATCAGCTGGCCATCGCGCTCGGCCAGCAGGATGGTGGAGCGCGGGCGGTCCAGGTCGGCCTGGATGCCCTCGGCGTCGATGCGGGCGCCGTCCAGCAGGTCGGCTTCGGTGGTCCAGCCGACGCGGCTGGCATCGCCGCGGTAGGCCGAGGTGACGAGGGCAATAAGGGCGGGGATGTCGGCCGGCGTGGCGGCGCGGAAGGTCAGGGTGCTCATGGGGACATTCTATGTGGAGCGGGGAAGGGCACGGGAGGCTGCTGGCTGACGTGACTTTGCCGAGTGTGGCCAATACGTAGACTTGACGCCATCTTCATTATTCGTTCATATCTGTGACCAGCACCCGCCCACCGTGAAGCAACTCGTGGCTGTCTGCCGGCGTGGGTGCCGCCTGGTCGAAGGCCAACTGCCGTTCGGCGCGGGTGGGGCACACAGGGACGTCGATCCAGGGAGGATCTGCATGCAGTCTGGCCTCATTTCTCATCCGCGCGCGGCAATGGCTGCCAAGGGTCTGCTTCTCGGTGTCGTTGCCCTGTGCGTGCTGGCACCGGTCGGCGTTTCCGCCCAGATCGTTCCCACCTGGCGGCAGGAGTACGACAAGCGACTGAAGTACGGGGACCTTGTCGAGCCGCTGAAGGGCGAGATCTTCGGCGAGCAGGTCAATCTCTACGACGGCTCGATCAGCTTCAAGGCCACGGATGTTTCGATTCCGGGCAATGGCAGCCTGACGATGACCTTGGGCCGCAGCTACCGCGATGGCGATGGCAGTAGTGAGAGCCCATTCTCGGATTGGGATCTGGATATTCCGTCCATGTCCGGCGTCTATGGTGATCTGCCGGAGACCGCTGCTGTCGGCTACTGGGCGCCTGCTGCGCGCTGCAGTACGGTGGCGGCGCCCCCAGCGCTGGAGGTCTGGAACCGTCGCCAAACCCAGACCGTCAATTTCAGTCCCACTACATTCTGGGATGGCGTGCGCCTTTCCCTGCCAGGCGGTGGCGGTGAGCCGGTCCTGGGAGGCAGCGGTGATGCGCGCCAGCCGCAGCCACAGTTTGGCGAACCGGCGCCTTGGAATACCAAGGGCGGCTGGACGTTCAGTTGCCTGACCGCCCTGAAGAGCGGACAGCCGGGACAAGGCTTCCTTGGTCATGCGCCCGACGGTACCAAGTACTACTTCGACTGGATGGTCGCCAAGCCCCACAACGGTGCAACGCTGCAACCCTACGGGCCAGAAAGCAATGCACTGCTGAATCGAAAGCGTGTGTTCCTGTACCCATCGCAGGTTGTGGATCGCTTCGGCAACTGGGTGCGCTACGAGTGGAGTGGCGACCGGCTGTTGCGCATGGTTGCCAACGATGGCCGCGAGATCAGCCTGGGCTACAACGCGAAAGGACTGATCGCGTCCGCAACCGCTGCAGGGCGCACCTGGACTTATGGGTACACGGAGGCCGATATCCTGCGGACAGTGACGCTGCCGGACGGTACCCAATGGGTCTACAACCTGCCGCCGCTGTCAGTCACCCACAAGTATGCCGACTACATCGGGCAGAGCATCTGGGAGTACATGGACTACCCGGCCACATGCTCGCGCGTCAACAAGATCGTGCCCAGCGAGATCACCCTGAGCATCCAGCATCCGTCGGGTGCGCTGGGAACGTTCCTGTTCCGCCCGTTCCGCCACGGGCGCAAGAATGTAAAGCTGGATTGCCAGACCTCTGGCGACAATCACCTATTTGCCGATGGCTGGAACTACACGCCGGTCTACCGTGACGCAATGTCGCTGGTGACCAAGACCATCAGCGGTCCGGGCATGCCCACTGCACAGTGGACTTATCAATACACCAATCTCAACGGTGCTTTCGCCCAGGACCTGGGCGGTCCAGTAATCCCGGTGGGCCAGGCAGAGCCGAAGATCACCACTGAAACGCTGCCCGATGGTGTCGTTCGCGTCTATGAGTTCGGCAAGGAAGTTGCCTACAACGACGGTCTGTTGCTGTCCACGACAACGCGATCGGGTGGCGCGGTCGTGCGCATTGACCGCAACAACTACTATCCGGATGCCCAGCTGGATGCGGCGCCCTTCCCGAAGGAGGCCGGCAAGGACTTCAAGTACGGTGCCAACGATCTCAAGGCCCATTACAACCGCCCCGTCCAATCCACCGTTGTGGAACAGGATGGCGTGCAGTTCACCCGCACCGTGCAGGCCTTTGATGCATTTGCGCGCGAAGTCACCGTTGTCGAAGCGAATTCCGCCGGCCAGAGTCGCACCAGCAGCACCAGCTACTACGACAATCCCGCGCTGTGGGTGAACGGCCAGGTGGCGCGCAGTGTGCTCAATGGCATCGAGCAGTCCCGCACCGAATTCGATACGGCCAAAGCACTGCCGCTGCGCGCCTATGCATTCGGCCGCCTGGCGCAGCAGGTGACCTACGCAGCCGACGGCACGGTTGCCTCGGTGGCCGATGGCCGCGGCAATACCAGCCATCTGTCGGGATGGAAGCGTGGCGTTCCGCAGCAGCTGCGCATGCCGGCTACGCCCGAAGCGCCCAATGGCGCGGTGCGCACGGTTGCCGTCGACGACAACGGTTGGATCACCTCGCTGACCGACGAAACCGGCGCAACCACCAGCTTCAGCTACGACAGCATGGGCAGGCTGCGCAGCCAGCAGTTCCCAGGCGGTGACAGCGTGAACTGGAATGGCGTAACCATGGACCTGCAGCGGCTGGGTGGCGCGCAGCTGGGGGTGCCCGCCGGTGCGTGGAAGCACTCCCGCACGCAGGGCGGGCGGCGCACGGATACCTACCTGGATGCGATGTTCCGCCCGGTGCTGGTGACCGAAAACGCCAACAACGTGCTGGACAGCGCCGTGGTGACCCGCTACGACACCAGCGGCAAGACTGTGTTTGCCTCGTATCCCACGCGGCAGTTCTCCGATATCAATGCCACCCTGACCGGCATCACGACGCAGTACGACGCGTTGGGCCGCCCCACCGTGGTCAGTCAATCGTCCGAGCTGGGGGCACTGGTTACCCGCACCGAGTACGTGGGCAATCTGTCGGTGAAGGTGACCAATCCACGCGGCCAGGCCACGACGACCCGTCATCTTGCCTACGACCAGCCCAGCTATGAGATGCCGCTGACGCTGCAGCATCCGGAAGGCGTGGTGACCGAGATCCAGCGAGACACGTTGGGCAAGCCGCTGGCGATCACCCGCCGCAGTGCAGACGGCAGCCAGTCGCTGACCCGCCGCTACGTCTATGACGGCTACCAGCAGCTGTGCAAGACCATCGAACCGGAAACCGGCGCGACCGTGCAGGACTACGACGCGGCAGGCAACGTGCTGTGGTCGGCGGCTGGCACGGGTTTGACCAGCACCACCGACTGCAACCGCAGTGAAGCGCTGGCCGGTGGACGTGCGGTGAAGCGCAGTTACGATGCTGCCAACCGCTTGTCGACCCTGATCTTCCCGGATGGGCGCGGAAATCAGAACTGGTCCTACGCGCCTGATGGTCTGCCTGCCGAGATCAGCACGCAGAACGATCCGGCCCGGCCGATGGTCGTCAACCGCTACCAGTACAACCGCCGCCGCCTGCTCAGCGGCGAAACCCTGCAGCATCCGGATCTGGGAAGCCTGAGCCTGGCCTATGGCTACGATGCCAACGGCACACTGGCCAGCAATACCTACCCGGGGGGGCGTGTCGTCAGCTATGCGCCGGATGCACTGGGTCGGGCGACGACGGTCGGCGGCTATGCAAAGGAGGCCAGTTACTTTGCCAATGGCGCGCTGGCCCGCTTTGTCTATGGCAACGGGATCGTGCACACGTTGACCCAGAATGCCCGCGGACTGCCTGACCGCAGCCGCGATGCCACTGCAGCGGCCGCAGTGCTGGATGACAGCTACGACTACGATGCCGGCGGCAATGTGATGGCCATTTCCGATGGCCTGCCCGGGGCGCCCGGTAACCGGGACATGACCTATGACGGCCTGGACCGGTTGCGGACGGTCACTGCACCGGGCTTCGGCAACGCATTGTATGAGTATGACGCGCTGGACAACCTGCGCCGTGCCAAGGTCGGCAGCCGCGATCGTACGCACTATTTCGATCCGACCAATCGGCTGGTCAACGTGATCGAAACCGGAACCGGGGCAACCGTGACCGGTCTTGGCTATGACGTGCAGGGCAATCTCTCGGTGCGCAATGGTCAAGCTTTCGCGTTTGATTACGGCAACCGACTGCGTGCGGCGGGTACAGCAGAGAGTTACGAGTACGACGCCCACGGGCGCCGGGTGAAGGCCAGCGCCAGTGGCAAGGGGGCGATCTATTCGTTCTACGACAACGGCGGTGTGCTGCGATTCCAGCGCAACGAACGTACCGGCAAACAGACCGACTATCTCTACCTGTCAGGCAGCCTGGTGTCCCAGGTGCATGGCGAAGCCGCACCCGGCGTTCCCGCGCTGAGTGCGCCGGGCTACATCACCCAGGGCAGCGTGAACCTGACCTGGAGCCCGGCCGGTGGTGCCAACCGCTATGAGCTGCAGCGTGCCCTTGCGGGCACCTGGAGCACGGTCTTTGATGGCGCGGCGCAATCGTTCACCAGTACCGGCCTGGTCACGGGAACCTATCAGTTCCGCGTGCGCGGCTGCCGGGCGGTGTGCGGCGGATGGAGCAATGTCGCATCAGTGGCCGTGGCACTGGCGCCATCCACCGTACCGACCTTGAACCTGCCTGCCACGGCCTTCAACGGCAGCTACAACGTGGCTTGGTCTGCGGCTTCCGGTGCCGAGCGCTATGAGCTGGAGGAAAGCGCCAATGGTGGCGCATGGGCCCAGGTGCACAACGCCATCAGTCAGTCCAAGGCCTTCAGTGGCAAGGCAGCGGGAAGCTACAACTACCGGGTTCGCGCATGTAACCCGGTGGGGTGCACGGGATACAGCGCCACGGCTGCGGTGACGGTGGTGTATCCGCCTGCCACTGCGCCAGGTCTTTCTGCGCCGGCACGCGCTGCGCCGGGCAGTATCGGCATTGGCTGGAACGGGGTGGCTGGTGCCACGCGCTACACCCTGCAGGAAAGCAGCAATGGTGGTGGATGGGTCACGCTGTTCGACGGCAACGCGGGTTCCTATGCCACCGCCGCGCGTGGTGTGGGCAACTACGGCTATCGGGTTGCCGCCTGCAATGGCGCGGGCTGCGGACCTTGGTCGGCCACGTCGACGGTAGCGGTGATCGGACCGCCGACGATCGAGCCGGTGATCAGCGCGCCGGGCCTGGTGAACGTGCCGCAGTACAGCCTGAGCTGGTCGGTGCCGGCCAACAGCGAGAGTTTCGTGCTGGAGGAGAGTGCCAACGGTGGTGGCTGGACGGTGGTGCATAACGGCGGCGGGAACAGCTTTGGTGCCAGCCGTGGCAAAGGCAGCTACGCCTATCGCGTGAGGGCGTGCAATTTCGCGGGGTGCAGTCCCTACTCGGGCATCGCCAATGTCTCCGTGGTGCTTCCTCCCGCGGCCACTCAGATCTACGTGGCCGAGTGGCTCAGCACGCGCAAGGCGCCTTATCAGGTGCAATGCAGCGTCGGCTGGCGCGCGGTTCCGGGGGCAACGGAGTATCAGCTTGAGCCTTCCGGAGCTGGACGGCGCCTGTACACCGGCCCCAATACCTACGTGCAGTCGAGCGGCGGGACCTACTGCGCCAGT
>NZ_JCAFRH010000010.1:0-147074 GCF_059367875.1 Stenotrophomonas sp. YJH_SMC_16 | reverse complement strand
CGTCCCTGACTGTCTGCCCCTCCACAACCACAAGGCGAACCGCCTCGTCCCTCATGCCCTGAGTGATCTGCTTTGCCATGGGTCTACCTCGATGCTTGAAATTGATCCTATCGAGTGTCCAAGTTGATTAGACCACCACAATCCGTCCATGGAGGCTCGGTCGCGCCATCCATGGCGCTCACGCCCCCGCAACCGGACCCACCCCGCCTTCGACAGATTTCCGCGACCTGTCATTGATCCACGCCATGCGTGGATGCTTTTCGAATTCAATTCGACTATTCGATTCCGATGGAAATTCATCCACGCATGGCGTGGATCTACCAGATCGGGACAATCTGTCAGAGGTGGAGCGGTGTCGGAGTGCGGGGTGTCAGCCGCATGGATGCGGCTGCCAAGCCTACATGGACGTACTTGCGGCGTCCCCGCATTCCGACACCGCCCCGCCAAGCCACGAATCGCCTGCTTCTGCTGTTGCCGTTGCTTGTGCAGTGGCCTCGGCGGGTGCAGGGCGCAGCCCTGCCGACAAACCCTCAACTCTCGCAGTTGGCGAACACGTCGCGATCGCGCTCGTACAGCGCCGTCTTCACCTGCATCAGGCCCAGCACCGACGGGAACAGGTTGTCGTGGTCGGTATAGGCCGCCGAACGCCTGCGCACGCATTGCAGGTCCAGCCCGCGGCTGCTGGCGAAGCCCGGCGAGAACCACATCGTCATCGGCACCCGGGTCTGCTCGGCCGGGGCGATGGCGTAAGGCACGCCGTGCAGGAACAGGCCCTTCTCGCCCAGCGACTCGCCGTGGTCGGACAGGTAGATCATCGCCGTGTCGTAGTCCTGCATGCCCTGCAGCGTGCCGATGGTCTTGCTCAGGAAGTGATCGGTGTACAGCACGGCGTTGTCGTAGCTGTTGGTGATCTCTTCGCGCGAGCAGCGGCCGATGTCACGGGTATCGCAGGTTGGCTTGAAGCGGGCGAAGGCGGCCGGATAGCGCTCGAAATAGGCCGGGCCATGGTTGCCCAGCTGGTGCAGCACCACCACGCGGTCGCCGGACTTGGCACGCACCTGGGTGGCCAGGTCCTGCAGCAGGATCTCGTCCATGCAGCGGCCGTCGGCGCACAGGCCCGGGGTGGTCGCATCGGACAGCGACTGGAACTCCAGGCCTTCGCATACGCCCTTGCATCCGGACTGGTTGTCACGCCACAACGGTGCGATGCCGGCACGGTTCAATACGTGCAGCAGCGACTGGTGTGCACGGATCTTCTTCTCGTCGTAGTCGTGACGGCCCCATGGCGAGAACAGGCACGGCAGCGAAACCTCGGTGCTGGTGCCGCACGAATGCATATCCGGGAAATTGACCACACTGGCCTGGGCCAGTTCCGGGGTGGTGTTGCGGCCACCGTTGAGGCCCCAGTTCTGTGCGCGCACGGTTTCGCCCATGACGATCACCAGCAGGCGCGGCTTGCTGGCAGGTGCACGCGGGGTGGCCTTGGCATCGGTACCGATCGGCAGCTTCGGCGCGCGCTGCACCGGGTTGTCGCCACGCAGTGCGCGCGGCATGCCCAGCAGCACGTTGGCCGGGGTGGCGAGGTAACGCACTTCGCGCTGGTTGCGCATCAGTGCCGAGACATCCTGGAACGAGATCAATGCGCCGCCTACCGCGGTCACTGCCGCCACCACCAGGAAGCCGACGCGCCAGAGCAGGCTGCGACCCCAGCTGCGGCGGCGCAGCTGCACGCGCCACAGCACGATCATCGGCAACACCGCCAGCAACAGCACCGGCCACACCAGCGACACGGTCATCAGCTCGCGGCTTTCCTTGGGATCGGTCGCCAGCACGTTGCGCAGCATGTCCGCATCCAGGTAGATGTGGTAACGGCTCATGTAGTGCGCAGCGAATGCAGTCACCAGCAGCAGCAGGCTGATCACCACCTTGGCGTTCCAGCGCCAGACCAGGATGCCCAGCAGCACGCCGTGCGCACCCAGCAGCAACAGCAGCAGCGACAGTGCGTAGCGCAGGCTGCCCGGATGGCTGGCCATCGCGCTGTGCCAGAACAGGCCGTTGCCGGCCACCGCAAAGAACAGGCTGGTCAGTGCAATCAGTGCTTCGGTGGACAGCTGCGGCCGCCAACGGCGAAGGTTCGCCAACGCGGGAAGGCGGGCGGGGCGTTGGACCGATGCACTCATGCGTTTGCCTCCTGGCGGTGGGGACGGTCCAGCTGACGGCGGATCAGGACATACAGGCCGAGCGAAAGCAGCCAACATATCAACGCAGTGGCAACGTCATGCGAAAGGAAATGTGCGCCCCGCAGCTGCTGGCTGATGCCGAACACCAGGCCAGCGCCGAGGCCGATCCACAGCCCCGCCCAGCGCCACGACGGGCGCCACAGCAGGGCGAAATAGTACAGACAGAGCCACGCATAGCCGGCGCTGGCATGCCCGGCCGGGAAGCAGGCCTGCGGCGCCATGCCGGCCGGGCGCAGGGTGAAAAGACCGATGAAAGGCTGGTGGCCGCCGTAGCGCAGCAGGTCCCAGGGGCATTCCATCGGCACCAGCGACTTCAGAAGGGAGATCACGCCCGTGCCCAGAGCCATGGCAATTACGACATAAAGCAGCGCCCACCGCAGGGTGCGATCGCGACCCTTTCGCCAGTGGTGGAAGCACAGCAGGATCGCCACGAGCGCAGCAGCCGTGCTCAGCCATTTGCCGGCCTTGTGCACCACCGTGCGGGTGATCCAGGCGTCCTGCAGCGCCCAGTGGCCGCCTTCAAGGCGGAACAGATGATCGGCCACCCATTGGTCGCCGCCGAAACCCATCAGCAGCGTAAACAACGGCAGACCGATTGCGACAGGCAGCCAGAGGTGAGTTACGGCAAATCGTGACGCCAGTGGCGATGTCGCAAGCGGCGCTACCGAATCAAGGGGACGGACGGGCATGCTGGGAAAGGGCGGTTCGGGAATCCGCGGTCATGCTCGTCACCTGGATGTCGGAGAAGGGTCGGACGCTCGTTCGTGCCGGGTTAATGCTTGCCCAGCACGTGCCGACGTTCAGTCTTCTTCGGCGGTCGACCCGGCCCGCTCGGCGTGGCATTGCGGGTTCCATGCGGTACCGGGAAGCAGTTGCCAACGGTTCCTGTTGGCAACACCGATATCGATCACCTTGCTCGGGTCCACGCACGGGCTCATCGCATCATCCAGCACCAGCAGCCAGCGCTTGTCCGGCGCCTCGGCCAGCCACGGCCCGGCGTCGTGCCACTGCTCGGCCCAGGGCCGCTTGAAGCCGAACTCGCGCACCGGCCGGTCGGCCTGCAGCAGGTTCTGCTCGCGCCAGGCCACCAGCGCCAGTTCGGCGTCGGGACCGATCCGAGCGCCGACCCGGCGCATCAGCGCCGATGCCGAGGCGAAGGGGTCCAGTGCAGGCATCAGCACCAGGCCGTAGAGCATCCACAGCATGCCGTGGGTCAGCAGCACCAGCGTCGCGGCACGACGTACCCGCAGCCACACGATCAGCGTGGCCAGGGCAATGGCGAAGGTCAGCAGGCCATCGCCCAGCACCGGCAGCAGCGTATCTGGCATGGCGCGGCGTTCCAGTTGCGCCAACGCCCACGGGTGCTCGGTCATCAGCATCACGCCGAGCACGCCGGTGGCCAGCATCAGCACCACGCTGTAGCCGAACAGGTAGCGGCGCACGCACAGGCGGCGCAACAGGCCGGGCAGCAGCGGTGCCACGGCCAGTGCCATTGCCGGCAGCATCGGCAACAGATACACCTCGCGCTTGCCCGGGCTGGCACTGAAGAACACCAGTACCAGCACCGCCCAGCCCAGCAGCAGCCATTGGCGACGGTCGCCACGGCGGATACGGCGCCACCAGGGCTTGAACAGCATCGGCAGCAGCAGGCTGCCCGGCAGCCATAGGGTCAGGATCACCTGCAGGTAGTACCAGGCCGGCTGCCGGTGGTGCCAGGCATTGGCGTAACGGGTACCGGTCTGCTTGAACAGCAGCTCATGCGCGTAGGCCTGCAGTTCGGCGCTGGGCGTGTGCAGCAGGGCCCAGCCCAGCGGCGCCAGCCACACGCCCACGCCCAGCAGGAACGCCGGGATCAGCCACAGCAGCGTTGCCGGGTGCGGACCCTCCACGCGGTACCCGCGACGGCGCTGGTACAGCCACCAGCCGAACCAGGGCAGCACCATCAGCAACGGCAGGAAACCCACGCCCTTGGTCACCGTGCCGACGCCTGCGGCGAAACCGGCCAGCCACAGCGCGGGCAGGTTACGACGTTCGCACAGGTGCCGCATCAAGCCCCACACGGCCACGGTGGTCATCCCCACCAGCACCATGTCGATCTGCGCACGCTTGGCCATCAGCCCGAACTGCAGGGTGCAGAACAGCGCCGCGAGGGCATAGATGGAATGCCGCGGTGACCACAGCCGCCGTGCCAGATCCGACACCAGCCACAGGCTCAGCAGGGCGCCCAGCAATGACGGCAGCAGGAACGACCACTGCCAGCTGCCGACCACCTCGTAAGCGGCCGCCTGCAGCCACATGAACACCGGTGGTTTCTCGGCATACAGCTCGCTGCCACGATGCGGCAGCAGCCATTGCCCGCTCTCGACCATGGTCCTCGCGGCCAGCACGAAGCGCGGCTCGTCCGGCGGCTGCGGCTGCCGAAGGCCGATGCCCGCTGCCAATGCAGCAATGATCAGCAGCCACAACAGGGGCAGGCGCCAACGGCGGGGCAGGGCTACGGGCACGGCAGGCTCCGGGAGCAAAACGGCCATTCTGAGGTGGCGGGGGTGGGAAAAGCGTCAGAAGGGGGCGGGACGACCGCATTCCGACATGGGCGGCGCTACCATGGTACGAACTTCTGTGGATGTTTCGTGCATGCGTCTGTTGGTGATCGAGGACAACCGCCAGCTGGTGGCCAACCTGTTCGACTATTTCGAGTCGCGCGGGCATGTGCTGGACGTGGCCCCGGATGGCATCACCGGTCTGCACCTGGCCGGAAGCCATCTCTACGACGCGGTGATCCTGGACTGGATGCTGCCGCGCATGGAGGGGCCGGAAGTGCTGCGCCGGCTGCGCGCCGAGCACGCGTCCGAGGTGCCGGTGATCATGTTGACCGCGCGTGATGAACTGCCGGACAAGATCGCCGGCTTCCGCGCCGGTGCCGACGACTACCTGACCAAGCCGTTCGCGCTGCCCGAGCTGGAGGTGCGGCTGGAAGCACTGCTGCTGCGTGCGCAGGGCCGCAACCCGCGCAAGCGCCTGCAGGTGGGCGACCTGGTGCTGGATCTGGCGACGCTGGAGGCCCAGCGTGAGGGCCAGGTGCTGCACCTGTACCCGGCCTGCCGGAAGCTGCTGGAAGTGCTGATGCGGGCCAGCCCGGGTGCGGTGACACGACAGCAGCTGGAGTTCGCCCTGTGGGGTGACGAGCCGCCGGATGGCGACCTGCTGCGCTCGCATGTCTACGAGTTGCGTCGCAGCGTTGACGGCCCGTTTGCAGAGAAGCTGATCCACACCCTGCCGCGGGTGGGTTATCGGCTGGCCGTGACCACCGGCAGCGACGCCGGCAAGGATACTGATGAAGGCGCGTAAGCCCGGGCCGCTGTACCGGCGCGTGCTGTGGTGGTTGCTGGGCTACCTGGCGCTGCTTTCGCTGGCGGTGTTCAGCGTCGGCAATTACGTGCATGAGCATGCCGAGCACGCTGCCTGGCGCGCGCTGCTCAATTCCGAACTGGACAGCATCGTCGAACATGTCGAGCACGAGCCGCATTACCGCTGGCAGGATTCGGACACGCTCAGCCTCTACCGCTTCGATGCGGTCAACCTGCCCGACAGCCTGCGTACCCTGCATCCCGGGCTGCATGACGGGGTGATGGTGAAGGGCCGCGAGACGGCGGTGATGGTGCGCGAGACCGAATCGATGGGGCGGGTTGCGCTGGCGCTGGACATCTCCGACTTCCACGATCTGGAGCAGTTCGCCACGCGCTGGGTGATGCTGGCGGGCGTGATCATGATCTTCGTCACCGTGCTGATGGCGTCCTTCGGCATGGAGCGGATGGTGCGCCCGTTGAGCCTGCTGGCGCAGTGCATTGCCGACCTGCGGCCCGGCGCGCAGGGGCAGCGCATCGAGGTCGACCCGCGTGGCAGCTCCGAGCTGCACACGATTGCCGGTGCACTGAACGATTACCTGGACCGCAACGAACAGTTCGTCGAACGCGAGCGGGTGTTCATCAGCACCGCCAGCCATGAACTGCGCACGCCGATCGCGGTGATGACCGGTGCCGCCGAACTGGCGCTGGAGCAACCGGGCCTGCCCGAGCGTGCGCGCCAGCAGATGCAGCGGGTACTGCGCACCGCGCAGAGCGTGGAGCAGCTGATCGAACTGCTGCTGGTGCTGGCGCGTGATCCGGCACGACTGGCGGCGCGTGCCGAGCGCATCGCGCTGGACCAGCTGCTGCCGGAGATCGTCGACGACCATCGCCATCTGTTGGGCGACAAGGACCTGAGCATCGGCATCCAGGCCGCGCCGGTGGACATCGTCGCGCCGCTGGCAGTGGTGCAGGCGGCGATCGGCAACCTGGTGCGCAACGCCATCGAGAACAGTGGCCGTGGCCACATCGAATTGCGGCTGAGTTCGTCGGCGGTGCTGACCCTGCAGGACCCCGGGCATGGCATGAGCCCGGAGGAGATCGCGGCCATCCACGCGCGGATGGCCCGTGGCGAGCGCGCCGATCGTGGCGGCGGCATCGGGCTGGATCTGATCGCGCGGCTCTGCGAGCACCTGGGCTGGACCCTGCAGCTGCAGCCCTGCGAGCCGCGTGGCACGCGTGTCACGCTCGATTTCAGTGCCTCGCGACCGGGCTGATCCGGCCGTCCTGGTAGATGCCAACCCTGGTGGGCATGCTGCCCGTCGACCAAGGTCGACGCCTACCCACGCAATGGCTGTCCGCGTCAACGCCCGTTCGGCCGCGCCACATGCTGGTCGATCAGGATCACGTTGCCGTCGGGATCGGCAAGCTGCAGGTAGCCGGTCCCCTGGCCATCGGGATCGGTGCGGACTGCCAGCGCGATGCCCCTGGCGTCCAGCTCCGCCTGCAGCTCGCGCACATCCTGGAAGTGGGTCAGTTCCTGCTTGTGCTGGTCCCAGCCGGGGTTGAAGGTCAGCAGGTTGCCCTCGAACATGCCCTGGAACAGGCCGATCACGGTGCCGTTGCTGCGCAGCACCAGCCAGTTCTGTGCTGGATCGCCGCCGGTGACCGAGAAGCCCAGGGCTTCGTAGAAGGCACGGGAGGCCGCGAGATCCTTCACCGAGAGACTGACCGAAAAGGCGCCAAGCTGCATGAGTAGGCTCCCTGAGGGGATGGAGGCGTGGTCGGCACTGCAGCATGACCCGGCGTGAAGACAATGTTAATCTCGACCCGCGCCGCTTTATGCGGCGCTTTTTTTTCTCCGCTCTTTCGATCGACAGAGGATCCCGTGCCGACCGAACCCGCTACTGCCCTGATCAGCAACGACATCGTTGGACTGGGCCTGATTGCCGCCACCCTGGCCCTGATCTTCTGGGCCGCCAGTGGTCCGACCCCGCTGCTGAAGAAGATCTTCGCCTGGGTGCCGGCACTGCTGCTGTGCTATTTCATCCCCGCCATCTACAACACCGCTGGTGTCATCGATGGCCACAACACCTCGCTGTACAACCCGGTCGCGCGTGACGTGCTGCTGCCGGCCGCGCTGGTCCTGCTGACCCTGTCGATCGACCTGAAGGGCGTCATCAAGCTCGGGCCGAAACTGCTGCTCGTGTTCTGCGCCGGTACCGCCGGCATCATGCTCGGCGCTATCGTCTCGTTCCAGCTGATGAAGCTGATCCATCCGGAAACCGTGGCCGGTGATACCTGGGCGGGCATGGCGGCGCTGGCCGGCAGCTGGATCGGTGGCGGCGCCAACATGGTCGCCATGCGCGAAGTGTTCGGCACCGATGCCACCACCTTCGGCCAGTTCGCCGTGGTCGACGTGGCCTGCGCCAGCCTGTGGATGGCGATCCTGCTGTTCCTGGCCAACCGCGCACAGCAGATCGACACCCGCAATGGTGCCGACACCCGCGCCATCGACGAGATGAAGGCACGCATCAGTGCCTACGAGGCGCAGAACGCGCGCATTCCCAGCATGACCGACCTGATGGTGATCGTCGGCGTGGCACTGGGCGGCGTCGGCCTGGCCCATGCGATCGCCGCGCCGCTGGCGGGCTGGTTCAAGGCCCATGTCAGCTGGGCCAGCCAGTTCAGCCTGGACAGCCAGTTCGTGTGGGTGATCCTGCTGTCCACCGCGATGGGCCTGGGCCTGAGCTTCACTCGTGCACGCAGGTTGGAAGCGGCCGGTGCATCGCGGCTGGGCACGGTGTTCCTGTACTTCCTGATCGCCTGCATCGGCATGCAGATGAACCTGTTGTCGCTGCTGGACCGGCCATGGCTGTTCCTGCTCGGTGCGATCTGGATGGCCACGCACGTGCTGGTGCTGTGGGTCGTGGCCAAGCTGCTGCGCGCGCCGCTGTTCTTCTTCGCCATCGGCTCGCAGGGCAACATCGGCGCTGCGGCCTCGGCGCCGGTGGTGGCAGCGGCGTTCCATCCGACGCTGGCCCCGGTGGGCGTGCTGTTGGGCACGGTGGGCTATGCCACTGGTACCGGCCTGGCGTATGTCACCGGTCTGATCCTGAAGTGGATGGCCACCGGCTGAGGAGGCCAGCCAGGCGGCGCCCGGCACCCGCGGTAGTGCCGGCCGCTGGCCGGCAACCTCAACATCAAAAGCCAGAGCGGCATTCCGTGTGATGACGGGGTGGGTGCGGTTGAGGGGGACGGCGTGAATACGTCCATGTAGCCTCGGTCGCGCCATCCATGGCGCTCACGCCCCCTCAACCGGACCCACCCGCCTTCGACAGGTTCACGCGGCTGTGGGTAACGGCGACTGCTGGTACGCGCGGCTTTTGGTAGGTGTCGACCTTGGTCGACACCATTTTTCTGTCAGATATCGATAAATAAAACGGGGTCAGATCCGTCTTCTTTCGGAAAACGGATCTGACCCCGCATGTGTCTCGCCGTCACCGGCAATCCGACACCGCCCCGCCAAGCAAACAGAAACCCAGAGCCGACGCTCCAGCAGTTGCAGTTGCAGTTTGTAGTTGCTCGGGCTTTTGCGGGCGCCGGGCTGCAAGCCCGGCACCCAACCCTCAACAGCAGCGGCCGCCATTGCGTCCGCCGTAACGCGCTTCCTGGCGTTCGCGGAAGAACGTCTTGTAGTCCATCGGCTCCTGGTCCGGATGCTTTTCCAGCATGTGCCGGACGTAGTTGTCGTAATCAGGAATGCCACAGCACAGCCGTGCGGTCTGCACCAGGCGCCGCCAGATGCGGCGGTGGGCCTGGTACTGGCCGGCGGGAACCAGTTGCGTGCTCATCACAGATCCACCATTTCATGCGGCTTCAGCGCCACGTACGGGGTCTCGCGGTCGCTGCGCTGCGGATTGCGGCGGGCCGCCAGGATGGTCTTGATCGAATACACCAGCACCGCGCCCACCACCAGCAGGAACAGCGCGGTCAGGCCGGTGTTGACGTAGGCGTTGACCACGATCTGCTTCATCTGCGCCACTGACTTGGCCGGTGCGGTGATGGTGTCGCTGGCGAGCGCGGCCTGGAACTTGTGTGCCTGTGCCAGGAAGCCCTGTGCCGGGTTGCTGTCGAAGATCTTGATGAAGCCGGCGTAGGTGGTGCAGATCAGCAGCCACACTGCCGGTACTGCGGTAACCCACGCATAGCGGTCACGCTTCATCTTGAACAGCACCACCGTGCCCAGCATCAGCGCGATACCGGCCAGCATCTGGTTGGAGATGCCGAACAGCGGCCACAGTGTCTGGATGCCACCGAAGGGATCGACCACGCCGGTGTAGAGCAGGTAGCCCCACAGCGCCACGCAGCCTGCGGTACCGATGATGTTGGCGGTCCACGACTCGGTCTTCTTCAGGGCCGGCACGAAGTTGCCCAGCAGGTCCTGCAGCATGAAGCGTCCGGCGCGGGTACCGGCGTCCACCGCGGTCAGGATGAACAACGCCTCGAACAGGATCGCGAAGTGGTACCAGAACGCCATCATCGCGTCGCTGCCACTGGGAATTGCTTCGTGCAGGATCTGCGCGATGCCCACCGCCAGTGTCGGCGCACCACCGGCACGATGCAGGATGGTCGGTTCGCCGATCGCCGCCGCGGTCGCAGTCAGCTGTTCGGGCGTGATGGTGAAGCCCCAGGTGTTGGTGATGTAGTGCGCCGCCGAGGCCGCGTCGGCACCGATCACCGCGGCCGGGCTGTTCATCGCGAAGTAGATGCCCGGGTCGATGATCGATGCGGCCACCAGTGCCATCACCGCTACGAACGATTCCATCAGCATGCCGCCGTAGCCGATGTAGCGCATGTGCGCTTCATTGGCCAGCAGCTTCGGCGTGGTGCCCGAGGAAATCAGGGCATGGAAACCAGAGACCGCACCGCAGGCGATGGTGATGAACAGGAACGGGAACATGCCGCCCTTCCACACCGGACCATCACCGCTGGCGGCGAACTGGGTCAGCGCCGGCATCTTCAGTTCCGGCATCACCACCAGGATGCCGATGGCCAGCGCGATGATGGTGCCGATCTTGAGGAAGGTCGACAGGTAATCACGCGGGGCCAGCAGCAGCCACACCGGCAGCACCGAGGCGACGAAGCCGTAGCCGATCAGCATCCAGGTGATCTGGGTGCCGGTGAAGGTGAACGCCGGGCCCCAGACCGGATCGGCGGCGACCTTGCCGCCGTACCAGATCGCAGCCAGTAGCAGGATCAGGCCAACCACCGAGATCTCGCCGATCTTGCCGGGGCGGATGTAGCGCATGTACACGCCCATCAGGATCGCGATGGGCATCGTCGCGATCACCGTGAACATGCCCCACGGGCTTTCGGCCAGCGCCTTGACCACCACCATCGCCAGCACCGCCAGGATGATGATCATGATCAGGAACGCGCCGAACAGCGCGATGGTGCCGGGCACCTGGCCCATCTCTTCTCTTACCAGGTCGCCCAGCGAACGGCCGTTGCGGCGGCTGGACAGGAACAGGACCATGAAGTCCTGCACCGCACCGGCCAGCACCACGCCCACCACCAGCCACAACAGGCCGGGCAGGTAGCCCATCTGCGCGGCCAGTACCGGGCCGACCAGCGGGCCGGCACCGGCGATGGCGGCAAAGTGATGGCCGAACAGCACGTGCTTGTTGGTCGGCACGTAGTCCAGGCCATCGTTGTTGATCACCGCCGGGGTGGCCCGGGTCGGATCCAGCTGCATCACCTTGTTGGCGATGAACAGGCTGTAGAAGCGGTAGGCGACCAGGTACAGCGAAACCGCTGCCACCACGATCCACAGTGCGTTGATGTGTTCGCCGCGGCGCAGGGCTACGGTGCCCAGACAGAATGCGCCGAGCAGGGCGAGTACCGCCCAGCCCAGTTTGGAAAACCCTTTCATGAGGTGCTCTCTCCCGGAAAGACAGACAAAGAGTCCCGCGTGCCCTCGACAGGGTCAATTGGCACAGGACGAATCGGCGGTAGTACTTTGGTCGTACGTTTGTTGTGCTGACGTGCAGCGAACATCAGGGATGGAACAATCGGTTGCGGCGCCGTCCATTGGCGTGCGGCCGTGTGGCGTCCATCTTCAGTGGCATCCATCCAACAGGAGTCGCCATGAGCTTTCCCGAACCGGTCCGCGTGCTGCGGACCATCCGTGGCATGCCCACCTCCGACGGTGCCGGCGTGCGCCTGACCCGCGTCATCGGTGGCCCCACGCTGCCCGACCTGGATCCGTTCCTGCTGCTCGATGAGTTCGGTACCGATCGTGCCGAGGACTACATCGCCGGGTTTCCAGAGCATCCGCACCGCGGCTTCGAAACCGTCACCTACATGCTCGACGGGCGCATGCGGCATCGCGACAACCACGGCAACGAAGGCCTGCTGACCCCGGGCAGCGTGCAGTGGATGACCGCTGGCCGTGGCCTGGTGCATTCGGAGATGCCCGAGCAGGAGAGCGGGCAGATGCGCGGGTTCCAGCTGTGGGTGAACCTGCCGGCGAAGGAGAAGATGACGGATCCGAAGTACCAGGAATTCGCGCCCGAGCGCATTCCCGTGGTGCACCCGGAGCCGGGCGTGGACGTGAAGGTGATTGCCGGCAGCGTGGATGGCACGCAGGGCCCGATCGTGCAGCCGGCCACCGATCCGCTGTACCTGGACATCACGCTGGCCCCGGATCGCGCCTGGACCTATGCGTTGCCGGAAGGGCACAACGCCTTTGCATACGTGTTCGAAGGTGGCGTGACCGTGGGGGAGCAGGACGCCGCGCGTGGCGTGGCACGCCAGGAGCTGGCGGTGCTGGGCGGCGGTGAGCAGCTGCACCTTTCGGCCGGCAGCGAAGGCGCGCGGCTGATCCTGGTGGCCGGCCGTCCGCTGCGCGAACCGGTGATGCGCCACGGGCCGTTCGTGATGAACACACGGCAGGAACTGATGCAGGCCTTCGTCGATTTCCAGGAAGGCAAGTTCTGAGGGAGTGCCGGCCGCTGGCCGGCAACCTCTTCTGATCGGGAACGAAGCGTTTGCCGGCCAGCGGCCGGCACTACCGTCGGATCGGGTCGCATTGCGGGGATGCTGCCAGGCAGTCATCCCCGTCACCTTCAGCGCCCCGCGGCCACGGCCGACGGGGTCAGGCTCATGCCCTGCGCCAGCTGCTGCAGCGAGCCCAGTTCCTGGGCGCTGTCCGGATACAGCGAAATCTGCGCGTAACGCCCTTTGTCGAGCTTGACCACACTGATGCGGCGCTCGGCATAGCCGGGCGGCTGCTGGCCTCCCAGATCGGGCTGGTACCAGTACAGCGACTCACCGCCGAAGCTGCCCTTTTCCTGGCGCAGCGAGCGGTTCAATGGAAGGTTGGGATCGCGCGCACTGAGCATCAGGCTCAGTACCTCGCGGCCGTCCCCGGTGCTGGCGCGGCAGACCAGGAAATCGGCCTGTGCCTGCTGTTGCCACTGCAGGCCACTGCTGGCCGGCAATGAAGGACATTCGGTGGGAGCCTGCGCAGCGGCCTGGGCCGCAGCGAACAGCAGGCTCGACAACACTACAGGCGCGAACTTCATGCATCCCCCAAGGTGGTGTGTCGTTGGCTCCGCCGGATGGACCGGCAGCCTTGGCATCCCATCCCCGGATGCCACCCCGGCCGGCATGTGCACGGACGGTCAACTCAACCTTAACGGAACGTGAGCAATCGCACAAATTGCGGTTACAAGCGTAACCATTGCGGCCGAAGGTCGGCCGCAATGGTTCGCAGGCCTCAGCGGTCGTTGCCGATCCACTTGTAAATGATGCCGCCGATCGCGCCGCCCAGCAGCGGAGCGACCCAGAACAGCCACAACTGGCTGACCGCGCCGCTGCCGGCGAAGAAGGCCACCGCCGTGGAGCGGGCTGGGTTCACCGAGGTGTTGGTGACCGGGATGCTGATCAGGTGGATCAGGGTCAGCGACAGGCCGATCGCCAGCGGCGCGAAGCCGGCAGGCGCCTTGCCATGGGTGGCGCCCATGATCACGATCAGGAACACCGCCGTCAGTACCACCTCGCACAGGAAGGCGGCCGCAACGCTGTAGCCGCCGGGCGACAGCGCGCCATAGCCGTTGCTGGCGAACGCACCGGCCTGGCTGCCATCAATGGCGAAGCCACTGGCGCCGGAGGCGATCTGCAGCAGGATGAAGCCGGCCAGCAGGCCGCCGGCGACCTGGGCGATGATGTACGGCACCAGGTCCTTGGTCGGGAAGCGGCCGCCAGCCCACAGCCCGACGCTGACTGCCGGGTTGAAGTGCGCGCCGGAGATGTGGCCGAACGCATAGGCGCCGGTCACCACGGTCAGGCCGAAGGCGAGCGCCACGCCGAGGAAACCGATACCCAGCGGATTGCCGTCACCACCGAACTTGGCGGCCAGCACCGCGCTGCCACAGCCACCCAGAACCAGCCAGAACGTGCCGAGGAACTCGGCGGACAAGCGTTTACCCATGCTCATGTGTTGCACTCCTTTGACGGTTGAAAATGTGATTTATGTCACATTTCAGTGATCAGCGGGTGACTGTAGTGTCAACGCCGGGTGCAGGGATACACCTCCGGATGTGTGCAACACGCGATGTTCAGTACTGCGGCAGCGGGATGAACTCCTTGTCGTCGCCCGGGATGGTGCCGAAGCGACCGGCCTCCCAGTCGTGCTTGGCCTGCTCGATGCGCTCCTTCGAGCTGGACACGAAGTTCCACCACAGGTGACGCGGGCCATCCAGCGGCTCGCCACCGAACAGCATCGCCTTCACCGGCGTCTTCGCGCGCAGGCGACCTGTCGCACCGGCTTCGGGGATCACCAGGTGCTGGGCGGGGATGTCCACGCCGTCCAATTGCGCGTCGCCTTCGAGGATGTACAACGCGCGCTCGCGGTGGCCATTGTCGATATCGATCTCCGCATCCGGGTCGAGGTCGATCGCTACGTTGAGGGTGTCGGCGAACACCTTCACCGGCGATTCCTCGCCATAGGCGCGCCCGGCGATCACCCGCAGCCAGGCACCATTGCGGCGCTGCTCGGGGAGGGTGGCCGCGGCATGGTGGTAGAAGGCCGGTTCGATTTCCTCATGCGACTTCGGCAACGCCACCCAGGTCTGCATGCCGTGGATCGGGTTGTCATGGTCGCGGTCCGGTTGCGGCGTGCGCTCGGAATGGGCGATGCCGCGACCGGCGGTCATCCAGTTGACGTCACCGGGACGGATCACCTGGTCCGACCCCAGCGTGTCGCGGTGGCCGATCGCGCCCGACCACAGGTAGGTCACGGTGGCCAGGCCGATATGTGGATGCGGGCGCACGTCGATGGCGGTGCCGGGGTGCATGAGTGCCGGGCCCATCTGGTCGACGAACACGAACGAGCCGATGCTGCGCGCCTGCAGGGTGGGGACGGCGCGACGGACTTCGAGGCCGCCGATGTCGTGCACGCGCGGGGCGATGATGGTGGTCATGCGGGCGTTCTCGCTGGCAGGGATCAGGTGGTCAGCATCGCATGCAGCTGTGACGGGCACATGCCCCGTATGGGTAACAGGTTGTTCCAGCCAACGGCGCAGCCCCTCGTGGCTGGCTGGTTGGTCGCTGAAGGCAAAAGCAGAAGCCGCGCTTGGCCGGGCGGGTGGGTGGCGCAGGGGGCGCTGCAAGTACGTCCATGTAAGCTCGATCGCCGCATCCATGCGGCTCACGCCCCTGCGCCACCCACCCGCCCGGCCTCTGACAGTTTCCGTGTGCGTCCAGCCACGGAGAAGAAAAAAGAAAATCAAAGTCAGAATCAAACGCCGGTCGCTTCGCTCCTGGTGTCGACCAAGGTCGACACCCACCAGTTCGTAATGATCCGTGCCGACCAACGTCGACATCTACCAGCCATCGCAGTTCACCCACCGTCACCGGGAAACTGTCAGGGGTGGGGCGGTGTCGGGTTGCGGGGTGTCCGCGGCATGGATGCCGCGGCCAAGCCCCCAAGGACGGGTTTACGGCGTCCCCGCAACCCGACACCGCCCCGCCCAACAAACAGAAAAGCCAGAGCCGCTTTGGCTCTGGCTCTGGCTTTTGCTTCGGCGGTTGCCTCTGCGGGTGCCGGGCCGCAGGCCCGGCCGATAAACTCAAACCACTGGTTCGCGCAGGGCGGGGTTGTCCCAGCCGGGGCGCGGGGCGAAACGGTCGCCATGGCGCTGCTGCAATGCCTTCAACCGCTCGACAATCGCATCGGCACCCACCGCACGGATGTGCTGGATCGGACCGCCACGGAACGGGGCGAAACCGGTACCGAAGATCACGCCCGCATCCAGCAGGTCCGCATCGGCCACCACGCTCTCGTGCAGGCACGCCACGGCCTCGTTCAACAGCGGCAGGATCAGGCGGTCCTCCAGATCGGCCGGGGCCTGGTAATCGCTGGCCACGTCCGGCTTCTTCGGCTTGCCGTTTTCCCAGGTGTAGATGCCTTGGCCGTCCTTCTTGCCACGCTTGTCCGGTTCCACCGTCTGCAGTGCGGCCGGAATCTGCAGGCCCAGGAACGGCGCCAGTTCGCGGCCGACGCCTGCGGCCACGTCCAGGCCCACGGTGTCGATCAGTTCGATCGGGCCCATCGGCATGCCGAATTTCACTGCGGCCTTGTCGATCACCGGGCCCGGAATGCCCTCGGCATACGCGGTGGCGGCTTCCAGCATGTACGGGAACAGCACGCGGTTGACCAGGAAGCCCGGGCTGCCGGCCACCGGCACGGGGAATTTGCCCAGCGCCTTGCAGAACGCGGCCAGGCGGCGCTCGGTCTCCGGCGCCATGCCGTCGTGATGGATGATCTCCACCAGCGGCATCTGCGCCACCGGGTTGAAGTAGTGCAGGCCGGCGAACTGTGCCGGGCGCTGGATGTGGTCGCGCAGTTCCACCAGCGGAATCGACGAGGTGTTGGTGGTCAGCAGCGCGTCCAGCTTCATCTTCGGTTCGAGCGTCTGGTACAGCGCACGCTTGGCTTCCGGGTTCTCGATGATCGCTTCGATCACCAGGTCGGCCTCGGCCACGCCGTTGCCTTCCAGATCGGCACGCAGGCGCGCGGCCACCGCCGGGCGCTTGCTCTCGTCGCGCACCTTCTTGGCGAACAGCGCCTGCGCCCGTTCCATGGCCGGGTCGATGAAGCGCTGCTCGCGGTCCTGCAGCGTCACCTCGAAGCCCTTGTAGGCCGCCCACGCGGCGATATCGCCGCCCATCACGCCGGCGCCGACCACGTGCACGTGGCGGATGCCGGAGTCACCGCCGCCCAGGCCCTTCAGGCGCTCGGTCAGGAAGAAGATGCGGATCAGGTTGCGCGCGGTCGGCGTGCTGGCCAGCTTCACCACTGCGCGGCGTTCGGCATCCAGACGCGCCTGGATCGGCTTGCCGCCGCTGCGCTGCCAGGTGCTGATCAGCGCGTAGGGCGCCGGGTACTGGTCCTTCTTGGCTTTGCGTGCGACCTGCTTGACCATCTGCGGTGCCAGCAAAGTGCGTGCCAGCCAGGTGTTGGTGGCCCAGGCCGTCGCGCGCTGCTTGAACGGGCGGGTGGTGCCGGACAGCGCCAGCGCCACGGCGGTGTCGAGCACCACCGCCGGCGCCACCACCTTGTCGACCAGGCCGATGCCACGCGCGGCCGAGGCCGACAAGGTGCGGCCGGTCAGCATCATGTCCATCGCTGCCGGCGCACCGACCAACTGCGGCAGGCGCGCGCTGCCGCCCCAGCCGGGGAAGATGCCCAGCTGGGTTTCCGGCAGGCCGATGCGGGTGCTGCTGTCATTGGAGGCCACGCGGTAGCGGCAGGCCAGTGCCAGTTCGGTGCCGCCGCCCAGGCAGTGGCCGTGGATGGCCGCCACGGTCGGGCAGGGCAGCTCGGCCAGCTTCTGGTAAGTGGCCTGGCCGCGGCGGATGGCGTCGTTGACGGTGCCGCGGCGGTCGAACTCCTGGAACTCCTTCAGGTCCGCACCGGCAATGAAGCCGGCCTTCTTCAGCGACTGGATCACCACGCCCTTGGGCGGGTCCAGTGCAATGCGCTCGAGCAGGTCGCCCAGTTCCAGCAGCACGTCCTGCGACATGGCGTTGACGCTGCTGTCCTGACGATCCAGGGAGAGAACCACCACGCCGTCGTCGCGGATCTCGGGGTGCCAGTGGCTGAAGCGGAGACCATCGAAGCCTGAGAGCATGGACGTTCCATCCGGTTGTGTATGGAGAAGCGGCTATGATCCAGAGGTTGTTTCCCCCGCGTCAAATCCCAATAGCAGGGGAGTGGCGCCCCCGGATCCATGGCCGTGGACCGGAACGCTAACGGAACGGTGGTTAAAAGCTGGTGCGGCGCCAGGTGATCGGCGACTGAACTTTTCCCGGGATTGGCAGTCTCATTGCCCGACGTCGGTTGGGCTGACAGGAGTGCGGCCCCTCATGGCCGATGTTGATACACCTCAGGAGCTGGATCTGGAACTGGTCCGGCGCGTGCAGCACGGCGAGAGCGCCGCGTTCGATGTCCTGGTGCGCAAGTACCAGCATCGCGTGGTGGCCCTTGTCGGTCGCTACATCGCCGACTGGAGCGAATGTCAGGACGTCGCCCAGGACACTTTCATCCGTGCCTACCGCGCGATCGGAAGTTTCCGTGGCGATGCCCAGTTCTCAACCTGGTTGCATCGAATCGCCGTGAATACCGCCAAAAACTACCTGGCTTCACACAATCGCCGACCGCCGACCGATGACATCGACATCGGGGATGCCGAACAGTTCGACAGCGGGACGCGCCTGCGCGACACCGACACGCCCGAACGCGAGTTGATGCGCCAGGAACTGGAACAGACGGTAATGAAGGCCGTCAACGCGCTGCCGGAAGAGCTCCGGTTGGCGATCACCCTGCGCGAGGTGGAAGGCCTGAGTTACGAGGATATCGCGCAGAAAATGGGGTGCCCGATCGGCACCGTGCGCTCACGGATCTTCCGGGCGCGTGAGGCGATCGACACCGAACTCCGGCCGCTGTTGGACATCGGCAGCGCCACCCGTGAGAAGAGCCGCGTATGACCAGTAATCCGTTCAACGAATCGCAGAACCACCAATCGCCCGCCGGGCAGCGCCTGGACCAGCGCCATCGGGAACAGCTGTCGGCCCTGGTCGATGGCGAGCTGGGCGCCGATGAAGCGCGCTTCCTGCTGCGCCGGATGGAGCACGACCCCGAGCTGGCCGGCTGCCAGGAACGCTGGCAGCTGCTGGGCGACGTGATGCGCGGACAGGCGTCGGCGCTGGCGCCGGCCGGCTTCAGCGCCGCCGTGGCCGCCGCCATCGCCGCCGAACCGGCGCCGCAGGCCGAGCCGCGTCGTCAGGTACGCCGCAGTGGTTGGCGGGCTTGGGGCGGTGGCGCCGCACTGGCCGCATCGGTGGCGGCGGTGGCCCTGTTCATGGGCGGTGAGAAGCTGAAGGAGGCCACCCCGGGCGAGCCGTTGGCACCGCAGGTGATCGCCAGCCAGGCCGAACTCGCGCCGGCACCGACGACGCCGGCTCCGGTGACCGAAGCCTCGGTGGATAACGCCGCAATGGCCGTGGCCGGTGTACCGGCAGTGGCCATGGCGGCAGCCAGCCGGCGCCAGGACACCCGTCGCGCCAGCGCTACCCGCAGCCAGCAGGCCGCGCGTGCCGCCCAGCGTGAGGACATGCCGCAACGCGCTGTGGCCGCCGCACAGGCGCCGTTGACCCCGACCGTGCCGGCCAATGCCAGCCGCAACATGCCGTTCGGTGAGGTCGGTGGCCTGCAGGCGCGACCGTGGCCGCGCTCCAGCCTGGCGCCCGCTGCCGGCGGCGCGCTCAATGCGAGCTTCCCGGCCCATGCCGGGGGCGCGGCGTTCTACCCGTTCGAGCCGCGCCTGCAGGACGACCTGCCGGTGCCGCCGCGCCCGCGCGACTGAGCCGGGCGCTTTCACGCCCCGCCGTCGGCGGGGCCCGTATTCCTCTTTCCATCCGATCCGGAGGTTGCCGTCCGATGACTCCCCGACTCCGCACGCAGGCCATGGGCCTGCTGGCCCTGACCCTGCCGTTGATGGCCTGCGCGCAGGCCCCGGCTCCGGCCGCCCAGACCCAGGCCGCGCCGGCCGCCGCGCCGCGGGCGCCGGCCCAGCCGCTGGTCACGGGCCTGCCTGACTTCACCAATCTGGTCGAACAGGTCGGGCCTGGCGTGGTCAACGTCGACACCACCATCGTCCGCAACAACCGCCAGGCCTCACGGGGCCCGATGGGCGGCGACGATGGCATGCCGGAGTTCTTCCGCCGCTTCTTCGGCCCGGATTTCCCGATGCCGGGGCAGGGCCCGGGCGGCCCGGACGGTGGCCCCAGCATCAAGGGCCGCGGCATGGGCTCGGGCTTCATCATCTCGCCCGATGGTTATGTGCTGACCAACTACCACGTGGTGGCCGATGCCAGCGAGGTGAAGGTCAAGCTGGGTGACCGCCGTGAGTTCACCGCGAAAGTGGTGGGCAGCGACCAGCAGTACGATGTCGCACTGCTGAAGATCGACGGCAAGAACCTGCCGACCGTGCGCGTTGGCGACTCCAACTCCCTCAAGCCGGGTCAGTGGGTGGTCGCGATCGGCTCGCCGTTCGGCCTCGATCACTCGGTCACTGCCGGCGTGGTCAGCGCCCTCGGCCGCAGCACCGGCGGTCCAGACCAGCGTTACGTGCCCTTCATCCAGACCGACGTGGCGATCAACCAGGGCAACTCCGGTGGCCCGCTGCTGAACACCCGTGGCGAAGTGGTCGGCATCAATTCGCAGATATTCTCCGCGTCGGGCGGCTACATGGGCATCAGCTTCGCGATCCCGATCGACCTGGCGATGAGTGCGGTCGAGCAGATCAAGAAGACCGGCAAGGTCACCCGCGGCCAGCTCGGCGCGGTGGTGCAGGAAATCGACGGCCTGAAGGCGCAGGCGATGGGCCTGCCGGACAGCCGCGGCGCCCTGGTCAACCAGATCGTGCCGGATTCGGCTGCAGCCCGGGCCGGGGTGAAGATCGGCGATGTGATCCGCTCAGTGAACGGCGCGCCGGTCAACAGCTGGTCCGACCTGCCGCCGCTGATCGGCGCGATGGCACCGGGCAGCCGGGTCACCCTGGGCGTGATCCGCGATGGCAAGCCGCGTGACCTCAGCGCCACCCTGACCGCCCTGACCGAAGACGGGCAGGCCAGTTCGCGTGGCCCGGCCACCGGCGACAGCGATGCGGCGCCGCAGGCCGGCGCCAATGCCCTGCTGGGGCTGGACGTCAGTGACCTGACCGCGCCGCAGCGCAAGCAGCTGGGCCTGGAATCGGGCGAAGGCGTGCGCATCACCGGGGTCAAGGGCCAGGGCGCGCGTGATGCGGGCCTGTCTCCGGGCATGGTGATCCTGCAGGTGGCCAGCACCCAGGTCGGCAGCGTGGACGCGCTGAACCGTGCGCTTTCAAGCTACAAGAAGGGCGACGTGGTGATGCTGCTGGTACGCACCGGCAGCGGCAACAGCGCGTTCGTAGCGGTCAAGGCCGGCCAGTAAGGCCTGCCGGGGCCGCTTCGGCGGCCCCTGCTTCTCCTCCGAAGCCCCGCCCTGGCGGGGCTTCGGCCGTTCCAGACCCGGTCCGATGAGGCCGTTTTCGCGGGCGGGCGCCGGGCATGCGATAATCGACCGTTACCCTGACGACGCCGCGCGCCGCCGCCACCTATGTCTTCTGATTCGATGCGGAACATCCGCAACTTCTCCATCATCGCCCATGTCGACCACGGCAAGTCCACGCTGGCCGACCGCATCATCCAGCTCTGTGGTGGCCTGCAGGCCCGCGAGATGGAAGCGCAGGTGCTCGACTCCAACCCGATCGAGCGCGAGCGTGGCATCACGATCAAGGCGCAGTCGGTGTCGCTGCCGTACCTGGCCAAGGACGGGCAGACCTACCATCTGAACTTCATCGACACCCCCGGCCACGTCGACTTCTCCTATGAAGTCAGCCGCTCGCTGGCCGCCTGCGAAGGCGCGCTGCTGGTGGTCGATGCGGCCCAGGGCGTGGAAGCGCAGTCGGTGGCCAACTGCTACACCGCCGTGGAGCAGGGCCTGGAAGTGGTGCCGGTGATCAACAAGATCGACCTGCCCACCGCCGACATCGAGCGCGCCAAGGCCGAGATCGAGGCCGTGATCGGCATTGACGCCTCCGACGCCGTGCCGGTCAGTGCCAAGACCGGCCTGAACGTGCAGGACGTGCTGGAAGCGATCGTGCACCGCATTCCGCCGCCGAAGCCGCGCGACACCGAGAAGCTGCAGGCGCTGATCATCGACTCCTGGTTCGACAACTACCTGGGCGTGGTCTCGCTGGTGCGCGTGATGCAGGGCGAGATCAAGGCCGGTGACAAGCTGCAGGTGATGTCCACCGGCCGCAACCACCAGGTCGACAACGTCGGCGTGTTCACCCCGAAGCGCAAGGTGCTGCCGGCGCTGCGTGCAGGTGAAGTGGGCTGGGTCACCGCCAGCATCAAGGACGTGCACGGTGCGCCGGTCGGCGACACCCTGACCCTGGCCGGCGACCCGGCACCGAAGCCGCTGCCGGGCTTCCAGGAAATGCAGCCGCGCGTGTTCGCCGGCCTGTTCCCGGTCGATGCCGAGGACTATCCGGACCTGCGCGAAGCGCTGGACAAGCTGCGCCTGAACGATGCCGCGCTGCGCTTCGAGCCGGAAAGCTCCGAGGCGATGGGCTTCGGCTTCCGCTGCGGTTTCCTCGGCATGCTGCACATGGAAATCGTGCAGGAGCGCCTGGAGCGCGAATACAACCTGGACCTGATCAGCACCGCGCCGACGGTGGTGTATGAAGTCCTGAAGACCGATGGCTCGATCATCAACATGGACAACCCGGCCAAGCTGCCGCCGGTGAACCAGGTCGAGGAGATCCGCGAGCCGATCATCCGTGCCAACGTGCTCACCCCCGAGGAGTACATCGGCAACATCATCAAGCTGTGCGAAGAAAAGCGCGGCAGCCAGATCGGCATCAACTACCTGGGCAGCCAGGTGCAGATCAGCTACGAGCTGCCGATGGCCGAAGTGGTGCTGGACTTCTTCGACAAGCTGAAGTCGGTCAGCCGTGGCTATGCCTCGCTGGACTACCACTTCGTGCGCTTCGACGCCGGCCCGTTCGTGCGCGTGGATGTGCTGATCAACGGTGACAAGGTCGATGCGCTGTCGCTGATCGTGCACCGCAGCCATGCCGACCGCCGCGGCCGCGAGCTGTGCGAGAAGATGAAGGACCTGATCCCGCGCCAGATGTTCGACGTGGCCATCCAGGCCGCCGTCGGCTCGCAGATCATCGCCCGTACCACGGTCAAGGCCATGCGCAAGAACGTGCTGGCCAAGTGCTATGGTGGCGACGTTTCGCGTAAGAAGAAGCTTCTGGAAAAGCAGAAGGAAGGCAAGAAGCGCATGAAGCAGGTCGGCCGCGTGGAGATCCCGCAGGAAGCGTTCCTGGCCGTGCTGCAGATGGACAACAAGTAAGCCCGCACCGGCCCTGCGGGGCCGGTCGTCCGGTGACGTTGCAAAGGACCCTGAATGAAACTGTTTGAGATCCTCCTGGTCGTGCTGACCCTGGCCTCGGGCCTGATCCTGCTCGCGGACAAGCTGTACCTTGCCAAGCGGCGTGCCCAGCGCGCCGGCCTGCTCGATTCCGAGCCGGTGCTGGTGGACTACTCGCGTGCGTTCTTCCCGGTGCTGGCGATCGTGCTGATCGTGCGCAGTTTCATCGCCGAGCCGTACAAGATCCCGTCCAGCTCGATGATGCCGAACCTGTTGATCGGTGATTTCATCCTGGTCAACAAGTTCTCGTACGGCCTGCGCCTGCCGATCAGCAACACCAAGATCGTGCCATTTGGCGAGCCGTCGCGTGGCGATGTGGTGGTGTTCCACTTCCCCGGCCACAGCGACAACGACCCGGCAAAGGGCGAGAACTTCATCAAGCGCGTGATCGGCGTGCCGGGTGACACCGTGGTCTTCGAAGGCGACGGCATGATCCTCAATGGCGAACCGCTGAAGTACGACAACAAGGGCATCTACGCCGGCCACAAGGGTCAGGGCGAGGGCGCCAACCTGCTGGTCGAGCACCTGCCGGGCCGCACCCACACGGTGCTGGAGACCGACTACCCGCGTGGCCAGGGCCAGTGGACCGTGCCGGCCGGCAAGTACCTGGTGATGGGCGACAACCGTGACAACAGTGACGATGGCCGTTTCTGGGGCCTGCTGCCGGAAGAGAACCTGCGCGGCAAGGCCTTCCTGATCTGGCTGAACTGCCAGGGCTGGTTCTGCAAGGATGGTTTCGAGCCGTCGCGGATCGGCTCGAGCATCAACTGACCGGGCATCAACCGGGTATTTTCACATCCAACGCGTATCTGGGGAGAACGCAATGAAGACGATGAACACGCAGCGTGGCATGACCCTGACCTCGTTCCTGACGGTCCTGATCGTGGTTGGCTTCTTCCTCTACATCGGCATGAAGCTGTTCCCGATGTACCAGGAGTACTACGCGGTGCGCTCGGCGATGAAAAGCCTGGCCAACGAGCCGGGCGTGGGCAGCATGGAGCCGGCGCGCATCCAGGACCTGTTCTTCAAGCGCCTGTACATCAACTACTCGGACAATGTGAAGCCGGCCAACGTGAAGTTCGACCGTCGCGACAATGGCTGGACCCTCAAGGTCAACTACGAAGTGCGCCGTCAGCTGATCGGCAACCTCGATGTGGTTGGCAAATTCGATTCTTCCCAGGACCTGACACGAAGCGGTGCCCAGTAAATTCATCCAACGTGGCGACCTGATTGGTCATGCCTTCAGCGACCCGGCCCTGCTCAAGCAGGCGCTGACGCATCGCAGTGCCGGTGCGCCGCACAACGAGCGCCTGGAGTTCCTCGGCGACAGCATCGTCAACATGATGGCGGCCGAGGCGTTGTACCGACGTTGGCCCAAGGCTGACGAAGGGGCGATGACCCGTGCCCGTGCCGAGCTGGTGCGTGAAGGCGCGCTGGCGGTGATCGGGCGCACCCTGGAACTGGGCGAGCGGCTGACCCTGGGCCCGGGCGAAATGAAGTCCGGCGGTCATCGCCGCGACTCGATCCTGGCCGATGCGGTGGAAGCCGTGGTGGCTGCGATCTACCTGGATGCCGGCTTCGAGGCCTGCCGGGCGGTGGTACTGCCCTGGTTCAGTGCTTCGATCGAGGCACTGCCGGCCTCCGGCCGACCCGAGAAGGACCCCAAGACCCGCCTGCAGGAATGGCTGCAGGCCCGACAGAAGGCGTTGCCGCAGTATGAACTGGTGTCAGAATCCGGTGACGACCACGCCAAGCACTTCCGGGTACGCTGCAACGTAGCCGACCCGGCCGCCAGCATCGAGGGCGAAGGCGCCTCGCGGCGGCTTGCCGAACAACAGGCGGCTGCAGCCGTCCTAGAACAACTGGATTCCAAGTGAGCGAACAAACTTCCCATCATTGCGGCAGCGTGGCCGTCATCGGCCGCCCGAACGTGGGCAAATCGACCCTGACCAATGCCCTGGTCGGCGCCAAGGTCAGCATCGTTTCCAACCGCCCGCAGACCACGCGCCATCGCCTGCTGGGCATCGCCACCTATCCGGAAGGCCAGTTGGTGCTGGTCGACACCCCCGGCCTGCACAAGGTGCAGAAGCGGGCGATGAACCGGGTGATGAACCGTGCCGCGCGCGGCTCGCTGGAAGGCGTCGATGCCGGCCTGCTGGTGATCGAAGCCGGTCGCTGGGACGAAGAAGACAGCCTGGCCTTCAATGTGCTGCGCGACGCCGGTATCCCGGTGGTGCTGGTGGTCAACAAGATCGACCGTCTGAAGGACAAGGGCGCGCTGCTGCCGTTCCTGCAGGAAGTCACCGCCGGCCGCGATTTCTCGTCCGTGCACCCGATCTCGGCGCAGAAGCGCAACGGCCTGGAAGCACTGGTACGCGACGTACTGGCGCTGTTGCCGGAAGCGCCGCCGATGTTCGGCGAAGACGAGATCACCGACCGCAGCCAGCGATTCCTGGCCGGCGAGCTGGTGCGTGAGCAGCTGATGCGCCAGCTCGGCGAGGAACTGCCGTATGCGACCACCGTGGAAATCGAGCGCTTCACTGAAGATGGCAACCTGCTGCGCATTGGTGCGGTGATCTGGGTCGAGCGCGAGGGCCAGAAGGCGATCGTGATCGGCAAGGGCGGCACCCGGCTGAAGGAGATTGGTGCCAAGTCCCGCCTGCAGATGGAGCGTCTGTTCGGGGCCAAGGTGTTCCTGGAGACCTGGGTGCGCGTGCGTGAAGGCTGGTCCGACGACGAGGCCGCACTGAAGGCCTTCGGTTACGAGTAAGCCGTTGCGGTCGCTTCGATGATGATCGAGGACGACACTGGCTTCGTGCTGCACGCACGGGCCTACCGCGAGACCAGTCTGCTGGTCGAAGTGTTGAGTGCGCAGCATGGCCGGATCGGCCTGCTCGCGCGTGGCGTATCCACCGCCAAGGGACAGGTGCTGCGGGCTGCTCTGCAGCCGCTGCAGTGGATCCGCTTCAGTGCCCAGCAGCGGGGCGAACTGGCCCAGCTGCGGGGTGCCGAGGCGCTGGATGCCGCGCCACGCCTGGTCGGCCAGGCGATGCTGGCCGGCTTCTACCTGAGTGAACTGACCCTGCGCCTGGCCCCGCGCCAGGACCCGCTGCCTGAGTTGTACCTGGCCTACGGCGAGGCACGTGCGCGGCTGGCCGTGGGCGCCGGCCTGGCCTGGACCCTGCGTCGCTTCGAACGCGAGCTGCTGTCCGCGCTGGGCCTGGGTTTCGATCTGGACAGCGCGAGCGACGGCCAGCCGATCGACCCGGCCGCGCGCTACGAACTGGATCCGCAGGAAGGCGCGCAGCGCCTGCTGAGCGAGCGCGGTGGGGAACGCCGGGCGGCGGCGACTGGCTCGGCGCTGCTGGCGTTGGCGGCCGACGAAGAGCCCCATGCCGCCGACCTGGCCAGCCTGCGTCTGCCGATGCGGCGGGTGCTGGCCCATCACCTGGGCGCCCGCGGCCTGAAGTCCTGGGAAATGCTCGAGCAGCTCGCGCCCCGCAGGTAGGGGATGTTCGGCAGGGCTTGCAGCCCTGCACCTGCCGAATCAACGTCAACGTCAAAAGCAAAAGCTGGTTATCCGTGGGTCGGCGGGGTGGGTCCGGTTGCGGGAGACGCCGTAAACCCGTCCTTGGGGGCTTGGCCGCGGCATCCATGCCGCGGACACTCCCGCAACCGGACCCACCCCGCCTTCGACAGATTCTTGCGAGCTGTTGGACATGCCGACGGGGTCAGATCCGTTTTCCGAAGGAAAACGGATCTGACCCCAGTTTGAATTTCGATATCTGACAGAGATTCATCCACGCATGGCGTGGATCTACTGGCCACCGGTCAACTGTCGAAGGCGGGGCGGTATCGGAGGGCGGGGTGTCAGCCGCATGGATGCGGCTGCCAAGCCCCCAAGGACGGGTTTACGGCGTCCCCGCCCTCCGATACCGCCCCGCCAACCTACGGAATGCCAGCTTTTGCTTTTGCTGTTGACGTTGCCTTGGCTTGAAGCCTCTGCAGGTGCAGGGCGCAGCCCTGCCGGCCAACCCTCAATGCAGCAGGGCCGCCACGGCGGCGCGGAACCCGTCCTGGGCCTGCCCGGACTCCGGCGCATGATGCAGCTGCCGCACCGCGCGTCCCAGCCGTGCCGCGCCGACGAAGCCACAACTGGCCTGCAACCGGTGCAGCTGGCTGCGCAGCTGGCGCTCGTCGTGCTGGTCCACGGCCTGCTCGACCGCGTCGCGTACCCCCGGCAACTCGGCCAGGAACAGCTCGCGCAGGGCGATCAGGTGGTTGCGCTGGCCATTGAGCGCGGCCAGTGCCGCGGTCTCGTCCCAGTCCTGCACCTGCAGCTCGACCGCTGCCGGGGCCGGGGCGACAAAGATCCCCGCGGGGCTGTTCACCAGCGCGCGGCGCACGGCTTTCAGCAACTGGTCGCGGCCCAGCGGCTTGACCAGCGTGTCGCTGAAGCCAGCTTCACGCAGGCGGGCATGGATGGAGGTGTCGCCGTCGGCGGTATGCGCCAACGCCGGGGTGTCGGGGTGTGAACGGCGCAGTTCGCGCAGCAGCTGCGCGCCGTTGCCGTCCGGCAAGTTGACGTCGATCAGCCACAGGTCATGCGCGCCGGGTTCGGCGCTCGCCAGCGCACTGGCCAGTGAATCTGCGGTGTCCACGTCCGCCGGTAACGTTTCCAACGCCGCCTTGAAAAAACCGCGGCTGATGATGTCGTCCTCGACAAGCAGGAAGCGGGGCCGGCTGGCCCGCGGGGTCATCTGCATCAGGGCTGCCTCCATGTCAGCTGTTGCAATCATCAAGCACGGCGGCGGCGGGCGCAAGCGGGTCCGGGCCCTGCCGGTCAGGATCTGCGACAATACGCCCCCATTTTTGCCCGCAGCCTGTTGCCACGTGGCCCGATCCCGCTCCCGCATCGACCGTACCCCGTTCCAGACCGAGATCCTCGACCTCAGCCATGATGGTCGCGGCGTCGCCCGCCGTGAGGGTGAGGGCGGCAAGGTCACCTTCGTCAGCGGCGCACTGCCGGGTGAGGTGGTCATGGCCGAACAGACCGCCCGCAGCCGCCATTTCGACGAAGCGCGCACGGTGGAAGTGCTGAAGGCCTCGCCGCAGCGCGTCACCCCGAAGTGCCCGCACTTCGGCACCTGTGCCGGCTGCGTGCTGCAGCACCTGGACGAAGACCAGCAGATCGTGGCCAAGCAGCGCGTGCTGATGGACAACCTGGAGCGCATCGGCCACGTGAAGCCGGGAACCGTGCTGGCGCCGCTGGTCGGCGAGAGCTGGGGCTACCGGCGCAAGGGCCGCTTCTCGGTGCGCCGGGTCGAGAAGAAGGACAAGACCCTGGTCGGCTTCCGTGAACAGGACCCGCGTTTCGTCGCCGACCTCAGCCAGTGCCTGACCGTGATCCCGGAAATCGGCACCAAGGTCGAGGCGCTGTCCACTTTCATCGAATCGCTCGACGGCAAGCGCGATATTCCGCAGATCGAGTTCATCGCCGGTGACCAGGCCGTGGTCCTGACCGTGCGCCACCTGCAGCCGCTCAGCGATGCCGATCGTGCGGCCTGGGCCGCCTTCGGCCAGCAGCATGGCTTCGTGATCTACCTGCAGTCCGGCGGCGTGGACACCGTGCAGCCGCTGGACGGGCAGGGCGTGCCGCTGTCGTTCCGGCTGGCGCCGTGGGACGTGGAACTGGCGTTCCGCCCGCTGGACTTCATCCAGGTCAATGCCAAGCTCAACGAGAAGATGATCGCCCACGCCCTGGACCTGCTGGAACCGGGTGAGGACGAGCGCGTGCTTGACCTGTTCTGCGGCCTGGGCAATTTCACCCTGCCGCTGGCGCGCCGCGTGCGCGAAGTGGTCGGCGTGGAAGGCGATGCCGGCTTGGTCGCGCGTGCGCGTGAGAACGCCGAGCGCAATGGCCTGGCCAACGCGCAGTTCTTCAGTGCCGACCTGACCCAGGACCAGCGCAGCACCCCGTGGATGCGCCAGGGCTTCGACAAGCTGCTGCTGGACCCGCCGCGTTCGGGCGCGATCGAAGTGCTGCAGCAGCTGCCGCTGAAGCAGTTCAAGCGCATCGTCTACGTCAGCTGCCACCCGGGCTCGCTGGCCCGCGATGCCGGCTATCTGGTCAACGAACAGGGCTTCACCCTGGTCAGCGCCGGTGCCATGGACATGTTCCCGCACACCGCGCACGTGGAAAGCATCGCGGTGTTCGAGAAGCGCTGATCGGCTGTCATGCCCATCGCGCATAATGGTGCGATGGGCATCGAAATCGAACGCAAATTCCTCGTCAGCAGCGATGGCTGGCGCGCCGCCGCGCACCGGGTGATCCCGATGGCGCAGGGCTACATCAACGACATGGGGGCGCTTGACCGCGGCACCCAGAACGCCTCGGTGCGGGTGCGCATCGAAGGCGACCACGCCGCGTTGAACCTGAAGTCGCGCACCATCGGCCATACCCGCCAGGAGTTCGATTACCCGATCCCGGTGGACGATGCACGCGCACTGCTGGCGCTGTGCGTGGGCGGCCTGATCGACAAGCACCGTCATCTGGTCGAGCACGCCGGCCTGACCTGGGAGGTGGACGAGTTCCTCGGCGACAACGCCGGCCTGGTGGTGGCCGAGGTCGAGCTGGACAGCGCCGACCAGGCGATCGACCTGCCGGATTGGGTGGGTGCCGAAGTCACCGACGATGCGCGCTACTACAACGTCGCGCTGGCCAGTCACCCCTATTCACAGTGGTGAACCCCAAAAAGGGGACGGAGGGGATTAAGTCATCTTTACCCCACCTGTGCGGGAACCGACTTAGTCCCCTCCGTCCCCTTTTAACGAGGGAGGCGGGCCCCATGTCGTGGGGATGAGAATCGATATCTACTCCGACGTGGTCTGCCCCTGGTGCTGGATCGGCAAGCATCGTTTCCAGCAGGGCGTGCAGTTGCTGGGCGCGAACGCGCCTGAACTCGATATCCACTGGCAGCCGTTCCAGCTGGACCCGGATGCGGACGCCACCCCGGTGCCGCTGCGCGAGGCCTACGTGCGCAAGTTCGGGGGCGTCGAGCGTACCGAGCAGATCCTCGGCCAGACCCAGACCACCGCGCGTGCCGAGGGCCTGCCGATGGACTTCAGCCAGGGCCAGGTGCGGGTGACCACGCTGCCGGCGCACCGGGTGCTGTGGCTGGCCGGCGAGCATGGCGTGCAGGATGCGGTCGGCGAGGCTCTGTTCCGCGCTCACTTCGAGCACGGCCAGAACCTGGCCGACCCCGCGGTGCTGATCAAGGCCGGCGTGGCGGGCGGCCTCGACGCCGGCGAAATCGCGCAGATGCTGGCCTCCGACCGCGGCCTGGCCGAGGTCGAAGCCAAGCTGGCGCAGGCCCATGCATTGGGCGTTTCTTCGGTGCCGACCTTCGTCATCGATGGGAAGTGGGCCATTTCCGGGGCACAGCCGCCGGAGGCCTTCGCCAACGCCCTGCGCCAGATCGCGGCCGAACAGGGCGCTCCGGCAGCGTCGGCTGACGGCGACGAGGCCTGCGGCCCGGACGGCTGCAAGGTCTGACCTGCCCCCCCAAAAGGGGACGGAGGGGATCAAGAGGTATCCAGCCCACCTGGGTCGATTGCGCCTTGATCCCCTCCGTCCCCTTTTTCTGACCACTGCGCCTGTCGGCCGGTTCTGCGACAATGCGGCACTGCGCCATGCGGGCGCGCGTTGTGGAGATCGACCATGCTGCTGATCGGCGTTGCCGGTACCGAACTGACCGCCCAGGAACGTGACTGGCTGCAGCACGATGCCGTGGCCGGGGTGGTGCTGTTCAAGCGCAACTTCGCCTCGCGCCAGCAGGTGACCGATCTGAGCGCGGCCATCCGCGCCGCTGCCCCACGCCCGCAGCTGATCTGCGTGGACCAGGAAGGCGGCCGCGTGCAGCGTTTCCGCGAGGGTTACAGCGATCTGCCGCCACTGCAGGACATTGGTGCGCTGTATGCCACCGACCCGCAGCAGGCCTTGGCATTGGCCGAACGGCACGCCTGGCTGATGGCCAGCGAGGTACGGGCCAGCGGTGTGGACCTGAGCTTCGCGCCGGTGGTCGACCTTGGCCGTGGCAACCGTGCCATCGGCAACCGCGCCTTCAGTGAAGACCCGCAGGTGGTGGCCGCGTTCACCGCCGCCTACGTGCGCGGCATGCATTCGGTCGGCATGGCCGCCACGCTCAAGCATTTCCCCGGCCACGGCACCGTGCTGGAAGACACCCACGTGGATACCGCGATCGACCCGCGCGCGCTGGACGCGCTGCGCGCGCAGGACCTGGTGCCGTTCCAGGCCGGCATCGCCGCCGGTGCCGACGCGGTGATGATGGCGCACGTGATCTACCCGCAGATTGCGCCTGAACCGGCCGGCTACTCGCCGCGCTGGATCCAGGACATCCTGCGCGGCGAGCTCGGCTTCCGCGGCGTGGTGTTCTCCGATGACATCGGCATGGCCGCCTCGCACAGCGCCGGCGGTGTGTCCGCGCGCGTGCACGCGCATCTGGATGCCGGCTGCGACGTGGTGCTGGTCTGCCACCCGGAACTGGTCGATGAAGCCCTGCACGCGGTGCAGGGACGCTCCCTCAATACTGCTGCGCTGCTGGGCCTGATCGGCCGTGGCGCGCTTGGCTGGGATGGCCTGCTGGCCGATGCCCGCCATGGCGACACCCAATCCCGTCTGCTTGAAACCCTTGGAAGAACCGTCTGATGCCCAACCTCACCATTTCCCAGGCCCTGGCCCAGGCTGACCTGCTGGTCGACCGCCCCACCATCGACAAGGCCATCGCTGGTATCGCCGACGCCATCGCGCGCGATTACAAGGGCGAGGTGCCGCTGTTCCTGTCCATCATGCACGGTGCGCTGCCGTTCGCCGGCCAGCTGGCGCTGGAACTGGGCGCGCGCGGCCAGGACGTGCAGTTCGATTACCTGCACGCTACCCGTTACCGCGGTGAAACCACCGGCGGCGACCTGGTCTGGAAGCACAAGCCGGCCACTTCGCTGTTCGGCCGCCGCGTGCTGCTGGTTGACGATATCCTGGACGAGGGCTACACCCTGCAGGGCGTGCGCACCTGGTGCCTGGAACAGGGCGCGACCGACGTGCGCATCGCCGCGATGACGGTGAAGAAGCACGACCGCGCGCTGCCGGACGTGACCGCCGACTACGCCGGCATCGAACTGCCGGACCGCTACGTGTTCGGCTTCGGCATGGACGTCAATGAAACCCTGCGCTGCGTGCCGGCCATCTACGCGATGAAGGAATAACGGCGCAGCCGCCCGCGGCGCGTCTTCTTCTGCCGCCGGCATCCTCGGGTGCCGGCGTTCGTCTTTTCATGGAGTGCTTCGAATGCAACAGATCGCCCTGGCCGTGATCGGCGGTACCGGTGTCTACAATCTGGCCAAGCTTGACGATGTGCAGACCCACGAGGTCGACACCCGCTTCGGCCGCCCGTCGGGCCCGGTGCGCGTCGGTACGCTGCTCGGCCATCGCGTGGCGTTCCTGGCGCGGCATGGCGAAGGCCATTCGCTGCCGCCGCACAAGATCAACTACCGCGCCAACCTGGCCGCGCTGCAGCAACTGGGCGCGCAGCGCGTGCTGGCGTTGAACACGGTGGGGGGCATCACCGAACACTTTGGTCCGCGCGTGCTGGCTTGCCCGGACCAGATCATCGACTACACCTGGGGCCGCATCAGCACGATCTGTGAAGAAGAAGGCACCGACGTGGTCCACGTCGATTTCGGCCACCCGTACACGCCGATGCTGCGCAGCAAGATCCTGGCCGCGGCCAAAGTGACCGGTGTCACGGTCCATGACGGTGGCTGCTACGGCGCAACGCAGGGCCCGCGCCTGGAAACCATCGCTGAAATCGCCCGTATGCGCCGCGACGGCTGCGACCTGGTGGGCATGACCGGCATGCCGGAAGCCGCGCTGGCACGCGAGCTGGGGCTGGATTACGCCTGCCTGGCGATCATCGCCAACTGGGCTGCCGGGTGTGGTGATGGCGAGGAGATTACGATGGCCGAAGTGCTGGCCAACGTGCAGGCGGCCGGCAACGGACTTCCGGAACTGGTGGGCGAATTGGCACGGGGGTGATTGTCTTCCCCGAGCAAGCTTTGCATACTCAGCTTGTGCGCGGGTTCAGCGTACACCACCCATTCATTGCATAAGGTCTCGCATCACCATGCCGAACGGTACCGTCAAGTGGTTCAACGACGCCAAGGGATTTGGCTTCATCTCGCCGGAGGATGGCAGCGCCGACGTGTTCGCGCACTTCTCCGCCATCAACTCCAAGGGCTTCCGCAGCCTGCAGGAAGGCCAGCGTGTCACCTATGACGTGACCCAGGGCCCGAAGGGTGCCCAGGCTTCGAACATCACGCCGGCCGAGTGATCCACTCGACAGTGCGTTGAAAACCCCGCTCCGGCGGGGTTTTTTTTTGCGCGGCATGCCTGCGGCCCGTTCGCGATCCACCCACCTCGGGCACAATGCGCCCATGAAGGAACGACTGCGCATCGCCGTGATCGGCTACGGCACCGCTGGACAGGCAGTGTCCATCCTGCTCACCCGTGACGGCCACGAGGTGGAGATCTTCGAACGCGTGCCCACGCCGGGACCGGTTGGCGCCGGCTTCCTGCTGCAGCCCAGCGGCCTGCAGGTACTGTGGCAGATGGGCCTGCTTGATTCCGTGCGCGCACATGCCGCGCCGGTGCACCGCCTGTATGGCGACACGCCGTGCGAGCGCGCGGTGATGGACATGCGTTACGACGGACTGGATGCGCGCCTGCACGGCCTGGGCATGCAGCGCGGGGCCTTGTTCTCGCTGCTGGATGAAGCGCGCGCGGGTGCAGGCCAGTTGCATGCGGGCGTCAGCATCGCGGCGGTGGATGCCGAGCAGGGCCGCCTGCGCGACAGCGACGGTCGCATGCACGGTCCGTTCGATCTGGTGGTGGCCGCCGATGGCGCCGCCTCGACGCTGCGCGGCACGATCGCCGGCGGTGCCGGGCTGGACCGCGTGTATCCGTGGGGGGCGCTGTGGTGCCTGCTGCCGGCCGAAGACTGGCCGCACGTGCGGGAGCTGCGCCAGCGCTACGTGGCCGCGCGCAAGATGATCGGGCTGCTGCCGGTCGGTACGCGCCCCGGTGATGACACGCCGCGCCTGAGCTTCTTCTGGAGCCTGCCACGCGCCGACTTCGAGCGCTGGCAGGCCGACGGCATGGCCCCCTGGCTGGATGAACTGCATGCACTGTGGCCGCAGGCCAGTGCGCGCTTCGCCCATCTGCGCGATGCCGGCCAGATGGCGCGCGCGGTCTACCGTGATGCGGTGATGACGCGCTGGCACCAGGGCCGCATGGTGCTGGCCGGTGATGCCGCGCACGCGATGAGCCCGCAGCTGGGGCAGGGGGTGAACATGGCGCTGCTCGATGCGTTGGCATTGCGCGATGCCGTGCGCGCGCAGGGGGGCGGTGCCGGAGCGTTGCAGGCGTACCAGGCGCAACGCAGGGCGCACGTTGCGGTGTACCAGCGCTGGAGTCGTTGGCTGACACCGCTGTTCCAGTCCGACCGCGACGCCTGGGCCAAGGCGCGTGATGTGCTGCTGGGCCCGATGGGGCGCCTGCCCGGTGGCCGTGGCCACATGCTGCGCGTGCTCAGTGGCACCCAGCACGGCTGGTTCGGTGCGCTCGCACTGGATCCGGCTTTCGTCGACGCATTGGCCACCGCAGCGGAGACACCTCGCATCAACGCGATCACGGCCAATGCGTGAAGCGCGTCGTCACGTGAATTAACGGTTGCCTCACCGCGGATATGCGAGAAGTAGGTTGCACGCGATTGCGCGTCGCCCGTTTTCCTTTCCGTGATCGACATCGCGCGTGGCCCGGGCGGCGCTGCCGTTGCGGCCTGTTGCGGCCCGGACGTGCCGCCTGTTGTTGAAGAGGAGGACGCCATGTTGTTCGCGGTCGAGGAGCTGGAATCGGAAATCTGCAAGCTGCGCGGATTGCTGCAGATGCTGCACGAGGACCAGCCCGACGTACTGGAGGACGTATTCGAGTTCCATGTCGGCAGCCTGATCAGTCATGCATCAGCGGAGCACCACGCACGCATCCGTACCTGCGCGCAGGAGATGCTGGCGGCGATCCAGGCGTTGCCGCGGCGACGTGAAGATGACACGCCTGATTTCCGGTTGATGCCGCAGCTGGGTATTCGTCCGGCCTGATTCAAGCCTCCGGCAGTTCCACCAGGCCGCCCTGCACGCAGACGATCATCTGCTCGCCAGGGACGGGGGCAGGGACGATTCCGGCGGTAAACGCGGAGAAGGCGGGCAGGATTGTCGTCCGGTCGCGCAGCCAGAACGCGGCGAAGCGCCGCCGCAGGGGCGGCAAGGCAACCTGCGGATGCAGATGCCCGGCGATCACATGCAGCTCTGCATCGGGCATCGGCTCATGCCGAAGCAGGAATGGCCCCAGCCGTACTTCATCGTGGATCTGGACCTGCAACTGCGCATGCGGCAGCTGGCGGTCGTGATTGCCGCGCAGAACATGCACGTCCAGTGCAGCATTGCGTTCACGCCATCCCAGCCATTGCTGGTACCAGGCAGCGCGATGCGCTGGCCCATGCAGGATGTCGCCCAGGATCCACAGCTCGCGGCAGGCATGCCTGTCCAGCAGCCCCTGCAGGCGTTGCAGGTCTTCGCCGGTGCCGCCGCTGGGCAACGCGATGCCGGCACGACGGAATGCATCGGCCTTGCCCAAGTGCAGGTCGGCGATCAACAGTGCCTGCCGCGCAGGCCAGTACAGTGCACGCGCGCCAAGCAGAATCAGCGATTCGCCGGCGCGCAGCAGCGGCAGTTCATCGGCCATGGCGGCGCTCCAGCTGCTGGGCCGCGCGTTGCACACGGGTGCGCCAGTCTTCGTTGCTGAACTGCCCGCGCAGGCGTTCGGCCCACAGTGGAAAGCCCAGCGGTGTGAGTGATGCCGGGTGCTGCACCGAGAAGACCTGCATGCCGATCCTTGCCAGTACCTGCTGCAGCCCTGGGAGGTCCAGGCTGTCGTGCAGCACTTCGCGTTCGGCCAATGCCAACAGCAGGTGGCCGGGGTCATGCTCGCGCAGTACGTCGTAGAGCAGGCCCGCCGAGGCCTGCAGCTGGCGCAGCGACCGCGGCATGCCGCCGGGCAGGCTGGGCACCAGCAGGCCGGCTACGCGTGCGATGCCACGGAACTGGCGCCGCGCCAGCTCGCCCAGGTTCACTGCCGCGCGCAGATCGTCCAGCAGCTGATCGGGGGTGAACAATGCGCGCCATTGCGCCGCATCCAGATCGATCGCCTGCGCCGGTGCCAGCACCAGGCCATGATCGTTCACCGCATAGCCGATGCTGTTGCGCTGCCAGCGGGTACAGCGCAGTGCCAGCAGGGCGGCCAGCGCCTCGTGCACGTGGCGGCCGGCAAAGGGGTAGACGAACAGGAACTGGCCTTCGCGGCGCCGCACCTCTTCCACCAGCAGATGTTCCGGGCCGGGAAGCGCCGACAACTGCTGCTGCAGTGCCAGCAACGGTGACAACCAGCGTGATTCGGCACTGTCGTCGGCGCCGGACAGTACCCACTCCAGCTCACGGCCGAGCGGCATCGACAGCGGCAACTGGCCTCCCTGCCAGCGTGGCACCACACCATCACCGCGCCCTCGTGCCAGCCGCACGAAGGCGGTCATGTCGCGCAGCTGCACCAGTTCCAGCAGGCGCCCGGCGAACTGGAAGCGATCACCACGGCGCAGGCGGCTGGCGAACTGTTCCTCCACGGCGCCCAGGCCACCACCGCGCAGGAACTGCACGCGCACGCTGCCATCGCTGCTGATGGTGCCGATCGACAGCCGATGGCGCAGTGCCTGGCGGCGATCGTGCATGCGGTAGCAGCCGTCGTCATCGCGCACGACCTTGTGGAAATCAGGGTACTGGGCCAGCGCCTGGCCGCCCTGCACGATGAAGGTCAGTACCGCCTGCCATTGGCCGTCGCCGAGCGATGCGAAGGCGTGGGTGCGCCGCACCTGCGCCAGTAGCGCATCGCTGTCGAAGCCACCGGCCAGCGCGCGGCTGACCGCATGCTGGGCCAGCACATCCAGCGACAGCGTCGGCGGCCTGCGTGCTTCGACCACGCCGGCGGCCAATGCACGGCGCACGGCGGCGTACTCGGCCAGTTCCAGCGCATGACTGGGCACGCACAGGATGGAGCCGCTGGCGCCCGGGCGGTGGCGCGCACGTCCGGCGCGTTGGCGCAGGCGGGCCACACCCTTCGGGCTGCCCAGCTGCAATACCTGCTCAACCTCGGGGAAGTCCACGCCGAGGTCGAGGCTGGAGGTGGCCACCACGCAGCGCAGCACGCCCGCGCGCAGGCCATCCTCCACCTGCTGGCGCAGCGCCGGATCCAGTGAGCCGTGGTGCAGCGCAAGCGTGCCCTGGTCTTCGGGCCAGACTGCGGCCAGCGCCTGATGCCATAGTTCCGCCTGCGCACGCGTATTGGTGAACAGCAGGCTGCTGCGTGCCTGCATCAACGCGTCCAGCACGCGCGGCAGTTGCGCCAGGCCAAGATGCCCGGCCCAGGGGAAACGTTCGCCGGGGTCAGGCAGCAGGCTGCGCACGCCGACTGCGCGCGGGCGCACGCCCTGCACGATGGGCGCGTCGGGCTGCCCGGGCAGCAGCACGTCGCGTGCTTCATCAAGATTGCCCAGCGTGGCCGAGAGCCCCCACAGCTGCAACGCGGGGGCGATGTCGCGCAGCAGCGCCAGGTTCAGTTGCAGCAGCACTCCCCGCTTGTTGCCCAGCAGTTCATGCCACTCGTCCACCACCACGCAGCGCAGCTGGCGCATGCGTGCCACGGTATCGGGATAGCTCAGCAGCAGCGCCAGCGATTCGGGCGTGGTCACCAGCACGTCGATGCGGCCTTCGCGGGCCTGGCGCCGCTCGCGGTTGCTGGCGTCACCGCTGCGCAGGCCGACACGCCATCCCAGTCCCAGGCCGTCGACGACGGCCTGAAGGGCGCGGGCGGTATCACTGGCCAACGCGCGCAAAGGCGTCACCCACAGCACCTGCAGTGGGCGCACCGCGCTGGCCCTGCGGGGCGGTGGCGGTGGATCGATCAGCGCCTGCAGCAACGGCCCACCGAACATCGCCAGCGTCTTGCCGCTGCCCGTGGGCGTATGCAGCAACCCGGATTCGCCGGCCAGGTAGTGGCGCCACATTGCGCGCTGGAATGGCAGTGAGCGCCAGCCGCGTGCCGCGAACCAGTCTTCCAGCCTGCGCAGCGCCTGGCTGCGGTTCATCGCGCCAGCGCCTGCAGCGTAGCCAGCTGATCGGCCTCGCTGGCAGGCTTGTCGTGGCGCCAGCGCAGGATGCGCGGAAAGCGCACGGCGATACCGGATTTGTGCCGGCTGCTGCGGTTGACCGCTTCGAAACCCAGTTCGAACACCTGTTCGGCGCGCACGCTGCGCACTGGACCGAAGCGCTCGCGGGTGTTGGCGCGGATCCAGCGGTCGAGCGCGAGGATCTCCTTGTCGTCCAGGCCCGAATACGCCTTGGCCACCGGCACCAGCGTGTCTCCGTCCCAGACGCCGAAGGTGTAGTCGGTGTACAGCGTGCTGCGCCGCCCATGGCCGGCCTGGGCGTACAGCAGCACCGCGTCGATCGTGAGTGGATCGACCTTCCATTTCCACCAGTCGCCGCGTCGTCGCCCGGTCTGGTAGGGCGAGACACGCCGTTTCAGCATCAGACCTTCCACGCCGCGTTCGCGTGCCACGTCGCGCATCGCTGCTGCCCGTTGCCAATCGTCGGCGTCAACGTCGGGCGACAGCTGGATCCGCACATCGTCCAGCGCACCGATGACCTCAGTGAGCCGCGTACGCCGTTCCTGCAACGGCAGCTCACGCAGGTCCGCGCCATCGACTTCCAGCAGGTCATAGGCGAGCACGCGCACCGGCGTGTTGCGCAGGGTGGCCGCACCGGGTTTGCGGCGCTGGATGCGGGTCTGCAGCGCGGTGAAGGCACGCGGCAGGTTGGCGTTTTCGTCCCAGGCCAGCAGCTCGCCGTCCAGTACGCAGCCATCGGGAAGCGCCATCGCCGCCTGCTCGATTTCGGGGAAGCGGCCATCCAGCCGCTCTTCGCCACGCGACCACAATGCGACCTCGCCACGCCGGCGAAGCAGCTGCAGGCGAATGCCATCCCATTTCCATTCCAGCAGCCAGTCATCGATCGGGCCGAGCCGTTCGGCAGGTTCACCTTCCAGTGGCGATGCGAGGAAGAACGGGTAGGGCTGCTGACGGTCCAGCGGAAGCTCATCCGGCGACAGCAGCTGAGCCAGCAGCCCGGGCGAGGGCACCCACTCGCCAAGCATGCGCTGGGCGATGCGTGCGATGTCCAGGCCGGACCATTCGGCCAGCGCCTGCTGTACCAGCCGCTGCGAAACACCTACGCGCAGGGCACCGGTCAGCAGCTTGTTGAACACCAGGCGTTCGCTGCTGCACAGCTGCTGCCAGCCTGCGACGACCGCCGCACGGCGCACTGCTTCGGCTTGATTGGCCACCGCCAGCAGATGTTGTTCGATCCATTCGGCCAAGGGGCGGTCGACAGCTGGCCGGGATGGATCATCCAGCAGCAGGGTCAGCGTTTCGGCCAGGTCCCCCACCTGCGCATAGCTGTCCTCCACCAGCCAGGGCGGCAGGCCCGATTCCTCGCTCACCCACGCGCGCAGTTCGCTGCTGGCGGCGATCTTCCGGCGTGCGCCGCCCACCTTGCCGCCGCTGAGCAGGTACAGCGCCCATGCCGCGTCATGCGCACGCGCCTGGCGGAAGTAGTCGACCAGCGCCGCACGCTTGTCCAGCGTGGCGGTGCTGCGATCCAGGCGCTGGTAGAGCGCAGCGAATGCCTTCATTCTTCGCTCCCGAAATCGGTACGGAAGGCTTCGGCAGCCACGCCGCGCTCGCGCAGGAACGGAATCAACGCATCGGTATTGCCATGGGTGGCGATCACCCGCTGGGCGCCCGTCTGTTCGATGGTCTGCAGCAGTGCTGGCCAGTCGGCGTGATCGGAAATGACAAAACCGCGATCGACATTGCGACGCCGCCGATTGCCGCGCAGCTGCATCCAGCCGGATGCGAAGCCCAGCTGGTGGCGGCCGAAGCGACGCATCCAGGGCGTGCCCGCAGCTGACGGCGGCGCGAGGATCAGCTGGCCGGCGGCATCCGGCTGACGGCCCTGTTCGGCCATGGTGAGCGTCTCCAGCATCGGTACGCCGGCCTGCCGGTAGACCGCCACACCATTGGCGATGGCGCCATGCAGCCAGGCCGGGCGATCGTCCAGTGGCCGCAGTTCGGCCAGCACCCGTTGCGCCTTGCCCAAGGCATAGCACAGCAGGATCGCCGCTTCGCCACGTTGTTCGCATTCGCGGCGCCACGCCACGATTTCCGCCGCCACCGCCGGCGTGTCCGGCCAGCGGTAGATGGGCAGGGCGAACGTGGCTTCGGTGATGAAGGTATCGCAGGGCACCACTTCGAACGGCGCGCAGGTCGGGTCGGGCTGGCGCTTGTAGTCGCCCGAGGCCACCCAGACCTGCCGGCCGTCGTCGATGCGTACCTGCGAAGAGCCGAGGACATGGCCGGCAGGGTGCAGCGATACCTGCACCTTCCCCAGGCGGAACGGCACGCCCTCGACGTGCGCCTGCACCGGCACGTCACCCAGGCGCCAGCGCAGGATCGGCAGGCTGCCTTCGCTGCAGTGGTACTCGCCCATGCCCGGACGGGCATGGTCGCCGTGGCCATGGGTGATGACCGCGCGCGCTACCGGTCGCCACGGGTCGATATGAAAATCGCCGGCGGCGCAGTACAGCCCCTCCGGGCGCAGCACCACCAGATCGTCGTTGCCTGCCATGCGGTCACTGTGGCCTGCGTCTCGTGCAGAGGGTGAGAACCGGCCTGAACACGGGCTTGGCAGGCGATGCGGCACAATCGGGCCGCAGACCTCTTGCCGCCAGGATGGACCGGATGAGTGGACCCAGCTTCAGCAGCAACGCGCCGTATGAAACCCATGTGGTGCTGAACCAGCCGCCGCCGTTCGCAGGGCGACAATTGTGGACCGACGACGTGGCGCTGATGGAAGCCGTGCAGCGCGAAGGCGCCGCCAGCTTCGCGCCGCGGCTGGGTGTCTATGGTGCACTCGCCGGTGATGAACTGTACCGGCTCGGCTTCGATGCCAACCGTGATCGTCCGCGGCTACGCACGCATGATGCACAGGGCCATCGCATCGACACGGTGGAGTTCCATCCGGCCTATCACCGGTTGATGGACGCGGCCAAATCGCACGGCGTCGCAGGATTGTCCTGGCATGAGCCGCAGCCTGGCGCACACGTGGCACGTGCGGTGTTGAGCTACCTGCATCACCAGGCCGAGGCGGGCACCAGCTGCCCGTTGACCATGACCCATGCGGCGGTGGCGGTGCTGCATTCGCAGCCGCATCTGGCCGAGTGGGCGCGCAAGGCCGCTGCACCGGTCTATGACCCGCGCGACGTGCCGGTGGCGGACAAGGCCGGCATCACCCTGGGCATGGGCATGACCGAGAAGCAGGGCGGCTCGGATGTCCGTGCCAACAGCACGCGCGCCGAACCGATCGATGGCGAGCGTTATCGCCTGGTCGGCCACAAGTGGTTCTTTTCCGCGCCGATGTGCGATGGCTTCCTGGTGCTGGCGCAGGCGCCGGGAGGACTGACCTGCCTGCTGATGCCGCGCCGGCTGGCCGATGGTGACCGCAATGCGTTCCGGTTGATGCGGCTGAAGGACAAGCTTGGCGACTGGGCCAACGCCTCCAGCGAGGTCGAGTTCTGCGGCGCACAGGCATGGCGCGTGGGCGAAGAGGGGCGCGGCGTGGCCACCATCATCGGCATGGTGATGATGACCCGCCTGGACTGCATGCTGGGTGCGGCGGCAGAGATGCGCATGGCGCTGGCGCAGGCGCTGCACCACGCACGCCATCGACGCACCTTCGGCAAGCTGCTGGTCGAGCACCCGTTGATGACCAACGTGCTGGCTGATCTGGCGCTGGAGTCGGAAGCGGCCACGGTGTTGGCGATGCGCATCGCACGCGCGGTGGATCGTGCCGGTGTGGATGCCAATGAAGCGGCGATGGCGCGGTTGGGGACGGCACTGGGCAAGTACTGGCTGTGCAAGCGCGCACCGGCTTTCGTCAATGAAGCGCAGGAATGCCTGGGCGGTGCCGGCTACGTGGAGGAGTCGATGCTGCCGCGCCTGTACCGGCAGGCACCGTTGAATTCGATCTGGGAGGGCAGCGGCAACATCCAGTGCCTGGATGTGCTGCGCGCGCTGGCGCGTGAGCCGGAGGCGATGGCGGCGTTGCGCGGTGAGCTGGCGTCGGTGGCTGATCGCGATGCGCGCTATGCAGCGGCATTGCAGCGTTGGGCAGCGGCGCCGCCGCCGGAGGAAGCGCAGGCGCGGCTGTTCTGCGAGCGCACTGCGCTGCTGCTGCAGGCGGCGCTGCTGCTGCGTGCGCGCAGTCCGATGACGGAGGCGTTCGTGCGCAGCCGGCTGGAAGGGGAGCATGGGCTGGCGTTTGGGACGCTGCCGGCGGGGCTGGAGCTGACGGCGATGCTGGCGCGCGCGCTGCCGTAGGGAATAGCCAACGGCGGTGCCCCTCGTGGTGGGCGCTGATACTGATGGATGGGCCGCGCGGGTAGGTTGCGCTGGGGGCGCCGTGAATACGTCCTTGTAGGCTCGGGCGCGCCATCCATGGCGCTTACGCCCCTGCGCAACCTACCCGCGCGGCCTTGGACGGTTTCCGTGCCGTCCACCACGGAATCAACAGAAAGAGCGGAGAGCGAAAAGCAGAAAAGCCGCGGCAGTGCCGCGGCTTTTCCTGTAGCGCCGAGCCGATGCTCGGCTGCCGATACACCTCAGTGCTTGGCTTCTTCCTTGGCGGCGTTGGCCTTGGCGTCATTGGCGACATCACGTGCCTTGTCGGCAACCTTCTGCGCGGCGTTGGCGGTCGCGTCGCTGGCGTGTGCGGCGGCGTCGGTTGCGGCGTCCTTGGCCTTGTCGGCCGCGTTCGCGGTGGCGTCTGCAGCCTTGTCCAGCGCCTGCTGGGTATCGGCGGCGGCCTGCTCGGACGCGGCAGCGGTCTTGTCGGCGGCGTTGCGGGTGGCTTCGGCGGCCTTGTCCACGGCGTCACGGGCGGCAGCGCCTGCGCTGTCGGCAGCCTGCTGTGCGTCCTGCTTGGCCTGTTCGGCTTCCGGGCCCTTGCAGGCGGCCAGGGCCAGCAGCAGGGAGGCGGCCAGCAGGGTGGTGGTGATCGGACGAATCTTCATGGCGGTCTCCGGTACTGCAATGGATGGGGACGCCAGCCTATTCATGCCGTTGTGAAGACGGGGTCGCGATGCAGCGGCTCCGTCGCGCGCATTTCGACAAAAGAAAAAGCCGCTGGCGAACCAGCGGCTTTTCCAGAACAGCGTGAAGAAAGAAGTTATTACTTCTTGGCTTCTTCAGCAGCGTCCTTGGCCTTCTCAGCGGTGCCTTCAGCAGCCTTGGCAGCGTCAGCAGCGGCGCCGGCAGCGGCGTCGGTGGCAGCAGCGCCAGCCTGGGCAGCAGCGTCAACCGAAGCGTCAGCAGCGGTGGCGGCGGTGTCAGCGGCCTGCTGGGCAGCGTCGGCGGTCTGGGCGCCAGCAGCGGCGGCCTGGTCGGCAGCAGCCTGGGCTTCGGTGGCGGCTTCGTTGGCCGAAGCAGCGGCGTCCTGGGCAGCTTCCTGCTTCGAGCAGGCGGCCAGGGCCAGAGCCAGGGACATCGCGACCAGCAGCTTGTTGATGCTCATTGTGTGAATCCTCGTCGTTAGAATTAGGCAACGCGCATGCTGCGCGCCGACAACATGATGACAAGCCAAGATTGGGTGTCAAGCGATCCCGCATTCATTTTTGCGAAATCATCGTTAAATCCATTTAAATCAATTCGATGGCGATAGCCGTTGCTTCGCCACCGCCGATGCACAGGGTGGCAATGCCGCGCTTGCCACCGCGCGTGCGCAGGGCGTTGACCAAGGTCACCACCAGGCGTGCACCGGAGGCGCCGATCGGATGGCCCAGTGCGCAGGCACCGCCATTCACGTTGAGCTTGTCATGCGGGATGCCCAGTTCGCGCATCGGCGCCATCGCCACCACGGCAAAGGCTTCGTTGATTTCAAACAGATCGACCTGGTCCAGCGACCAGCCGGTCTTGTCCAGCAGCTTGTGCAGCGCGCCGATCGGGGCGGTGGTGAACCACTCCGGTTCCCGCGAGTGGGTGGCGTGGCCGACGATGCGGGCCAGCGGGGTGATGCCACGCGCGGCTGCGTCTTCCTCGGTCAGCAGGACCACAGCGGCGGCGCCGTCGGAGATGCTGGAGGAACTGGCGGCGGTGACGCTGCCGTCCTTCTTGAAAGCCGGACGCAGGGTCGGGATCTTGGCGATGTCCGAGCGGCCGGGCTGCTCGTCGGTGGTGACCTCGACCTCGCCCTTGCGGGTGGCGACCTTCACCGCGACGATTTCATCGGCGAACGCACCGTTGGCCTGGGCCGCCTGCGCGCGCTTGACCGATTCGATGGCGTAGGCGTCCTGCTCTTCGCGGCTGAACTGGTACTTGTCCACGGCGCATTCGGCGAATTCACCCATCGCCTTGCCGTCGTATGCGTTGACCAGGCCATCGTGGGCCATGTGATCGACCGCCTGGAAGTTGCCGAAGCGGTTGCCGGTGCGCGAGTTGGGCAGCATGTGCGGCGCGTTGGACATCGATTCCATGCCGCCGGCGACCACGATGCTGGCCGAACCGGCCTTGATCAGGTCATGGCCGAGCATGATGGTCTTCATGCCCGAGCCGCACACCTTGTTCAGCGTGGTGGCACCGGTTGACAGCGGGATGCCGGCAGCGATCGCCGCCTGGCGGGCCGGCGCCTGGCCCAGATTGGCCGGCAGCACGCAGCCCATGAGGACTTCGGAAACGTCGCTGGCCGGGATGCCCGACTGTTCCAGGGCGGCGGCGATGGCGGCCGCGCCGAGGGTCGGGGTCGGCACGCCGTTGAACTGGCCGAGGAAGGAGCCGATGGCGGTGCGCTTGGCGGCGGCGATGACGATGTTGGACATGGCAATCTCGTTGATGCGTAAGCAATGTTCGGAAAGGAGACCGTGGGCCGTTGGAAGCGCCCCGGTTTCCCGGCAGACTGCGTGGGGGTCGGCCCAAGTATAGAGGGTCGGGGAGGGCCGCCGTTGGACGGCGCCGCATGCCTGCCGGCACAAGGGCGGGCCAACGTTCATGGGAAGGAATCGATGAAACGCACGACGACGGTGAGATCTGCCCTGGCAACCGCGCTGGCACTGGCGCTGACGGCCTGTGGTGGAGGTGGCGGGGGCGGCAACGTGCGCATTGAGACACCGCCACCACCGCCGCCACCGACTACCCCGCCACCGACGACGCCGCCCCCGGTCAAACCACAGGAGCCGGCTTTCGACGCGCATCTGTCAGTCACCAATGCGCGCGCCGCACAGGCTGCCGGCCTGACCGGTCAGAACGTGCGCATCGGCATCGTCGACTCCGGCGTGCAGCGCAATGCGGTGGCATTGAATGGCCGGGTGCTGGCCAACCTCAACTACATCGATCCGGCCAGAAACAATCTGGGTGTCGATGATGTGGTCGGCCACGGCACCGCCGTGGCCAGCCTCGCCGCCGGCGCGGCAACGGGCTCCTGGCCGGGCGGCATCGCGCCAAAGGCGCAGATCGTGTCGGCACGGATCATTGCCGACAAACCGCCGACCGACGACGGCAGCGGACGTGGCAATGCATTCAGCGGACCGCTGGGTGTGGCCCAGGTCCACCAGGACCTGATCAGCTACAACGTGAAGGTGATGAACAACTCGTGGGGCGGCCTGTACTGGACCGACCTGCCGACCACCGCGCAGGTGGCCGCCGAATATCGTCCCTTCGTGATCAACCACGGCGGGCTGGTGGTGTTTGCCGCGGGCAATGATGGCCGCAGCGAACCGAGCAGCCTGGCCGCGCTGCCCAGCCAGCAGGGCGTGGCCGGCACGCTGCCGGCCGCCGATCTGGAGCGCGGCTGGCTGGTGGCCACCGCCGTGGATCCGTATGCGCCCGGTACGCTGGCCAGCTATGCCAATGCCTGCGGCCAGGCAGCCCGGTACTGCCTTGCGGCGCCAGGCAGCGCGGTCTATCCCGATGCCAATGGTGGCAGCTACTACTGGAACTACGGCACGTCATTTGCGGCGCCCTTGATTTCCGGCGCGGCGGCGCTGGTCTGGGAGCGCTTCCCGTACTTCAGCAACGATCTGGTGCGGCAGACCCTGCTGGGCACCGCCAAGGACATCGGCGCGCCGGGCGTGGATCCGGTGTTCGGCTACGGCCTGCTCGACATCGGCCGTGCGATCAACGGTCCGGGCCGTTTCGACTGGGGGGATGTGGTCGCCAACGTGGATCTTGCTTCGACCGGCTCGGCGTGGCGCAACGATATCGTCGGCAGCGGCGGCCTGGTCAAGCAGGGCGGGGGCACCCTGGTGCTGGCCGGCAACAACAGTTACACCGGCGCCACCCGCATCGAACGCGGCATCCTGTCGCTGCAGAACGGTGGTGTGGTCCGTTCCAATGTGACCATTCTCGGCCAGTCCGATCCGGATTCGACCGGCCTGCAGTTCAATGGCGGCACGCCCCGCGTGATCGGCAATGTGGTCAACGGCAGCAGCGTGTTCCTCACCACCGGCAACACCACCGGCACGATCGAGGGCAACTACACCCAGCAGGCCGGTGCACAGCTGATGATCGCACTGGGCGCCAATGCGCTGCAGGTCACCGGCAATGCCGCGATCGACGGTGGCGTGCGCGTGCATGGCTTCGTTTCCGGCTACGTGCCACAGAACGGCAGCCGCCAGGACCTGATCCACGCGGCAGGCGGACTCAGTGGCACCTTCAGTACGCCGGCTACCTCCAGTGGCCTGCAGGGGCTGTCGTTGCTGCAGAGCAGTTACGGCTACGACAGCAACAACGCCTGGTTGAACCTGACCCAGGTCAGCGTCACCGCAGCGGCCAGCGGCCTGGGGGCGTCCGCCCAGGCGGCAGCACAGCGCCTGGAAGGTGCATTCGCAGCACTCGACAAAAACGCAGGGCTGCAGGGATCGGCCTTTGGTGCAGCGGCCGGCGCCCTGCAGTGGACCGGCGGTGGCCCGCAGGGCCTGGCCGCCAGCCTGCAGAGCCTGTCCGGTCAAGCGCACGCCCGTGCCGAAGCGGCGACCTTCGACAGCATCGACATGTCGCGGCGTGCGATCGCCGAGCGCTTCGATCGTGTACAGGCCGCACCGCGCCTGCGCGGTAGCTGGCAGAGCGCGCTGGGTGAGGCGGGGCAGGGCAGCTTCGCCGGCAACGCCGCCGACAGCCGGGGCTGGATGGCCGGCCAGGATCTGCCACTGGGCAGCAACGGCCTGATGGGCGTGGCGTTTGGCGAGACCCGAAGTAATGGTGGCAGCAGTTTCGGCGGCGATCGTGGGCGTGATCGCCAGGCGCAGGCGCAGCTGTACGCGGGCTGGAATCTGGGGCGTGGCTACGCGCTGGCCCAGGTCGGAAGCGGCCAGTTCACCCGCGCGCTGGATCGTCAGCTGCTGCTCGGTGCGGGCGCCTATGGTGTCTCTGCGCGGTATGGTGGCCGTTTCAGCAGTGCCAGCGTGGAGGGCGGGTACCGGCTGGGGCGTGCAGGCGCATCATTGACGCCCTACGTCGGCGCCAGCACCACGCGCGTGGATACCGACGCCTTCAATGAGCTCGGCGGCTTCGGTTTCGGCCTGCGGGGTGATGCCAATCGCGTGCAGCGCAGCCAGATGCTGGCCGGTATCCGCGGCGAGCGTGGCTGGGGGCGTTGGACGCTGCGTGGGCATGCCGAATGGCAGCAACGGATTGATGGCGCGGATGCGGACTGGCAGGCCAGTTTCGTCGGCGTCGATGCCTGGGCACCGCTGGCGGGCTGGAACGCACCGCGCGGCAGTGCGCTGATCGGCGTGGCGCTGGAATCGTGGTGGGGCCGCAATGGCCGCCTGAGCCTGGGCTTCGACCAGCGCGTCGGTGGCGAAGGTGCGCGGCAGGCAGCCTTGCGCTACAGCACCGGCTTCTGAAGGACAGGTCGCGCCGGGTCATGCCCGGCGCGACGTCGGCTGGCTCAGCCGCCGCGCAGGTTGCCCAGGCGCGGGGTGCTGCGGCCCAGCGGCATCTTCAGCTTGCCGATCGACAGGATGCGGCTCTCGGCGATGCGGTCGGCGGCACGCTGCGGCGCGATGTTCTCGCGCTGCGACAGTTCGAAGATGCGGGTGAGGTTGTGGTAGATGCTGCGGATCAGGCGCATCGCGCGTTCGCGGTTGTAACCGTCGATCTCCAGCGACACGTTCATCACGCCACCGGCATTGACCGCATAGTCCGGTGCATACAGGATGCCGCGCGCATGCAGCTCGTCGCCGATCTCCAGGCTCGACAGCTGGTTGTTGGCGGTGCCGCAGATGATCTTCGCCTTGATCCGCGGCAGGGTGTCGGCGTTGATCGCGCCTTCCAGCGCGCACGGTGCGAACACGTCGGCGTTCACCTCGTGGATCTCGTCCGGCTTGACTGCTTCCGCGCCGAAATCGCTGACCGCGCGATCAACCAGCGCGCTGTCCAGGTCGGTGACGTAGAGCTTGGCGCCGCGGTCGCGCAGCAGCTTCACCAGTTCCATGCCGATGTGGCCCAGGCCCTGCACTGCGATGCTGGTCTTGCCCACTTCCTCATGGCCGAACTTGAAGCGCATCGATGCCATCAGTGCCTGCAGCGCACCGTAGGCGGTGAACGGGGCGGGATCGCCGGAGCCACCATGGACCTGGTGCACGCCGGTCACGAACTGGCTTTCCAGGTAGATGTTCTCCATGTCGTTGACGTCGGTGCCGACGTCCTCGGCAGTGATGTAGCGCCCGCCCAGGGAATCGACATAGCGGCCGAAGGCACGGAACAGCACCTCGGTCTTGTCCACTTTGGGGTCGCCGATGATCACCGCCTTGCCGCCACCTACGTTGAGGCCGGCCAGTGCATTCTTGTAGGTCATCGTCCGGCTCAGCCGCAGCGCATCGGCCAGCGCCTCGTCGGTGCTGGCGTAGGGGCGCATGCGCACGCCGCCCAGGGCCGGGCCAAGGGTGGTGTTGTGGATGGCGATGATCGCCTTCAGGCCAGCGTCGTGGTTGTGGCAGAACACCACCTGTTCGTGGCCGGTGGTGGCGAGGGTTTCGAATAGCATGGCGTCTCCGATGGCGCGATCAGCGGCGAACTGCAGCGAACGGCCAGTGAACGGTAGGGTCCCAAAACAAAAAAAGCGACGTCGTCGGTGCAGGGGGACGGGTCGCGCGGCGCCATTCTAGTCCATTCCCCCGGCCGGTGCCGTCGACATCGGCGGCCTTCCGGTTAAAGAAGATGAAAGTGCGGCCGATGCTGCGACGACGGCGGGTGGCCGGATTCGCGTGAAGAGGCAGGGCGGTCAGTGACGGCAAGGACACCACAACGACAGGGCGGGCGGCGATGACGCCGGCCTGGTGGCGATCGCTGCGCGGCTGGCTGGCGCGCTCGACCGGGGCCGCGCCGTCCCGGTTGGCGGCGGTGTCGCGGCAGGCGGTGGCGGCGGCTGCGGCCAGCCTGCAGGGTGAGGCGCTGCCTTCGGCCGAGATCGCTGCACATCTGCAGCGCGGCCTGCATGCGCTGGCCCTGTACCCGCGTCTGGCCGGTGAATCCACGCCGGTGCAGGCCGCGGGGCTGGGCGAGGCGGTGGCGCGCGCGCTGCAGGACCGGGACTGGGCGGCCCGTCAGTTGCCGCGCCGCCCGCAGCTGCTGCCGCAGCTGATCCAGACGGTCAACGACGATGCGGCATCGGCGCGGGTGATGGCGGCGATCATCGGCCAGGACCCGGTGCTGACCGGCAACCTGCTGCGCATCGCCAACAGCCCGGCCTACAAGGTGCACGAGCGCCCAGTGGAAAGCCTGCAGCGGGCGGTGACGCTGGTCGGTACCGAAGGCGTGCGACAGATCATCAGCGCGGTGCTGGTGCAGCCGGTGATGCAGGTGCAGTGCGAGGTGTTTCCGCAGTTCAGCACGATCATCTGGGAGCACGCACTGCTGGCTTCGCGCGCAGCCGCTGACCATGCGCGCACGGTCACCTTCGGCGATGCCTTCGCCGCGCAGTGGCTGGGCCTGGTACAGGGGCTGGGGGCCGCACTGGTGATGCGCCAGCTGCTGCAGGAAGCGCAGGCACGCGATGAGACGGTGGAGCCGGCGCTGGCGCTGCAGCTGCTCCAGCAGTGGTCGCTGCCGTTGGCGCAACGCGTGGCTGCGGCCTGGGAGCTGCCCGAGCCGGTGCACCAGGCACTGGCGCCCGAGGCGGATGGCCCGCTGGCTGACAGCCTGCGCCTGGCCAGTGCGGCCGCAGCGGCCAGCCTGCTGTGCCGGCATGGACATGCCAGCCAGAGCCGCATGCTGGCCCTGCTCGAACAGTTGCCTTCGGCGCCGCCGCATGCCCTGCGCTGGATCTGGCGGCGCCTGCACGGGCGCAGTGTGGAAACACGCGATGACGCTGGACAGGAAGAAGCGGATCCTGCGCCCTGAGTGCTACAGCTGCGATTCCACCGGCAGCCAGCTGATCACCCGCGCGGTCCAGCGCTTGCCCAGGCTGGCCCCGGGTTCGGCCTCCACCCAGTGCGGCGGGGGCTGCCGCTCCAGCCAGCGCAGGTCATCATCGCGACCCAGCGCCAGCCACCAGCTGTGCTCCGGGCCGGCAAGGCGCAGGTACTCGTCGCGCAATTGCGCACCCAGCACCGGGTCGTCGAACAGCACGCCCATTTCGGTATTGAGGTAGGCCGAACGCGGGTCGAGGTTGAACGAACCGACGAAACCGCGACGGTCATCGACCACGAATGCCTTGGTGTGCAGGCTGGCCCCGCTGCTGCCGAACAGGCTGGCATCCAGCTGGCCGTGTGCCTTCAGTTCGTACAGCTGCACGCCGGCCTTCAGCAGCGGCACGCGGTAGCCCATGTAGCCGCCGTGTACCGCCGCCACGTCGTTGGCGGCGAGCGAATTGGTGACCACGCCGACCTGCGCGCCGCGCGCGGCCAGCGCCGACAGCGCCTCGACCCCATCGTTGCCGGGCACGAAGTAGGGAGAGATCAGCAGCGCACTGTGCCGCGTGCTGCGCAACTCGTCGCTGAGACGGCTGACCAACCAGCCGCGGCGATCGTCATCGCGGTGCTTCATCGGCGGATCGGAAGCGATGCGCACGTTGGCGCTCCAGTGCAGCGGTTCCGGGCTGGGCCGCTGCAGTGCGCGTGATTCGGCCACGCGCTGCAGGTAGGGCTGTGCCTTGGCATGCATGGCATCCAGGTCCGACTGCCGCACCAGCTGCTGCAACTGCGCAGCGGTGTACGAGGCCAGTGCGGAAATCGGGATCGCCGTGCTGCTGTTCCAGTAGTCGTCGAAGATCTGGTTGGCCTGCTGCACGGCGGGGCCGGCCACTACCAGATCCAGGTCCTGGAAGTTCACATCGTCGCGTGCGCTGAAGTATTCCTCGCCGATGTTGCGGCCACCGACGATCGCGATGCGGCCGTCTGCGATCCAGCTCTTGTTGTGCATGCGGTGGTTCACGCTGAAAGCGCGCTGCACCAGTTCCAGCGTGCGCGCGATGCCGCTGCGGTTGCGGAACGGGTTGTACAGGCGGATCTCGATGTTCGGATGCGCATCGAGCGCCATCATCAGCGCGTCCTTGTCCTTGGCGTTCATGTCGTCAAGCAGGATGCGCACGCGCACACCGCGCTCGGCGGCGTCGTACAGCGCCTTGGCCATCAGGTGGCCGATCAGGTCGTCGTGCCAGATGTAGTACTGCAGGTCCAGGCTGCGGCCTGCGTGCGTGGTGATCATCGCGCGTGCGGCGAAGGCATCCATGCCATCACTGAGGAACGCCACGCCGGACTGTCCGGGGTGTGCGTCCTGCAGCGGCACGATTTCCTGGTCGATGCGGGTCTGCGCCGGCTGCAGTGGCAGCACATGCGAGGGTGCGCCCTGCGCCCGTGGCGTGAGATGGTCGGCCAGCAGCAGCCCGGACAGGACCAGCAGCAACAGCGCGGCGAGGATGATTGCAGCGACGCGCAGCAGGCGTCGCCACAGGGGCTTGGGCAGGCTCATGGCCCGATGGTAGAGCCACGCCATGCGTGGATGAAAGCCAACAGATTCATGGCAGTAGATCCACGCCATGCGTGGATGCCTTCTTCAGGCAACGTCACGCCATGCGCGGATGACAGGAACTTCGCGGTCAGAACCGTTCGTCGCTGCCCAGGTAACGCCACTGCCCCGCAGGCAGCGGTCCCAGTGCCACGCGGCCAATACGCAGCCGACGCACGGCCGTCACCTGCAGGCCGGCAGCGGTGACCGCCACGCGCAGGCCCTTGGCCGTCAGGCCCTTGCCCGCGAAGCGCAGGCGCTGCTCGCTCTGCCAGCTGACCTTGGCGCCGCCCGATTCCTGCTGCAGCCGGGCCATCAGCCACGGGCCGCGCTCGGGCCCGCCTTCGGCCACTTCGATCAGGTATTCCTGTTCGGTGCGGCCCAGATTGCGCTGCAGATGGGCCAGCGTGGCCGGATCCTGGCTGACCACCACCAGGCCGCTGTCGCTGGCCGGAAGCGAGGCGGCCAGCTGCAGGCCGTGGAAGTGTCGCTGCAGCGGACGGATGTCGCTGGCATCAAGCTCGCTGCGGCTGTCACTGCTGACCAGCGCACACAGGGTCTCAGCAGCAACGCCGGCCGGCTTGTGCAGCAGCATGCTGACCCGCTCGGCCTTTTCATCGCTGGCCTGCTCGGCCACGACGATCACCGCGCTGTCATCGACCGGACGCTGCGGCTGTTCCACCACGTCGCCGTTGACCGTGACCCAGCCGCCTTCGATGTAGCGTCGCGCTTCGCCGCGCGGGATGCCGAGCAGAGCGGACAGGCGTTTGTCGAGACGGATCGGTTCCATGGCGGAAAGGTCAGGCAGGGGGCGCGCAGTGTAGCTGCTGCGGCCGGTCAGCGCTGGCCGCGGTTGGCCAGCTCGGTCAGGTACAGCCGGGTATCGAACTCCAGCTGCAGGTAATCCGGCTCCATGTGCTGGCACAGCTGGTAGAAGGCCTTGTTGTGGTCGGCCTCCTTCAGGTGGGCCAGTTCGTGCACCACGATCATGCGCAGGAACGCGGCCGGTGCCTGGCGGAACACGGTAGCGATGCGGATCTCGCGGCTGGCCTTGAGGCGGCCGCCGTGGACGCGGGAGATGGCGGTATGGGTGCCCAGCGCGTGCTTGATCACTTCCAGCGTGTTGTCGTAGCAGACCTTGTTGAGCGGCACCGACTTGCGCAGGTAGCGGTCCTTCAGGTCCTGGGTGTAGTCGTACAGCTGGCGGTCGCTGCGCACTTCGTGCGGGTCGGGGTAGCGCTGCTGCAGCCAGGGGCCGAGTTTGCCCTGTGCCAGCAGGTCGCTGACCTGGGCGACCAGGGGTTCGGGATAGCCGGTGAGGTACTTCAGGACTGCCATGCAGGGGCGGCGGGGCGTCGGTAGAATGGAGCATCCAAGATTACACGCGGTACGCATCGACCATGGCAAAGCCCAACGCGCTGCAGGAACAATTGCTCAAGGCCGGCCTGGCCAAGAAGTCGCAGGCCAGCGCTGCCGCGAGCGCGCAGGCCAAGGCCCGGCAGGGCAAGGCCGAATCGACCTCGGCCGACGTCCAGCGCGAGGCTGAACGGGCCCGCGCCGAGAAGGTCGAGCGCGACCGCGCACTGGCCGCCGAGCGCAATGCCCAGGCCCGTCAGGCTGAACAGAAGGCGCAGGCGAAGCAGATCATCACGGCCCATGCCGTGCCCCACAAGGGCGACGACGAGTACCGTTTCAGCGATGGCGCGGCGATCCGCACCCTGCTGATCGACCCCAAGCTGCGCAAGGCGCTGTCGGTCGGCGTGCTGGTCATTGTCGCCAATGGCGAGGGCTACGCCCTGCTGCCACGTGCTGCTGCCGAGAAGGTGCGTGAGCGCGCCCCGGAGGCGATCATTGTCGACCATGGCCAGCCGGGCTCGACCGCCGAGATCTCCACCGGCAACGCCGAGGACGACGCCTACTACGCGCAGTTCCAGGTGCCGGACGACCTGGTCTGGTAAACAAGAAGGGGACGGAGGGGACTAAGTCGCAATCGGCTTGATCGAACCCATCCGCGCTCTGTTCGTCTTCCTGAAGAGCAGCCGAGCGTGGCTCGGCTCTACATTAAGGCGTGCCTTTTTGCCGGGGTGTATCGTCTCCATATCAGGCGACACACCTGCGGAGGATGGCCATGGCTACCGGTTGGGCGGGAGACGGCGCGGTCCAGGACCAGATCGACGCCACCGTCGACGATGCGATCGCCCGCGCGCGGCGCCAGCTGCGCGAGGGCCCGGGTCTGGAGCACTGTGAGGAATGCGACGCGCCGATCCCGTTGGCGCGGCGCCAGGCCGTGCCCGGTGTCCGGCTGTGCGTGGCGTGCCAGCAGGCGCGTGACGACGAAGAACAGGCGCATGCCGGCTATAACCGGCGTGGCAGCAAGGACAGCCAATTGAGGTAAAGGTTGTTCGGCAGGGCTGCGCCCTGCACCCGCCGAAGCCTTCAAGCCAAGGCAGCAGCAACAGCAAAAGCTGGCATTCCGTGGGGTGGCGGGGCGGTGTCGGAGTGCGGGGACGCCGCAAGTACGTCCTTGTAGGCTTGGCAGCCGCATCCATGCGGCTGACACCCCGCACTCCGACACCGCCCCACCTCTGACAGATTTCCGCGGCTGTTGGTAGGTGTCGACCTTGGTCGACACATCTGTCAGATATCGAATGAGTCATCCACGGATGGCGTGGATCCACCGTGTCGACCAAGGTCGACACCCACCAGAGCAATGCGTCGTTCCGACAGCTCGCGGAAAACTGTCGAAGGCGGGGTGGGTCCGGTTGAGGGGGCGTGAGCCGCATGGATGCGGCGACCGAGCTTACATGGACGTACTTGCAGCGTCCCCCTCAACCGGACCCACCCCGCCATCCCACGGATAGCATGCTTTTGCCGTTGCCGTTGCTCCGAGCAGGTGCAGGGCGCAGCCCTGCCGAAAACCCCACCCTCAACCGTCGCCCTGGATGCCACCAGGCGCCTGTGCCGGGTCGCGCCAGCGGCGCACCGTGCGCTGGAAGAACAGGTTGTTCGGCAGCTGCAGCACCGTGCCTTCGTGGCCGTCGCCGGTCTCCTGCAGCGTGGTGTAGATCAGGTTCACGTCGATCACCCGGCCCTTCAGGCCCGGCTTCTCGCCGTTCTCCAGCACCTCGATGTAGTCGTGCAGGCGGAACGGGCGGGTGGTGAAGATCAACAGCGTGCAGAAGATGTTGGACAGCACGCTCCACGCCGCGAAGAAGGCCACCGCGCCCACGGCGGCGAAGCCGGTAAACGCGGTCCACAGCACCGACGGCTTCGCGCCGAGCAGGCTGAGGATGTAAAGCAGGGCACTGAAATAGACCACGAAACTGGTGATCCGGCGTGCACCCATCACCATTTCGGGCGGCAGCGTGTAGTGCTCGGCGAAGCGGCGGATCAGGCGACGGGCGAGCACGCGCAGGAGCCACGCAACCAGCAGCACCAGTACGATCTGCACGGCGACGCCGGCGTAGTTCAGCCACGGGTGGGTCCAGGCGGGCAGGTGATCCTTCAGCGACAACATCATGGGGCGACTACGGAGGGGGAAACGGCCCCCGATGTTACCCGGCGCGTGCGGGGGATTCGACCGCCGGGGTCCAGGCCAGGCACACCAGCTCCTGGCGGTGCTGCTGCAGGCAGGCGCGGCCGTTGTCGGGGCGCAGCTGCAGTGACAGGCCCAGCGCCTGCAGCAGGACGCAGGCGGTGATCACCAGCAGGGCGGCGCAGGATGGGCTGGACATGGCAGGACTCCTGGACGGCAATTTTGCGAAGGACCTTCCATGGATGCAGCAGCCATCAAAAAGGTTGCATGGCATCGATCATGGATGAGCTCTAAACCTTTTTCCGGGTTGCCGCATCCAAGCGATATGCTCGACACCACCATGCCCGCGCTGCCTGCCGCCAACGACGCCGTCGACGAACCCGCCCTGGTGCGGGCGGCCGCCGCCGGCGACACCGCGGCCTATGAACTGCTGTATCGGCGCCACGCGCCCCGGGTATTCGCTGTGCTGTGGCGGCTGTGTGGCGGCCAGCAGGCACGCGCCGAGGATGCGCTGCAGGAAGCGTTCCTGCAGGCATGGAAGGCGCTGCCGGGCTTCCGTTTCGAGAGCAGCCTGTCGACCTGGCTGCACCGGCTGGGCGTCAACGCCGCGCTGATGGAACTGCGCGGGCGTGCTGCCGGGCAGGACCATGACAGCCTCGACGAAGTGGACGGAGGGTTGCAGGAACTGGCGGTACACGACCGCTGTGCCGGCACCGAACGCGACCTCGAACGGGCGCTGTCGACACTGCCGCCACGGGCACGTGCGGTACTGGTACTGCACGACATCGAAGGCTGGAAACACCAGGAAATCGCCGAACAGCTGCAGATGGCCGTCGGCAGTTCCAAGGCACAGTTGCATCGTGCGCGCGGCCTGTTGCGCGCACGGCTGGGAGACATGACATGAATACACACGACCACGATTCCGACCACGATCTACTGGCACGGCTGCGCGCGCTGCCAAGCGAGCGCGACGTACCCACCGATGGCTGGGCACGCCTTTCGGCCCAGCTGCCGCCGCGTGAGCCGCAGGCGGCGCCTGCGCCGGGCGACAACGTGGTGGCCCTGCCGAACCGTTCGCGTCGGCGTTGGTGGTTGCCGGTGGGTGCGGTGTTGGCGGCCAGCCTGGCGGTCTACGCCGTGGCGCCGTGGCGCCATGCGCGGCCAGATGTGCCGGTACCTTCAGCACTGCAGCTGCAGGCGGCGGCGATGACCGAGCAGTACCAGCAGGCCGTTGCTTCGCTGCCCGATGGACGGGCGCCGGAATGGCAGCCGGCCCTGCACGAACTGGATGAAAGCGCGGCGCAGATCCGTGCCGCCCTGGCGCAGGACCCGCGTGCGCCGCACCTGCTTGGCCAGCTCAAGCGCACCTATGCGCTGCGGCTGGAACTGACCCGGCAGGCGGCCTATGCCGCCGAGTCCGGCTTGACGACCTGAGGAGACCCCCATGACCCGAACCCTGATTTCCTGCTGTGTCGCGCTGCTGCTGGCCCCTGCCGTAGCACTGGCCGACACCCGCATCGACGAGCGCCACACCCTGGCCGCGGGCGGTCGCATCGAGCTGAGCAACGTGGCCGGCAAGGTGACCGTGCGTGGCTGGGACCGCAATGACGTGCAGCTCACCGGCACGCTCAGCGACGGCCTGCAGTTGCGCCAGGAGAAAAGCGCCAACCGGGTGCGCTGGGAGATCGAATATCCGCGCCGCAGCAACAATGGTGGCGCGACGCTGGTGCTGAACGTGCCGCGCTCGGTGGAGCTGCTGCTGAGCACGGTCAGCGCCAGCCAGGACATCAGTGGCATCGATGTGCGACGGCTGCAGGCCGACACGGTCAGCGGCAGCCTGAGCGCAGCTGGCCGCAGTGGCGACAGCAAGCTCAACACGGTCAGTGGCAGCGTCAGTGCACGCCTGCAGACGCCGAAGCTGGACGTGAACACGGTCAGTGGCCGGATCGAGGCCGGCGGCGGGGTATCCGGTGATATCGGTGCGCAGACGGTGTCCGGCCGGGTCGAGGTGGACGCCGGGCGCGTGCAGCGGCTGGCGGTGGAGACCGTCTCGGGCAGCATCGATCTGGCAGCAGCCGGATTGGCACCCGGTGGCCGCATCAATGTCGAATCGGTCAGTGCCTCGGTCACGCTGAGCCTGCCGCGCACGGTGTCGGCACAGCTGTCGGTGAACAGCTTCAGCGGGTCGATCAACAGCGATGCCGGGCAGGTGGAGCGGCCGCGCTATGGGCCGGGCAGCCACGTCGATACGCGGCTGGGCGCCGGCGACGGTGACATCCGCATCCAGTCGCATTCGGGCAGTGTGCGGGTACGCCTTGACCGCTGAGCGCGATCCGGCAGGCCGCGGCGGCAGCGCCGCCGCGGTCAGTGCTGGGTCAGCTGGCTTTCTTCAGCGCCCAGGTGGTGCCGAGGACTTCGATCTTGCCACCGGCCTTGCGGAACGCTGCCAGGTCCGAAGCGATCGAATCGCTGCTGACCACGGTGCTGGCGGCCGCGCCCTTGCGTTCGCTGCGGATGCTGTTGCTGGCCTTCGCGGGGGTCTTTGCCTTGCGGGGCATGGTTGCTCCTGTCAGGTGGAAGGGGAGGAAAGCGCCCAGGCATCGGCCTGGCGCAGGTAGTCCTGCCGCTCGCGGCGGCAGTCATCGCCGCCCATCGAAAACTGGCGGCAGATCGCCGGGCGCTGCGAATAGATCGTGCAGCGCAGGTGATAGGGATCGATCGCCGCGCACCAGCCTTCCTCGTTGCGCGCCATCACGGCACGGCCGTGGGTGTCGCGTGACAGGAACTGGCCAGGCACGTGGTCGCCGGGCTGCAGCAGCACGGGCAGCCGGCAACAGACTGCGTCACAACGGCGGCAGTCGATGGGTGCAGGTGCTGCGTCAGGTTGTAAGGCCACAGGGGCCTGGCGGGTGCCCAAAGCGGGTCTCGATGGCGGCTCAGGTGCAGCGCGGACCATGAACGAGCCAGGAAGGCATGGCCGCTAGGCCCGCAGGGCGGGCCAGGCTGCACCGTGGACACACACCGGCGTGGCCGGTGGAAGGTGCAGCGGAGTTCTAGCCGACCAAGAGTAACTTAGACCGCGTAACGTTTTGTTAATCCTGGCTGGCTGCCGCCAAGGCCAGGCCCTGGACCACGCCCAGCGAGGGCTCGCCGTGGACCATGCGGGCGCCTGGGAAGGCCTCGGCCACGGCCTGGCGCAGGTAACCGGCGCGGGACATGCCGCCGGTGAGGAACACCGCATCCGGGTCGCCCCCGATGTCGCTGCGGACCTGGGCCAGCAGTTCCCGGATCTGCTCCAGGTAGCCATGGGCGGCGGCGGCCAGGCCATCGGCGCTGCTGTCGGCATGCAGGTCGCGGGCAATGTAGTCCAGCGTGCTGCGGTGCTCGCTGGCGGCACTGAGGGCGATCTTTGCGCGTTCCACATCGCGGTACAGGCGGGCGGTATTGCCGGTGTCCTGCAGGGCCTGCAGGCGGTCGCCCCAGGGCGCGTCGACATGGTCGTACTTGTGCAGGCGGAAGTCGCGCTGGCGGGTCATGTCCTGCACGGTGGCCGCTTCCACGTAGTGGTGGGCCGGCACGCGGGTGATGCCGCGGCCGAACAGCGGCATGTAGCTGGACAGGCTCAGCGCCAGGTCGATGTCGGTACCGCCGCGGGCGATACCCCAGGCGCGGTGGATGCGCGGGGCGTCGTCGCCGCCGACTTCGGCATGGGCGATGTCGGTGGTGCCGCCGCCGATATCGACGATCACCGCCTGGTGCCGCTCGCGGCTTTCGGCGTGGTAATGCATGGCCGCCGCGGCCGGTTCCTCGAGGAAATCGATCTGGTCGAAGCCGGCCTGGGTGGCGGCCTCGCGCAGGATGTCCAGCGCCTGGTCGTTGCCGGCCGCACCGATCGAGCTGCGGAACTGCACCGGGCGGCCGAGCAGGGCGGCACGCAGCGGCTGGCCGAGCTGGGCGCTGGCGGTCAGGCGGATGTGCTCGAGGATGTGTGCGGCGATGCCGGTGATGGTCTGCTTCGCGCGCGGGTGCAGGTTGTAGCCCAGCATCGACTTCGGGCTCTGCACCAGGTTGCCTTCGTGTTCCTCGAAATAGGCTTCCAGCGCATCATCGCCGTAGACCGCGTTCTGCAGCAGGTCGCTGGCGCTGCGTTCCTTGCCGGCGCGGGCTTCCATCCATTCCCGGCGCAGTGCGCGCAGGGCTTCGCGGCGCAGTGCCTGTGGCGTGCGTTCCTGGCCGGCGGCACGGGCTGCGCGCGCGGCGCTGTCGATCATCTGCTGCAGCTGGTGTTCCTGGCCGTCATCGAGCTGGAAGTCGTCCGGATCGGGCACCACGCCGGGGAAATACACGCTGGTGCGGAACTGCTCGGCATCGCCGAAGCGGATCGGCAGCAGTTTTCCCTCATGCACGATGGCGGCGGCGGAGTTGCTGGTACCGAAGTCGATGCCGAGGCGCATGGGAGTTCCGGGGGCGATCAGGGGCCGCGCACTCTGCTGCAGTTCGCCGCCGACTGCAAGTTCCAGCGGGCGTGCTGTTCTGGTCCGGGTCCAGTGGGCAGCCCGGAGCCTGCCCGGAAAAGGGCCGGGGAAGCCAGCCGGTTACAATGGCGGCTGTTGATTCACTTTGAGGTATTTGCTGATGTCTTCTGCCCCCGCCTGCCCGCAGTGCACCCTGGAAAACACCTACGCCGATGGTGCGCTGTGGATCTGCGCCGACTGCGGTTTCGAATGGACCGCCGAGGAAAGCGCCGGGTCCACCCTGGTCGTGCGTGACAGCAACGGCAATACCCTGCAGGCCGGCGACACCGTCACCGTGATCAAGGACCTGAAGGTGAAGGGGTCTTCGATCCCGCTCAAGCAGGGCACCGTGATCCGCAACATCCGCCTGGTCGAGGATGATGCCGAGCACATCGAAGGCAACTCGGACAAGATCAAGGGCCTGGTCCTGAAGACCTGCTTCCTCAAGAAGGCCTGATCACCTTCAGCGCCTGGCCTGCTGCTGCGCGCGCCAGCGGGCCAGGCTGTCCAGCTTGGCCTGGTAGCGCGCCTGCTCCGGCGCGCCCCCCAGTTCCTGTGCACGCAGCAGTTCGCGATCGGCGCGCTTGAGCTGGCCAGCCAGGAAATAGACCCGCGCCAGCCCGAAGTGGAACTGATGCGCGGTGTCATACAGGCGCACGGCCTGCCGGTAATAGCGGATCGCCTGGTCCAGCTGGCCGGCCCGTTCGGCCTTGGCGCCGAACATGTACTGCGCGAACGGGTCTTCGCGCTGCACCGATTTCAACCGGCGCTCAAGTGACTGCGCCTGCGCGGTCAAGCCCAGGCTGCGGAACAGCGCGGAGGCATTGGTCAGTGCGGCATCCTGGCGGCCGTCCAGCTGCAGCGACCGGTCCAGCGCCTGCCGCGCCGCCTCGTTGTTGCCTTCGCGGTGGTCGAGCACGCCGAGGTTGTTCCACACTGGAGCGAACCCGCTGTCCTGAGCCACGGATGCGTCGAAGAATGCACGGGCGCCGCCGAAGTCACCGTCGGCGAGGCGCTCCGCACCCCGGTTGTTGTAGAAATGCGCCAATGCCCGCGCACGGCTGACGGGAACCGGCCCGCGGCGGTCATAGAGCACATTGCGATCCAGGTCGACGGTACCGAAACGCCCGCCGACATCGACGCCGGCATTGACGTGGCCGACGCTGTAGACCACGCCCGCGTCCTGGTCCTGGTACCAGGACACCACCTGCCCGACTTCCTGCACGCGGGCCTGGATGCCCGCCTCCCGCGCAAGCGTCACGAACAGCAGGGTGAAGGCCAGGCAGTTGGCGCGGCGGTGCTGCCAGATATCGCTGACGGTGTAGGTCGCATTGGCGTCGTACTGCAGGTCCAGCCCGTGCTGGTCGAAGATCATCTCCACGAGCGCCTGCAGGCGCTGGTCGCGGGAGTAGCTGCGCTGGATCACCTGCTTCTGGAGCATCGCACGCAGGTCCGCGGGAATGGCGAACACTTCTTCCGGGGTCGGCACGCGTGCGGCCGACACGGTGATGGTCGGGGTCGTCACCACATCGGCGGGCGGTGCCTGGCCTGCGCCGAAGGCAGGAGCACAGAAGGCCAGCAGCGAAAGGGTGAGGCAATGGGCGGCAGAACGGTACATGACGGTTCCCGGCAGCGGCGGGCGCTCCCGCCTGTGGCGAGTGTATTCCCATGGATGTCCAGCAGCAGCGACCGTTGGTCGGCGCCGCGTTCATCCACAACCGATGTGGACCAGCGCGCGACAAAGGTGTGGACAACTGGCTCCGGGCCTCGCCTGGCAAGCGTTGTGAGTGCGTGGTGAAAAAACCGCCAGCTTGCCCGGCGCCGGCACAGGCGGGATGATCCGGGCATGGACTTCTCACCGCTGACGCTTGCCCCGGCGCAGTGGCAGGCGCTGCAGGACAGCTATGCCACGCCGCCACGCGCCTACCACCACTTCGGCCATGTGCGCGCGGTGCTGCAGCACTGCCAGGAGGTGGCCGATGGCCCCGGCTGGAAGCAGCCGGCCGAGATCTATCTGGCCGTGCTCTATCACGACGCGATCTACCAGGCGGGGCGCAAGGACAACGAGGCGCGTTCGGCGCAGCTGGCCCTGCAGGCGATCGCACAGGCGCCGGAGCTTGCCGGTGTCGACGCTGCTCGCGTGGAGCAGTTGATCCTGCTGACCGCCCGCCATGGCGCGCTGGGTCCGGAGGATGTGGATGCCGAGGCGGCGCTGTTCCTGGACTGCGACATGGCGATCCTGGCTGCACCGGAGCCGGCGTTCGCCGCCTATGACCGTGGCGTGGCCGAAGAATACAAGGGCGTGGTGCCCGGCTTCCTGTACCGTGCCGGCCGCCGCCGATTCCTGCAGGGCCTGCTGCGCGCACCGCGGATTTTCCTCAGTGAGTTCTTCCATCAGCGCCTGGACGCGGCCGCGCGTGACAACCTGCGTCGCCAACTGGGTGGTTGAGCTGGCCCGTTACACTGGTGGCCTGTTTCCAATGATTGTTGTTTCCGACCGTGTCCGTTCCTGATCCCGATCCCCGCCCGCTGCCACCGGAAGAGCCCGGTCCCAACGAATGCTGCGGCAGTGGCTGCCCGCTGTGCGTGCTGGACCTGTATTCCGATGAGCTGCAGCGCTACCGCAAGGCACTGGCCGAGTGGAAGGCGCGGCATCCCGAGGCCGCACCATGAGCCGTGCGCGCCCGGCGGCGGTGCTGGCACTGGTGGCGCTGCTGCTGTTCGTGGCCACCGCGCTGTGGACCCAGGTCGCGCGCAGTGATCTGGACTGGGTGCGGGCGACCTTGAGCCTGTACCTGCACGGGCCGTGGGGGCTTGCATTGCGTGCTGCCTACTGCCTGCTGGCGCTGGCCATTGCCGCACTTGGCATTGCGCTGTATCGCGGCAGCATCGGCCCGCGGCGCAGTGCGGCCGCCCCCTTGCTGTTCACGGTTTCCGCGCTGGGCCTGGCGACGGTGGCGATCGGCGACAGCTGGCTGCCTGAAGCGACGCCGCTGCTGGCACCGTTCATCCATGGACTGGCAGCCAACACGGCGTTCCTGTGTGCCAGCGTCGGCATGCTGTTGCAGGCCTGGTACCTGCGCCGCGAACCGGGTTGGCAGTCCGCCGCGGGCCTGCTCTGGGGCTGGGCATGGCTGGCCTTCGTGCTGCTGTGGCTGCATGTGCTGTGGCGTGGTGGACCACCGCGTGGGCTGGGACAGAAAGTGGTGATCGCGGTGATCGTTGGCTGGCTGCTGTATCTGGCGATGGCCTTGTACCGTCGCAGCCGCCAGCCCGCGGCCCACTGAATCCCCAACGGCCTGCGCCGGTACGTGCCGTGCACGCGGCGGCGGCGTATCGTGTGCGCATTCCATCGGGGATGCGATATGAAGCGTGCAGGGCTGGGCAGGGCAATGGGTGTGGTACTGGCGCTGGCCGCGCTGCCGGCGACGGCGGCCGTGACCCCGCAGCAGTTCAGCCATGGGCGGTTCGAGCAGATTCCGGTGCACATGCCGGCCGGCACGCCGCAACGGGTGGTGATCTGGTTCCACGAACCCACGGCCGGCGGTGACACCAGCCGCCTGCCGATCGAGGCCCTGCGTGCCGATGGCGCGCTGGTCGCGGCAGTGGACATTGCGCACCTGCGCGGTGTGCTCAAGCGCGAGGGGGACCCGACCTGTTCGTTCGGTTCCGGTGACGTCGAGAATTTCTCACGCTGGCTGCAGGCCTCGCTGCATCTGCCCGGCTACCACCTGCCGCTGGTCGGCGGTGATGGCGAAGGTGCCGAGATGGCCTATTCGCTCGCGGCGCAGGCCGATACCCAGGTGTTCGCCGGTGTACTCACCACCGGCTTCTGCCCGGACCACAACCACCAGCGCATGGTCTGCGGCGATGGTGTGAAGCACAACAGGCTGCAGCCTGCCGAACTGAATTTTCCGTGGTTGAGCGCGGCAGGTGATCACGGCTGCAAGGTGGGCCAGGCCAACCAGTTCGTGCAGCAGGTCGCCATGGCGCGCGAGTTCAAGCGCACTGCGCGCGGTGATGCGTCACCGGGCCTGGTGGCTGCGGCACGGGTGATCGGCGCGCAGGCCGGCGTCAGCCTGGCCCCCCCGCCTGCTGCACTGAAGGGCCTGCCGGTGGTGGAAATGCCGGCGACCGGCAACGGCGATACGCTGGCGGTGTTCGTCTCCGGCGACGGTGGCTGGGCTGGCCTGGACAAGAACGTGGCGTCGTCACTCAACGAGCATGGCGTGGCGGTGGTCGGCATCGATTCGCTGCGTTACTTCTGGAGCGAGCGCACACCGAAGGGCTTTGCGGGCGACCTGCAGAAGATCATCGACCACTACCGCCAGCAGTGGCACCGCGACAAGGTGATGCTGATCGGTTTCTCGCAGGGCGCCGACGTGCTGCCGGCCACGATCAACCAGCTCGACGCCGGTACCCGCGAGGCGCTGGAGCGCATCGTGCTTCTGTCGGTGGGCAGGAAGGCCGACTTCGAATTCCATGTCAGCAACTGGCTGGGCGGTGGCGGCGACGGCCTGCCGATCGCGCCGGAAGTGGCCAGGCTGCCGGCGGAAAAAACGTTGTGCGTGTACGGCGACAAGGATGAGGACGCACTGTGCCCGGACCTGCCGGCCAATGACGGCGTGAGGAAGGTGAAGCTGCCGGGCGATCACCATTTCGGGGGGGACTACGATCGCTTGGCCGAAGTGATCCTCAAGGGCGGGGCGTAGCGTCAAGCCATGCCCGACCACTGTCGCCGCCGTGTCGACCAAGGTCGGCACCTACCGTGCAGTGGGTAGCGTCGAGCCATGCCCGACGCATCGCGGCTTCAGTTCCGCCGCGGATCCAGCGAGATCAGGCGCGTGGCATCCAGCAGCGCGGCCGGCAGATGCATGCCGCCGGGCGCCGCGAGATAGCGTGGCCGCCACTGCGGATCGAACTTCGACTTGAAGCGGCGCAGGCCACTGAAGCCATAGAAGCGTTCGCCATGCCGCGCCAGCAGGCCGGCCAGGCGGTTCCAGCGACCGGCCAGCCGATGCTGGGCCAGACCGGACAACGGCGCCATGCCCAGCGAGAAACGCGCATAACCCTGCGCGCGGCCCCACAGGAACAGTTCGATGAAGAGGAAGTCCATCGTGCCCTTCGGTGCTTCGTTGACGTGGCGCATCAGGTCGACCGACAGCTCGGCGCCGGCCGGTGCCTGCCACAGGTTGGCGAACGCCACGATCTGGCCTTCGGCCTCGACCAGCGCTACCGGGAAGCGCACCAGGTAATCGGGGTCGTAGCTGCCCAGCGAGAAGCCCTTCTCATCGCCGGCCTTGTCTTCCAGCCATGCATTGGAAATTGCGTGCAGGCGCGGCAGCAGGCTGGGAATTTCCTCCACCGGTGCCACGCGGAAGGACAGGCCGCTGCGCCTGCCCCGGTTCCAGGCCTGGCGCAGATCGGCACGTTCGCGACCTTCCAGCCCGAAATCATGCAGCGGCACCATCGCTTCCTCGCCCAGCTTGACCAGGCCCAGGCCCAGGTCGAGGTAGGTCTGCCAGTAGGTCTCGCCCACCTGGTAGAACACCGGGCGCAGGCCCAGCCGGTCGGCTTCCTCGCGGAAGCGCCAGATCAGCGCGCGCGCCACGTCAGGCGGGCCGACCGGGTCGCCCATCGCGATCAGCGAACCGCCATAGCGCTGCATCATCACGAAGCCCTGTTTCGCATCATCGCGCAGCACCGCCTTGTCGGCGGTCAGTACCAGGCAGGCCTGGGTATCGGTGGCGCCGGCCAATACCGGCGCCAGTGATTGCAGCGTGGCTTCGTCGGCGGCCGGCAGCGGGCTGCGGGTGCTGTGCAGCAGCCGCGCCAGGCCGAACATCACCAGCGCGATGGCTACCACCAGCAATGCACGCAGCGCGCGCGGTGCGTTGCCCGACACCGCGAACTGCCACCACAGCTCGTTCTGGTACTCGACATGGCTGTAGGTGAAGAACAGCAGCCAGGTGACCGCGACCAGCACCAGGCCGAGATTGCGCAGCCACGGCCACGACCAGGCTTCGTCCAGCAGCGCACCCTGGCGGTAGAACTCGCGACGTGCGGCCCACAGCGCCATCGCCACCAGCACTGCCGAGACGGCGATCAACAGTTGGCCACCGCGCAGCCACAGCGGCAACGGGGTGATCACGCACACCGCCATTGCCAGCATCCACGCGGCGTGGCTGCGTCGGGCCAGGCCCTGGCCGATCAGCAGCAGGGCGACGCCGCTGAGGCTGCCGATCAGGTGCGAGGTTTCCAGGATCGGCAGCGAGGCGTTCACCAGGTGACGGCGTGGCGTCGGCAGCGTGCCGTCGATGACCAGCGCGGCGCCGATGCTGAATACCGCCAGTGCGATGATCTGCGGCAGCCATGGGCGCAGCGCGTTCCAGCCGGCACGGGTTGCCCCGGCGCTGGCCTGCAGCGGCTGACGCAGGGCGGGCGCAAGGGCGAGCAGGGTGGCCAGCACCAGCGGCAGCACGTAGTAGGTGACGCGGTAGATCAGCGCTGCCGCCAGCACCGCTGCCGGTGCCACCTGCGGCAACAGCTTCAGCAGGCTCCACTCGAACACACCCAGGCCTGCGGGCACGGTGGAGACCAGGCCGGCCAGCACTGCCACCAGGTAGAGGCCGACGAAGCCCGGCAGGCCGGTCGGCGTGGAGTCTGGCAGCAGCACATAGAACGCGGCACTGGCCAGCACCAGCTCGATGACGCTGAGTACGGTGACACCGATCATGGTGCGGCGATCGGGCAGCCACAAGGCGTGACCGAGCACACTGAACTGCCGTCCATCGCGGCCGACCAGCAGCACGGTGCCGAGATAGGCGAGCAGGGCAACGATGCCGACGATGCGCACGGCATCGGGATTCAAGGGCAATGCCAACGCTGCCGCGGCGGGTTCCATGCACAGGGCCACGCTGATCAACAGCCATGCACCGAATACGAAACCGAGCGTGCTCATCAGCACCACCTGGCCAATCTGCGCCAGGTCCAGGCCGGCGCTGCGGTAGCCGCGCAGGCGCACCGCGCCACCGGTCAACGCGGCAAAGCCCACGGTCTGGCCCAGCGTGTGCGCAAGGAACGCGGTGATGCCGACGCGCGCGGGGTGCACGCGGATGCCGCTGCGACGCAGGCCGATGGCATCGAAGCCGATCAGGCAGGCGTAACTGGCCAGGCCGAGTACCACGGTGAGCGCGATCTGCGTGCCGCTGAGCTGCCGGAACGCCTGGCGGATCGCACGATAGCCGTGCTCGTCGAACTCATTGGCCAGGCCGTGCAGGGCCAGGGCGAGGATCAGCAGCGGGATGACGATGGTGGCAACCCGCTTCCAGGTTGGCGTGGAAGGGGCAGTGGTGGAATCGACGGGGGCGGTCATCGGCGCAAGGGTGCGGCAGGAGGGGCGAGGGCGGTGTCAACGCGGGCGTGGCGCATCGTGCGCCTGTCATCGTCATTTGACCAGTGGGACCGTCGGAGCCCGGTAGTGACGTGTCGCGGAGGGTACCCGTGCACCCACCGTCGACCGGTTTGGAGGACAATGCAGGCCTGATCAACCGCAGGAGCCACGCCCATGATGGAGCGTTACGACGTCGGACCGCGCATGTCCGAAATGACCGTATACAACAAGGTCGCCTACCTCTCCGGCCAGATTCCGGAAGACACCAGCCAGGACATCACCGGCCAGACCCGGCAGGTGCTGGCGGAGATCGACAAGCTGCTGGCGCTGGTCGCCAGTGATCGCCAGCACGTGCTGCGTGCGGAAGTCTTCCTCGCCGACATCGCCGATTTCGATGGCATGAACAAGGCATGGGACGAGTGGGTGGTCGAGGGCGCGACCCCGGCCCGCGCAACGTTCGAGGCCAAGCTGGCCCACGCTGACTGGAAGGTCGAGATCGTGGTGACGGCGGCAGTACCGTAACGATTGAATGGGGTCAGATCCTTTTCGCTCAGGAAAGCGGATCTGACCCCGTTACAGCGGCACCAGCTCGATGCAGTCCACCGGGCATGGCGGGATGCACAGCTCGCAGCCGGTGCATAGATCGGCGATTACCGTGTGCATGTACTTGGCGCCGCCGACGATGGCGTCCACCGGGCAGGCCTGGATGCATTTGGTGCAGCCGATGCAGTCGGCTTCCACGATCAACGCCACCTGCGGCGCCTTGTGCTCGCCGCGCGATCGATCGAAGGGAATGGCAGGTACTCCGAGCACCTGCGCCAGTGCGCGCGCACCGGTATCTCCGCCCGGCGGGCAGTGGTCCACGCCTGCTTCGCCGCGAGCCATGGCCTGCGCGTACGGGCGGCAGCCGTCGTAGCCGCATTGCCCGCATTGGGTCTGCGGCAGCAGGCGGTCGAGGCGTTCGGTCAGGGGCGGGATCAGGCTCATGCGTGGCGAAGGCTGCGCGTTGGGGTCATTTCAGGGGTTTGCCACGGAACCAGCGCTCGTGGGCCAGCGCCAGCATCGGCTTGTCTTCGGAACTGTCACCGTAGGCATGGATGCGCACGTAGCGCGACAGGTCGAACTGGCGACGGATGTGCTCGACCTTGCGCGGGCCACAGTCGCCACCGGCATAACGGCCTGTGAGGCGGCCGTCCTGGCTTTCCAGCCGGTTGCAGATCAACTGCAGGCCCAGCTGTTCGCACCATGGCCGCAGGTACAGGTCCAGCGAGCCGGACACGATCACCACGGTGTGCTGCTGTTCCTTGTGCCAGCGGATCTGCTCCAGCATTTCCGGGCGCACCACGTCGGGCAGGAACTCACGCGAGAAGCCGGCGGCCAGCGTGGCGATGTCATCGCTGTGGCGGTCGCTGAAGGTCAAACGGGTGACGCGCGCGCGGATGCGCTCGGCCGAGATCAGTTTCAGCTTGTACGCGGCCAGCCAGGGACCAATCTTCCACCACGCCTGTGCCAGCTGTTCGGCGGTGGCCACGCGGCGCAGGAAACGGCCATAGGTATCGCAGGTGGTCACGGTGTGGTCGAAGTCGAACAGCGCCAGTTCCATTCCGTTGCCTCCCATCGCGTTGCCTCCGGTGGCCGGTGCTGCCGGCGGGCGTGGCCGCAACCACGCCCGCTGCGGGCATCAGCGGACCGGCATGCCCGGCTGTGCGCCGCTGTCAGCGTCCAGCAGCGCCAGTGCGCCGCCGTCGAAACCGGCCGACAGGATCATGCCTTCGCTCAGGCCGAAGCGCATCTTGCGCGGGGCCAGGTTGGCGATGAACACCACGCTGCGGCCAACCAGCGTTTCCGGCTCGCCGTAGCTGCCGCGGATGCCGGAGAAGATCTGGCGCTTGCCCAGCTCGCCGGCGTCCAGTTCGAAGCGCAGCAGCTTGTCCGAACCTTCCACGAACTCGCAGACCAGCACCTTGCCGATGCGCAGGTCGAGCTTGGCGAAATCGTCGATGCCGATGTAGGCCGGGGCGTCGGCGCTCTTTGCGTCGTCCTTGGCCGGGGCCGAGGCGGCCGGCTTGACCGCTTCGGTCTTGGCGGCGGGGGCGGCGGCAGCGGCCGGCTGCAGGGTGTCCTTGGAGGCGTCGATCATGGCGTCAATCTTCTTCGGGTCGATACGGGTGAACAGCGGGGTGTAGTCGGTGATGCGGTGGCCCAGCAGCGGCTGCGCCAGTTCGGTCCAGTCGTTGACCGGCGCGGCCAGGAAGGCCTCGGCCTGCGCGGCGGTGGCCGGCAACACCGGCTTCAGGGCGGTGACCAGCACGCGGAACAGGTTCAGGCCCTGGCTGCACACCGCCTGCAGCTGCGCGTCGGCGCCTTCCTGCTTGGCGATGACCCACGGCTTGACGTCGTCGATGTAGCGGTTGGCTTCGTCGGCCAGGGTCATGGTCAGTCGGATCGCCGCGGCCGGGTCGTTGCGCTCGTAGGCTTCACGGATCGGCGCCAGGCCATCGACGAAGCGCTGGTACTGCGCGGCATCGGGCAGCTGCGCGGCCAGCTGGCCGTCGAAGCGCTTGCTGATGAAGCCGGCGCAGCGGCTGGCCAGGTTGACGAACTTGCCGACCAGGTCGGCGTTGACGCGGGCGATGAAGTCACCCAGGTTCAGGTCGAGATCATCGACGCCACCGCCGGACTTGGCTGCGTAGTAGTAACGCAGTGCTTCCGGTTCCAGCCCCGCGTCGAGGAAGGTGCGCGCCATGACGAAGGTGCCGCGCGACTTGCTCATCTTGGCGCCGTCCACGGTCAGGTAGCCGTTGACGTGCAGGCGGGTCGGCGCGCGGTGGCCGGTACCGTGCAGCACCGCCGGCCAGAACAGGCCGTGGAAGTTGACGATGTCCTTGCCGATGAAGTGGTGCAGCTCGGTGCTGGTACCGGCACGCAGGTGCGCTTCGAAGTCTTCGCCGAGCTTGCCGCACAGGGTCTGGAAGCTGGACAGGTAGCCGATCGGCGCGTCCAGCCAGACGTAGAAGTACTTGCCCGGCTGGCCGGGAATCTGGAAACCGAAGTACGGTGCATCGCGCGAGATGTCCCACGCGCGCAGGCCACCTTCGGCATTGAGCCACTCACCGAGCTTGGCCTTCACGCCCGGCAGGGCGACGTCGCCGGTCAGCCATTCGCGCAGGAACGCGTCGAAGTGGCCCACCTCGAAGAAGAAGTGCTCCGAATCGCGCATTTCCGGCGTGGCACCGGAGATCACCGAACGCGGTTCCTTCAGGTCGGTCGGCGCATAGGTCGCGCCACAGACTTCGCAGTTGTCGCCGTACTGGTCGGGGCTGCCGCAGTTCGGGCAGATGCCCTTGACGTAGCGGTCGGGCAGGAACATGCCTTTGGCCGGGTCGTAGAACTGCGCCACCGAACGGCGGCTGATGTGACCGGCCGCTTCCAGCTTCAGGTAGAACTGCTCGGTCAGCGCCTTGTTGGCCGCCGAATTGGTCGAGTCGTAGTGGTCGAAGGCCACGCCGAAGGCGGCGAAGTCACGTTCGTGGCTGGCCTGGATGTTGGCGATGAAAGTTTCCGGGGTGACCCCGGCCTTCTCCGCGGCCAGCATGATCGGCGTGCCGTGGGTGTCGTCGGCGCAGACGAACCAGGCCTTGCCGCCGCTCATTCGCCGTGCACGCACCCAGATGTCGGCCTGGATGTAGCCGACCAGGTGGCCCAGGTGCAGCGGGCCGTTGGCGTAGGGCAGGGCGGTGGTGACGAGCGCGGTACGGGTCATGGTCGCGGGGTGAAGCCGAGGGGAACCGCAGAGTATCGCATGCCCGCAACGAGGTGACCCGGCCGGGGCCGGGTCACGGGGGTGAAGCGGAGGGGCGGGGCGCTTACTCGCGCTGCCAGGTCTGCGCGCGGCAGATGAAGGCGATGCAGCCGGACACGTCAAGCCTGGTGCCGCCGGGCTGCAGTTCCATCTTCGACTTGTAGGTCTTGCCATTGGCCGGATCGAGGATGGTGCCGCCGGACCACTTGTTGGCGCCGTCGGCCTTGAGGTTCCAGAGGATGGTCATGCCCTTCACGGGCTTGTTCCTGTTGGCGCCTTCACAGCCGTCGCAGACCGGGTTCGGGCCCTTGTCCGAGTGCAGGATGTCGACCACCTTGCCGGTCAGGGTGCCGTTGGCGGCCTGGGTGATCTCGACGATCGACTTCACCTTGCCGGTCTTGTCGTCGATGGTCTTCCAGCGGCCGGCGGCGCCATCGGCGGCCTGCGCCGAGAGCGCGGCCAGGCACAGCGGCAGTGCCAGCAGCAGGGTCTTGAAGGTCTTGCGCATGGTCCCCTCCCAGGGTTCATTCCGGCACGGTGCCGGTACGGGTCGACTGTATACCCATTCGGCGGGGTATGGGGAAGGGGGGCTTTGCAGGGCTGCGCCCTGCACCCGCAGAGGCAACAGCAACGGCAACGGCAAAAGCGGCCATTCCGTGGATGGCGGGGTGGGTCCGGTTGCGGGGGGCGCTGCAAGTACGTCCCTGTAAGCTCGGTCGCCGCATCCATGCGGCTCACGCCCCCGCAACCGGACCCACCCCGCCTTCGACAGAGTCCTGCGATCTGCCGGAATGGCACGGCCTGCTCTTGGTGGGTCTCGACCTTGGTCGACACGTAGATCCATGCCATGCATGGATGAATCACGATTGAAAAACGCTCAACCGACTTCGTACAGCTCCAGCGGCAGGCCATCCGGATCGGCGAAGAAGGTGAAGCGGCGGCCGGTGTATTCGTCCACGCGGATCGGTTCGCAGGCGACGCCATGCGCGGCCAGGCGCTGGATGAAGGGTTCCAGTGCAGCCACCCGGAACGCGAGGTGGCGCAGGCCCTGGGCTTCGGGGCGGCTGGGACGGGGCGGTGGCGAGGGGAAGGAGAACAGCTCCAGCTGGCCGCCGTCGGGCAGGGCCAGATCGAGCTTCCAGGAGTCGCGCGCCGCACGGTGGTTCTCGGCCAGCACGCGCAGGCCGAGGATACGCACGTAGAAGTCCTTCGAACGCGCGTAGTCGCTGCAGATCAGCGCAGCGTGGTGGATGCCCAGCAGGGCGTCGGAACCGGGGGTCATTGCAGGGTGTCCAGCCAGCGCTGGGCGATCTTCTGCGCCAGCGGATAGGGTTCGGGATCGTTGCGGTTGGTCAACACGATCACGGTCAGGTGCTTTTCCGGGTGGCGCACGATCACGTTGCGGAAGCCGATGCTCTCGCCGCTGTGCCATTGCACCGCGCCATTCAGGCGCCAGCCGAAGCCGTAGTGCGGTACATCCGGTTCGGGCGTCGATGTGGCCGGGCTGAACATCGCCCGGCGCGAGGCCTTCGACAACAGGCGGTCGTCGTACAGCGCCGCATCCCACCCGGCCAGGTCGTCCAGCGAGGAATAGATGCCGCCATCGCCGAGCACGGCGCTGGTGGTGCTCTGGTCGGTGCGCTGCCAGCGGCCATCGATCCGGCTGTAGCCATAGGCGCGTGCGGCGACCGTGTCCACGCCGTCCTGGTGGGCCACGGTATGCGCCATGCCCAGTGGGCGGAAGATGCGCTGCTGCAGGAACGTGGCGAAATCCTGGCCGGAAGCACGGCCGACGATCAGTGCCAACAGCGCGTAGCCGCTGTTGCTGTAGCGGTACTGCGTGCCGGGTGCGAAATTCAGGCGGTCCTCGTGCGACAGGAGGGTCAGCACGTCGGCGTCGTGCACCTGCCGAGTGTCAGCCGGATTCATCAGGTCTTCGTAGTCGAGCAGGCCGCTGGTATGCGACAGGAGCTGGCGCAGGGTGATGGCCGCCGCTGCCGGCGGCAGCTCGGGCAGCCACTGGCGGGCGGGCTGCTCCAGCCCGAGCCGGCCGTCTTCCACCAGCAGCAGCACTGCCGCAGCGGTGAACTGCTTGCTGACCGAGGCCAGCCGGAAGTTGCTTGCCGCGGTGACCGCGGTACCGTCTTCCACTACCGCCAGGCCGTAGCCGCGGCGGAACACCGGTTGCCCGTCGTGCAGTACCAGTACCGCAGCGCCGGGTACCTGACCGTCGTAGGCCTCCATCAGGCCGTCGATGCCCGCATCCGGTGGAGTCAGCACCGGTGCGGCGCCGCCCGCCACTGGCAGCAGGCCCAGCACGACGGCGAGCAGGGCGACGGCAGGGCGCATGGCGGCTCCGGAAGGGTCAGGGTGAAGGGGCAGGTGTGGTGCTGGCGGGCTGCGCCATCCAGCGTTCCATCTTGCGGTCCAGCACGTCCAGCGGCATCGAGCCGTCCTTCAGCAGTTCGGCGTGGAAGCGGCGCAGGTCGAAGGCGGCGCCCTGGCGTGCCTTGGCCTTGTCGCGCAGGGCGACAATGGTGGTCAGGCCGGCCACGTTGGACAGCGCCTGGCCGGGCTGGGCCATGATCCGCTCGACTTCGGCGTTGGCGTCGTCACTGCTCATGTCCACGGTCTTCTGCAGGTAGGCCACGGCCTGCTGCTTGCTCCAGCCCTGGGCGTTCACGCCGGTGTCGGCCACCACGCGGGCAGCACGCAGCAGGCGCGAATACAGGTAACCGATGCGGTCGTATGGATCGGTGTAGATGCCGAGGTTCTCACCCAGCGTTTCGGCATACAGGCCCCAACCTTCGACGAAGGCGAGGTCGCCACCGAGGCGGCGGAAACGCGGCAGCTTGGCCAGCTCCTGCTGCAGGCCCAGCTGCACATGGTGGCCGGGGATTGCTTCATGCAGGTACTGCACCGGCACGTTCCAGCGCTTGCGGCTGGGCAGGTCGCGGGTGTTCACGTACAGCACGCCCGGTTGCCCGGCCGCAGACGGCTGGTAGGCCGCTGCTGCAGCGGTCAGCGCACGCTCCGGTTCCACTGCGCGCACGTCCAGCGTGGACTTGGGCAGGGTATCGAGCACCTGCGGCAGGCGTGCGTTGACCTGCTGCTGCACCTGGCGGTAGCGGTTGATCAATGCGTTGGCGTCACCGTACTGGAACTGGCGATCGTTGCGCATGCTGCGCAACAGCTTGGACGGCGTGCCACGCAGCCTGGCATCCTTCATCACGGTGGCGATCTGCGCCTGCAGCTCCTGCACGCGCTGTTCGCCCAGTGCGTGCAGCTGCGCCGCGGTCTGGTCGCTGGCAGTGGTCTGCACGATCAGGTTGGCGTACCAGGCCTGGCCATCGGGCAGTGCGCCCAGGCCGCTGCTGGCGCGCGTGGCCGGCAGGTATTCGGTGGCGATGAAACCGCGCAGGGCTCGATAGGCTGGCATGATGCGCAGCTCGATCATGCGCTTGTACTCGGCGCTGATGCGCGCCTTGTCCTCGGCCGCGATGGTGTTGGGCATGGTGCGGATCGGCGACCAGAAGATGCTCTCTTCAGCGGTTGGCTTGATCACCGCATCCAGCTGCGGCAGCACCTTCTCCATCAGGTCGCGCGGCTGCACCACGCCGGCCTTCATGCCCTGGCGCATGTTGTCGATGGCCTGGTCGAACAGCTCGGGAATGCCCAGCGAGCGACGCGACCAGGTGTCGTAGTCCTGCACGGTGTTGAACGGCTGTGCGCCGGCGCCCGCGCCGAGGATCGCCATGATGCTGCCGACGTTGTAGTACTGGCTGATCGGCATCATCCAGCTCGGATAGCGTTCGGCGGCCAGCGATGCGCGCGCGTCGCGCACGAAGATCTCGTAGCTGAGCAGGTCTTGGCCCTGCAGGCCGTCGCTGCCGAGTTTCTCGACCTTGCCCAGCCACTCGGTGGTGAAGTCGTGCGATTGCTGGCGCCATGCGGCGGACAGGATGTTGGGCAGCTGGTCGTTGTAGCGGGCCTCGCCCTGGAAGGTTGCCTGCAGCGGATTCAACCGCATCGAGGCATCCCAGTACTCGTCGTACAGGCGCTCCAGCTGTACCTGCTTGGGCACGGCGCGGGCTGGTGCGACCGGACGCGGCGCGGCCCGGCGCGCCGAGCTGCCACGGGCCGGTGCGGTGGCACGGGCGGGCCTGGCCTTGGGCTTGGCGGCCTGGCGGGTCTGCGCAGCGGCAGGGCGGCTGGCCTTCTTCTTCGCTGCTTCGGCCGGCGGCACGGCACTGAACAGGAACAACGCGGCAATGGCAGCGGCCAGGACGCGGGGGGAATACGGCATCAAGAAGCTTCCGTGGAACACAGACCGTGGAGCTTGCACGATCCGGCCGCGTACGGCCAGCGTGAAGGCGCAGTCAGCTTGCCGTCGCTGGGGCTTCAGTCAGCCGCGGCGGCGGCCCGCAGCGCGGCCGCCCTGTCTGCGCCCAGATAGCGGGTGATCGCACGCCGCATCAGGTACAGCAGCGGAATCAAGGCAATCGCAAAACCCATCTTGTAGATGTAGTTGACGCTGCTGACGGCCAGGAACAGCGAGGTCGGCCAGTGCTGCGGGCCGAGCACGAAGGCGATCCAGATCACCACGAAGCTGTCCACCACCTGCGAGATCGCGGTGGATCCGGTCGCACGCAGCCACACGTGGCGCTCGCCGGTGGCCTGGCGGATGCGGTGGAACACTGCCACGTCGATCAGCTGGCCGAGCAGGAAGGCCACCAGCGAACCGGCGATGGTCCACATGCCCTGGCCGAACACGGCTGCGAACGCGGCCTGGTAATCGGGCACGCCGTGGCCATCCATCGACGTGACCCACCAGCTGGCCGGCGCCAGTGAAATGGCGGCGAAGGCGAACAGGAAGCCGTAGCCGATCAGCACCACCGCCAGCCACGAGATGAAGCGCACGCCGCGCTTGCCGAAAAACTCGTTGATGGTGTCGGTCATGATGAACACCACCGGCCAAAGCAGGGTGCCGGCGGTGAAGCTGAGCGAGCCGGTCTGGCCGAACAGGTTCCAGTTCAGTGGAGCGATGCCGAGGGTGTCTTCCAGCGCGAAGATCTTCACCCCGATCAGCTCGGCCAGCACCGCATTGCCGCAGAAGAACGCGGCCAGCACGATGAACAACAGGACCGCGCGGTCCTGCAGCGGGCGCTCGATCGGCGCCGGGGTCATTCGGTGCGTTCGCCGGTGCGTTCGCCGGCGCGGGTGAACGGCACGCTGGACGGCGCCACGGCTCCGCCGGAAATGATGAAGCTCATGGCCTGGTCGACGGTCCAGTCGGTCGGGGTCAGCAGTTCCACCGGCACGATTTCCAGGTAGCCCGAGGTCGGGTTCGGCGTGGTGGGCACGTACACCGCGGCCAGCTCACGGTCGGTGCCGTGTTCCTTGATCACGCGGGTGACCAGGCCGACCGATTTCATGTCGCGGTGCGGGAAGTCGATCAGCACCACGCGCTGGGTGCTGCCCGGCTCGGTCTGCAGCATGTCCAGCAGCTTCTTGGCACTGTCGTAGATGATGCTGGCCAGGGGGATGCGCTTGATGACCGCGCCGACCCAGCGCAGCAGGCGCTGGCCAAGCACGCGGCGACTGGCCACGCCCACCGCCAGGATCACCAGCAGGGTGGCCAGCAGGGCGATGGTGTCCTGGATCCACTCGGCGCGGACCCAGCCCAGATAGTGCGGGAAGCTGGTTGCGATCTGTTCGGACAGCGGCACCACCAGCGGGCTGGAAATACCCGACAGCAGCACGAACACGAACTTGACCACGACCCAGGTCAGCCAGATCGGCAGCAGGGTGAGCAGGCCGGTCAGGAACAGGCGCTGCAGGGAGGGGCGGGGGACCAGGGCGGGGGCTTCGAGCGACATGCGCGCATTGTAGCGGTCACTGCAGGTCGATTACGCTGGGAAATCGACTGCGGCAACGGCACATGGAAGGGAAGCTGTGTTGAAGATTCTGCGCGGACTGGGCTGGACCCTGGCAGGCCTGCTGGTGCTGGCCATCGTGGTGTGGTGCGCCTCGCGCATGTGGCCGGTACCCGAATCGCGGCTGCAGGCGCAGCAACGACTGGAAGCACGCCTGCCGGCGACCGGGCACAACGGTTATGCCTTGTTGTGGACGCTGCCATTCGACGACCTGGATGCCCAGCAGCGCGAGCAGGCGCTGGCCGAGGATGTACGGCGCTGGGAGGCCGACCCACACGGTGGAGGCGGCGGCCGGACACACCTGGTGGCCAACCATGCCGAGCTGCACTCGCGGCCCGGTGCCAGTTGCGGGCCGGCCGCCAGCGGCTGTCTCGTCCAGGTCCGCGCGGACCCGCAACGCTTCGTGGAGGCCCACGCCGGCCACCAGCAGTTGCATGCGCGGCTGGATCAGCTGGCCGAAGCGGACTACTTCATGTCGCCGTTCCCGCCGAAGGGCGAGGGCATTCTGGTCCCGTTGCCGGCCTATGGCGTGGTGATGGACGCCACCAGCGCACGTGCGCTGGCGTACGTGCAGGGCGATATCGACGGTGCTCTGCGAGGTGCTTGCCGTGGCCTGCAGCTGGGCCGGCGGCTGGTGCCCGGCAGCAGTTATCTGGTCGAGAGCATCATCGGTGCCAGCCTGGTGCAGGCCAATGCCCAGCTGCTGGCCGACATGCTGGTTGAACTGCCTGCCGACCATCCGTTGCCAAGGGAATGCGAACAGGCGCTGCAGCCGCTGCGGGCCGAAGAGCAAAGCCTGTGCCGGGCAATGCAGGGCGAGTACGCGATGAGCCGGGCGGCGATCGAGACATCGGCGCGGGAGTTCGGCGGCGTGCTGGTGCTGGATCGCAGCAGCACCCGGGCCCGCGCGGCCGGCAATCTCGGCTGGGCCTGTGGCGCGGCAGCCACAGCGGCACTGGAAGTGGATCGCCCGTTGCCAGTGCCGGCGCCACCGCAGCATGACTTCGGTTGCCTGTCGAACGTCATGGGCTGCGTGCTGACCGATATCGCCGCGCCGATCTATCCTGCCTATTCGTCACGGCCACAGGATGCTGCGGCGATGGTGCGGCTGCTGGGGGCGCAGCGTTGGCTGCGGCAGCAGACGGATGATCCGGTGCACGCCCTGCAGCGGCTGCCGGCGCAGTTCCGCTCGCCGGTGCGGTCGCCGCAGCTGTCCGCCGATGGCCACCATCTGCAGGTGCCGCGTCGTTCGCCGCCGCGTGGCAACGCTGAGAGCCCGTGGTTGTCCGTACCGTTGGTGGCCGGCGCCGGCGCAACCGCCGCTGCCCGCGACTGAGCCGTGGCTCAGTCGGTGCCGGCCTGCGGATCGAATGCCCAGCCATCGCCGACCGTCTGCAGCGTCCAGCGACGGGTGCCGCGCAGTGGCTGCCAGCGCACGCTGTCCTTGTCGTTGTCGATGCTGCCTTCGACGCGCCTTACCTTGCGCGTGGAGAAGTTCACGCTCAGCGATTCGGTCTTTCCGGAATTGCGCATCACCGAATCCTGGTCGTAGCCGATCAGCGCGAACGCGCCGTCCTGCCAGCGGAAAGTGAAGGCGGTGGTACCCATCGACCAGCTTCCGGCGCTGGCGAATGAAAACAGCGCGACCTTCAACGTGCCACGCTGGATGCTGACACCCCCTTCTTCAAGCGGATCGCTCATCACCGGGTTCTCCGGGCGCGGAATCAGCTGATGGTCCTGCACCGCCAGCACATAGCCGGTTGGCCGTGACCACGCCACGGCGAGAATGCGCGGGTTGCTGTCATGCGGGGACGGGCCGAAGCCGTCGTGTTCGATGACGTTGCGCGGGTCCTGCTGGCGCAGTACCAGGACCAGATCAGCGCGGCCATCCTGGTCGAGATCGCCTTCGATGCTGGATTCAAGCGTCCAGCCGTTGGGCACGAAGCCGGCGGCAGTGGCAGCCTGTGCCGGCAGCGTCGGGTACTGCACCGGCGGCAGGTCCAGCGCATGGGCCGCGCACGGCAGGGTGCTCAGCAGTGCAGCAAGGGTGTACGGGCGCATCGGGGCCTCCATGGCAGAGGCCAGAGGATAGCGCCCAAGCGATGATCAGCGTGCGTGTGGCTTCAACCGCAGGTAGACCTGCTTGCGCACCTGGGCGACCACCTCGCCACTCTCATCGATCACGTCGTTGCTGAACCAGCGCAGCACCTTCTCGCCACTGGCCGCTTCGGCGCGCAGTTCGTCCAGCAGCGCGTCGTCGATGCGGAACGACGTCCGCACGATGCCACGGCCCGGCTTGAGGAAGTCGATGGCGCCGGCGCGGTCCCACACGTAGTAGTCGCGGCCGAGGATGTGCAGCAGGCCGAGCATCCAGAACGGATCGGTCATCGCGAACAGGCTGCCACCGAAGTGGGTACCGACGTAGTTGCGGTTCCATGGTCGCAGGCGCAGTTCGACATCGATCTGCCGGTAGTCCGGCGTGATGCGGGTGACGTGGATGCCGGTGAACAGGAACGGCGGCCAGAGATTGATACCGAAGCGGAACAGGCGGGCGTTCATGCGGATCCGGGAGCGCAGGGCGAGGCGCCCAGTCTAACCATTCGCATGCGTATGTTGCACCCAGGGCGGCGAGGGTCATGCCTCGCCGTCGATCACATACCCGTCGCGGCCGTTGGCCTTGGCCTGGTACAACGCGGTGTCGGCGCCTTCGACGAAATGGTGCGGTTGCAGCGTGCCGTCGGGTACGCGGGTGAACACGCCGATGGTGAGGGTGACGCCTGCTTCGCCGCCGTCACCGGGCGCCGGCAGTGCACGCACGCAGGCGATCAGGTCCTCGATGACCTGGCGTGCGCCTTCGGCCGGGGTATCCGGCAGCACCAGTGCGAACTCATCGCCACCGTAGCGCGCGGCCATGTCGCGTGGACGTCGCGCATGTGCACCGATCAGGCGCGCGACATCGCGCAGCACGCGGTCACCGACCTGATGCCCGTGGCGGTCGTTGTGGCGCTTGAAATGGTCAACGTCGATCAGCGCGAGGCTCAGGGATTTGCCACTGCGTCGCGCGGCATCGCATTCCTGTTGCAGCGACTGCTCGAAACGCAGGCGATTGCCGAGACCGGTCAGCGCATCGCGATTGGCCAGGCGGTGCCAGGCCGAGACTCGCCAGATCGCCCAGGCCAGCAGCACCAGCAGGATGCCCAGCATTGCGCTGGCCGGTGCCCACCACAGGTCACCGGCGCGCAACAGCAACCAGCTCAGCAGCGGTGGAAGCGGCAGCGAGCACAGCGCAGCAAGCCATGGCAGGCGCAGGCCGAGCAGGATCACGCACAGCGCCACCAGCACGCCGCTGATGGCGTGCTGCCAGAGGCGGGGCAGCAGATCGATCTGCTTGTGCTGCAGCAGCATCGACGCGATGTTGGCCTGGTACTCACTGCCGCTCATCCAGAACTCGCGGGTGGTCGGGGTCAGCAGCCGCGGTGCGATGCCGCTGGCGGTCATGCCTACCACGATGCGGCGACCATGCAGCATCGCCATGTCCACGTGACCATCCAGCACGTCGGCATAGGACACCTGTGGCAGGCGCTCGGGCGGCCCGGCATAGCGCACGCGCACGTAGTCGTTGCGCCGCCATTGGTAGGGCGAACCGATCTGCGGATCAGGGTCGGGCAGGCCGTGCACCGCGCCCGGCGGCAGGGCGGCCAGCGCCAGGCCCAGTGCCGGCCAGTGAGCCTGGCCGATGCCCGCATGCAGATACACACCGCGCGCGACGCCATCGCCATCCACTTCCACGTCGGTATGGCCGATCGCCGCGGCACTGGCCGCGATCTGCGGAATCGGCAGCATTTCCTCGGCCATGCGGTCGCCGGCGGCCGGCGCCGCGAGTACCGGCAGCACCACCCGGCCATTGCGGCGGATCGCTGCGGCCAGTTCATCGTCCTGGCGGCTGTCGCGTCGATCAGGTTCGGACAGCATCAGGTCCAGTGCGACGCGCTCGGCACCGGCGTCGGTCAGCCGGTCCAGCAGGCGGGCATGGATCGAGCGGGGCCAGGGCCATTGGCCGATGCGCTGCAGGCTGCCCTCGTCGATGGCCACGATCAGCACGCTGGGGTCGGGGCGGTAGTCCCAGTTGCCGACCATGGCGTCATAGGCGGCTTCGTCCTGCCGCCACAGCCACTGGCCCTGGCTGGCGATCACCGTCAGTACGCCGGCCAGCAGTGCCAGCAGGATCCGCTTCGACCACGGCAGCGGCGAGCGCCTCATAACAACAGCAACAGCAGCAGGGCGCCACCACCGGCGCCGTAGCACAGGCGGCAGGGCAGCTGGATCTGCTGGGCCGGTGAGTACTCGCCCGCATGACCGTCGTCGTCGATGTACTGCACACGCACATGCAGGGTGCCGCTCCACGGCCGCTTGAAGCTGACCTGCGGCTCGCTCACGGTCTGGTCGACCAGGGGCGTCCTGAAGTCGCCACGACGGTCCACCTGCACCCGGTACTGCTGGCCTTCGCTGCCGGCCTGCCAGCGCAGGGTCAGCTCGCCATGCGCGGCTTCAGGCGGCTGCAGGGCAGGGTCGACCGGTTCATTGCTCAGTTGCAGGGGCAGGGCCTGGCCGTAACGTCCCTGGTGGCCGTTGCCATCGCGCGACGCCACCCGCCAGAAGTACTCGCCGGGCGGCAGCGGCTGCGCCAGGCGCAGGTCGGTGCCTTGGGTGCTCTGTTCCTGCAGCGGCTGCACGAAGCTCGGCTCGGCGGCGATCTGCAGCACGCTGCTGCGCGCGCCCGGCGCCTGGCTCCAACGGAAGCGCGGGCGGTCGCTGTTGACGGTCTGCCCATGCAGGGGGGTCACGGTGAGCGGCGGCGGGGGCTGGTCGCTGAGTTCGAAATCGGCGCTGGCGTCGAGGCCTTCCACGCCCTGCGCATCCACGGCGCGCAACAGGATGCGCAACTGGCCGGGGGGCAGGTCACCGATCGCCAGCCGGGTGTCGGCAGTGGTGGCGGCAAACAGCAGGATTTCCGGCGTCGCTGCCTGCACCACTTCCACACGGTAGCGCGCGGCGCCGTCGACGGGGTCCCAGGCGAGCAGGGTCGGCAGGGGCGCCAGGCGCACATCGTCGCTGCGCAGCTGCGGCGCGGGAAGAAGGGCGGAGACAGCGTCCGGTGCGGCATCGGCGCTGATGCTGCGGCTGGCCTGTCCAGGCTGGACCAGGCGTTTGCCGTGGGTGTTGCCGACCTGCACCTTGCCCTGCAGTACCTCGGTGGCAGCTACGTGGCCGGTGTCACCGGCGCTGACCCGGAATACGGTACCGCGCACGCTGCTGGTCGCCGTAGGTGCATCGATGATGTAGCGCGAGGCCGGGCCACGGGCAGGTGTCACCCGGTTGCTCGCGCGGCCCTGCTGCAGGCGCAGGCGGGTATCGACCATGCCGGTGTGGCCGTAGCGGCTGAGCTGGTCCAGGCGCAGCCGGGAATACTCGCGCAGCTGCAGGCGCGAGGCGTCGGCGAATTCAAGCGTGACGCTGGAGTCGCCTTCGGTCTGCACGGTGTCACCGATGCGAAGTTGTTCCCCGGCGAGTATCGCGCGCGTGGCGCTGCCATCGGCGCCGGACAGTTCCACCTTGCCGCGCACCGACAGCACCCGGGCAGGTGCCGGTTCGATGCGCAGCCAGCTGATCGGGAAGCGCAGCAGCTGGCCCGGCGGCAGCTGGTAGGGGTTGTCGATGCGGTTGTGCTGTTGCAGCTGCTGCCAGCGCACCGAGGGCTTGAGGTACAGGCCTCCCAGATCCCACAGGGTATCGCCGGGACGGACCCGGTAGTTCCAGTCCTGGGCGGCGGCGATGGCCGGCAGGAAGAGAAGAGCGCAGAGCAGCGCGCCCTGGAAGCGCATGGCGAACGACAGCGAGCGGACGAAGGTCACAGTTTGCAATCCCGGCAATGCGGGGGCGCAGCTGCAAGACCCCATGGCCCCGACCTCATCCCCCCGAACGGATCGTGGCGGCCGTACGGCCGCCATCCCGCGCATTATTGCCCGCGTTCAGTGCAGGGATTCTGAACGAAGTGGGTTTCCGTTCAGAACAGCAGGGAGGCCATCCGGCGGCGGTACTGGCCGACCAGGTCCTCGTCGGAGATCACATTGAAGGCGTCGATCAGGGCCTTGCGCGGCAGTCCGTCCTCGAACGTGCGGTCGATCCGCAGCATTTCCAGGAACTGGGCCAGCGCGGCTTCGTCGTGGCCACCGAGCAGCAGCTGTACGCCGCGCAGGTGGCGTGCCTTGAGGTCCTTGCCATCGGTGGCGATGCGGGCGTCCAGCACTTCAGCGGCCGGGGCGTCCTTCAGGGCCGAGGCGAAGGCCAGCCGGGCGCGTGCACGCACAGCCCGGTCGTCGGTGGACAGGTTGGCGGGCAGGCCGTCAATCAGCAGGCTGGCTTCATCGACGCCACCGATCTGCAGCAGGGCCAGCGCCAGGTCGAGTTTCAGCTCGTCCTTGTCCGGCTCGGCGGCGATCTGCGCGCGCAGTACGTCTACCTGCGCCTGCGGGTCCAGCGGGGCTTCATCTTCGGCGACGGCGTCGCCGATGTCGGCCGGCACGATGCCGTGCTGGGCCAGGAACTCACGTAGTTGGCCTTCCGGGATGGCCCCCGGGAAGCCGTCCACCAGCTGGCCGCCCTTGACCAGGAACACGGTCGGCACCGAGCGGATCTGGAAGGCGGCGGCGATCTGCTGTTCCTTGTCGACGTCGACCTTGGCCAGTTCGAAGGCGCCGTTGTACTCGGCAGCCAGCTTTTCCAGCATCGGCCCCAGGGTCTTGCACGGCCCGCACCAGGTGGCCCAGAAGTCGACCAGCACCGGCGTCTGCAGCGACTTCTGCAGGACTTCGGCCTCGAAGGTCGCAGTGGTGGCGTCGAATACGTAGGTCGTCTCGGTCATGGGGGAAGCATCGTTTGGCGTCTGGAGACCGATTCTATGGTGACGATCGATGCCGGTCTCAACCCGGGTTGTAGTAAATGCCTGACAATGCAGGCTTCCTGTCGCCGTTCTTTCCGGAGCCTGCATGTCGTCCCTGTCCCCGTTGCTGCGCCTGTCCGGCCTGTCCGGCCTGGTCGCCGCGCTGCTGTTCGTGCTGGCGGTGCTCGGTTTCGGTGCCGGCCTGGACGGCTACGCGCAGGCCCGCCACCCGGTAGCGCTGCTGGGGGCACAGGGGGTGCCGCATGCGCTGGCCTTCAATCTGCTGGGCTTCGTGCTGCCGGGGCTGCTTGCGGTGGTTGTGGCCGAGTGCCTGCGCCGCAGGCTGCCGGCAACCGCCGGCTGGGCGCCGCGGGTGGGCAGCCAGATGCTGCTGCTGGCCGGGTTGGCGTTCGCCGCGATGGGGTTGCTGCCGCTGGATGTGGACGACCTGCACGGGCCGGCCAGCCAGCTGCATGCCAGCGCCTGGATGATCTGGGTGCTGGGTTTTGTCGCCGGGACCTTGTTGCTGGGCACGTCGCAGGTGCGCCAGGCGCATGGGCGCGCGCTGGGCGCCGTGGCGCTCGCCTGTGGCGTGCTGGCCGCGCTGGCGGCGTTTGCCCTGCAGGGCGTGCTGCCGGCGCCGCTGGCACAACGGCTTGCGTTCGCCTGCTGGGCGGTCTGGCTGGCCTTGGCGCTGCCACTGTCGCGACCGCGCTGAGACCGCCGCCGGACGCCCGCGGCGCCGGCATCCGGCAGGCAGGATTGGAGACGTTTGCCGCACTGCGGTACGCTGTACCGCTTTGCCGCCGCAACCGCGTGTTCCATGACCAGCGCTGAAACCAACGCCTACGACCCGCAGCAGGTTGAATCCGCCGCCCAGCAGTACTGGGACGCCACCCGTGCCTTCGAAGTCGACGAGACTTCGGACAAGCCGAAGTACTACTGCCTGTCGATGCTTCCGTACCCGTCCGGTGCGCTGCACATGGGCCATGTGCGCAATTACACGATTGGCGACGTGATCAGCCGCTACAAGCGCATGACGGGTCATAACGTGCTGCAGCCGATGGGCTGGGACGCGTTCGGCTTGCCGGCGGAAAACGCCGCGATCAAGAACAAGACCGCGCCGGCGGCGTGGACCTACAAGAACATCGACCACATGCGCAGCCAGCTGAAGTCGCTGGGCTATGCCATCGACTGGTCGCGCGAGTTCGCCACCTGCCGCCCGGACTATTACGTCCACGAGCAGCGCATGTTCACCCGCCTGATGCGCAAGGGCCTGGCCTACCGCCGCAACGCGGTGGTGAACTGGGATCCGGTCGACCAGACCGTGCTGGCCAACGAGCAGGTCATCGATGGCCGCGGCTGGCGCTCCGGCGCCCTGGTCGAGAAGCGCGAGATCCCGCAGTGGTTCCTGCGCATCACCGATTACGCCCAGGAACTGCTGGACGGCCTGGACGAGCTGGACGGCTGGCCGGAATCGGTCAAGACCATGCAGCGCAACTGGATCGGCCGTTCCGAGGGCCTGGAAATCCAGTTCGACGTGCGTGATGTAGACGGCGGCATGCTGGATCCGCTGCGCGTGTTCACCACCCGCCCGGACACGGTGATGGGCGTGACCTTCGTGTCGATCGCCGCCGAACATCCGCTGGCGCTGCATGCGGCGAAGAACAACCCGGAACTGGCCGCGATGCTGGCCGACCTGAAGCAGGGCGGTGTGTCCGAGGCCGAGCTGGAAACCCAGGAAAAGCGCGGCATGGACACCGGCCTGCGTGCGCTGCATCCGGTCACCGGCGAGCCGGTACCGGTGTGGGTCGCCAACTTCGTGCTGATGGGCTACGGCACCGGTGCGGTGATGGCCGTGCCGGGCCATGACCAGCGCGACAACGAAGTGGCCAACAAGTACGGCCTGCCGATCAAACAGGTGATCGCGCTGAAGGATGCGCGCACCGAAGAAGAGCGCACCTGGGATGGCAGCCGCTGGCAGGACTGGTACAGCGACAAGAGCCGTGCCTTTGAACTGGTGAATTCGGCCGAGTTCGACGGCCTGGACTTCCAGGGCGCCTTCGAAGCCCTGGCCGAACGATTCGAGCGCAAGGCCCAGGGCCAGCGTCGCGTCAACTACCGCCTGCGCGACTGGGGCGTGAGCCGCCAGCGTTACTGGGGCTGCCCGATTCCGGTGATCTACTGCGCCAAGTGCGGCGCGGTGCCGGTGCCGGAAGAGCAGTTGCCGGTGGTGCTGCCGGAAGACGTGGCGTTCGCCGGTACCGGCTCGCCGATCAAGACCGACCCGGAATGGCGCAAGACCACCTGCCCGGACTGCGGCGGCGCAGCCGAGCGCGAGACCGATACCTTCGACACCTTCATGGAGTCGAGCTGGTACTACGCCCGCTACACCTCGCCGGGTGCCCGTGACGCGGTCGACAAGCGCGGCAACTACTGGCTGCCGGTCGACCAGTACATCGGTGGCATCGAGCACGCGATCCTGCACCTGATGTATTTCCGCTTCTACCACAAGCTGCTGCGCGACGCGCGGATGGTGGACAGCAACGAACCGGCGCGCAACCTGCTGTGCCAGGGCATGGTGATTGCCGAGACCTACTACCGCCCGAACCCGGACGGCTCGAAGGACTGGATCAACCCGGCCGATGTGGAAGTGCAGCGTGACGAGCGCGGCCGCATCACCGGCGCCACCCTGATCGCCGACGGCCAGCCGGTGGTGGTTGGTGGCACCGAGAAGATGTCCAAGTCGAAGAACAACGGCGTGGACCCGCAGGCGATGGTCGACAAGTACGGCGCCGACACCGTGCGCCTGTTCTCGATGTTCGCCGCGCCGCCGGAACAGTCGCTGGAGTGGAACGAAGCCGGCGTGGATGGCATGGCCCGCTTCCTGCGCCGCCTGTGGGCCCAGGTGCAGAAGCATGCTGCCGACGGTGCCGCTCCGGCACTGGATGTTGCAGCACTGGATGCCAACCAGAAGGCACTGCGCCGCAAGACCCACGAGACCATCGGCAAGGTCGGTGACGACTATGGCCGCCGCCACAGCTTCAACACCGCCATTGCCGCGGTGATGGAACTGATGAACGCGCTGGCCAAGTTCGAGGACGGCAGTGCGCAGGGGCGTGCGGTGCGCCAGGAAGCGCTGCAGGCCGTCGTGCTGCTGCTCAACCCGATCACCCCGCATGCCAGCCATGCCCTGTGGCAGGTGCTGGGCCACGGCGAGACCCTGCTGGAAGACCAGCCGTTCCCGCAGGCTGATGCCGGTGCGCTGGTGCGCGACGCGCTGACCCTGGCCGTGCAGGTCAACGGCAAGCTGCGTGGCACCATCGACGTGGCGGCCGACGCCGCGCGCGAGCAGGTCGAGGCACTCGCCCTGGCCGAGCCCAACGCGGCCAAGTTCATGGAAGGCCTGACGGTGCGCAAGATCATCATCGTGCCCGGCAAGATCGTGAACATCGTCGCCGCCTGATGTACCCCGCACCGGCCACCCGTATGGTGGCCGGTGCCATTCCGGTGCAGGGCCAGGCGTATGATGGCCCTGCATTCACGCGGCTTCGGGCACGCTGTGTGTTGCCGTGATCGCCCGGCTCCGCCAGACTGTCTCCATGACCCGAATCCTGCTTGCTCTCGTTCTTGTCCTCGGCCTTGCCGGCTGCGGTTTCCATCTGCGCAACAAGCTGATGCTGCCGACCGACACGGCACCGGTGAAGGTGGTTTCCACTGCGCCGTACAGCGAACTGGTCAAGCTGCTCAACCGCAGCCTGCTGGCGTCCGGCGCCAGGCTGGCCGATGAGGACAGCAAGGAACCCAGTACCCAGCTGCAGGTGCTGTCCGAACGCTGGGGCGACCTGCCGATCGCCATCGACTCGCAGGGCCGTGCGCAGGAATACAGCCTGCGCTACGCGGTGATCTTCATCTTCCGTCGCGAAGACGGCAGCGAGCTGGTGCCACAGCAGGTGATCGAGCTGTCGCGCGACTACGTGTCACCGCCGACCGACGCCACCGGTACCACCACCGAACGTGAAATCCTGGCCAATGAACTGCGCCGGGAAATGTCCGCCTCGATCATCCGCCGCATCGACAGCGTGGTGCGTGCCGAGATCGAGAAGGGCGGCAGCCTGTCGGCGCCGAAGGACAAGCCGGTTGAAGGTGCGGAGCCGGCCGAACCGGTCCCCGCAGCCAAGCACTGAGCCGCGACGATGGAACTGCGTCCGGAGCAGCTGGCCAGCCAGGGCGCTGATACCGCGCTGGCGCCGGCCTACCTGATTGCCGGCCCGGAAACCCTGCGCGTGCTTGAGGCGGCCGACGCCATCCGCGCGCGCGCGCGCGCCGCCGGCATCGGCGAGCGGGAAGTGTTCGACGCCGATGGCCGTGATTTCGACTGGAACCAGCTCGACGCCAGCTTCAACGCGCCCAGCCTGTTCAGCGCCCGCCGCCTGGTCGAGGTGCGCCTGCCCAGCGGCAAGCCGGGCAAGGACGGGGCCGAGGTGATCAGCCAGTTCTGCGCCAATCCGGCGCCGGACGTGGTGCTGATGATTACCGCCAACGAATGGAGCAAGGCCCACCAGGGCAAGTGGGCCGAGGCGGTCAACCGCATCGGCGTGCTGTCGGTGGCCTGGGCGATCAAGCCGCACGAATTGCCGGACTGGATCGAGCGCCGCCTGCGTGGCAAGGGCCTGCGCGCGGACCCGGCCGCCGTGCAGCGCCTGGCCGAGCGGGTGGAAGGCAATCTGCTGGCTGCCGCCCAGGAAATCGACAAGCTGGCGCTGTTGGCCGACGGCCAGCCGCTGGACGTGGAACGGATGGAATCGCTGGTGGCCGACGCCGCGCGCTATGACGTGTTCCGGCTGGTGGAGGCGACGTTCTCCGGGCAACCGCCGGCGGTGCTGCGCATGCTGGCCGGCCTGCGCGGCGAGGGTGAGGCGGTGGCTGCACTGATGCCGATGGTGATCCGCGAACTGCTGGCTGGTGCAGGCCTGGCCCGGGTGCAGGCCCGTGGCGGCAACCTGGCCGCCGAAATGAAATCGCGCGGCATCTGGGAATCGCGGCAGGCGCCGTACAAGCGCGCGCTGCAGCGGCATCCGGAAAGCAAGCGCTGGGAGCGCTTCGTGGCCGAAGCCGGGCTGGTCGACCGCATCGCCAAGGGGCGCGCCGACGGTGATGCCTGGCTGGCGCTGGAGCGCCTGCTGGTGGCCGTGGCCGAACCGCGTGCCGTGCGCCTGCTGGCGCGGGCCTGAGCAATGAGTCTGCGGATCTATTACGGGGGCACCTTTGATCCGGTGCACCTCGGGCACCTGGCGATCGCGCGGGCTGCCCGTGACGAACTGCAGGTTGCCGTGCGCATGCTGCCGGCCGCCGATCCGCCGCACCGGGCCGTGCCAGGCGCCACGGCCGAGCAGCGCTGCACCATGCTGTCGCTGGCCATCGGCGACGAACCGGGTCTGCTGCTGGACCGTCGCGAGCTGGACCGTGCAGCGCGTTTCCCCGGTCGGCCGTCCTACACCGTGGACACCCTGCGCGAGCTGCGTGGCGAGCTGGGTCCGAGCCGGCCGCTGGCCTGGCTGGTCGGCGCCGACAGCCTGCTTGGCCTGTCCCGCTGGCACGAGTGGGAGGCGCTGTTCGGGCTGGCTCATTTCGTGGTGGCGGAGCGCCCGGGCAGCCCGTTGCAGGCTGCGGTGGATGGCGAGCTGGGCCGGGCGCTGGAAGGGCGCTGGGCCGACACCGAGCAGGCCCTGTTCGCCAGCCCGGCCGGGCGCATCCTGCGCCTGCACCACCCGCTGCGCGAGGAATCGGCCAGCGCCGTGCGTTCGCAGATCGCCGGCGGCGGCCCCTGGCGCGCCCTGCTGCCACCCGGCGTGGCGGACTATGTGGCTGCACACGGGCTGTACCGCCCGGCCACAGCGTGAATGGCGTAGCGGCGCCATCCCCGTATAATCGCCCCCACGTTTATCGAGTCGATCCACTTTGAGCAACCAGACCCAGCCCCAGACCATCAAGGTCGATCTGCCCAGCCCGCCGCCGTCCGTGCCGGAACTGCTGGCCAGCGTCCGCCAAGCCACCGAAGACCTGAAGGCCAAGGACCTGGTCGAGATCGACGTGCGCGGCCGGTCCAGCGTTGCCGACTACATGATTGTCGTTTCGGGCACCTCGACCCGCCACGTCAAGTCGATTGCCGATGAAGTGGTGCGCTTCGCCAAGAACATCGACGTGATGCCGCTGGGCGTGGAAGGCGAGCGTGAAGCCGAGTGGGTGCTGGTCGATCTGGGCGACGTGATCGTCCATGTGATGCTGCCGCGCGTGCGTGAGTTCTACGCCCTCGAGCGCCTGTGGACCGTCGGCGACCAGCCGCCGTCCAGCGACGACGAAGTGGCTTGAGCCACGCGTTGATGCATCCCTTCGACGGCGCCGATGGCGCCGTCGACGTTTTGGAGGACCGTTGATGAAAGCCCGCCTGATCGCCACCGGTGAACGCGCCCCCAGCTGGGTGGCGCAGGGCTTCGCCGAGTACCAGAAGCGGCTGTCGCACTGGCTGCCGTTCGAGCTGGTGGAAATCGAGCCCGGCCTGCGCGGCAAAGGCCGTGATCCGCGCCGCGCCACTGAAGATGAAGGCAAGCGGGTGATCGCTGCGCTGCCGAAGAATGCCTATGTAGTGGCGCTGGATGTGCCGGGTCGCCAGCTCAGTTCCGAACAGCTGGCACAGCGCCTGGAACACTGGCGCGGGCAGGGCAGGGACCTGGCGTTCCTGATCGGTGGCCCGGAAGGGCATTCGCCGGAAGTCTCCGCGCTGGCCGACGAGAAGTGGTCGATCGGACCGCTGACGCTGCCACACATGCTGGTACGCCTGGTGGTGGCCGAGCAGTTGTATCGGGCTGCCGCAATGATCGCCAATCACCCCTACCATCGCGCGTGAAGAGTGGTTATACTAGTCGTCTGCCCGAATAGCTCAGCCGGTTAGAGCACTTGACTGTTAATCAGGGGGTCGTTGGTTCGAGTCCAACTTCGGGCGCCACCTTGAGAAACCTGCATCGCGAGATGCAGGTTTTTTTTGCGTCTTTGTGGAGTCGAGCTTGCTCGACTGTTGTTGTGGAGCCGAGCCGTGCTCGGCTGCCTGTGCGAAGCCGAGCGTGGGCTCGGCTCTACAGTGGCAGCGCTCCTCGCCAGAACGCCACCAGCGTGGCGATCGCCACGATCAGGATCGCACCGAACAGCACCCATTCCCAACGCGTGAATACCCGCTCGCCGCGTTGGCGCCGGGTCAGTGCGAACAACACCACGCCGGGCACGTACAGCAATACCGACAGCAGCAGGTTGTCCAGGCCACCGGCATACACCAGCCACAGCGCATACGCACTGGCCAGCACTGCCACCCCGAAATCACGCCAGCGCACACCCGGCTCACCGGCATAGGCCTGCCCGCGCCAGGCCAGCTGCACGCCGAATGCCGTGGACAGGAAGTAGGGCACCAGGCTCATCGATGCGGCCAGCAGCACCAGCCCGGTGTAGCTGCCGGAACTGACCAGCACCAGCAGCAGGAACAACTGGATCAGGCCGTTGCTCAACCACAGTGCATTGGCCGGCACGCCGCGCGCGTTCTCACGGCCAAGGAAGGCGGGCATGGTGCCGTCACCTGCGGCGGCATAGAGCACTTCGGCGCACAGCAGCACCCAGGCCAACAATGCACCGAGAACGGAGATGATCGAGCCGATGATGATCACCGTCGCGCCCCATTCGCCGACAATGGCGCGCAGCACATAGGCCATCGACGGATTGGGCAGTCCGGCCAGTTCCGCCTGCGACAGCACGCCCATCGACAACAGGCTGACCAGCACCAGCAGCAGCCACACGCCAAGGAAGCCGATCACCGTGGCGCGACCCACGTCGGTGCGGCGTGCCGCGCGTCGCGAATAGATGCTGGCCCCTTCGATGCCGATGAACACCCACACGGTCACCAGCATCATGCCGCGCAGCTGCTGGCCAAGGTCGCCGAGTGCAGGCGTGCCGAGGAAATCGGCGCGGAACACGTCCATGCGGAACGCGCCGGCGGCCAGGATCAGGAACAGCGCGATCGGCAGCAGCTTGGCCACGGTCACCAGGCCGTTGACGATGGCTGCGGTGCGCAGGCCACGCAGCACCAACAGGTGCACCGTCCACAACAGCAATGACGATGCGGTCACGGCGGCCGGGGTATTGCCTTCGCCGAACACGGGCATGAAGTGGCCAAGGCCGCTGAAGATCAGCACGAAGAAGCTGGCGTTGCCGAGCACCGAGGCAACCCAGTAACCCCACGCAGCGGAGAAGCCGATGTAATTGCCGAAGCCCTCGCGCGCGTATGCGTAGATGCCGGTATCGAGATCCGGTCGACGGTTGGCCAGCGCCTGGAACACGAAGGCCAGCATCAGCATGCCCGCGCCGCTCACCGCCCAGCCAATCAGCGCGGCGGCCGGACCGGCGCTGCGCGCTACGTTCTGCGGCAATGAAAAGATACCGGCGCCGACCATCGAGCCGACCACCAGTGCAGTCAACGCGGGCAGGCCCAAGCGCTGCGATGTCGCGGCCATGGAGATCCCCTGCGGCGGTGATGCCGCGTGCACACGGTAGCCCTGTGCCCGTGAACATGCCTGCAAGGGGCAGAACGACGAAGGCCCGGGCAGCTGCCCGGGCCTTCGAAGTTGTTGCGTTGAAGCGTGTTGCCTGTATTACTTGAAGGTGTACTTGGCACCGACGGTGAAGTAGCGGCCGATGGCACCACTGAAGTGCATCGGGTTGTAGTTCACGCCGCCATAGGTCAGCGGATCCAGCGGAGCAATTCGGTCGAAGACGTTCTCGACCGAAGCATTCAGCTCGAACGCTTCGGTGATTGCCCAACGGCCGGAAAGGTCGAAGGTGGTGAACGAAGAGATCTTCTTCACCGGCGATCCATCGGCATAGAAGAACTGGTACTTGCCGCCGCGCTTGTCAGTGTTTTCCATGCTGGAGATGTAGTTGGCCACGCCGCTGACACTCCACGGGCCCTGCTTCCAGGTGGTACCGAAGTTGATGCGGTCCTTCGGCGTGCCGATGCAGTTGGTCACGTCGCAGTTGCCGTGCGTGCCCAGGAAGTCATCGGTGCTGGTACCGCTGGTGCGCTCGAACTTCAGCAGGTGGCTCCACTGCAGATCCATCTCCAGCTGGCCCGGGCCGATGTCGAAGGTCTGGCGGATGTCGGTGTCGATACCGCGAACGCGCGAGGAACTGGCGTTGATGTAGGCGGTGTTGACGGCCAGGATGCTGCCGGTACCGGCGACGCCGTTGAGCAGGTTGTTGTCGCGCAGGACATTGCCAGCCCGGATCGCATCATCGGTATCGCCCTGGGCGATCTCGTTGGTGCGCTTGATTTCCCAGGCATCGACGGTCAACGAGGTGGAGCGGGTGGGCTGCAGCACGATACCCACCGAGTAGCTCTTCGACTCTTCCGGCTTCAGGTCCTTGTTCGGGCGGGTGATGATCGCAACCGACTGCGAGCCGCAGTCGTCCGGCGAAGCACCCGGGGCCGGGTTTTCACCGTCCGGGCAACGGATCGGATCCGAGGCAGTGGAGAAGGCGGCCAGGCCACCATCGCCGTTCTCGGCCGGGTTCGGCGCACGGAAGCCTTCGGCGTAGCTGGCGCGCAGGGCGATCCAGTCGGCCGGCGTCCACTTCACACCCAGCTTCGGCGTGGCCTTGCCTTCACCGCTCTCATACTTGTCGTAGCGCAGTGCAGCGGACAGTTCCAACTGCTCCAGCACCGGTGCCGACAGTTCGACGTAACCGGCGTACACGTTCTGCGTGCCGTCATAGGCCGAGTAGCCCAGGCCGATGATGTCACCCGTGTCGGTGTAGGTCTGCGGGGTCAGGCTGTTGCTGGTCTTGCGCCACTCAGTACCGATCGCCAGGCCCAGCGGGCCACCCTTCAGGTCCATCAGGCTGCGCGACACGGTGAAGTCGAACATGTCCAGGCTGGACTTGGCACGTGCGCTGATCTTCGGCGAGATGTAGTCGTACAGCGCCTGGGAGTTCAGGTTGGCGTTGTCGCCGATGCGCCATACGCCACCGGCACAGTTCGCGTCACCCAGTGCACACTTCACGGCGCTGTAGCGCAGGAAGCCGGTGCGCTCGTTGACCAGGTCGGTGCCCGAGTGCAGGTAGGCGGTGTCGTAGCTCCAGTCACCCCAGTTGCCCTTGACGCCGACCAGGAAACGATTGAACTCGTTGGTGTTGTCGGTCACGCGGGGGCCGACGTCCCAAGCGCTGTAGCGCAGGCGCAACGGGCCGGTACCGAGGCCGGCAGGCCGGTCAGGATGATTGGGGCCAAGCACCACGGCGCCCGGACCGCTGTTGCCGTTGACCGGGCCGCCGGGATAACCCCAGCCGCCGGACGCGGCGGACGGCGTGTTGCTGAAGGTGGTTTCCTTCTTCGAGTAGCCGATCTCGGTGTAGATTTCGCCACCTTCACCGAACGCGAAGCTGGCGCGGCCGAACACATTGACGTACTTCTCTTCCGGCGAGATGTCGCGATACAGCTGTGCCGGATCCCACAGGCAGCCCTGCGCGGCGACCGAAGCGTCGGTCTGGCCACCGATGGTGGTCAGACCCTGGCAGCCAGGCAGTGGCACGAGGGTGGCCGGATTCGTGTCGGTGACATTGCGGTCGTCGTACACCGAGCCATTGGGACCAACGCCGCCGCGGGTCTTGCCGCTGAGGAAGGCGCCACCCAGGAACTGGGCATTGTTGCCATAGCCCCACTGGCGGGTGTCGCCGGTACCGATCCACTTGCGGTTCTTGCGGTCGCTGATCTTGATTGCGTCGCTCTTGCCGACATCCAGGCTGAAGAAGGCGTTCCATCCGTCGGTGGCCATGTCGCCGGTACCGGCGGTCAGGGTCGCTTTCTTGGTATCGCCATCGCTGTCGCCGGACAGGCCGTAGGAGCCGCGAAGGATCGCGCCCTGGAAGTCGCTGCGCAGGATGATGTTGACCACGCCAGCGATGGCGTCGGAGCCATAGATCGCCGAGGCGCCGTCCTTCAGCACTTCCACGCGTTCAACGGCGTCGAGCGGGATGGTGCTCAGGTCGGTGAAGACCTTCTGGCCGTCATCTGCCAGGCCGTAGGTGGCCATGCGGCGACCATTCAACAGGACAAGGGTTGAACCCGCGCCCAGGCCACGCAGCGAAATGCCGGCGCCACCGCCGGCGAAGCCGTTGCCGAACGATTTGGGAATAGAGCCGGCGCCATTGGCGGTGATGGTCTGCAGGTACTCGGCAACCGTGGTCTTGCCGGTGCGGTCGATTTCCTGGCGGGTCACCACCTGCACCGGGGACGGTGTTTCAGTGTTGGTGCGCGGGATGTTCGAACCGGTGACCGTGATGCGGTCCAGGTTGGTGGCCTTCTCCTGCGCGAAAGCGGAGGTGGAAGCCACGGCGCCAACCAGCAGCAGGGTGCCGCCGGTAAGGATATGGGTGATGGACGATGCCAGGGTGGTGCGGCGGCGGCTGGCGGGCCGTTGGATCAGGTGTTTCACAGCTTCTCTCCTAACTGGAAAACCGTAGCGTTGAGGGCTGTCTCCGGTAGATTCCGGGACGGACCAATCTAGGTTTCCGGCGGGTGACGAAGTCGTGAATTTTTGCTTAATCAATAACAGTTGATCCTGTTCCGTCCGTGCCCGCCCGGACGGAAGGGCCGGCCCGGCAGATGGCCGGGCCGGCGATCACTTCAGTCCGGCAGCGAGAACTGCACCGGCACCATGCCGATGGCCGGCACGGCCACGCCATCACGCTGGGCCGGCTCGAAGCGCCAGTGCCTGAGCACCTGCTGGCGTGCGGCCTGGTCCAGGCTGCGCGAGCCACTGCTGCGCTCGATGCTGACCACCGCCGGCTGCCCGTGGGTGTCCACCTCTACCCGCAACAGCACCGTACCCTGCTCGCGGTTGCGCAGTGCCGCCAGCGGGTAGGCCGGCGGCGGGGCGCTGCGGTATTGCAGCTGGGCGCCGGCCAGTGGTGTGGCGGTATCGATGCTCGGTGCGAGCTGGGGCGGGGCCGGTTCGGCGGCCGGCAGTGCGATGCCCTGGGTTTCCTCTACGGTCGCGGTGGGTGCGGGCAGCGGCGGTACCACCGGCTGCGTCCGCGGTTTGGGCACCACCTGGACGATCTCTTTCGGCGGGATCGGAACCGGCGGCGTGGGCGGTGGCGGGATCTTCTCGATCAGCCTGACCGCAGTCTTGTCACGCGGGACCTGCACAGCCTGGTAGGTCGCCGGGATCAGCAGCAGCAGGAAGGCCAGCAGATGCAGGGCGATGGCCGCGCTCCAGGCGGCAACGCGGGCGGGGTCGAACTGCGGGGATGCAACGGGATACGTACGAACCATGGTCCACCTCCATGCCAGTGACGAAGTCCTCAACGCACCAGGGCCCGTGGCGGGGTTGCCGCACGCGGCTGGCAGTCCATCAGTAGCGCGACATGGCGGCCACTGCCTAGAGGCAGGGGGGCGATCGTTGGGCTGGCCTTCAGCCAGTGCCGGCTGCGGACATGAAAAAAGGCGGATCCCCTGCGGGATCCGCCTTTGCCGGCAATGACGAACGGGATCAGCGACCCAGTTCGAACACCACGTCCAGGTTGACCGAGACGGTCGATTCACCCGGTGCGACCGGGGTGGCCTTGTCCATCGCCGCGCCGGCCGACATGGCCCGCATCATCGGCATCGGGCGGTAGCCGCCGCCGGCGTTCTCGGAAATGCTGACGATGCGGCGCACCTGCAGGCCCAGCGACTTTGCATAGGTCTGGGCGCGGGCCTGGGCCTTCTTCAGTGCAGCCAGGCGGGCTTCGTCATAGACCGGTTCCGGCTGGTCGATCTCGAAGCTGGGGCCATTGATCTGGTTGGCGCCCTGCGCAGCCAGTGCGTCCAGCACCTTGCCCAGCTTGGCGATGTCGCGCACCTTCAGGCTGACCGTGTTGCTGGCCTGGTAGCCGGTGATCTTCGGCGCTTCGTTGTCGGCATAGCGGTACTGCGGGTTGAGGCTGACGCCACTGGTCTGCACGTCGCGCTCGGCGATGCCGGCGGCCTTGATCGCGGCCAGTACCTTGTCCATCTGCTGGGCGTTCTGGCGCATGGCGCTGTTGCCATCGGCGGCCTGGGTGACCACGCCGGCCGACAGGGTGGCCACGTCCGGCACGCGGGTGGCCTCGGCGTTGGCCGAGATGTTCAGCAGGGTGCCTTCGGCCGGAGCGGCGATCGACGGCGACGACGGGGCAGCATGGGCGGTCATCGAGGTTCCAAGGGCGAGGGACAGGGCGAGCAGCAGCGGGGTGGCGGTCAGGCGCATGGAGAACTCCTTGTTGTGCCGTTGAGGGTGGTGTCGTAGCGATGAACGCGCTGTGAGCCCGTTCGGGGTTGAGCGCGTTCCAGAACGGGTTGCCGACGATTCAGGTGGCAGCCTCAGGTTATGCTGTGCCGATGCTCTACCTTGCTTCCCGCTCCCCCCGACGCAACCAGCTGCTGGCCCGACTCGGACGCCCCTTCCAGGCCTTGGACCTGGAGGTCGTCGAGCAGCGCGCGCCCGCTGAAAGCGCCGAACAGTATGTCTGCCGGGTCGCCGCCGACAAGGCGCGCGCCGGCCTGGCCCGGGTGCTGGCCGATGACCCGCAGGCGCGGGTGCTCGGTTCGGACACCGAGGTGGTGCTGGACGGCGACGTGTTCGGAAAGCCCACCGACGCCGCCGATGCGCGGGCGATGCTGGCGCGTCTTGCCGGGCGTACCCATCAGGTGATGACCGCGGTGGTGGTGGTCGGCGCGGACGGGCTGGACAGCGAGCTGGTCATTTCTGAAGTGACCTTCGCCCCGATCGACGCCGCCGACATCGCCGCCTACGTGGCCACCGGCGAACCGCTGGACAAGGCGGGGGCCTACGCCATCCAGGGCGGGGCCGAGCGCTGGATCGAGCACCTGTCCGGGAGTTACTCCGGGGTGATGGGGCTGCCGTTGCTGCACACCGATCGTTTGCTGGCGCGCTGTGGCGTGCCAGCCCCCACTGCCGATGCCGCCAGGGAGGCTGCCGATGTCTGAGGAAATCCTGGTCAATGTGACCCCGCGCGAGACCCGGGTCGCGGTGATCGAAAATGGCATGCTGCAGGAACTGCACATCGAGCGCGGCTGGCGCCGGGGTGTGGTCGGCAACATCTACAAGGGCAAGGTACAGCGGGTGATGCCCGGCATGCAGGCGGCCTTCGTCGAAGTCGGGCTGGAGCGTGCCGCGTTCCTGCACGCCAACGACGTGGTGCGGCCGGCGCCGGTAGCCAGTGCCGACACCGAGAACACCACGCTGCCGCCGCCGTCCAGCGTGCCGATCGTCGAGCTGCTGCGCGACGGCCAGGACATCGTGGTGCAGGTGGTGAAGGATCCGATCGGCACCAAGGGCGCCCGCCTGACCACCCAGATCAGCATTCCCTCGCGCTACATGGTGCTGCTGCCGCAGTCCAAGGTGGTGGGCGTGTCGGCGCGCATCGAGGATGAAACCGAGCGTGCGCGCCTGAAGGCGCTGGTGACCGAACTGTCGGCGCAGCACGGGGGCTACGGCTACATCGTGCGTACCAATGCCGAGGGCCAGCCGGCCGAAGCCATCGCCGAGGACATCGCCTACCTGTCGCGCGTATGGAACGTGGTCGAGCGTCGTGGCCGCGAAGCGGCCTCGTGCAGCAACATCTATGAAGACCTGAGCCTGCCGCTGCGATCGGTACGCGACCTGATCCGCAAGGACGTGGACAAGGTGAAGGTGGACTCCAAGGAGACCTTCGCGCAGTTGCAGGCCTTTGTTGCCAAGTACATGCCGGTGCTGGCGGAGAAGATCGAGCTGTACAGCGGCGATCGCCCGATCTTCGACATGTTCGGGGTGGAGGACGAGATCGGCCGCGCGCTGGACAAGCAGGTGCCGCTGAAATCCGGTGGCTACCTGGTGATCGACCAGACCGAGGCGATGACCACCATCGACGTCAACACCGGTTCGTTCCTCGGCCAGCGCAACCTGGAAGAGACGGTGTTCCGCACCAACCTGGAAGCGGCACAGGCGGTGGCACGGCAGCTGCGCCTGCGCAACCTGGGCGGCATCATCATCATCGACTTCATCGACATGGATGATGCCGAGCACCGCCGCCAGGTATTGCGTACGCTGGAAAAGGCGCTGGCCCGTGACCATGCCAAGACCACGGTGTACGACTTCTCGCCGCTGGGCCTGGTGGAGATGACCCGCAAGCGCACGGTGGAAAGCCTGGAGCGCCAGCTGTCGGAAACCTGCCCGCAGTGCAGCGGCCGCGGCAGCATCAAGACCACCGAGACGGTGACCTACGAGATCTTCCGCGAGATCACCCGTGCCGTGCGCCAGTTCGATGCCGCGCGCCTGCTGGTGATCGCCTCGACCAAGGTGGTCGCGCGCATCACCGACGAGGAATCCGCGGCGGTGGCCGAGCTGGAGGAATTCCTCGGCAAGAGCATCCGCTTCCAGGCGGACGAGCAGTACCTGCAGGAGCAATTCGATGTTGTTCTGCTCTGATCCTCGCCGGCCGCAGGCCGGCGGTGGCCGATGAGCGCGCCGCCGCGCCTGCGACTGCGAAGGATCCGCCGTCATTTCATTGCCGCCTGCGCGGTGGGCCTGGTCGGGCTCGCACTGCTGGTGGGCACCCTCAGCCAGCTGCTGCCGCTGGCCGAGCGCCATCCCGACAGGATTGCCGCCTGGTTGAGTGAACGCGCCGGCCAGCCGGTGCGTTTCGACCAGTTGCAGACGGCCTGGACCCGGCGTGGTCCGCTGCTGCAGCTCAAGGGCCTGCGCATTGGCGCCGGCCAGGGCCTGGCGATCGGCGAGGCCGAGGTGCTGGTATCGATGTACAGCGGGCTGCTGCCCGGCCGCTCGTTGACCGAACTGCGCCTGCGTGGCCTGGCACTGGACCTGCAGCAGGGCGAGGACGGCCGCTGGTCGGTGCGTGGCCTGCCGCAGGCCGCCAATGGCGGGGACCCGCTGGATGCGCTGCGCCGTCTGGGCGAACTGCAGGTGATCGGGGGCCGCCTGGGCGTGCATGCGCCGGGGCTGGGGATCGATACCACGCTGCCACGCATCGACGTGCGCCTGCGGGTCAATGGCGACCGCCTGCGTGTAGGCGTGCGCGCCTGGGCCCAGACCGAAGCGCTGCCGTTGACGGCGGTGCTGGACGTGGACCGCGTGCGCGGCAACGGCCAGGCCTGGCTGGGCGCCGATCCGGTCGATTTTCATGCCTGGTCGCCGCTGCTGGCGGCCGGCGGTGTGCGCCTGCGCGAAGGCAAGGGCGAACTCAACCTGTGGCTGACCCTGCGCGATTTCGCGCCGGTGGCGGTGACCACCGATTCGGACCTGCGTGATGTCCGCATCGATGGCGCACCGATGCCCGCGATGGCGGCTCCGCAGCTGCAGCTGCAGCGGTTGCAGGCACGCCTGCGCTGGCAGCGCCAGGCCGATGGCTGGGCATTGCAGGTGCCGCGCCTGCGCCTGAAAACCGAAGAAGGCGAGCAGCAGCTCGATGGCCTGCAGCTGCAGCTCGGCAAGCAGCTGCGGGTCAGTTCTCGCGAAGTGCAGGCCGGCATCGCGCTGCGTGCGCTGGCCCTGAGCGATCGTCTTGAACCGGGCCTGCGTCGCTGGCTGTTCCTGTCCAGGCCGCAGCTGGACGTGCGCGAGCTGCAGCTGGCGGGCGAACGCGATGGCCCGCTGTGGGCGCAGGGCGAACTGCAGTCGCTGGGCTTCGCCAGCGTGGGCAATTCGCCCGGCCTGCGCGGCCTGGGCGGGCGCTTCGAAGGCGACGCGGATGGCTTCAGCCTGCAGCTGCAGTCGCAACGCCAGCTGCAGTTCGATTGGCCGACCGGCTTCGGCGTGCGCCACGATCTGCACCTGGCGGGCCAGGTGGTGGGCTGGCGCGATGAAGGCGGTGGCTGGCGCATCGGCACGGCAGCGATGCGCGTGGAAGGCACCGATTATGCGGCGGACGTGCGCGGTGGTGTCTGGTTCCAGGGCGACGGTACGCGGCCGTGGCTGCAGCTGGCGGCCAAGCTGGACGACGTGCCGATGACCGCGGCCAAGCGCTTCTGGATCCACTCCAAGATGAGCAAGGGCGCCACCGACTGGCTGGACATGGCGCTGGCCGGTGGGCAGGTGCGCAACGGCATCGGCCTGGTCAGTGGCGACCTGGACGACTGGCCGTTCGACAACAACGATGGCCGCTTCGAGGCGACCGGCCATATCACCAATGGTGACATCCGCTTCCAGCACGACTGGCCGTTGATGCGCCAGGTCGATGCCGATATCGCCTTCATCGGCCCCGGCTTCGACATGCACGGTCGCGGCGATCTGGCCGGCGTGGCGGTGCAGAAATTCGAGGCGGGCATCCAGGATTTCGGGCAGCAGCCGCTGTACGTGCGTGCCGATGCGCAGAGCGAGGCCGGCAGGCTGCTGGCCATGCTGCGGCAGAGCCCGCTGCACAAGGATTATGGCGACACCCTGGACAACCTCACCGCTGCGGGCCCGGCGCATGTGACCTTCGATCTGCTGCAGCCGCTGCACCACGATGAAGGTGGCGGCCACCTGCAGGGAACGGTCGATCTGGCCGGCGTGAAGCTGGTCGACAAGCGCTTCCAGCTCACCTTTGACAACATGCACGGGCAGGCGCGCTACAGCAACGGCGGTTTCGGCGCCGAGGAACTGGCGGTGCGCCACCTCGGCCAGGACGGTCGTCTGAGCCTGCGTGCCGGTGGCTACGTGCACGACAGCAAGCTGGCCTTTGAATCGCAGTTGTCGGCCAACCTCGATGCTGGCGTGCTGATCGACCGCGCGCCGGAAATGGCGTGGCTGAAGCCCTACATCGCCGGCACCTCGCCGTGGACCATCGCGGTCAATCTGCCCAAGGTCGCTCCGGGGGCGCCTGCGCCGCCCAGCGAGCTGCGGTTGAGCTCCGATCTGGTCGGGACCCGGCTGGACCTGCCGGCGCCGCTGGACAAACCGGCTGCCGAGCCGTTGGCGACCACCGTGGCTGCACAGCTGCCGATGGGGGCCGGCCGCATCGACGTGGCGTTCGGCCAGCGCCTGGCGCTGGCTGCGCGCAGCCACAACAACCAGACGGGTGTGCAGGTGACGCTGGGCAGCGACCATGCCGATCGCGAGCCGCCACCGAGCGGACTGTCCGTGAATGGCCGCAGCCCGACCCTGGATGCGCTGGAGTGGATCGGCCTGGCCCGTGGTGGCAACGACGATGACGGCATGCCGCTGCGTGCGGTGGACGTGCAGGTCGGCAAGCTGATGCTGATCGGTGGTGTGTTCGAGCAGACCCGGTTGCAGCTGCGCCCGGGAGCGCAGGCACTGGATGTACGCCTGGACGGCCCGTCGCTGGCCGGGCGCCTGACCGTCCCCAATGCAGACGGCGGCACCATCAGTGGCCAGCTCGACCGCGTGCACTGGCAGTCATTGCCGGCGGCTCCAGGTGTACCGGCCGCACCGGCACGGGTACAGGCAGGCGCCAACGACATGGACCCGGCCAAGCTGCCGCCGTTCGCGCTGGACATCGCCGACCTGAAGTTCGGCAAAGTGGTGCTGGGCCAGGCGGTGCTGCGTACGCGGCCGCTGGCCAATGGCCTGAACGTGGATGAGCTGCGCTTCCGTGCGCCCGACCAGGAGATCGACATCAGCGGTCGCTGGCTGGGCCGCACCGGTGGTGCCCGCACCGAACTGACCGCGCAGGTGCGCAGCGAGGACCTGGGCGGACTGATGCAGAACCTCGACTACGGCGGCCAGCTGCGTGGCGGTTCCGGCCAGGCGCAGCTGCAGGCCACGTGGAGTGGGGGGCCGTCGGACTTCCAGCTGGGCAACCTGCAGGGCCGCCTGGACCTGCACGCACGCAACGGCCAGCTGCTGGAGCTGGAGCCGGGCGCCGGCCGCGTGCTGGGTCTGCTCAGCGTGACCCAGCTGCCGCGGCGCCTGATGTTCGACTTCCGCGACTTCTTCTCCAAGGGCTTCGCGTTCAACCAGATCGACGGCAGCATGCAGTTCGGCCAGGGCATGGCGCGCACAGACAAGGTGCTGATCGAAGGCCCGGCAGCCAACATCACCATCCGCGGCCAGGCCGACCTGCGCAACCAGCAGTTCGACCAGACCATCGACGTCAACCCGCGCGCAGGCAATCTGCTGACCGTGGTGGGGGCGGTGGCCGGTGGCCCGGTGGGGGCGGCGCTGGGCGCGGCCACCAATGCGGTATTGTCCAAACCATTGGGCGAGATTGGCGCCCGTACCTACAAGGTGACCGGTCCATGGAAGGAACCGAAGGTGGAAGTGATCGAGCGCAGCCGCGACAAGGCTCCGCCACCCGCGCCGGCACCGGCGCCGGCCATTCCGCCGACCGTCACCGGCCTGCCGCGCGCGCGTTGAGCGCGGCTTTCCTGTTCACGGGGCTTGCCTGAGCGCCCCCGCATCCCCAGATCGAGAACCATGACTGATATCGCCCTGACGCTTGCCCAAGACCGCCTGCTGCGCCCTGGCGGCCTGGATACCGCTGGCCTGGAGCACACCTTCGGGCAGCTGCTCGGCCCCGGTGTGGACTTTGGTGACCTTTACTTCCAGCACGCCCGCCGCGAGAGCTGGAGCGTGGAAGACGGCATCGTCAAGGACGGCGCGCATTCCATCGAGCAGGGTGTGGGCGTGCGGGCGATTTCCGGCGAGAAGACCGGTTTCGCCTACTCCGACGACATCCATGCCGATGCGCTGCGGGTGGCGGCGCAGTCGGCGCGCGCGATCTCGCGTGAAGGTGGTGCCCAGACCGGGCGCTCGCTGCTGCGCGGCAACGCGCGCGCGCTGTACCCGGCGCTGGACCCGATTGATGGCGTCGGCAACGAGGCCAAGGTCGAGGTGCTCAAGCGCCTGGACGGCTACCTGCGTGCTGCCGACCCGCGCGTGAAGCAGGTGATGGTCAGCCTGTCCGGCGGCGTCGATACGGTGCTGATCGCCCGCAGCGACGGCGTGCTGGGCGCCGACGTGCGCCCGCTGGTGCGCCTGAACGTGCAGGTGATCGTCGAGCACAACGGCCGTCGCGAGTCCGGCTATGCCGGTGGCGGAGGTCGCTATGGCTATGAGGAGCTGTTCGCCGACGGCCGCCCGGAAGCCTTCGCCCGTGAGGCGCTGCGCCAGGCGCTGGTGAATCTTGAAGCGGTACCGGCACCGGCCGGCGTGATGCCGGTGGTGCTGGGCCCGGGCTGGCCCGGTGTGCTGCTGCATGAAGCGGTCGGCCATGGCCTGGAGGGCGACTTCAACCGCAAGGGCACCAGCGTCTACGCGGGGCGCATCGGCGAGCGCGTTGCCGCCCCGGGCGTGACGATCGTCGATGACGGCACGCTGGATGGACGCCGTGGTTCGTTGAACATCGACGACGAGGGTCATCCCAGCCAGTGCACCACGCTGATCGAGGACGGCATCCTGGTCGGCTACATGCAGGACAGCCTCAACGCGCGCCTGATGGGCGTGGCGCCGACCGGCAATGGTCGCCGCGAATCGTTCGCGCACATGACCATGCCGCGCATGACCAACACCTACATGCGCGCCGGCCAGCATGACCCGCAGGAGATGATCCGTTCGGTGAAGAAGGGCCTGTACGCGGTCAACTTCGGCGGCGGCCAGGTCGACATCACCAGTGGCAAGTACGTGTTCTCGGCCACCGAGGCCTACCTGATCGAGGACGGCCGCATCACCACGCCGGTGAAGGGCGCGACCCTGATCGGCAACGGTCCGGAAACCATGCAGAAGGTGCGCATGGTCGGCAACGACCTGGGCCTGGACGAGGGCGTGGGTATCTGCGGCAAGGACGGGCAGAGCGTGCCGGTGGGTGTCGGCCAGCCCTCGTTGCTGATCGAGGGCATCACCGTCGGCGGTACCCAGGCCTGAGCCGGGCGATGGCCAGTGCCACCGCCCCTGCCGGCGAGGACTCAGTCCTCGTCGGCTTCGTCGGTTTCAATGGGGGCGGCGTCTTCGGCGCTGGCCTTCAGGCCCAACGCGGCCGGCAGCATCAGGGCACGCAGCACCTGGAAAATTTCGCGGTAGGCGCGCGGCGGCTTGTTCTTCGCCTTCTCGGCCTGGGCATTGCGCACCAGCGTGCGCAGCTGCTGGCGGTCGGCCTGCGGGTAGTCGTCCAGCAGTGCCGCCAGTGCCTTGTCACCCTCGGCCAGCAGGCGCTCGCGCCAGTCTTCCGCGCGGTGCATCATCGCCACTTCGCGGCGGCCGGTTTCGCTGTTGGCGTCCAGGGCATCGCGGATCGCATCCAGCGTGGCGTCTTCTTCGCGGCGCATGTGCTTGGCCAGGAACGCCAGCTGGCGCTTGTGGGCGATGTGGGCGGTGATGCGCTTGCACTCGGCGATATGCGGCAGCAGGTCTTCCGGAATCGGCAGGCGCGCCAGCTGGGCCGGGGTCAACGACACCAGCTTCTCGCCCAGGGCCAGGACGTCGAGCGCATCGCGCCGGTTCTGGCTGCGGCTCTTGTCGTGGAATTCACCGGTTTCTTCGTCGCGTCCGCGCATCGTTCCTACCTGATCTCAAAAAAAGTCGCCCGGCGTGATGCCGGGCCCAACCCGTACAGGATAAAGCATTGAACGTGATCGCCCCTGAAGTCGCTGTCGGCGACGACAGCCCGGCCCGGCTGGAACGGCTGGCCGACCTTTCCCAGCAGCTGCTCGACCGTGCCCGGGCGCTGGGCGCCAGCCAGGCCGAGGTCAGCTGCAGCGAGGACCGTGGCCTGGAGGTCAATGTCCGCCTTGGCGAGGTTGAGACCGTGCAGTCCACCCGCGACCGCGGTATCGCCGTCACCGTCTATTTCGGCCAACGCAAGGGCAGCGCCAGCACCGGCGACCTGAACGAGGCCAGCCTCACCGCCACGGTCGAGCAGGCCTGCGCGATCGCCCGCCATACCGAGGACGACCCGGCCGCCGGCCTGGCCGAGGCGGCGCTGATGGCGACCGACTTCCCCGACCTGGACAGCTGGCATCCCTGGGCGCTGCAGGCCGACGAGGCGGTGGACCTGGCCCTGGCCTGCGAGAACGCAGGTCGTGAGGCCGATGCGCAGATCCGCAACTCCGACGGCGCCTCGGTGTCGAGCATGCAGAGCCTGTCGGTGTACGCCAATTCGCATGGCTTTTTCGGCCGTGAGCGTGGCACCCATCATTCGGTGGGCTGTGCGCTGATCGCCGGCCAGGGCGATGGCATGCAGCGCGATGGCTGGTACACCAGTGCGCTGGCCCGCGAGGACCTGGAGGAGGTGGGCCTGGTCGGTCGTCGTGCCGCCGAGCGTACCGTCGCCCGCCTGCAGCCTCGCTCGATGGCCACCGGCAGCATGCCGGTGCTGTTCGCCCCGGAAGTCGCGCGCAGCCTGGTCGGTCACCTGCTGTCGGCGGTGTCCGGCGGTGCCCTGTACCGCCAGGCCAGCTTCCTGCTGGACAGTGTTGACCAGCAGCTGTTCCCGGACTGGATGCAGATCGAGGAACTGCCCCACCTGCGCCGTGGCCTGCGCTCGGCCGCCTTCGACGGTGACGGCGTGGCCACCCGTGCTTCGGCCCTGGTCCGTGACGGCGTGCTGCAGCGCTATGTGCTGGGCAGCTACTCGGCGCGCAAGCTGGGCCTGCAGACCACCGCCAATGCTGGTGGCGTGCACAACCTGCAACTGGCCGCCAACGCGGGCTCCCTGCAGGAGATCGCCCGCCAGATGGGCGATGGCCTGCTGGTGACCGAGCTGATGGGGCAGGGCGTGAACGGGGTGACCGGCGACTACTCGCGCGGTGCCGGCGGCTTCCGGGTCGAGAATGGCGAGATCCAGTACCCGGTGGATGGCATCACCATCGCCGGCAACCTGCGCGAGATGTTCAGCAGCATCGAAGCGGTCGGCAGCGACGTCGACCCGCGCTCGCACATCCGGACCGGTTCGATCCTGCTGGGGCGGATGACCATCGCCGGTAATGATTGATGGCGTCGATGGCGTAAGCTATGCCCGCCTGACGCAACCAGCTTGGTGCTGGTGGGTCAAGACCACCCAATGAAAAGGAGTTTTGTCGTGAGCGAATTCGATAACGTCCCGCCGCCGCCGGCCACCACCGACGTGCCGGCCGACCAGCGCACCATGGCCCTGGCTGCCCACCTGCTGGGCATCTTCACCGGCTTCATCGGCGCACTGATCATCTGGCTGATCAACAAGGACGATGCTGGCAAGGCTTTCGTGACCGACCAGGCCAAGGAAGCCCTGAACTTCCAGATCACCGTGACCATCGCCATGGTCATCAGCATGATCCTGACCATCGTGATCATCGGCGTCTTCCTGGCCCCGATCGTCGGCATCATCAGCCTGGTGTTCAGCATCATCGCAGCGGTCAAGGCCAACAACGGCGAAGCCTATCGCTACCCGTTCGCGCTGCGCCTGATCAAGTAATACCGGCTGCATGCGGAACTGAAAACGCCCGGCATTGCCGGGCGTTTTCATGTGCGGGGAGCGACGGGCGGTGCCCGGCGAGCGATCAATGATCGCGTTCGACCGCCAGCGTCGCCAGCGCACGCAGCGCATCGGCTTCCTCGCCATACCCGGCCAGGATCGACTGCATGCGTGCAGCGAGTTCGTGCAGCTGGGCCTTTGCGCCGTCCATGCCAAGCAGGGCGGGAAAGGTGCTCTTGTCCTGCGCCTGGTCCTTGCCGGCGGTCTTGCCCAGCTGCTCGGAACTGGCCTCGACATCGAGGATGTCGTCCCGTACCTGGAAGGCCAGGCCGAGTGCATCGGCGAAGCTGTCCAGCTGGGCCAGCTGCGGTTCGTGGGCCTGGCCGCACAGCGCGCCCATGCGCACTGCCGCGCGGATCAGCGCGCCGGTCTTCAGCGCATGCATGCGGGTCAATGCCGCCAGCGTCTGCTGCTGGCCGGTGGCATCGATATCCAGGGCCTGGCCGCCGCACATGCCGGACGCGCCGGAGGCGTGGGCCAGGGTCTGCAGGCAGGCCACGCGCAGCGTGGCCGGCAGCGGTGCATCGGCCAGCAGGCCGAAGGCACGGGTCTGCAGCGCGTCGCCGGCGAGGATCGCGGTAGCTTCGTCGAAGGCGATGTGGGTGGTCGGCTTGCCACGGCGCAGCGCGTCGTCATCCATCGCCGGCAGGTCGTCATGCACCAGCGAGTAGGCGTGGATGAGTTCGACGGACATAGCCGCCGCATCCAGGCTTTCCAGCTGTGCACCGAACAGGTGGCCACTGGCGTAGACCAGCAGCGGGCGCATGCGCTTGCCACCGCCCAGCACCGAATAGCGCATGGCCTGGTGCAGGCGCTGCGGTGCTTCGGCAGGCGAGGGCAGGGCAGCGTCGAGCTGGCTTTCGATACGGTCGCGCCAGCGCGCGAACAGAACCTCAGCCGTCATGGTTGGGCGGATCGAAGGGCTCGGATGCTTCCGGCTGCGCCGGATCGCTGAGCAGGCGCACGCGCAGTTCGGCCTGCTCCAGCGCCTGCTGGCACTGGCGATACAGACCGACGCCACGTTCGTAAGCACTGAGCGAGGCTTCCAGGCTCAGCTCGCCGGTTTCCATCTGCTCCACCAGCTGTTCCAGCGATTCGAGCGACTGCTCGAACTGGGCGACCGGGGAGGCGTTTTCGGGGGACTTCTTGGCCATGTGGCAAGTGTGGACGGGCCGCGCGCGGGGGTCAATTCACCAGCCGCCGGGACGCCACTGCAGCTGTGCCTGGTGGGCCTGCAACCAGGCCTGCAGTGGCGCGGAGATGACCACGTCGGCGGCGGCCAGCAACTGCGGGCCATCAAAGATCAGCGGCAGCTGCGCGCGTCGCCAGGGGGCGAGATGTTCGCGTTGCAGGCAGTCCTTCAATGCGTGCGAATGCTGGCGACCTGGCAGCAGGATGCGCTCTCCGCCCACGCGTGCACGGACCTGCAGCGGGCGCTCGAAGGCGGCGCCGCCCTGCAGCCGCAGCTGGCCGCCATCGGGCAGCGGCAGGGGAGCATGCCCATCCCATTCGGCCTGCCACGCGCGGGGCAGCGATGGCAGCTGCGCGGGTAGCAGATAGGCATGCTCGCGCCATTGCTGGATGGCATGATCGTGCCAGCGCACCCGCGCCTGGCGATCATTGCCGGCCGGCAGCAGTTCGTCCAGGCCTTGCTGCAGCACCGTGGCCGGCAGTGGGGCGGCACCATGGCCGATCACCCAGGCGCGCAGCACGCGCGCGGCGCGTCCCGGTGACACCTGACGCAGCAACTGCAGCGACAGCACGCGTGGAGCGACTTCCAGGTGTGTGATCAGCTCGGCGTCTTCTTCATCCAGCAGTTCGCGGGTCTGCCGGCAATGCAGGACGCTGCCGGCCAACGCGGCGGCGGCGTGCGGCCAGCGCTGGCGCAACAGTGGCAGTACCTGCAGGCGCAGGAAGTTGCGATCGGCGTGGTCTTCGGCGTTGCTGGGATCCTCGATCCAACGCAGCGCGTGTTGCCGGGCATAGTCGAGCAGTGCGGTGCGCGGTACGTGCAGCAAGGGACGCCACAGGCGGTGCGTACCGAACTGACTGTCATCGGCCATCGCGGCAAGGCCATCGACACCGGAGCCGCGCAGCGCGCGGAGCAGGAAGGTCTCGGCCTGATCGTCCTGGTGCTGTGCCAGCGCCAGTGTTTCGCCTTCGCGCAGTTCAGCAGTGAACGCTGCACGTCGTGCTTCGCGCGCTGCGCCTTCGAGGCCCAGGCCTGTGGTTCTGTCGATCTGTACGTGGCGCACGGCCAGCTTGACGCCCAGTGCTGCGCACTGCTGCTGGCAATGCCGTACCCAGTCGTCGGCTGCTGGTTGCAGGCCGTGGTGTACGTGCACCGCACGCAGCGCCGTGCCGGAAGCCTGGGCGCAGCGCCACAGCCAGTGCAGCAGCACGGTGGAGTCGACACCACCGCTGTAGCCCACCAGCAGCGGCGCATCCAGCGGAACAAGGGCAGGGAAGGCAGTCACGGCGGCAAGTATAGGGTTGCTCGGCAGGGCTGCGCCCTGCACCCGCTACGATCCAGAGCAACAGCAACAGCAACAGCAGAAGCTGGGTTCCTGAAGGATGGCGGGGTGGGCCCGGTTGCGGGAGACGCCGTAAACCCATCCATGGGGGCTTGGCCGCGGCATCCATGCCGCGGACACTCCCGCAACCGGACCCACCCCGCCTTCGACAGTTTCCTGCGAACTGTCGGAATTGCTCTTGGGGTCAGATCCGTTTTCCTGCGGAAAACGGATCTGACCCCGGATTCAATTCGATATCTGACAGATTTCATCCACGCATGGCGTAGATCTACTGGCCACCGGAAAACTGTCGAAGGCGGGGCACTGTGGGTTTGCGGGGTGTGAGCCGCATGGATGCGGCGACCAAGGCTACATGGACGTACTTGCGCCGTCCCCGCAAACCCACAGTGCCCCGCCATCCCACGGAATGCACGCTGTTGCTGTTGCTTCGGCCGTTGCCGTTGCCGTTGCGTCTGCAGGTGCAGGTGCAGGGCGCAGCCCTGCCGAAAACCTACTTCACCCGACGACCCGAGCGGTCGATCCGGAACCGCTCTCCGCCTTCCATCGGCGTGTGGCCGTCGGCATCCGGCGTGCCGCGACGGCAGCCGTTGCAGACCTCGGCCACGCCGTCGCGGAACGGCCAGGCGAAATCGAAGGTGCCGGGCACCACCTGGCGGAATGTCAGATCGAAGTAGCCCACGCGATTACCGACGCGGCCGCGCAGCAGGCCTTCTTCCGGCATCTCCGGGCCGTTGTCCCAGGTCAGCACCGGCAGGCTGCGGCCCTTGCGGTCGACGTAGTGGAAACCCTGGTCGGCATACACCACGGCCAGGCCGTGGTCATCAAAGTTCAGGTCTTTCAGGGTGTCCGGCTGGATCTTCGGCCGGTGGTCGACCACTTCGCAGTTGGGCAGCGGCCACAACCCGTGTTCGTCGGTCAGCAGCTTGCACGCCGGTGCCTGCGCCAGCGCGTTGGCACTGGCCAGCACGCCGAGCAGGGCCAGCGACCGCGCGAAGCGGCCGCTGGCAGGCGCAGGGCGGGCCTGCAGTGCGATCACTTGGCCTCGGCCTTGCGTTCGAAGGCCGTCGGCGCCGGCAGCTGCACCGGCACGCCCTTGTCATCGCAGGTGCCGGCCTGGCACAGGCGCTCGCGCAGGGCCGGGGTGGCCTGCACGATCATGTGGTAGATCGCGTTCTGTTCCAGCGTGCCGCGGATCGCCTTGCTGCCCGGGCCACGTGCCCAGATGCCGACGTCTTCGCCGCCGTGCGACTCGGACTTCATCGGCACCAGTGCTTCCTGCATGTAGTCCGGATGCTCGGTGTCGACCTCGCGCAGGTTCGGGCGGCCGTTGGCCGGTTCGAAGCTGCTCGGGTTGTGCGGGTAGCGCTTCGGGCCGGCCGGCTGCTGGTTGCTGCTGCCGGTATGGCCCGGGCCATTGGCGTAGCTCAACGTGGTGTACGGCTGGCCGGTGCCGTCCAGCGCGTAGTCCAGCTTGCCGGCGCCATCTTCGCCACCCTTGTCCTTCACCTTGCCCAGGATTGGATTGCCGCGTGCCGGGTAGCCGACGAAGTTCAGCGTGTGCGAGTGGTCGGCGGTGACGATGATCAGGGTGTCGTCGGCCGAGGTCAGTTCGTTGGCCACGCGCACTGCATCGGACAGGGCCACGGTCTCGGTCAGTGCACGGTAGGCGTTGCCGCTGTGGTTGGCGTGGTCGATGCGCGCGCCTTCGATCATCAGCACGTAGCCTTCCCGGTGCTTCGACAGATTCCTGATCGCCGCAGCCGTCAGTTCGGCCAGGCTCGGCTCACCGCCCGGATCCTGCGGTCGTTCGTACTCGTAGCGCATGTGGTCCGGCTCGAACAGGCCAAGGATGGCCGGCGCATTGGCGGCGGCGGCCAGCTGCTTGCTGTTCCAGACGTAGGCGCCCTGCGGATGGGCCTGCTGCCATTCCTGCACCAGGCTGCGGCCATCCAGGCGCTGGCCGACCTTATCGTCGTACTCCGGATCGCGCTCTTCCACGGTGGTGAATTCTCCGCGGCCACCGCCGAGGGCGACCAGCGGGCCGCGGCCATAGCGCGAGGTCGACAGCAGCTGCTGGGCGATGTCCTTGCAGCCTGCCGCCTTGGCCGCTTCAGTCAGGTCGGTGTCGTTTTCCCAGTTGCGCTCGGGTGAATGTGCATAGGTGGCGGCCGGGGTGGCATGGGTCAGGCGTGCGGTGGACACCACGCCCGTGGCCAGGCCGGCGCTGTCGGCCAGCTGCAGCCAGGTCAGCAGGCCCTTGGACAGGCTGTCGGCGCAGTCGGTGCGGCTGCCGGCGCTGACGCCGATCGCGCCCATGTGGGTCTTCACGCCGGTGGTGATGGCGGTCATGGTGCCGGCCGAATCAGGGGTCTGCGAATCGGTGTTGTAGGTCTTGCTGAACGCCGTGGCCGGGAAGCGTTCCCAGGACAGCAGGTTCTCTTCGCCCGAGCCACCCTTCTGCTGGCCTTCGTAGATGCGCGAGGCGGCCACCGTGGTCAGGCTCATGCCGTCACCGAGGAACAGGATGACGTTCCTGGCCTTGCCGGACATCGCACCGTTCGCTGCAGCCTGGGCCGCGCCGCTGCGGTACCACCACTGCGGCGTCTCGCCGGCCGGGTGGGTAACGGGATCGACGGCGACCTTCAGGCCGGCCGGAGCGGACGCGGGGGAGGTGCTGGCGCAGGCGCCCAGCAGCAGGGTGGTGGCGCAGGCGGCCAACAGGGAGACGGAACGGCGCATGGACGCTGGGATCTCACAAACTGTAACGGGACGTTCATTATGCCCGCCCTCGCAAGGCACGCCGATGACACACTGATTTGCCGGCCGGGCGGTCGTTCTGCGGGCCGCCTTGGGCTATCGTGCCAGCATCCCTTCCTTCCCCTCTGGATTGCCTATGAAGCTGGTCTCTGCCTGGCTGCGGATTCCATTCTGGCAGCGCGTGGTCGGTGGCTTCGTGCTCGGCGCGCTGGCCGGCTGGGCGCTCGGCCCGGCCGCGGAAACGTGGTTCGGCCCGCTCGGCGAGCTGTACGTCACCCTGATCAAGATGATCGCGGTGCCGCTGGTGTTCTTCGCGGTCATCAACGCGATCTCGTCGCTGCACGGCCAGAAATCGGTCGCCGCGCTCAGTGGCCGCACCTTCCTGTGGTTCGTGATCACCGCTGCGCTGGCGGTGTGCGTCGGCCTGGGCGTGGGCACCGTGCTGCAGCCCGGCGCCGGTGGCCTGCAACTGACGATGGCCAGCAACTACGTGCCGCGTGAAGTGCCCAGCGTGGTGCAGGTGCTGCTGGATGTGGTGCCGGCCAATGTCTTCTACGCGCTGTCCGGCATCGGCACCAAGGTCAACGCCGCCGGTGAAACCGTGCTGGCCGCGGGCCGTGGCTCGATCCTGCCGGTGATCTTCTTTGCTGGTCTGGTCGGTTTCGCCATCGTCAAGCTGGGCGAGAAGGTGACCGAGGCGCGCAAGCTGGTCGGCCAGATGAGCGACATCATGATCCAGGTGACCCGCTTCGTGCTGGAAGTCACCCCGATCGGCACCTTCGGCCTGATCGCTGGCCTGGTCGGCAGCTACGGCTTCGAGAAGCTGCTGCCGCTGGGGCATTTCGTGCTGGCCCTGTACGTGGCCTGCGCCCTGCACATCGTGGTGGTCTACAGCGCGCTGCTGCTGGCGCACGGCCTGAACCCACTGAAGTTCTTCCGTGGCGCCGCGCCGGGCATGCAGGTGGCGTTTGTCAGCTCGTCCAGCTTCGCCGCGATGCCGGTGGCGCTGCGTTCGATCACCCACAACCTGGGTGTGAACAAGGACTACGGTTCGTTCGCGGTGCCGCTGGGCGCCAGCATCAAGATGGATGGCTGCGGCGCGATCTACCCGGCGCTGTGCGCGGTGTTCATCTCGCAGTACAGCGGTGTGCCGCTGACCCCGGAACAGTATGTGGTGGTGTTGATCGCCTCGGTGCTGGGCAGCTTCGGTACCGCCGGCGTGCCGGGTACTGCGGTGATCATGGCCACGGTGGTGCTGAGCGCGGCCAACCTGCCGCTGGAGACCATCGGCTACCTGTATGCCATCGACCGCATCCTGGACATGATGCGCACGATGACGAACGTGACGGGCCAGATGCTGGTGCCGGTGATCGTGGCCAAGGAGACCGGGCTGCTCGATCAGGCGGTGTATGACAATCCGTCCAGCAATGTCGGGGTGGACGATCCAGACCCGACACCGCCACGCGCCTGAGGTTGCGTGGAGATGTAAAAGGCCCGCCCTGACCCGGCGGGCCTTTTGTTTGGGAGCTGGTTGGCGCGGTGGCGGCCAAGGCGGGTCCTGGTAGATCCACGCCATGCGTGGATGGAGGCAGTGCCGACAAACGGTCGGCACCCACCAGGGCAGGCGGCGCGATGCCGACCAAGGTCGGCACCTACCGGGGGCGCAAACAAAAAAGCCGCTGCGGGGCAGCGGCTTTTTGTCTTTCAGGCGGCGCCGTAGCGCCAGCGGGTCAGAGGTCGACCCGGCGGGCCTGCATGAACTTGTTGCCCCAGTAACCACTGAGCAGGGTGTCCACGCGGACGTCCTTGCCCGAGCTCGGTGCGTGCAGGAAGCGGCCGTCACCGACATAGATGCCGACGTGGTCGACGCGGCCCTTGCGGCCGAAGAACACCAGGTCACCGGCGGCGAGCGCAGTGCGGTCGTTGATCAGCTCGGCGTTGTCATCGTGGGCCATCTCGCGCGAGACGCGCGGCAGCTCGATGCCCAGCGCCGAGCGGAACACGTAGCCGACCAGGCCGCTGCAGTCGAAGCCGCTGTCCGGGTTGCTGCCACCCCAACGGTACGGGGTGCCCAGCAGGGTCATCGCTCGGCGCAGCAGCGACTGCACCTTGCCGTTATCGGCGGCGGTGCCGACAACGCTGCCATTGGCGGCGCTGCTGGTGTCGTAGTTGGCGAGCAGGCGGCTGAGATCGCCCGCCACCACGGCCGAGCGGTCCATCAGCGGAATGGTGTCATTGGCGGCCAGGTGCGGCAGCAGGGCGGCCAGCGTGGCACTGGCGGCGGCATCGACGCGGCTGCGCTGCGGAGCAGCGGCCTCGGCCTTGGTGGCCGGTCGGGCGGTGCTCTCGGCCACCGGGGCCGGGGTCACATCGGAACGATTCGGAGCAGTCTGCGACCAGGCCGGAAGGCTGGTCAGACAGAGTGCCAGGCCAAGCAACAGCGGGCGGGCACTACGTGAAGATACGGAAGTCTGGCCTTCGCTTTTCAGGTCGTCAGTCGTCACGCGTCGGTCACAGGAAAAAAACGATGGGGCATCATGCCCTGTAAAAGCGGCAATAAGTTAAAAATTCCGTTAGTAAACCGTTAGTTTCGTGGTGATGGACGTCACAGTTTTAAACATATCACCTGTTCATTTTAGCGAAGGACGCGTTTCGCCCCTGTGTAGTGGTCCTTCCAGTAGGGACCGCTGAGCGAGTCGAGGCGTACCGTGCCGCCGGTGCTCGGCGCGTGCACGAAGCGCCCTTCACCCACATAGATACCGACATGGGTGACGCTGCCGCGGCTGCCGAAGAACACCAGGTCTCCGGTGGCCAGGCGCTGCGGGTCGATCTTCGGGCCCTGTACCGCCGCCAGGTCGCGCGAGGTGCGCGGCAGCCGCAGGTCCAGCATCTCGCGATAGACATAGGCGACCAGGCCGCTGCAGTCGAAGCCCGAATCCGGGGTGTTGCCGCCATAGCGGTAGGGCGTGCCGACCAGGCTGATGGCGCGCATCAGCACCGAGTTGGCCGCCTCGGGGTTGTCCGGCACGGTCTTTGGCCAGTTCGCCGTGGGCGGGGGCGGGGCCGGGCGTGTGGCCTTGCCACCGCCACAGGCGGTCATCAACAGGGTCAGGGCCAGCAGCAGGGCCGGGGCGAGAAACCGGCGCTGGCCGGACGAAACTGGCGTGATGTGCATGATCTCCGGATAATGCGCCACCTTGGATTGGCCGTCATGATGGCGGCGTCCCCGCCGGGCGACAACCCGCCCCAACCCGCCTGCCTTCGGCAGATCCAGACAGAGTTGCGCATGAAGATCGAAAAAGACCGCGTTGTCCGCTTCCACTACACCGTTTCCGAAGTCGGCCAGGAGCCGATCGAATCGTCCAAGGACCGCGGCGAGCCGCTGGCGATCCTGATCGGCCACGGCAACATCATCCCGGGCCTGGAAAACGCCATGATGGACAAGGAAGCCGGCGCGACCTTCAGCGTCGACGTCACTGCCGCTGATGCCTACGGCGAGCGCCGCGAGGGCCTGTCCCAGCGCGTGCCGAAGAAGCATTTCGGCAACACCAAGCTGGCCCCGGGCCAGCAGGTCGTGCTGCAGACCAACTTCGGCCCGCGTGCGGTGACCGTGCAGAAGGTCGGCATGAGCGTCGTCGACGTCGACCTGAACCACCCGATGGCTGGCAAGGACCTGCATTTCGACGTCGAAATCGTTGACGTGCGTGAAGCCGGCAAGGAAGAGATCGACCACGGCCACGTCCACGGCGACGGCGGCCACCACCACTGATCGCAGCGCGATCGTGATGGCAGCAACGGCCCGCTTCGGCGGGCCGTTGCGTTTCTGGAACACGACGCGGCCATACATGGCGTGTGGGCCGGCGGCATAATGGCGGACCTGCCTGACGGATGCCCCGTGAACGCCGCTTCTCCTTCCCTGCAGCCGATGGCTTCCGGCGAACGCATCGCCATACTGGACGTGCTGCGCGGTGCGGCGTTGCTGGGCATCCTGCTGATGAACATCGAGGCCTTCAGCGGACCGCTGGACCTGGCTTTCACTGGCATCGACGTGCACTGGCAGGGCATCGACTACTGGGCCGATGCCTTTGTGTACGTGTTCGTGCAGGGCAAGTTCTTCACCCTGTTCTCGCTGCTGTTCGGCGCCGGCTTCGCGGTGATGGCGCAGCGCGCCGAGGCCGCCGGGCGCGACTTCACCCCGTTCTACCTGCGCCGCAGCGCTGGCCTGTTGCTGATCGGCCTGTGCCACGCACTGCTGGTCTGGTCCGGCGACATCCTGGTGATGTACGCGCTGGTCTCGTTGCCGCTGCTGGCCTGCCGCGAGGCGCCGCGCAGCTGGCTGCCGTGGATGGGCGTGACGGTCTACCTCGGCGGTATAGCGATGATGCTGCTGGTGGGCGCGATGGTGTCGATGGCTTCGACGGAAGACGTACAGAAGATGCTCGCCGACGCGCAGCAGAGCATCGAGCTGCAGCGCCTGGTGTACGGGCACGGCAGCTGGATGCAGGCCAATGCGCAGCGGCTGAGCGAGTTCGGCACGTCGATGGGCGCGCTGCTGATCACCGGCCCGGAGGTGCTGGGTATGTTCCTGATCGGCAGCTGGTTTGCCGGCAGTGGCGCGCTGGCGGCACCGGAGCGCTTCCCGCGCCTGTACGCGACGCTGCGCTGGATTGCGTTGCCGTTGGGCCTGCTGGTCACGTTGATCGGTGTTGCCTGGAAACCCTACCTGGCACCGGGTGCCTACAATCTGCCGGTGACAGCCGCAATGGCACTGGTGACGATCGGTGGCCTGCCGATGTGCCTGGGCTACCTGGCGTGGATCGTGCATTGGCGTGCGCGGTTGGCCTGGCTGGCACCGGTCGGGCGCATGGCGTTGACCCACTACCTGGGCCAGTCGCTGCTGTGCACCTGGTTGTTCTACCACTACGGCCTGGGCGCGTTCGAAATGATGCCACGCAGCGTGCAGCTGCTGTTCGCACTGCTGTTGTTTGCCGTGCAGGTGGCTCTTTCACACGTCTGGTTGCGCCGCTTCCGCTTTGGCCCGATGGAATGGCTGTGGCGTGCGATGACCTACCGGCAGTGGCCGCCGATGCGGCGCGAGGCCGGGCAGGGCTGATCGATGCAGGGCGCGCGCGAGGATGTGATCGTGGTGGGCGCCGGTGCCATCGGCCTGGCCACCGCGCTTGCGCTGTGCGCGAACGGCCGGCAGGTCCGTATGATCGAGCGGGGACGCGTGGGTGCGGCGACTTCGCATGGCAACTGCGGCACCATCACCCCCAGCCACGCGCCACCGCTGGCAGCGCCTGGTGTGCCGTTACGGGCGCTGCGCTGGATGCTCGATCCGCGTGCGCCGCTGTACGTCCGTACACGCCTCGACCCTGCATTGTGGCGCTGGCTGCTGCAGTTCGGGGCGCGCTGCAACGCGCGTGACTGGCTGCACTCCACGCGGGCACGCGGCGCACTGTTGAATGATTCACGGCTGCGCCTGGCGCAGTGGGTGCGGACGCATGCGCTGGACTGCGAGTTCGAGGCGCGCGGTCTGGACTATGTGTTCGGTGACGCCCGCAATTTCGATCACCATGCAGCCGAGTGTGAGGCGCTGAACGCGCAGGGCATCGCCACGGTGCGCATCGATGGGGCCGACTACGCGCGCGACAATCCAGCGTTCCATGATCGCCTTGCCGGTGCGATCCACTTCCCCGGCGATGCGCAGCTGCGTCCGGACCGCTACACCGCCGAACTGGCGCGCGTGCTGCGCGCACAGGGCGTGGTGATCGAAGAGCACTCGGACATGCGGTATTTCAGCGCCGACGCGCAGGGTGTGCGCGTGCACGTCGGCGAGCGCACGCTGCACGCACGCGAGCTGGTGCTGGCGACCGGGCCGTGGTCACCGCGCTGGGCACGGCAACTGGATCTGCGCGTGCCGATCCAGCCCGGCAAGGGCTATTCGCTGACCTGGTCGCGACCGTCGCAGGTGCCGCAGCGCCCAGTCGTGCTGAAGGACCATTCCGTGTTCGTGATTGCCTGGCGTGAAGCACTGCGACTGGGCGGCACCATGGAATTCGCCGGTGCCGACCCGCAGCTGCGCACGACCCGCCTGCAGGCCCTGCAGCACGCTGCCGACCACTACCTGCGCGCGCCGCGTGGTGCGCAGCTGCAGGAGCAGTGGTGCGGTTGGCGTCCCATGAGCGTGGACGATGTGCCGTTGATCGGCCGCGCGCCCGCACATCCTCACGTCTGGCTTGCAGCGGGGCATGGCATGCTCGGCATCAGCATGAGCGCCGGCACCGGCCAGCTGATCGCCGATCTCGTCTGCGGCCGCACGCCGGCGATCGATCCTGCCCCTTACCGACCCGAGCGATTCCGATGAGCACTGCACCCTATGATTACGACCTGATCGTCCTTGGCGGCGGTTCCGCCGGCCTGGCTGGCGCGATCCGCGCCGCGCAGCACGGCAAGCGCGTGGCGATGCTGGAGCCTGGCGAACTGGGCGGAACCTGCGTCAATGTCGGCTGCGTGCCGAAGAAAGCCATGTGGCTGGCGGCCGACCTGCACGAGCGCATCGGCCTGGCCAGTGCGATGGGCTTCGATGTCGAAGCGCGCCCGGCGCTGTCGTGGAAGGAACTGGTGATCCATCGCCAGGCCTATATCAGCAACATCCACACCAGCTACCACAAGCGCCTGGACGAAACCGGCGTGGTGCGCATTCCGGCGCGTGGTCATCTGCTCGATGCCCACACCGTGGCCTGCAGCGATGGCGTGCGCTACAGCGCCGAGCACATCCTGATCGCCACCGGCGCGCACCCGCTGCGGCCCGACATTCCCGGCGCCGAACTGGGCCTGGTCTCCGATGATTTCTTCGATCTGCGCGCGGCACCGGCCGAGGTGGCGATCATCGGTGGCGGTTACATTGCGGTGGAGCTGGCCGGCCTGCTGCAGGCACTGGGCAGCAAGGTCAGCCTGCTGGTGCGCGGCCAGCGGCTGCTGGATCGCTTCGACTACGAGCTGACCGATCAGCTGGCCGAGAACCTGAAGCAGCAGGGCGTGCGCATCCATTTCGGCTATCGCCTGCGCGAACTGCAGCGCGATGGCGAGCGTGTGCGTGCATTCGGCCATGATGGTCCGCTCGACAGCGTATTCGATGCGGTGTTCTTCGCCACCGGCCGTCGCGGCAACAGTCGCGACCTGGGCCTGGAAGCGCTGGGCATCGGCATCGGTGAGCACCAGCAGGTGGAGGTGGACGAATGGCAGACCACCAGCGTGCCGAACGTGCATGCGGTGGGTGACATCGCAGGCAAGGTTGGCCTGACCCCGGTGGCGGTGGCTGCATCGCGGCGCCTGATGGATCGCCTGTTCGGCGGCCGCCCGCAGTCGAAGATGGACTATGAGAACGTAGCCAGCGTGGTGTTCTCGCATCCACCGCTGGGCGCGGTGGGCATGAGCGAAGAAGAGGCGCGCGCCCGTTTCGATCAGGTGAGCGTGTATCACAGCCGTTTCCGCCCGATGCTGCAGGCGCTGGCCAACGGCACCCAGCGCAGCCTGTTCAAGATGGTCTGCGTGGGCCCGGAAGAGCGGGTGGTGGGCATCCATCTGCTGGGCGAAGCAGCCGACGAGATCCTGCAAGGCTTCGCGGTGGCGGTGAAGATGGGGGCGACCAAGGCCCAGTTCGACGACACCGTGGCGATCCACCCGACCTCGGCCGAGGAAGTGGTGCTGATGCGCTGAGCCCGCAGTTGTAGAGCCGAGCCTATGCTCGGCTGCATTCCGTGCAGACATGGTGCAGCCGAGCGCAGGCTCTACAGGGCACCTGGCGCCCCCATGCGATACTGGGCGCCCCCCCAATGCGTTTCCGGGCCGCCCTATGCGGCCCGCCGTCGTCCTGATGTCCAGCCCCGCTTCCCGTATCGCCACCGCTTCCCCGCGCATCGCGCTGGGGGGTATCGGCCTGGCCGCGATCGGCGCCATCGCCGCCTCCGGCAAGGCCATCATCGTCAAGCTCGGCCTGCGCCACGGCGTCGATGCCACCACGCTGCTCGCCCTGCGCATGCTGATGGCGCTGCCGCTGTTCGTGCTGATGGCACTGTGGGCTGCGCGCCGGGCAGAGCCGCTGTCCTGGGCCGACCGCGCCCGCGTGCTGTGGCTGGGCTTCACCGGCTACTACCTGTCCAGCCTGCTCGATTTCCAGGGCCTGCAGTACATCAGCGTGACCCTGGAGCGGCTGATTCTTTACTTGAACCCGACCCTGGTGCTGCTGATCAACGTGCTGCTGGCACGGCAGCGCCCGGGCCGCTGGCAGATCGGTGCGCTGGTGCTGAGCTATCTGGGCGTGCTGCTCGCCTTCGGCCACGATCTTCAGCGCGAGGGCGGGCAGATCATCGTCGGCAGCCTGCTGGTACTGGGCAGTGCGCTCAGCTACGCGCTGTACCTGTTCGGCAGTGGCCAGGTGGTCGCGCGCATCGGTGCGGTGCGCCTCACCGCCTACGCCAGCTGCGTGGCCAGCGTGCTGGTGCTGCTGCATTTCGCGGTGACCCATCCGCTGCCGTTGCTGTGGCAGGCACCGGCGCCGGTGCAATGGCTGTCGCTGGTCAATGCCACCGTGTGCACGGTACTGCCCGTGCTGGCGATCATGCTGGCGGTGCAGCGCGTGGGTTCGTCGCTGGCCGCGCAGGTCGGTATGCTGGGCCCTGTTTCCACCATCGTGATGAGCCTATGGCTGCTCGACGAACCGATGGGGCCGGCACAGATCGCCGGCACCGTGCTGGTGCTGATCGGCGTACTGCTGGTGACCCGCCTGCGGCGCTGACGCCGGAGCAGGCGCGGGCGCGCATCCTGGCGGTGATCCGCGCGATCCCGGCGGGGCAGGTGATGGGCTATGGCCAAGTGGCGATGCGTGCCGGCCTGCCGGGGCGTGCGCGCTTGACCGCGCGCATCCTCGGCCAGAACGACGATCCCGACCTGCCCTGGCATCGCGTGCTGCGTTCGGACGGGCGCATTGCCATGGAAGAAGGGTCGGCTGGTTGGCGCGAGCAGTCACAACGGCTGCGTGCCGAGGGCGTGGTGGTGGAGAACGGCCGGGTGCGGATGCCGGCCACCGATCCGGCCGCGGCGCTGGATGCCGCCGTGTGGGGCCCGGGCTGAGCACCGCTGGCGACTGAACAGGCTGCGCCTGCCGGTCGCCAACAACACACGGTGCTGCGGCTATGATGGAGGCCGTTCCATGCCGGTGCTCCCATGTTCCCGCGACTGCCTACCGTCACCGAGGCCCTGCTGATCGCCAACGCGATCCTGTTCCTGCTGCAGCAGCCGTTCCTGCTCGGCATGCAGACCTTCGAGCCGTTCATGCTGCAACCGCTGCAGCAGGGCTTCGATGCGTTCTCGCCGGGCGGCAACTTCCAGCCGTGGCAGCTGCTGACCTATGGCTTCCTGCATGGCAGCTTCGGCCACCTGTTCTTCAACATGCTGGCGGTCTTCATGTTCGGCGCGCCGCTGGAGCAGACCTGGGGCGAAAAGCGCTTCCTGCTGTACTACCTGGTGTGCGTGGCTGGCGCCGGTGTCTGCCAGCTGCTGGTGGGTACCCTGCTGGAGAATCCGGCCACGGTGCTGGGCGCCTCCGGCGGCGTGTTCGGCCTGCTGCTGGCCTACGGCATGTTGTTCCCGAACCAGCGGGTGATGCTGCTGTTCCCGCCGATCCCGATGAAGGCACGGACCTTCGTGATCCTGTTCGGTGTGGGTGAGCTGGTGCTGGGCATGACCGGTTGGCAGCCGGGCGTGGCCCACTTCGCGCATCTGGGCGGCATGCTGTTCGGTTGGCTGCTGATCCGCTACTGGCGCGGGCAGCCGCCATTCAACAAGCGTCGCCCGCCCGGCCCGCCGAAGCGCCCGAACCATCTGCGCAGCGTGAAGTGAGGCGCGATGTGCCTCGCTTCACGCGGGTAGGTACCAACCTTGGTTGGCACACCTTGGCCAGGATCATTTGACGCGGTAGGTGCCGACCATTGGTCGGCACGCCTTCAGAGATCCTGCAACACCACCTGCGCCGCATTGTGACCTGGCGCGCCGGTCACGCCACCACCGGGATGGGTACCCGACCCGCATAGATACAACCCGGGCAGGGCACCGCGATAGCCGGCCTGGCCAACCATCGGCCGTGCCGAGAACAACTGGTTGGCACTGAGCGCACCGTGGAAGATGTCGCCCCCGATCAGCCCGAACGTGCGCTCCAGATCAAGCGGTGACAGGACCTGGCGGCCCAGCACGCTGTCAGCGAAACCCGGTGCATACCGCTCAACGGTGGCGATCATCAGATCGGCCACTGCTTCACGACAATAATCCCAGTGACGCCCGTTGGGCAGCACCGGCGCCACGTGCTGGCAGAACAGGCTGGCGACGTGCTGCCCCGCTGGCGCCAGTGAGTCATCCAGTGTGCTGGGAATCAGCATCTCCACGATCGGTTCGCGCGACCAGCCGTCGCGCCGCGCATCCAGCCACGCGCGATCCATGTAGTCCAGGCTGGGGGCCAGGATGATGCCCGCGCTCAGGTGCGGGCCGGGGCCGGGCAGGGCGCGGAAGTCCGGCAGCCGCGACAGCGCCACGTTCATCCGGAAGGTACCCGAGCCACAGCGCCACTGCGCCATGCGCTCACGTGTGGCAGCCGGTACCTGCGCCGGCTCCAGCAGCTGTTCGTACAGCAGCTTCGGATTGACGTTGGCGACCACCGCGCGTGCACGCAGGGTTTCGCCGTTGGCCAGTTCCACCCCCACGGCGCGGCCCTGTTCGGTCACTACCCGTTGCACGCCGGCATCCACGCGCAGTTCCGCACCGGCCTCGCGTGCAGCGGCGGCGATGGCCTGGCTGATCGCGCCCATGCCACCGATCGCATGGCCCCACGCACCTTTCACGCCATTGCACTGGCCGAACACGTGATGCAGCAACACGTAGGCACTGCCCGGCGTGTACGGACTGGCGTAGTTGCCGACGATGCCATCGAAGCCGAACAGCGCCTTGATCGGCTCGCTCTCGAACCAGCGGTCCAGGTACTCCGCCGCCGACAGCGTGAACAGGTCCAGCAGCTCCTGCCGCAGTGGTGCATCCAACGCCGCCAGTTCGCGGCCGAGCTTTCCCATCTGCCACAGTGCGGGTAGTGCGCGCCAACCACCCGCCACGCCCAGGTCCGGTGGTGTACGCAGGGCCCACGCACGCAGCACGTCGGCGAAAATCTCCAGTCGCGCTTCATATGCGGGCAGGCGCTGTGCATCCCGCTCGGAAAATTTCGCCACCTCGGCTTGGGTGCGGCCGGGCGCCGACAACAGGTGGCGGCCGTCCGGCAATGGCAGGAAGTTGTTGACGGGGCGCGCGACGATGCGCAGCCCATGCGCATGCAGCTGCAGGTCGTCGATCACCTTCGGCTGCAGCAATGACACCGTGTACGACGCCACCGAGTTGCGGAAGCCGGGATGGAACTCCTCGGTGACCGCGGCGCCGCCGAGCACACCACGCCGTTCGAGCACCAGCACCTGCTTGCCGGCGCGTGCCAGATAGGCTGCACAGACCAACCCGTTGTGGCCACCGCCGATGATGATTGCATCCCAGGACATCAGCACCTCGGGAAAAGGGGACGGAGGGAATCAAGTCGCAATTCGCATGGGGTCACCGGCAATGGGGAAAAACGACTTAATCCCCTCCGTCCCCTTTTTTGATCGCTGCTTCGATGGTGGCGATGTCGATCTTCTTCATCGGCATCATCGCGTTGAAGGCGCGCTTGGCCAGTGCCTTGTCCTGGCTGGTCACCGCTTCGATCAACATGCGCGGGCTGATCTGCCAGGAGATGCCCCAGCGGTCCTTGCACCAGCCGCATTGGCTCTCCTGGCCGCCATTGCCCACGATCGCGTTCCACAGGCGGTCGGTCTCGGCCTGGTCCTCGGTCTGGATCTGGAAGGAGAAGGCTTCGTTGTGCTTGAACGCGGTGCCGCCGTTGAGGCCGACGCAGGGGATGCCGCAGACGGTGAATTCGACGGTCAGAACGTTGCCTTCCTTGCCGTCGGGATAGTCGCCCGGTGCGTGATGTACGGCAATTACTGCGCTGTCGGGCAGGATACTGGCGTAGAAGGTGGCGGCCTCGAGCGCGCCGTTGTCATACCAGACACAGATGGTGTTCTTGTGTGCCATGTCGGGGCTCCGCGATGGACGAAGCCGCAGCGATAGCATGCCGGGTGTTAACCCGGGATCGTGCTGCACCCGCAAAAAAGGGCGCCCGAAGGCGCCCTCTGCATCATCCGTGTGGCAGCAGGTTCAGCGCCAGACCTTGATCTGTTCCGCTTCGCTGCGCTGCATCGGCTGGCCGGCCTTGCAGCTGAAAGTAGCACCGAAGGCCGGCAGGTTGGCCAGCGTGCCGTTGCTGCGCCACAGGCCCGGTGCACGGATGTCGGCGGTCAGGCGGCGCACGGCCTCGTTCGGCGCCAGCTGCTGCGCCCACAGCGCAGACCAGGCGCGGAAGAAGCCCTGCTGCTGGGCCTGCTTGGCCTTCGGCTCCTGCGCGACATACGCCGCCCAGGCCAGTTCCAGGCCAGCGATGTCGGCCAGGTTCTCTTCCTGGGTGAGCGTGCCGTTGACCTTGGCACCCTTCACGCCCGGGAAGTCGTAGGCGCTGTACTGCGCGGCCACGCGGCTGCCGAGCAGGGTCCAAGCGGTCTTGTCGGCCGGGGTCCACCAGCTGCGCAGCTCGCCCTTGGCGTCGACCAGCGCGCCCTTGGCATCGATCGCGCGGGTCAGCTCATGGCCGACCAGGCCACCGAAGCTGCCGAACTTGTCGGCAGCATCGGCCTTGGCGTTGAACACCGGGCCCTGCAGGATCGCGGCGGTGACGATCAGGCGGTTCTGCGCCAGGTCGTAGGCCAGCGACGGCTGCTGCGGCAGCACGTCCCAGCGACGGTCGGCGTTGCCCTTGCCGATGCGCTTCATTTCTTCGCGATGGCGCCAGGTTGAAGCAATCAGCATGTTGCCGCCGAACGAGCCGCGGCCCATCGGCTGCACGCTGTAGTCGAGGTCGCGCAGCGGGGTGCCGATCTCGATCTTCAGCGCGGCCAGCTTGGCCTGCGCTTCGGTCTTGGCTTCGGCGCTCATCCAGCTGCTGTTCTTGACCGCCTCGATCTGCACTTCGCGCACCTTGTCGACGATCCACGCCGCCTGGCGGCGATCTTCGGCGGACAGGTAACGGGCAGCGTACTCGCGACCGACCATCGGGCCGGCGGCCACGTTGATCGCCTCCAGCACATCTTCCCAGCGCTGCGGCGGCAGGGTTTCGCCACGCAGCACGCGGCCGCGGAATTCGAACTCGGCGTCGCGATAGGCCTTGGACAGGTACGGTGCCATCGAGTCGCCCACGCGCCAGCGCAGGTAGGCCTTCCACTGGTCCGGCTTGAGCTTGGTGACCATGCCGTCGAGCTGCTTGAACAGGCCCGGGTCGGCCAGCGAGACCAGGTCGTCATCCACGCCCTGTGCCTTCAGGAAGGCATCCAGCTGCAGGTTGCGGTAGCGGCTGTTGAGCTCCTTGGTGGAGATCGGCGCGTAGTTGTTGAACGGGTTGTTGATGCCTGCCAGCGACTGCGCATTGCGTGCCAGCTCGGTTTCCAGCGCGATCACCGCCTGCGACTCGGCATCCAGCTTGGCAGCCGGGGTGCCGGTCAGCGCCAGGATCTGCTTGACGTAGTTGCGGTAGCGGCCCATCAGCGCCACGGTGTCGGCGTCGCTGCGGGTATAGAACGCCGGGTCCGGCAGGCCCATGCCGCCCTGCATGAAGTAGCCGATGTGGCGGTCCAGCGCCTTCAGGTCCACGTCCGGGCCGAAGTTGAATGCCACCGGGATGCCGACCTGGTGCAGTGCGGCGATCGAGGCCGGCACATCCTTGGCCTTCTTGATGGCATTGATGCGGGTCAGCAGCGGGGCGATCGGGTTGGAGCCGTCTGCTTCCACGGCGGCTTCGTCCAGGCCGCTGGCCCAGAAGTCACCCAGCAGTTTCTGCACGTTGCCCTGCGGCGCCTTCATCGCGGCGTCGAGCAGTTCACGCTGCTGCTGGCGGCTGCGGTCGACAAGCTGGCCCAGCGCGGTGGTGGCGCCGGTCTGCGGCACCGGGTTGGCCTTCAGCCAGCCTGCATTGGTGGCGTCATAGAAGTCGCTGCACTGGGCACTGACAGCCGGGGCACGCGCGGCCTTTTTCTTGGCAGCGAACGCGTCGTGGGTCGGGACCAGGGTCGCCAGGCTGATGCCCAGGGCGATGGCAAGCGGACGGAAGTTGGGCATGTGGAACGAATCCGTGATGGATTGAGGGCGCGCGCACTATAGCAAGCCGGGCATCGACGCGGCATGCACGCGTCGCGGTGCATTCGCCGACCAAGGTCGGCAGCTACCGGGGAGCGCCGGGATCAGTAGATCCACGCCATGCGTGGATGAAAGACACCCCAGAAAAACAAAGGCCCGGGAATTCCCGGGCCTCTGCAGGTCTGCCTTGGCGTCAGCCGTGGCTTACCAGATCACCACCTGCTGCTCACCAGTGCGGGCCATCGGCGAACCGGCCTTGCACTGGAATGCGGCGGCGAAGGTCGGCAGGTTCGACGGCGCACCCATGGCGCGGAACTGCGCCGGCGCGTGCGGGTCGGTCGCGAGGCGGACCTTGGCGTTTTCCGGGGTGTACTTGGTGCGCCACACGGTAGCCCAGTTGAAGAAGAAGCGCTGGTCACGGGTGAAGCCATCGACCTTTGCATCTTCCTTGCCGGCGGAGGCTTTCTGCAGCGCGTCGTAGGCGGTAGCCAGGCCACCCAGGTCGGCGATGTTCTCGCCCAGGGTCAGGTGGCCGTTCACGGCCTGGCCGTCGACCTTGTACTGGTCGAACTGCTTGACCAGCTTGCCGGTCAGGCCTTCGAAGTTCTTCTTGTCAGCGGCGGTCCACCAGTCTTCCATGTTGCCGGTCGGCCCGAAGCGTGCGCCCTGGTCGTCGTAACCGTGGGTCATCTCGTGGCCGATCACCGCACCGATGCCGCCGTAGTTCAGCGCGTCATCGGCCTTCGGGTCAAAGAACGGCGGCTGCAGGATGGCGGCCGGGAACACGATCTCGTTCTGCAGCGGGTTGTAGTAGGCGTTGACCGTCTGCGGGGTCATGCCCCACTCGGTCTTGTCCACCGGCTTGCCGATCTTGGACAGGTTGAACTTGTAGTTGAACTCGCTGGCAGCGCGCACATTGCCCAGGTAGCTGTCGCGCTGGGTCTGCAGGCCCGCCCAGTCACGCCACTTGTCCGGGTAACCGATCTTCGGGGTGAAGGTTTCCCACTTGGCGATGGCCTTGGCCTTGGTTTCATCGCTCATCCAGCTCAGGCCCTGGATGCGTTCCTTTAGCGAGGCGGCCAGGTTCTTCACCAGCTCTTCCATCTTCGCCTTGGCTTCCGGCGAGAAGGCAACCTTCACGTACAGCTGGCCGAAGGCTTCGCCGGCATCGTTCTCGATGGTGCCCAGCACGCGCTTCCAGCGCGGCTTCTGTTCCTTCTGGCCGTTGAGGGTCTTGCCGTAGAACTCGTAGTTCTCCTGCACGAAGGCGTCGGCCAGATACGGCGAGGCGCTGTCCACGGTGTGGAAGCGCAGGTAGGCACGCCACACCGACGGATCTGTGTCGCCCAGTGCCTTGCTCACTTCCTCATGGAAGGCCGGCATGGCCAGCGAGAACTTCTCTGGTGCGGCCACGCCCTGCGACTTGAAGAACTCGGTCCAGCTGAAGTTCGGGGTCAGCTTGTCGGCGTCGGCCAGGGTGACCGGGTTGTAGTACAGCTCGACGTTGCGCGACAGCTCGACGCGCGACTTGGAGGCCTTGGCCAGGCGGGTCTCGAACTTGACCACGTCCTCGGCCTGCTTGGCAGCGTCGGCAGCGGCGACGCCGGACAGCTCCAGCACCTTGGCGACGTGCGCCTGGTAGGCCTTCAGCTTGTCGGCGTTCTTGGCATCGGTGTAGTAGGTGCTGTCCGGCAGGCCGAGGCCGCCCTGGCTGGCGTAGGCCAGGTTGACGGCCGAGTTCTTGAAGTCGGCTTCGGCGCCGAAGCCAAACAGGACGTTGTCACCCTTGGCCGCGCTGCTGCGCAGGTAGTCGGCGATGGCCGCCTTGTCCTGCAGGCCGTCGATCGCCGTCAGGTCGGCCTTCAGCGGCTCGATGCCCTGGGCATTGATCTTGGCCTCGTCCATGCCGGTGGCCCACAGGTCGCCGACGATCTTCTCGATGTGGTTCGGGTTCTTGACCTGCGCGACCTGTTCAGCCAGCTGGTGCTGCACGGCCACCGAACGCTCGTCGAGGATGGTGAACGCGCCCCAGCTGGTGCGGTCGCCCGGAATTTCATTGGCGGCCAGCCACTTGCTGTTGACGTAGTCGCCGAAGGCGCCGCAGGCGTCCTTGCTGGTATCCAGATCGCTGGGCTGGAAGGCGTTGTAGGCCGGCAGCTTGCTCTCGTCCAGGGTGTACTGGGTGGCTTCGGCCGCAGCCGGCGTGGAGGCGGTGGCGTCCTTGGCCGGGGTTTCGTTCTTGCCGCAGCCGACCAGCGCGGCCGAAACGGCCAGGGTCAGCAGCACGATCTTGGGAGTACGGGTCACTTTGATGGCCTCCAGGCCGAGTGAGTCAGGGAAGGGCCGCGGGACGGCCGTGGGCCGAACAATACGCCGCCGGCCTGCCCTGCAAGGGTGTCGAAGGTCATGGGCGGGCGCAAGGGGGGCGTTAGGTGGCCCGGAAAAGACAGACCCGGCAAAAGCCGGGTCTGTCGGGGTGCTGCGATCAGGCGTGGATCAGAACTTGTACTTCAGACGCACGAACGGGGTGCGGCCGTACAGGTCGTACTGGGTCGCGAATGCCGCAATGTTGCCGTAGCGGGCATCGCTGACGCCGGTGGAGATCAGCGGCGGGGTCTTGTTGAAGATGTTGCTGACACCCACCAGGATTTCCCAGTCGGCCTGCGAGTAGCTGACCGATGCGGTGTGGTAAGTACGCGAATCGACCACGATGTCACGGTAGGAGTTCGGACGGCCCTGGTAGATGAAGACCGGATCCAGGTCGATGTCCTTGGTCTTGTGGATGTAGGTGGTCAGCCAGTTGAAGGTCCAGTCTCCACGGGTCAGGCTGAGTGCCAGGTTGCCCACAACCTTCGGACGCCCGATGTCACCAAGAAGCTCATTGGACGAAAGGCCACTTTCTTCGGCGCTGGAGAAGACCTGCTGGGTATCCTCGATGGTGTAAGTGACCTGGGTTTCGGCAGAGAACTTACCGAACGAGAAGTCGTGGTCGAAGTTCGCAGTCAGGTCGTAGCCGCGAGTGCGCTGCTTATTGATGTTGACGTACTGGTTGTACACATCAGTGATGTTCCAAGCCTCGTCGCCGGTACCGGGGTTGCGGACCAGCAGGCCGCAGAAGGCGTTCGGATACACCGCAGCGCCATAGCAACCCTTGACGATGTCAGCCGTGGTGATCTGGCCGATCTCGTTCTTCACCTGATAATCGAAGTAATCGATTGCCACACTCAGATTGGCAAAAGTGGGGGTGAAAACGATACCTGCGGTCTTGGCACGGGAGGTTTCCGGAATCAGCTGGCCTGCACCGCCGCCCGAATACACAGTTGCACTGCTGCCGGCGCCTGCGTAGTCGGCAGGAATGCCTGCCGCGGCACAGTTGCGCTGGTAGTTGGTGTTGGAGCTCTCACCCCAGCGGATGCAGGGGTCGATGCCGGTCTGTCCCAGGAAACCGGTCTGGTTGCCCAGATAGAGCTCATACAGGCCCGGAGCACGGTAGGAGGTGCCGATCGAGCCGCGCAGCCGCAGCGACGGAATGACCTGCCAGTTGAGGCCCACCTTCCAGACCTCGTCGGTGCCATCCACCGAGTCGTACTGGAATGCGCGGCCGGACGCGTTCAGGCTCAGCGACTCAATCGCCGGCAGGCCCTTCAGCAGCGGGACATCGAATTCAACAAATGCTTCCTTGACCCTGTCGTCGCCCTTGGTGACATTGGCCGAGCTCGAGCCCCAAAGGTCCTGTGCCTTTGACAGTTCACCCGGCTGATCATCGATCGAGTAGTAGCGGTACTCCAAGCCCGCGGCTACGCCCACAGCACCTGCCGGCAGCTCGAACAGGTCGCCGCTGACGACGGCATTGATCGTGGCCTGCTTGTAGATCGTCTTACCCCAATCCCACTGTCCCAGCAGATTACTGAGTTCATCGACTTTGGCCCCGCTCAGGTAGCCCGGATCGAGGTAGTTCAGTGTCGGCGCGTTGTCAGTGTAGTCAACGTCGCCGGTCTTGGAGGCCTGGATGCCAAAGTTGCCGTATTTGCCCTTGGAGTGGCTGAAGTTGGCATTGACTTCCCATGCCCAAGTGTCAGTGCCCTTGAACAGACCATCGAGCTTGGTGGCGCCGTAGAAGTAGTCGACCGTGACGTCCTGCTGTGACTTGAACGGCATGATCGGACGGATGACGCCGGTGAAGCCTGAACCTGCCGGTGCCTGGATCCGCGGGAAGAACTGGCGCCAGCGGAAGGATTCGGTCTCGCGACGGTTGAACAGCCACTGGGTCTTCCAGTTGACGGAGTCGAAGGCGAAATCGGTGGCTACGAAGACGCTCTTGCGCTCCTGCTGGTTGATGATCTGCTCTTCACCAAAGCGTGCGAAGTTCAGCGGCTCATCATAGTAGGCCTGGCCGCCGCCTGCGTAGGTACGGGTGGTACGCGGGCGATAGCCGGGCAGTGGGCCGATGGTGTTGCCTTCCGGTGAAGGAACATAACGGATGGCACCTACGTCGACGACGTTATGCAGCAGGTTGTTGCAGTTTGCCAGGTTGGTGCCGGCAGTGATCGAGCGATCCTGACGGTCGATGCGGTTGCCATCGGCATCCTTGACCAGATCATTGCTGCAGTTCAGGTAGTCACGGTCGTTGCGGTTCAGTTCGTAGTGCTTGTACCACTCTGCCGCAGCCACGATGCTGCCTTTCTCGAAGTTCCAACCGTTGGCCAGCGAGGCAGCGAACACTTCGCCGCCGCCTTCGGTCGGCACGCGACCGGTGACGGTCAGCTCCGGGCGCTCGATGTTCTTCTTGGTGATCAGGTTGACCACACCGGCCACGGCGTCGGAACCATAGATGGAGGACGAACCGTCCTTCACGATCTCGGCACGCTGCAGGATGGCGGTGGGAATGACGTTCAGGTCGAAGGCGCCGACAGCACCACGGGTACCGGCCGGGCCGGGGCGCTGGCCATCGAGCAGCACCAGGGTGCGGTTGGCGCCCAGGCCACGCAGCGAAACCGTCTGCACGCCGGTACCGCCGTCCACGACGAAGCCGCCGAACTGGTGGGTGATCTGGGTTTCGGCCGAACCGATGGCCGACTTCTGCAGGAACTCGGCCACGTTGACCTGGCCCTGCTTGGCATTGGTTTCGGCGTTGATGGTGAACACCGGCGAGGTGGTCTCGTAGTCCGCACGGCGGATCAGGGAGCCGGTGACAGTAATCTTGTCAAGATCCGTCGCGCGCTGGGATGACGAGGAGGTGCTTGACGCCTTTGCTTCCTGCTGGGTGGATTCCTGGGCCAGAGCCGGTGCGACCTGCAGGCAGGCCAGCACAGCAAGAGTCAACGGGACGCGGCTTGGCTTGGTTTGGCGGTTGGCGGTGCGCATTTCGTTTTGATCCCCACTTGTTATGCTTCGGTTAATGGAGTGTATGTGTCGCGTAAAGTAAATGCAACATGAATGATAGGGATCCTTAACTTGTTGTTAGTAAGGGGAAATTCAGGGGTTCACGCATGAAAAAGCCCCTGCCGCGCGGGCAGGGGCTTGGAGGGAGATGCTGGATGCGGGGGAGAGATCAGAGGCCGCCGGGGCCGCAATCCTTGCTCAGGTAGTCGGCCATGAGCGTCAATGTCGTCCGGAAGTGCACGGGGTACCAGGGCATGCTGTGCGGCATGTCGGGGATCAGCTCGAACCGGGCCGGCACCTTGTCCTGTACGCCGTTGTAGAAGTTCCTTGCATGGAAGGACGGCGTGCGTACGTCACGGTCGCCGACAAACGTCAGCAGAGGAATCGTGGCCTTCGCGGTGTTCTGCATCGGGTCCATGCCCTTCACCGTGCGCCCCTGCAGGATGCGTTGCAGGCGGTTCTGGCTCCAGGAGGTGCCCAGCCGGCCAAGATCGGTGACCGGGGCACCCGCGATGGCGCACTGATAGGGCGATGGGCTCCGGACCGTTGCAGCGGCAGCCGCGAAACCGCCATAGGAATAGCCGAAGATCGCGATGCGGTCCTTGGCGGCGATGCCTTGCGAGACCAGCCAGGCAGCGCCGTCGTCCTTGTCGTCCTGCATCTTCTGGCCCCACTCGGCGTCACCTGCCAGCCAGAGCTTGCGGCCAAGGCCAGAGCTGCCGCGGTACTGCGGGCGCAACACGGCATAGCCTCGCGAAGTGAAGAACGGTACCCAGCCTGATGCATCCCAGCCGGTGTAGTCGCGCGCCCACGGCCCGCCGTGCGGATGCACGAGTGCCGGCAGCGGGCCGTCGCCCTGCTTCCAGCCCGGCGGGAGGTCCAGAATCGCCGGAATCTGCAGGCCATCGCGTGCGGTGTAGGTCACCCAGCGTTGTTCGCCAATCTGCTTGCTGTCCACCCAGGGCCGCTCATTGCCGAGCGGCACGACATCCTTGCGATCGGCCAGGATGAAGTAGCTCTTCGGGTTGCGGTTGCTCTCCGTGGTGAACAGGACGCGCGAAAGGTCGTCGTTGTAACCGGTGATGTAGACGCTCAGGCCGGGATAGGCTTTCTGCAGGCCCTCCTGCAGGGCTTTCATCTGCGGATCCACGTACACAGCCTGCCGCTGGGGGCCGTCTATATAGAAGCCGAGGACCTGGTTGAAGTTGCTCTTGCGCGTGCCCAGGATCAGTGAACTGATCGAGAAGGATGGATGGGCGGCCAGGGGCTCCTTGTCGAACTCCTTCTTGGCGGGATCGTACAGTCGCGCCTGCACCAGGTCAGAGAACTGGTCGGTCAGCACGTACAGCTTGCCGCTGTCATCGTCTATGCCGACGATTTCCACCGTATAGCGTTCGCTCAGTCGGGTGGTCAGGGGGGCGTGCACTTCGAACTGGCCGGCGCTGTTCTTGATCAGAATGCGCTGTTCGAAATCGTCGGAGCCGGCGGATTCGACCTGGGTCTGCGTCAGGACTTCACCTGTCCGGGGGTGGAACAGGCCAGGTGATGTGCGCGAGCTGCCCTTGAACAGCAGTTCGGTCTGGCCGGTGCGCAGGTTGAAGCGGTAGTAGTTGGCCTGCAGTGTGGCTTCGTTGAGCTGACTGATGATGACCCTGTCTGCATCCAGCGGCAGTCCATGGACGAGCGAGGCGGTACCCGCAAGTTCGAGGCAGCGAAGGGTCTCGGGGCTGACCCCGAGCGTGCGGGTGTTGTTGGCGAAAGCCTCGTCGAACTTGGTCTGGGTGGCGTCGGTGAGGTAGGCCTTGGTCAGGAAGGTCTTGGTGGCTCCCGTACTGTTGCCTTCACCGCAGCCGCCGAGTTTGCCTGTCCATTCCTGGCGTCCGATGACGAGATTGCGTCCCGCCTTCAGTGCGCTTGCCGCGATGAACTTCATCCTGTCACCGGATGGCGTGATGGCGACCGGACCGGCGCCGAGGTTGTCCAGGTTCCAGTTGGCCAGAGCGGTATCACCGTTGTTGCTACCAGGTGCGGCGACGATGGCCACCAACTGCTTGCCGTCGGCGCTCATGGTGACCGACTGGATGGTTGGGATCTTGGCGAAATCCTCGGCTGGCAGAGGGCTTGCGAGGGCAGGGGCAATGCACAGCGCCGCCAGAGCGGCGGCGCCAAGGCGGGCGGGGGTCAAGCGCAGTTCCATGGTCGGCAGGGTCCTTGTGGCGGGCACATCAACATGACCTGAAGATGAACGAAGACGTGGGGCTAGTCAACTTGGCGTGAAAGCCCTGTGGATCGGTCCTGCCGGGGGAGTAAGCCCAAAGAAAGACCCCGCCGGGGCGGGGTCTTCGGTGTGGCGAGGGCGGAGATCAGTTGCCGCCGAATTCGTACTTGGCCTGCACGTAGATGGCACGCCCGTAGGCGTTGTACAGGTAATTGTTGTACGGCTGGCCGCTGGTCCCGGCGAAGCTGAAGCGCTGGTTGTCCGGCATCTTGTTGAACACGTTGTTGACCATCAGCGACAGGGTCAGGTTGGCCAGCGCGCGATAGTTCACGCTCAGGTTGTAGGTGGTGTAGGACCCCCACTTGCCTGCCTTGTAGCCGGAGCTGTGGACGTAGTCGTAGCCATTGCCCACGTAGGCCATGTAGTTCGGCGTCTTGCCGATGTAGTTGGCATACAGGGTGGTGGTCCACTTGTCCTTGGCCCAGCCGACCGAACCATCGGCGCGCACCTTGGCGTACGAGTCGTATACCCACATCGCGTACGGGTCACGCAGCAGGTCCAGGAACTCATCGCCCGGCTGCGGCTGCAGTTCGCGCTTGAGCATGTCGGTGTAGTTGCCCGAGAACTGCAACGAACCGAAGCGGCCCATGTCGTGCACGTACTTGAAGCTGGCGGTCAGCGCTTCCAGGTTCTGGCGGGCGACGTTCATCTTCGGGGTGTAGATCTCGTCCAGCACGCCGGACGCATCGCGGGTGATCCAGTCGTCGACGTTCTGGCAGCTGGCCGAGGTGTTGTTGGCCTGGCCGCCACGGCAGTAGTACTCGGCCAGCAGCAGCTGGTCGGAGCTGAGCGTATCGACCTCGTTCTTGATCTTCCAGTTGTAGTAGTCCACCGACAGCGACAGGTTGTTGATCGGTGCCCACACAACACCTGCGTTCCAGACGTCGGCGGTGATCGGTTCCAGGTCCGGATTGCCGGCGCGGGTGCCGAATACCGAGACGCTGTCATACGGGCAACCGGTGGTGTTGGCCGGGTCGTAGCCCAGCTGACCGCAACGGTAGTAGTCGGTGGAGCCGTTGGCATAGTAGCCGCTGCGGCCCTGGAATGCGTCGGACAGGGTCGGCGCGCGGAAGGCAGTGCCGTACTTGCCGCGGAACAGCAGGCTCTCGATCGGGCGGAACTCGATGCCGATGCTGTAGGTGGACTTGTCGACGGTGTTGCTGCCGATCTTGAAGGCGTCGTAGCGGCCGGAGCCGGTGACTGTCAGCGTGTCATGCAGCGGCAGACGCAGCTCACCGGTCACCGCATAGTTGCTGCGGTGGCCGGCACCGGAGACCGCCGTGGTGCCCCAGACGCTGCCATCCATCAGGCCCGGATCGGGGCTGTAGTCCCAGCCTTCACTGCCACCTTCAACGACCACGGCCAGGCCGGCGTCGCCGCCCGGCAGCTTGAACAGTGAGCCGTTGGTGACCTGTGCACGGGCCAGGTTCTGCCAGGTACGGCTCTGGCTGTAGCTGTAACCGGTGAAGGTCTGGAAGTCTCCGGCCGGCAGCGGCGCGTAGAAGGCTTCCCAGTTCGGGCTGTAGATGTCGTAACCGGTGCTGGTGGTGCCCAGCACCGGGCCGAGCACGCGCTGTTCGAAGTAATCGTTGATCGGGTCATTCCAGCGCACGAAGTTGCGCTCGGTCAGCTTGTACTCGCCGCGGGTGAAGCTGAGGCTGTAGTCCCAGTTGCCGGCCGTGCCGCGGCCGCCCAGCGTTACCTGGTAGGCCTTGTTGCGGTCGGTGTTCATGATGTCGCGGTAGCCGGCGACACCGATGTCTTCCGGGGCGAACACCCGCTGCAGGTTCATGTACTGGCCACTGGCCTGGTCATAGAAGCGGCCCCAGCCGGACGAGGTGCCCCACCAGGTGTAGCCGGAACCCGTCGCGTACTTGACCTCTTCCAGGCTGTACAGCGCATCGCCGAACAACTGGAAGTTGTCATTCACGTCGAACGTGGCAGAACTGTAGATCTGCGCGCTTTCCTTGCCGTTCTTGATGGTCTTGTAGCCGGTGCCATAGGTGGAGCCACATGCCTGGCCGGTGGGCCGGGTGCCGAGCACCGTGGTGCCATCGAACTGCCCGGCCACATTGGCGCACAGGTTCGGGTCCATCATCGCGTAACGGTTGTTGTTGGCCGGCAACAGCACCAGGAAATCGTTGGAGACGTACTGCGGGCTGTAGCCGTCGGGATTGTTGACCTTGGTCAGGTCGCGCTGGTAACCCCAGATCGGGCTGGTCTTCTCATACTGCACGTTGACCAGCGCATGGAAGCGATCATCCACGCCATTGAAGCCGCGGGCGCCGCTGAGGCGGAAGCTGTTGCCGCCGCCTTCACTGTAGGCGCCACCACGTACGTTGAGGACGCCACCATCCATGCGTTCCTTGAGGATGATGTTGACCACGCCAGCGATCGCATCGGAGCCATACAGTGAGGACTGGCCGCCCGGCAGGATCTCGATGCGCTCGACGATGTCGATCGGAATGCCGCTGATGTTGTTGAACGTATCGCCGCCGTTGTACAGCGCCGGATACGAAAGCATCGGGCGACCGTTGATGAGGTACTTGGTGTAACCCGGGCTGAGGCCGAACATGCCGGCGGCTTCGGCGCCCTGGGTGAACGAGGCCGAGGTCTGGCCGCCCTGCAGGCCACCCGTGGACAGCGAGGACTGCTGCAGGACATCGGCAACGCTGGTGAAGCCGCGGGTCTGGATGTCCTCGGCGGTCACGGTCAGGACCGGCGTGTGGTTCTCGATCTCGGTCTGCGGAATCAGCGACCCGGTGACCGTCACGCGGTCAAGCTGGGTCGGCGCATTGTTGCTTTGCGCCAGGGCCGTGCCGGAGGCGAGCAGCGTGCCGAGGAGGGCGAGGGTCAGTGGGTGGCGCGAGAGTGTGGAACGATGGCGAGACATGGAAAATCCCCGTAGTGAGATGTCTTGGCGACCGGCTTCCATGTCGGTTTAACGATCTGTTCAGTTGCATTCCATTCAGCCGGACCGTAACACGCACTTAACGCAGAGTGCACACGATCGTCATTTCGTCAATCGGCGTTTGGCCTGAAAAATGTCGGCAGATCAATGGTTAACGCCAATTGTTTTGGTGTGTTTCAAAAGATGGCGATATGAAGGTCAGTCTGTCGTAGTGCATTTGCTGCTTCTGCATCACTGCTTTACCGAAGGCTTCCTGGAACCAAAAAAAAAGGCCCCGCCGAAGCGGGGCCTGGTCCAGACACGGAGTCCGGAAAACGACGGGATCAGAAGTTGTACTTGACCTGGGCCGAGATCTGGCGGCCGTAGACGCTGTAGAAGCCGTCATTGAACGGGGTCGATTCGTTGCCCGGGTAGTTGTAGCGCTGGCCTTCCGGCAGCTTGTTGAACACGTTGTTGACCATCAGCGACAGGACCAGATCTTCCTGTGCCTGGTAGTTCATGCTCAGGTTGTACGTGGTGTACGAACCCCACTTGCCGGCCTTGGCGCCGGAGGAGTGGACGTAGCCGTAGCTGCGGCCGGTGTAGGCCAGGTAGTTCGGGGTGCTGCCGACGTAGTTGGCGTACACGGTGGTGGTGAACTTGGCGATGTTCCAGGCCACCGACAGATCGCCGCGGACCTTGGCGAAGTTGTCGTAGTACCACATGTTGTACGGGTCGCTCAGCAGGTCGAGCTTGGCGGCGCCCGGCATCGGCTGCACTTCACGCTTCAGCATGTTGGTGTAGTTGCCGGAGAACATCAGCGAGCCGAAGCGGCCGATATCCTGCTGGTACTTGGCCGCCACGGTCACCGCTTCCAGGTTCTGGCTGGCAACGTTGAGCTTCGGCGTGTATACGCGGGTCAGGTTGCCACCGGCGTCGCGGGATATCCAGTTGGTCACGTCACCGCAGCTGGCCGAGGTGTTGTTCGGCAGGCCGTTGTGGCACTGGTACTCGGCCAGCAGCAGCTGGTCCGAGCTCAGGGTCTTGACCTCGTTCTTGATCTTCCAGTTGTAGTAGTCGGCCGACAGCGAGAAGTTGCTGACCGGGGCCCACACCACACCTGCGCTCCAGACATCGGCGGTGATCGGCTTCAGGTCCGGGTTGCCGGACTTTTCGCTGTACACCGAGGTGTTCTTGTAGAACGAGCAGGCCTCATCACGCAGGCCGTAACCCATCTGGCTGCAGCGGTAGTAGTCGTTCTGGCCGGACGAGTACGAACCGCTCATGCCCTGGAAGGCATCGGACAGGGTCGGTGCGCGGAAGGCGGTACCGTACTTGCCGCGCAGCAGCAGGCTCTCGATCGGACGGAACTCCAGGCCGATGCTGTAGGTGGCCTTGTCGACGGTCTTGTCGGCGATCTTGAAGGCGTCATAGCGGCCCGAGGCGCTGACGGTCAGGGTGTCGTGCAGCGGCATGCGCAGTTCGCTGGTGACCGCGTAGTTGCTGCGGTGGCCGGCGCCGGCGACGGCGGTGGTGCCCCACACATTGCCATCAACGAACGCCTGGTCCGGCGAGTAATCCCAGCCTTCGCTGCCACCTTCCAGCACGACGGCCAGGCCGGCATCACCGCCCGGCAGGCTGAACAGCGAGCCGTTGGTCACCTGCACCCGACCCAGGTTCTGCCAGGTCTTGCTGCGGTGGGTACCATAGCCGGTGAAGCTGGCGAACTGGTCCGGGGTGATCGGCGAGTAGAAGGCCGCATAGTCCGGGTTGTAGATGCCGAAGCCGCCAGCCGAGGTGCCCAGGCGCGGGCCCAGCACGGTCTGGCCGAAGAAGTCTTCGATCTTGTCCTTCCAGCGCACGAAGCGGTTCTGGTTCAGGCGGTACTCGCCACGGGTGAAGCTGGCGCTGTAGTCCCAGTCGCCGACCATGCCCTTGCCGCCCAGGGTGACCTGGTAGGCACGGCTTTCGTCGGAGTTCATGATGTTGTTGTAGTGGCCCGGGCCGATTTCTTCCGGCGCGAAGGCGCGCTGCAGGTTCACGACCTTGCCCAGGCCCTGGTCGTAGAAGCCGCCCATGACCGACTTGGTGCCCCACCACAGGGCGCTCGAGCCGGAGGTGAACTCGGTCTTTTCCTTGCTGTACAGCACGTCGGCGAACAGCTGGAAGTTGTCGTTCACGTCGAAGGTCATCGACGAGTAGAACTGGCCGCTGTTCTTGCCGTTCTTCAGGGTCTTGTAGCCGGCGCTGTACACCGAACCGCAGGACTCGCCCGACGCGCGCTGGCCGACCACGGTGGTGCCGTCATACAGCCCGGCGACGTTGGCGCAACGGCTCGGGTCCATCATCAGCAGCTTGTTGTCAGCGTTGGTGATGACGGCGAAGTCGTTCGACGGAACCTGGGCGGTGTAGCCGACCGGGTTGTTCTGGCGGGTGATGTCGCGCTGGTAGCCCCAGATCGGGCTGCCGTTCTCGATCTGCACGTTGAACAGCGCATGGAAGCGGTCGTCGAAGGCGTTGATGCCCTTGGCAGCGCTGAAGCGGATGTTGCTGCCGCCGCCTTCGGTGTAGGTGCCGCCACGGAGGGTCATGGTGCCGCCGTCCATGCGCTCCTTCAGGATGATGTTGACCACACCGGCGATCGCGTCCGAGCCGTACAGCGAGGACTGGCCGCCCGGCAGCACTTCGATGCGCTCGACGATGTCGATCGGAATGCCGCTGATGTTGTTGAAGGTTTCGCTGCCGTTGTACAGCGCCGGATACGAGAGCATCGGGCGGCCGTTGATCAGGTACTTGGTGTAGCCCGGATTCAGGCCGAACATGCCGGCGGCTTCGGCGCCCTGGGTGAACGAACCCGAGGTCTGGCCGCCCTGCAGGCCGCCAGTGGTCAGCGACGACTGCTGCAGCACTTCAGCAACACTGCTGAAGCCGCGGGTCTGGATGTCTTCGGCGGTGATGGACATCACCGGGGTCTGGGTTTCAACCTGGGTCTGCGGGATCAGCGAACCGGTGACGGTGATCTTGTCCAGGTTGGTCGCCTTGTCCTGGGCCATTGCCGGGGCGGCGGCCATCAGAGCGGAAATCAGGGCGACGGCGAGCGTGTTGCGACGTGCGGTGTTGCTTACGTAGTTCATGTAGTTCCATTGGAGAGCAAAAACAAAAACGGCACTGCGCATGCGCCATCGCGCGGGCTGGAAATGCCAGCTCCGCAGCCCAAAACAGTGCGGGTCGAACGTAACATGAACTTAACAATCTGTGCACGAATCTGTAGCAATCCTGAATTTCAGTCAGGTTACGTCCAGCTTGTATGATGCTCGGTTATTCCCCCTGACCCCGCCGGTGCTCGTTGTGAACAGTTCTCCCCGCCGTCCCCATGCAAGCCAGGTCCAGAAGGGACTCACGCCGCATGCCCGCATCCGCAATGTGATCGCGGTTGGTTCGGGCAAGGGCGGCGTCGGCAAGTCGACCACCGCGGTCAATCTGGCCGTGGCGCTGCAGCAGCTCGGCGCGCGCGTGGGCGTGCTCGACGCCGACATCTATGGCCCCAGCGTGCCGGCCATGCTGGGCCTGTCCGGCCGTCCGGAAAGCCCGGACAACAAGAGCATCGAGCCGCTGCGTGCGTTTGGCGTCGACACCATGTCGATCGGCTACCTGATCGAAGAGGACACGCCGATGATCTGGCGTGGGCCGATGGCCACCTCGGCGATGACCCAGCTGTTCAATGACACCTTGTGGGACGACCTGGACTACCTGCTGATCGACCTGCCGCCGGGCACCGGCGACATCCAGCTGACCCTGACCCAGAAGATCCCGCTGGCCGGTGCGGTGATCGTCACCACGCCACAGGACATCGCCACGCTGGACGCGAAGAAGGCGCTGAAGATGTTCGAGAAGGTCGAGGTGCCGGTGCTGGGCATCGTCGAGAATATGGCGGTGCATACCTGCAGCAGCTGCGGGCATGTCGAGCACCTGTTCGGCGAGGGCGGCGGCGAGCGCATGGCCGCGCAGTACGGCGTGCCGTTGCTCGGTTCGCTGCCGCTGCAGATCGGCATCCGCGAGCAGGGCGATTCCGGTACCCCGATCACCGTGGCCCAGCCGGATTCCGTCCCGGCCCAGGCCTACCGCCATGCCGCGCAGCGCCTGATCGAGGAGGTTGGCAAGCGTCCGCGTGCCTCGATCCCGATCCTGTCGTCGCTGCTGTAAGTGCCCGGGCAGGGGCCGCCGGCGACGCCCGGCCCCCTGCTAGAATCCTCGCGCCCCCTCGCACCCCAGGACAAAGCATGAGCATCAAGAGTGACCGTTGGATCCGCCGCATGTCCGAGCAGCACGGCATGATCGAGCCGTTCGAGGCCGGGCAGGTCAAGCAGGCCAACGGCGAGCGCATCGTCAGCTATGGTACCTCCAGCTACGGCTACGACGTGCGCTGCTCGCGCGAGTTCAAGGTGTTCACCAACATCAACTCGACCATCGTCGATCCCAAGCACTTCGATCCGGGCAGCTTCGTGGATATCGTCGGCGATGAATGCATCATCCCGCCCAACAGCTTCGCGCTGGCGCGCACCGTGGAGTACTTCCGCATCCCGCGCGACACCCTGGTGGTGTGCCTGGGCAAGAGCACCTACGCGCGCTGCGGCATCATCGTCAACGTGACCCCGCTGGAACCGGAATGGGAAGGGCACGTCACCCTGGAATTCAGCAACACCACGCCGCTGCCGGCGCGCATCTACGCCAATGAAGGCGTAGCGCAGATGCTGTTCTTCCAGGCGGCCGCCGACGACATCTGCGAGACGTCGTACCGCGATCGTGGCGGCAAGTACCAGGGCCAGACCGGCGTGACGCTGCCGCGGACCTGAAGATTGCAGGCGATTTGTGAAGCCGAGCATGGCTCGGCTCTACATGAAGGAGGGCGGCGCAATGCGCCGCCTTCTTTATTTCCCGCGACCGAACAGCATCGCGATGCCGACACCCACCAATGCCACCGGCCACCAGGTCAGCAGCAGCTTGGACAGGTTCAGGTGCGTCCAGCCCAGGTTGCTGGCGAGCATGAACAGGCCGATCAGGATCAGCAGGACGGCGGCAACGAGGTTGAATCGCATCGGGTCGGCAAACGCTCAGGACTGGGCTGGATATCCTAGCCGTTCCTTCCAGTAGGCGACATGCTGGTCCAGCGCACCCGGCTCGTAGCGGTGCGCGGGGCCGCTGCCCCAGACCGGGCCCGGCCACGCGGGGTCGCCGTCATGGCGGCCGATCACATGGAAATGCAGCTGGCGCACGATGTTGCCCAGCGCACCGATATTGATCTTCTCCACCCCGTCGGCGCCCTTCAGGGCCTTGCAGGCGCGGTTGAGCTCGGTGCGCAGCTTGTCCTGCTGCTCGCCGTCCAGCTCGATCCACTCGGTCACCCCGGCCAAGCGCGGTACCAGCACCAGCCAGGGGAATCGTTCGTCGTTCATCAGCCGCACTTGCGACAACGGTCCTTCGGCCACCAGCACGCTATCGGTGGCCAGGCGTGAATCGAGTTCGAAATCGCTCATCCAAGATGCTCCGAGAAGAAGTCCAGGGTGCGTTGCAGCGCCAGGGTGGCGCTGTCTGGATCATACGCATGTCCGACCTCCCGGTTGAAGGCGTGGTCGGCCGGATAGACGAAGGTGGCCATCTGCGGCAGCTTCTCGCGATGGGCCTGGACCGCCTCCGGCGGGATGCTCTTGTCCTGGGCGCCGAAGTGGAAGATCACCGGGGCCTTGGGCGTCTCATCCAGGAACTGGACATTGCGCGCACCGTAATAGCTGACCGAGGGCAGGCCCAGGCGCAGGGCCGACAGCATCGCCACGGTGCCGCCCCAGCAGTAGCCCACCGTGCCGACCTTGCCTTGGGGCGCCAGCCGGGTGGCGGCTGCACGCACGACCTCCAGCGCCTTCTCCATGCCCAGTGCGGTCACCCGTTCCAGGCCCTGCTTCACGCCTTCGGCGTCATAGGGCAGGGCATCCGGATCGGCTTCTGCACCGTCGACCAGGTCGAAGAACGACGGCGCCAGCACCGCGTAGCCTTCGGCCGCGAAGCGCTCCGCTACGCCGCGGATGTGCGGGTTGGCGCCGAAAATTTCCTGCACCACCACCAGCCCGCCACGCGGGGTGCCCTCCGGCAGGGCCTGCCAGGCCCGTACCGGGCCGTGATGCGTATCCAGGGTGATCCACTCGGCCATCGTTTCCATCTCGTTGTGGGGAACAGAACGGCATTGTCGGTGCAGCGTGGGTTAGCGCGATGTCAGCGGCTGTGCGGGATCGGGCGGCTGGCCATTCAGAGCGCGGCCGCCAACCCCGGTATACTGGCGCCCTTTCAGGCCCCGGCCCCCAGGAACCCCTGCCACGACGGCAGGGGCCCAGGCCCCCAGAGTCCCGCGATTCCATGTCCCAGCTGAACCCCAAAGTCGGCTTCGTCAGCCTTGGCTGCCCGAAGGCCCTTGTCGATTCCGAACGCATCCTTACCCAGCTCCGCTCGGAAGGCTACGACATCGTGCCGTCCTACGATTCGGCCGACGTGGTGGTGGTCAACACCTGCGGTTTCATCGATTCGGCAGTGACCGAATCGCTGGACGCGATTGGCGAGGCGATGAACCAGAACGGCAAGGTCATCGTCACCGGCTGCCTGGGCAAGCGCCCGGAGCAGATCCGCGAGGCGTACCCCAACGTGCTGGCGGTGTCCGGCCCGCAGGACTACCAGAGCGTGATGGAAGCGGTGCATGAAGCGCTGCCGCCCAAGCACGATCCGTTCGTGGACCTGGTGCCCGACTACGGCATCAAGCTGACCCCGCGCCACTACGCCTACCTGAAGATTTCCGAAGGCTGCAACCACAAGTGCAGCTTCTGCATCATTCCGTCGATGCGCGGCAAGCTGGTCTCGCGCCCGGTGGATGAGGTGCTGCGCGAAGCCGAGCGCCTGGTGCGGGGCGGCGTGCGCGAGCTGCTGGTGGTTTCGCAGGACACCTCGGCCTATGGCGTGGACGTGAAGTACGCCGAGAAGATGTGGCGCAACAAGGCCTACCAGACCCGCCTGAAGGCGCTGTGCGAAGGCCTGTCCGAGCTGGATGCGTGGGTGCGCATGCACTACGTCTACCCGTACCCGCACGTGGACGAGGTGGTGCCGCTGATGGCCGAGAACCGCATCCTGCCGTACCTGGACATTCCGTTCCAGCATGCCAGCCCGCGCATCCTGCGCCTGATGAAGCGCCCCGGCGCGGTCGAGAAGACCCTGGAGCGCGTACAGAACTGGCGCCGTATCGCCCCGGACATCACCGTGCGTTCGACCTTCATCGTTGGCTTCCCGGGCGAGACCGAGGCCGAGTTCGAAGAGCTGCTGTCGTTCCTCGACGAAGCGCAGCTGGACCGCGTCGGTGCGTTCGCCTATTCGCCGGTGGAAGGCGCCACCGCCAACGACCTGCCCGATGCGGTACCGGAGGAAGTGAAGCAGGAGCGCCTGGCCCGTTTCATGGAAAAGCAGGCGCGGATTTCCGCGGCACGCCTGGAAGCCAAAATCGGCACCGTGCAGCAGTGCCTGGTCGACGCCATCGAAGGCGATATCGCCGTGGCCCGCTCCAAGGCCGATGCCCCGGAGATCGACGGCCTGGTGCACATCCAGAATGCCGACCAGGTGCCGCTGCGCGTGGGTGAGTTCGTCGACGTGGAAATCACCGAGAGCGACGAGCACGACCTGTACGGTGACGCGCTGCCGGCCGCTACCCGCCCGGCATTCGATCTCAAGATGCTGTGACCACCGCGACGACCGCCGCCGGTGACGGCAGCGGTGTCCGCCGCTTCGTGCCGCCGCCGCGTGCGGCGGTCGATCCGCAGGTGTTCGCGCACCCGGTGTTTGCCGGATTGCGCGACGTTCGTGATCTGTTGGAAGGCCCGGAGTGGCCGTCCATTGCAGCGCTCGAGGCACGCCTCACGCTGCCCGGCAAGCACCTGGTCGAGCAGGATGCCGCGCTGCTGGCTGACGGCCTGCACTACGAAGCCCGCATCGCGCAGGGGCTTATCGCCACCCGCGCCGACAACTGGCACGACCTGTTCAATGCACTGGTGTGGGCCCGTTACCCGCAGCTCAAGCAGGCCCTCAATGTGCAGCAGTGCCGGCATATCGAGGCGATGCCGCCGGGCCAGCGCAACCGTGCGCAGGCCGCATTGACCCAGTTCGACGAGACCGGCGTGATCGTGCGCGTGCGCGATGACTCGTTTATGCGTGCGTGGGATGGGCATGACTGGCATGCATTGTTCGAGCCAGCGCACTGGCTGAGCGGAGACATCGCCATCGCTGCGGTATTCGGGCACGCGCTGATGGAGCAGGCGCTGCTGCCGGGCCGCCGGCTGGTGGGCAAGTGCGTGGTGGTGCGCGACGAAGTCGATGATGCCTGCGTTGACGCAGTGACCGCGGCCATCGCCGAGGGCAGGGCAGTGACCGATCCGCTGCAGCTGCGGCCCCTGCCATTGGCCGGTATTCCCGGCTGGCATGGCGTGCAGGATTCCGCCTTCTATCGCAATGCCGATTATTTCCGCCCGCTGCGTGCCGGTCGCCAGTATCCGGTGCCGCTGGTGGGGTTGCCGTTGTAGAGCCGAGCCCATGCTCGGCTGCGTTTGCCTATCAGCCGAGCATGGGCTCGGCTCTACAGAGGGCAGGCAGTCGAGATCCTATGTTCGTGGTCAAGCCTGCTGGAAGCAGGCTTGACCGACCTTCAGCATGGCCGGATCGAAGTCTCGGCCGCTTTTGAACACGCCCCAGGCGATCCTGGCCAGCTTCCTTGCCAGAATGTTGAAGACGG